>NZ_CP081855.1:1200000-1800000 GCF_019797825.1 Limosilactobacillus panis | reverse complement strand
TGGTAGCCGAAGTGTTCGGCAATTGAACGAATGGTCATACCGTGGGAAATCACGATGACGGTTGACCCATCTGGGAGGGCCCGGAGTCGGTCCATCCCCTTGTTAACCCGGTTCCAAAATTGGACGTGATCTTCGGCGTCGCCATAAGGGTCCGCAGCGGCCAGCTTATCCTTTAACTTGTCAGGGCCCCAGCCGGCAAGCATGTCAGAGAAGGAGTGAAAGTCTTCTTCCCCGGAAAGAAAGTCGGTGACGGCCGAACCGTTTAATCCCTCGAAGCTACCGAAGAACTCTTCACGAAAGGCCGGCTCTGGCGTGGGCTCCTTGATATCTGTATTTGGGTCCGCCGCAAGCAGGAGGCGCGAAGTTGCCATCGTCCGGGCGAGGTCACTGCTGAAGACGTAGTCAAAGTTAACGTTGGCCAGCACCTTACCCGTTCGTTGCGCGTCTGCTTTACCCTTTGCAGTAAGCGGCGCATCGGACCATCCTTGAACGCGATTGTAACGGTTGAGGTAGGTTTGACCATGACGAACAAAATAAGCGGTAATTGCCATACGTAAAAACTCCTTTGTCTCCTAATAATGAAAAAAGCTATTCATATTTTACCATGAATAGCGTACAAAAATAACCAGAGAACCCTTAGAGCATCCGATTCTTTCGGATGATTCGCTGGCGGATCAACTTAATGCCCCACATCCCCAATCCGGTCAAGGCGGTACAGGAGGTCATTGCCAGAATCACGAGGGAGAAGTGGTCGTGGACGAGCGGAATACTACCGAAGAAGTAACCTGCACCACAGCCGAGGACCACCCAGAGAGCTACCCCGACGAAGTTACCGACCGTAAAGTGGCGGAAACGGTAGTGCATCATTCCAGAAATGGTCGGGATAAAGGAACGGATGAAAGGAATAAAGCGCCCGAAAGCGACGGCCCAGAAGCCATACTTGTCGAGATATTCCTTTGCCCGCAGCATCCGGGGGCCGTTAAGGTGCTTTTGCAGCCAGTGCCAGCGTGACAGGCTGTGGCCAATGAAGTAGTTGACTGAGTCACCAATGAAGGCCGCAAAGAAGAAGACGGGGATGACAATTTGCATCTTGAGAATTGGGTGGACGGCGATAAAGGAGCTAGTCAAAAAGACGAGTGAGCCCCCCGGCAACCAGGGGAAGACCACCAGGCCGGTTTCCATGAAGACAATCACGAACAAGATTAGGTAGCTCCACGGACCAAGCCACTCAAACATTGGGATAAGGATTTCCGCAATGTGAGTCAGAATATAAAAAATGTGGGCCATATAAGCGCCCCCTTCCAACGAATTTATTAATTCTATTTTAGAATGTTTACACCGTCGTTGACTAGCAATCCGCTTTAAAATTAAGCCAGCCTTAAACAATGGCCTTTTTGTGGCGACGGGGCCAAACACTAACAGATATAAGTTGGGAATGCTATAATGGAAAAACGATTTTGAAATCCTGAAAGGTAGGGAATCCTCGTGACTGAAAATTCGGTAATAGAATATGAGCAGAAGCACCTTGACCACGTTTTAGCTGAGATCAAGAAGGCCAAGGGAAAGGCCGCGCAGCGAATTAGCACGGCCAAAAACGATATTGAAGATATCAACAAGCAGACGAATGACATTCACTTAAACACCACGACGTATTCCGGGATGATGGACACGGCGATGTCCTTTCGGGCCCAGCAACAGATGCTGGATGAACGGAATAACAGCTGGCAGCACGCGGCGGACCACCTGGCAACTTTGGAGCGCTTGGAGAAGAAACCGTACTTTGCCCGGATTGACTTCCAGGAAAAGGGGACAGACCAGCCAGAGTCAATCTATATTGGCCTGGCATCGTTTAGTGACAAGCCCGACCACTTCTTGATCTACGACTGGCGGGCACCGATTTCTTCCGTTTATTATGAGGGAAAACTCGGTAAGGTGAAGTATGACACCCCGGTGGGCCCCCAGGAGGTCAATATGACCCTCAAACGGCAGTTCCAAATTAAGAATGGCACTATTGTAACGATCTTCGATACAGACGAACAGGTCGGGGACCAGATGCTTTTAGAAGCGCTGGGCAACCACTCCAGCACTAAGATGAAGAGCATCGTCACCACCATTCAGCGGACCCAGAACGAGATTATCCGGGATACGAAAGATAACCTCCTCTTTGTCCAGGGGGCCGCGGGTTCCGGAAAGACGGCCGCTGTCCTCCAACGGGTCGCCTGGCTTTTGTATCGGTACCGGGGGAACCTGTCATCCTCACAGGTCATCCTCTTTTCACCAAATCAGCTCTTCAACGACTACATTGACCAGGTGTTGCCGGAACTGGGCGAACACAACATGGTCCAGATGACCTACTTCCAGTTCGCTAACCGCCGTGTTCCCCGGCTACATGTCCAGACGCTGGCTCAACGCTTTGAAGCCCGTCAGGATGAAGTTAGCCAAAACGCCCAACGCCTGTGCACGAGCCTTCAATACTTCAAGGCCACGGCACGGTACGCCAAGCACCTCGGCCACGCTAACATGCGTTTCCGTAACATCATGTTTAACAAGAAGGTTTTCATCAGCAAGGAGAAGATTCGCGAAATTTACTACTCCTTTAACAATAATTATAACCTTGGTAACCGGCTGGACGGGACTAAGGAAGAACTGATTAAGTACCTTAACCGCCGGGTCAGCAGCGAAATGCGCAGTAAGTGGGTGGAACAGCGAATCCAGGACCTGAGTAAGGAAGAACTTGACACCTTGTTTGCCAACCAGCCGCGCGAGTTTGAAAGTGACGATAAGGAATTCAAGTTCCTGGCCCGGAAGATTGTTATGAAGGCTTTTGAACCAATCAAGCAGGCCATCAACCACAACCTGTGGCTAAATATTAATGCCCAGTACCTGCACCTGTTACGAGTAACCCCAAAGCTGGTTGACCTATCGGATTTTAACCTGACTGCCGACCAGTGGACCACCTTTGTGGACGGAACTAAGGCGGAGCTGAAGAAGCACAACATCAGCGCTGACGGGATTACAATCTACCTTTACCTGTATGACTTGATCACGGGTAAGCACGGCCAGCGCGATATCCGCTACGTCTTTGTCGATGAGGTTCAGGACTACGACGCCTACCAGTTAGCCTACCTGAAGTACCGCTTTCCTCGGGCAAAGTTCACCTTGTTGGGGGACCTCAACCAGGCAATCTTTACCCACGAGAATAGCCGGTCGCTACTTCGTCAACTGAGTACGATGTTTGATCCCGAAAAAACGCGGGTAGTGAAACTAACCAAGTCCTACCGGTCGACCAAGCAGATTACTAACTTTACCAAGCATATCCTGGAAAATGGTGAGGCAATCGAGGCCTTTAACCGGAATGGTGAACTGCCGCAAGTGATCACCGCCGCCGACTTTGACGGGGGCGTCGATGCCCTGGTTGCGGCCCTTAAGAAGTATCAGGGAGAACACGATGCAGTGGCCATCATTGGTAAGACCCTTGAGGATAGCGAACAGCTACACCGGGCTTTGGAACGTCGCAACGTCAAGACAACCCTGATTCGGACGGAAAATCAACGGCTCGTAAAAGGAGCCATCATTGTGCCGTCCTTTTTGGCTAAGGGCCTTGAGTTCGATGCTGTGATCGTGTGGAACGCAAATGACCACCAGTACCATGGGGATGATGAGCGTCAACTCCTCTACACGATTTGCTCCCGGGCAATGCACGCACTGACGTTGGTTACCGTCGGGCAGCCAACCAGGTTGATTGCCAAGGTGCCTACAGACGAGTATGAGTTAATCAAGAAATAGTAAAAAACGAAGCTGGGAAATCACATTTTTCTCAGCTTCGTTTATTTTTTATAGCGCCTTCCGTTTTAAGAAAGGAATATGGATATTCACCTGCATGATGGCATTGGCGACCAGAAGAATAAAACCACCGATAACTAATTGTGGGGTCAGGGGGTCATAGCCCATAATGACGGACATAACACTGGCAAAAAATGATTCTAGCATCAGGATTAAGCCGGCCGTGGTCGGATCCGTATATGCTTGTCCAGTGATTTGCATCCCCTGGTCGGATCCGTATATGCTTGTCCAGTGATTTGCATCCCCTGGGCGAGAAAGGTTACCCCAATGGCTAGGATTGCCAATGGAATCAACGCCTGGATCCAGTGAACATGCACCAGGGTAGGGCGCTCAAAGAGAAAGGTTGTAATCCAACCATAAGTACCCTGGCAGATTCCAATCATGAAGATCAGGACCCAGGGGCTGGAGGCGTGGGGTGCGTACTTAGCAAAGAAGATGATTTGAGCGGCCCAGAAGATAGTGGAGATTAGCGTTAAAACATCACCAAACTGCAGGTGAAGGTTACTTTTTAAGATGTTGGTAATAATTGCCATGCCGATGATTGAAAGGTCAATTGAAAAATATGCCTTTCGCTGGGGACGCTCATGCCAGAATAGCCACAGCAGGAGTGGGGCCACCACAATGTACAAGGTCGTCAAAAAGGCGTTTTTGGCAGGGGTCGTGTAACGTAGGGCATCCGTCTGCAGGTAGTAGCCGAGAAAGTTGATTGTCCCGATGGTAAGACCCAAGCGGACGTCAACCCAGGTCATGTGTCGAAGCTTCTTGAAAAAGATTAGGCTGCCAGCAGCAACACACATCGTCCCTCGACAGGCATTAATCAGCCCGGAGTGCATGCCAGCATCGACCGTCAATTTGGCGAAGACGTAGCTGCTTCCCCAGAGAATGGCAACAACAAATAACATCAGGTCGGCTTGCTTTTTACTGAGTGACATGGTGAATCAACTCCCCCTTGATTAAATAATGCCGATAAATGATAACATGTTTAATATAAGAAAGTAAGATATTGAAAGCGGTACCCACTAAATTTGTGGCTGGTAAATTTAAACTTTTTGAAAAAAAGCCGCTTTGGTGATTGCTATTCGTTAGCAGAATGTATTATTGTTTAAGTTGATATTTTTTTATGGAGGAACAAATTATGAAAACAGCGTTGCAAAAGTTGCGACGTGGCTTGAATACCAAGTTAGGGTTCTTTCTGCTCGCCGTACTCTTATTCTGCCTTAAGAGTTATTGGGCATACCAGAATGAATTTAACCTTGGTGTTAAGGGAAGCATGCAACACTTCCTGCTCGCCTTTAATACAATACCGGGAGCCCTGGTCTTCCTAGGGATTGCGCTGTACTTCCGGGGACGGTTGTCATACTGGTTAATGTTGATTATTAACGCCCTTTTGTCGACGTGGCTATTCTCCAACATCCTGTACTATCGTGAATTCTCTGATTTCATTACTTTTAACGTTATCAAGGGTTCTGGAGCGACTTCTAACAACCTCGGTAAGAGTTTAATGGGAATCATGCGTCCGGGAGATTTTCTGGTCTACGCTGACGTAATTATCTTGGCTCTAGTCTTGCTGTTTCACATCATCCGGGTTGACATGCGGCGTTTTAAGACCCGCTATGCCATTACCGTAACGGCTCTCGGCTTTATCCTTTTTGGTGCCAACCTGGGGATGGCCGAATCCAACCGTTCACAGCTTTTAACCCGGACATTTGATAATAACTACATTGTCAAATACCTCGGCTTGCAGGCGTACACCATTTATGATGGGGTGAAGACGACCCATAACAGTGTCATCAAAGCCCGGGCTGACCAGGATCAGTTGAAACCGGTTCTTAACTTTATTCACCATAATTATGCGGGACCAAACATCCAGTATAAGGGAGTTGCCCGTGGCAAGAACATCTTCGTGATCCACTTGGAAAGTCTCCAACAGTTCATGATTGATTACAAGCAGGATGGTCAAGAAGTAATGCCCAACCTGGATAAGCTTTACCATGCTGATGACACCTTGGCCTTTGATAACTTCTTCCACCAGGTTGGTCAAGGTAAGACGGCCGATGCGGAAATGATGCTGGAAAACTCACTCTTCGGGTTACCAGAAGGATCGGCAATGGTAACAGACGGAACGACGAACACCTTCCAATCTGCTCCGGCCCTCCTGCATCAAAAGCTGGGTTACACGACGGCATCCTTCCACGGGGACGTCCCAAGTTTCTGGAACCGGGATAATGCTTATAAGTCCTTTGGCTATCAGTACTTCTTTAGTAAGGAGTACTTCCCAAAGACTAAGGATTACGACGTTGGCTACGGGATGAAGGATAAGATCTTCTTAAAGGAAAGTGCCCACTACGTCGAACAACTGCCGCAACCGTTCTACGCTAAGTTGATTACGGTTACTAACCACTATCCTTACATTCTTGATAAGCAGAATAAGGATATTGAGGGCTGGCATACTGGTGACGACACCGTTGACCCGTATGTTCAGACAGCCCGTTACCTGGATGAATCACTGGGTGAATTCCTAGACTACCTTGATAAGTCCGGCTTACGGCAAAACAGTGTTCTGATTCTGTACGGAGACCACTACGGAATCTCCAATAACCACCAGAACGCGATTGCCCAGGTCCTGCACAAGAAGAAGATCACTAACTACGACTTGGCAATGTTCCAAAAGGTCCCATTTATGATTAACATGCAAGGGCTGAAGGGTGGCATTGATCATACCTATGGTGGTGAAATTGACGTGCTGCCAACCCTGGAAGACCTGTTAGGAATTAGCTCCAAGAATTACATCCAGTTTGGTCAGGACCTTTTGTCACCACAGCGGAACCAGATTGTACCGTTTAGAAACGGTGATTGGGTAACGCCAAAGTACACTAAGTACAATGGTGATTACTACTACACAAAGAACGGTAAGCAGATTACTAAGGCAACGCCAAAGCAAAAGAAGGCCTTTAGTAAGATTCAAAAGTACGTCACGACGGATCTTGGCCTATCTGACCGGGTCATGAATGGCGACCTCCTGCGGTTCTACAAGCTCCCTGACTTCAAGAAGGTTAATAAGAAGGACTACACTTACAACCTGAAGAAGGGCCTCCAGAACCTGAAGAATGCCCAGAAGAAGAAAAAGACAAGTGTTAAGGCAGAAAACGACAACCAGAGTACGTTTGATGAGTACACAACAAATGCTCCGGAACTAAAGGACTACCCAAAGTTAAGCTTTCCGAAGCCATAAATACTAATTGATTCACCCCCAGTGCCGAAAGTGTACGGTACTGGGGGTGAATTGCATTTCCCGAAAAGGAAACGGACTGCTGAACAAAAACTAAAATTTGTAAAAAACATACTTATCGCTTAATTTGTTAGGACCTATTTTATGATGGTTTACTTATTTATCGACCGCGGATGATTTAGAAGTAAAACGTTATACATATGATTCCTAATGGAATGATACGCCTTAAATTGCAGATATTATTCTATAAAAAATGTAATGGGGCCATTTATCAGTATTAATTGACTTGGTTAATAATCATAAGTTGTTATTAAAACATTTAAATCTGGTTCAGTCCCCATCCCTATAGTAAATTGGTTAATGCTAAATTTTATTAATTAGGAGTAAGTTATTGTGAATAAATAATCGCTGGACCATTACAAGTTGTATAAAGCTGGTAAATTATGGATAACAGCACTGATATCAGTAATCTTTTTTGGAAATACTGTTTTGAGCCAGAAGGCAAGCGCCGATGATGGCACCACCACGAGAGCTGTTAAGGCAAGCAACGACAACCAAGTACTGACGAATAATAGCGTTGTACTGAAGAGTTCAATAGCCACGAACAATGGTACGCAGGAAGCTACGACAGAAATCGCAAATAAAGTGGCCACGCCACCGACACAAACCGCAGCAGCTAAGGATGGCAATCTTGTTTATGAGGGCCAGCTACTGGGTAAGGCTGCTGGTTTCCACATCTTTGCAGGAAAGACTTCCTCCAAGGTGGATACTAACGGGAATATTGCCACGGGGGAACTGTTAAATGGGCAGGAATTTGGAACCCGCGGTCAGTCCTTTAACCACATCGCTAAGGATACTTATTACATCAGCAAGGTCAGCGGTATTGGCCCCAATGCCTTTCGGACCGGCAACAATGATGTTGTCTTGGGGGATGATACCAATGTCACGTTTAACGGGGACCAGGTTTTTATTAATGGTATCCGAATGGACCACCTCAAGAAGAGCGATGTGCGGATCATCAAGAACCACATTGATATCGATGGCGAGTTGACCAAGTTAGCCGGCCGCGCTGATTAACTAACAGGGAAGGACCAATCAGACGGTGTCGTACTTAACTTTAGTGACATGAACAACCGGACAATCGACATCAGCAACGTTAAAGAAAAAGTTGTCATTATTGAACTTTCTAGCGATTTCCTGGAACAACCGCAAGATATTACTATCAAGGGACTAGATAGTGACACAAAAGATGGGCAGGTTGTCATCATTAATGTTCAATCATCCAAGGATGCCCTTAATCTGGCAACCAAGACAAGGCTAATCTATGATGATAATACGCAATTGTCGCCTAATGAAAGCCACGCAAAGCCAAACCATATTCTATGGAACTTTGGAAATAAGGTTAAGACCGTTAATATTTCTAGTGGATACTTTATGGGAAGTGTGCTCGCTCCGAACGCAGAAGTAAACGTTGACGTAAATGTCGACGGGAACCTGGTGGCTCAAACAGTTAATATCCGCGGCGGCGAATCGCACCGCTGGGACTTATGGGAACCCGTAACGCCGATATTCCCCCGCCCAGTTATTCCACATTGGCATGGGGAAGAAGAATTCGTAGAACCGTCGAAGGATCACGGGAAGCCAGATGGTGGCAAGAATACGCCTGGTAAGCCAAGTGATGGTAAGCAACCGGTAAAGGCTGATATCGACAAAAGTCAAGATAGCCAGCCCGGTAAGTCGGACCAGCCGAGTCAACCAACAAGTCCAGTTAAGTCTCAGGACAGCAAGCCTGGCAAGTCAAGTAATGTGACCCCCGTTCAGCCGACGTCACCAAGCGAGCCAGTGGAACCTGGTAAGTCAACTAACGTAACGAAGCCAACGAGTCCGGTCCAGCCAACGAATCCTGGCAAGCCAGCTCAACCGGTAAAAGCGGTAGAGCATTCTCAATCCAGTGCCGAATCCGCGCAACTACCACAAACTGGTAATAAGGATAATAAACTCGGAATTATTGGCCTTATGGTCGCTAGCGTTGTAGTGGCAATCAACCTTCTCAAGAAAGAATTCTAAATCCCCTCTTAACTGTTGGGAAAAAACTAATTTTCCAAATAATATGTCAAAAAGGTTCGACCACGGAATTATTTCCCATGGTCGGACCTTTTTTGTTGCTTTTATGTTGACACTTGTAAACATTATTGCTATGATTACAATTGTAAATACAATAATGAGGTGATAAAAATGGTTAAGGTATTCGTATTGATAATTGGTATTATCTTGATTGCACTGATTGCTTGGTGGTTCTTTGGTAAGCATGAACAGGCAGCCCAGAGCGCCCAGGTAAAGGATAATGGTCAAAAGGCCACGGTGGTAGTTAATGGTGGTTACTCACCATCAACGGTTGTCTTAAAGAAGGGGGTTCCTGGCCAGGTTGATTTTGACATGCGCGACCACACAGCCTGCTTATCCCATGTCGTTTTTGATTCTTTAGGGGTAAATAAGGACCTTACTAAGCAAAAGATTACCACGGTAAAGATTCCAACTGATAAGGCTGGTGAATTTAACTTTGCCTGTGGGATGGATATGTTCCACGGAAAGGTGGTTGTTAAGTAATGCGTCTCTCGAGTACGCAACGTTTCTGGACATCATTGGTTCTGGCAATTCCCCTTCTTATTCAAATGGTGGGGATGCTTTTTCACTGGATGATGCCGGGGTATAACTGGGTGGCACTGGTAACGACAACCCTGATTATGCTGGTTGGGGCACTGCCGTACTGGAAGAGTGCCTGGGCAGCTTTCCTACACCATAATGCCAATATGAACACGTTGGTGGCTGTCGGAACGACAATCGCTTATTTCTATAGCCTCTTTGCGATGGTAACGGGGCGGCCAGTTTACTTTGAGAGTGCCGCCTTTATTACCGTTTTCGTCTTACTCGGCGATATGATGGAGGAACGGATGCACGATAACGCCTCCAACGCACTGAAGAAGCTTCTTGGTCTACAGGTCAAGGATGCGCTGGTTAAGCGGGATGGCCAATTTACCTGTATCCCCCTGGCGGATGTGAAGGTTGGTGACCTTATCCAGGTTAAACCCGGCGAGAAGTTCCCAGTTGATGGGGAAATCGCGAGCGGTACGACAACGGTCGACGAGTCGATGATTACTGGCGAGAGTATCCCGGTCGCCAAAAAGGTGGGTGACCACGTTGTTGGTGCCACAATCAATGGCCGGGGGACCGTCACTTTTAAAGCAACTAAGATTGGCAAGGATACGATGCTGGCACAGATCGTGGAGATGGTGAAGAAGGCCCAGACGAGTCATGCACCGATCCAACACCTGACCGATAAGATTTCCGGAATATTTGTCCCAGCTGTCCTCATCATTGCCATCGCCACCTTCATTATTTGGTACGTCCTTTTAGGGGCTAGCGGTGTACAGGCAATGCTATTTGCGGTGTCGGTCGTTGTAATTGCCTGCCCCTGTGCTCTTGGCTTGGCAACACCCACTGCACTGATGGTGGGAACCGGCCGGGCAGCCAAAATGGGTGTCCTGATTAAAAATGGTGAGGCATTAGAAACGGTAAACGATATTAAGACGATTATTTTTGATAAAACGGGGACCATCACTGAAGGGAAACCACGGGTTACTGATATTGTTGGACCTAAGCGGCAGGTACTGGAAGTTGCGGCAAGCCTGGAAGCAGCGTCTGAACACCCCTTGGCTTCGGCGGTTATGCAGCGCGCAAGTGACGAAGGCATCCAGCCTCAAGCGGTCACCAATTTTCAAGCTATTGAAGGTAAGGGGGTTGCCGCTGAGTTGGCTGGACAACCGGCCTTTGTCGGTAGTAATAAGTTATCGGTAGATTACCAAGTTAGTTCCGAACTAAAGCAGCGCTTAAGTAAATTGCAAGCTGAAGCCAAAACGGTTATTCAAGTTGGCTTGAACCAGCAAGTGATTGGCCTACTGGCAATTCAAGATGTTCCTAAAACCAATGCTAAGCAGGCAATTGCTAATTTGAAGGTCCAGGGCTTGAGGACAGTGATGCTCACTGGTGACAACGAGCGAGTTGCGCAATCAATCGCTCAAGACGTCGGAATTGATGACGTAATTGCCAACGTTTTGCCAAACGAAAAGGCTCATTACGTTGAAAAATTTCAAAAAGCGGGCAAGGTTGCCTTTGTTGGGGACGGTATTAACGATGCCCCCGCGTTAACAACTGCTGATGTTGGGATTGCAATGGGTTCGGGAACGGACATTGCAATTGATTCCGGTAGTATTGTCCTGGTCCAAAACGACTTGCGTGGGGTCGTTCGTGCCCTGGAGATGAGCAGGAAGACATTTAACCGGATTAAGTTGAATCTCTTCTGGGCCCTTATCTACAACGTAATTGGAATCCCAATTGCCGCTGGTGTCTTCGTTAGCTTAGGTTGGATCCTGAGTCCCGAGATTGCGGCCCTTGCAATGGCCTTCAGTTCGGTCTCCGTTGTTAGTTCCTCATTACTATTAAATAAGGCTAGGATTGAATAGTAAAAGTGACGGGGCTGTGACAAAAAGCCTCTAAATCAGAAGCTCCATTCGGAATTAACAAAAATTCTGAATGGAGCTTTTTGATTATCTGAATATTTTGAGAAAATGAGCGGCCTTCCGGCCATTTTCTTCATGGTGCGCCCGGCATGGGTATTAACTAGGCGGTGAAAGTCCACTATGGGCCGTAGTAGTCGGAACCATGAGCTGACGACAAGGGTGTCCACTGTGAGGTGGAATCTGAAGGAAGTCTAAGGCAAAGTACTGCACCGATGAACAAGAAGTAGCTATAAGGCTGAGAGTAACTGGATAAGGTTGCCATACAAACTAAAGTCCAATACTACTCGAAGTTGCTTTCAGTAAAGCTAACGGTGACATGGTACGAAAGTTAATATTCTTACCCGGGGAGGTCTGGCTTACACGTTTCCGACAAGAGGAATAAATGAAATTCCACAGAAACAAGCACGACAGTGATGTGGTGTTGAGTAAGTCAGAAGTCAGCCGAGGTCATAGTAGTCTGATTAGTCAGACGAAGGACTGAACGACAATAACTCATAAATTATATCGGAGGTGTAATCAGGTGCGACAATCGCAGAAAACAGAAACACAAGCTGACCGCTTGTCGAGGATAGGTTTGGAAAACCGAAAGTACACAAGGGCGCGTAGTACCGATTATGGTGAAGGTAAAGGTATGAGTGTCACTATCCAAGACTTAGTCTTGGATCGCAATAACCTTAATCAGGCTTATTTGCGAGTTAAGAGAAATAAAGGAGCGGCGGGTATTGACGATATGACTGTCAATGACCTTCTGCCCTACCTCAGGGAAAATAAAACGGAATTAATCACCAACCTACGTGAGGGCAATTATAAGCCAGCACCGGTTAAACGAGTGGAAATTCCCAAGCCCAACGGTGGAGTGAGAAAACTAGGGATACCAACGGTAGTGGACCGCCTGGTCCAACAAGCAGTTGCCCAGGTACTCACGCCCATCTTTGAGCGAGTTTTCTCTGACAATAGTTTTGGTTTCCGCCCTCATCGTGGAGCCCAAGACGCAATCGCAAAGGTAGTTAAGCTATATAATCAAGGTTATCGACGGGTAGTTGATTTAGACCTTAAGGCCTATTTTGATAATGTCAACCATGATTTGATGATTAAATACCTCCAACAATATATTGATGACCCATGGACACTAAGACTTATCCGTAAGTTTTTGACTAGCGGAATCTTGGACCACGGGCTGTTCGTTAGGAGCGACAAAGGAACTCCGCAAGGAGGACCACTATCGCCACTGCTAGCGAATATCTATTTAAATGAGTTGGATAAAGAGCTGACCAGACGTGGTCACCACTTTGTGCGCTACGCGGACGATTGTAACATCTATGTTAAAAGTCAGCGGGCCGGAGAACGAGTAATGCGTAGTATTACTCAGTTTCTTGAAAAGCGATTGAAAGTTAAAGTTAATCCAGATAAAACCAAAATTGGTAGTCCCTTGAGGTTGAAGTTTCTTGGCTTCTCACTCGGTGTAGACCGTAATGGTGCCTATGCCCGACCAGCCAAACAATCACAACAACGAGTAAAACAAGCATTGAGGCTTCTAACTAAGCGTAATCGGGGTGTTTCTCTTACCAAGATGTTTGAAGAAATCCACCAAAAGATGCGTGGCTGGCTTCAGTATTACTCAATTGGGAAGTTAGCCAATTTTATTCACCGCCTTGATCAATGGTTAAGAGCACGAATAAGACAATATATCTGGAAGCAATGGAAGAAATTCAAAACTAAAGTTGTACACCTACAGAAGTTAGGTTTGTCTTATCATGATGCGTTCGTCTTCGCTAGTACCCGAAAGGGTTACTGGCGAACTGCACACAGTAAGACACTAAATTATTCTCTAACAAATAGAAAACTGGAGCACCTTGGACTAATAAATATGTCCAAGACGCTCCAGTTAATTCAAAAGTGATTAAATTGTCGAACCGCCGTATACGGAACCGTACGTACGGTGGTGTGAGAGGTCGGTAATTGAACTAATCAATTACCTCCTACTCGATTTTAATGCCATTAAAGCAATCCCAATTTGTCTTTTGGCTTTCTTAAGACCACGTACTGTGAATCTTTTAAAACCCAAATAAGCCTTCAAGTTACCAAAAACAGTCTCTACATCGTACTTACGACGGGAGTAAGTGTTGGAATTTGAAAGCGACTCGCGAGCTTTCGACTTAAAATATTCCCACTGTGGGTTCACCATAAGGTACTTAGTGTTCCCATGTGGTGTTAATGCCTGAGAAATAATTTGATGATTCTCATCATACTTCTCTGCTTGATATACTTTGAAATCACGACGGAATTTGTATTTATCATTTCAGTATGCGTATCGTTTAAAGTTGAATCGGACGCCCTGTGGGTTTACATAAAAGTCATCAGCCTCATGATATTCCCAGTTCATTACTTTTCGATCATCAGAACGCCACTTACGGCTATTCTCTTTAATCATGGTGCTGTAAGGAATTAAAGCTGTACAATCAGATAGCTCATCTTCGATATACTTATAATTGCGTTCTGATCCGTAACCAGCATCGGCAACAATTTCTCGCCCCAAAACTTCGTTCTGGGCGAGATGAGATAAGAATGGGATTAAGGTTCTAGTATCGGTTGGGTTCTGCATGAGTTCATAACCCAGCACGTACTGTGAGCTAGTCATAATTTGAAGATTATACGCTGGCTTTGTTTGACCATTACGCATCGGATCTTCCTTTAAACGCATAAAAGTAGCGTCATGATCGGTTTTGGAATAGCTATTACGTTGGCCAGCAATCTGCGATTGGGCTTGGTATTCAAGATGCTTTTGACGACAATGGTCTAAAGCATGGAGATACTTTTTGGCATGACGTCGTTCCTGCTTGACCGGATTGGGCGAAACCTTTGCGGTTTCGGCCACCCGTTGGTTTAACTCTTCAATCCGTTGTTCAAGTAAGGCAATAATCGTATCAAGTTGATCAATGTCAAAGCTATCTTCATCAACATCAATCTTAACTTCTGCTTGCTTAATTTCACGAATTAGTTTTTGAGCCTTTTCAACGTTTAATTCGCGATACTTAATGGTGCGTTTCTTCCAAACAAAGGAAAACTTATTTGCGTTAGCTAAAATCTTAGTGCCATCAATGAATGAAGCCTCATCGATCATTCCCTGAGCCTTTAAATAGTCATGAAATTCCTTGAAACTACTCTGAATCATATCTTCCAATTCTTGGGAGACAATGAAGCGAGCAATGGTGCGGTAGGTTGGGCGCTGTTCTTGAGTCAACGACATCGCAATAATGTTTTCACGAGCAAAGCGTTCAATTTTCCTAGAGGAAATGATACCATAGCTGTAAGCCAGTAAAACTAACTTTAACAGCATTCGTGGATCATACTCTCTTGGTCGACCCATAATATTGGGTCGCCGCAGCGCTAAGCTTTCAACCAGCCGATTAATATAACGTGCTGGATGATTTAACTCAGGTTCATAAGCAGTAGGTATGTTCAAACTAAGTTGATTCATGTTATAATCAGGTTCCAATGTTTTTGTATCCTTTCGAGGGTATTTTGGAGGCATCGACGGTCAGGTCGATGTCTTTTCTTTTACTAATATTTTAAAGGAAAATGGAGTTATGTCACAGCCCCGCTTATGCCCGACCAGCCAAGCAATCACAACAACGAGTAAAACAAGCATTGAGGCTTCTAACTAAGCGCAATCGGGGTGTTTCTCTTACTAAGATGTTTGAAGAAATCCACCAAAAGATGCGTGGCTGGCTTCAGTATTACTCAATCGGGAAGTTGACCAATTTTATTCATCGCCTTGACCAATGGTTAAGAGCACGAATAAGGCAATACATCTGGAAACAATGGAAGAAATTCAAAACTAAAGTTGTACATTTACAGAAGTCAGGTTTGTCTTATCATGATGCGTTCGTCTTTGCTAGTACTCGGAGGGGCTACTGGCGAACTGCACACAGTAAGACACTAAATTATTCTCTAACAAATAGAAAACTGGAGCACCTTGGACTAATAAAAATATGTCCAAGACGCTCCAGTCAATTCAAAAGTGATTAAATTGTCGAACCACCGTATACGGAACCGTACGTACGGTGGTGTGAGAGGTCGGTAATTGAACTAATCAATCACCTCCTACTCGATTTAACGGTGCAAAATAAAATTCAGGGGAAAACCCAATTTAATCATCTCGTAGGATCATTAATAATTAATATAGGCAGATGTTATTACGATAATGAGGTGGATGTTAATGGAGCAGCTTTATGATCATTTTCAACGAAAAATTGATTATCTTCGGCTTTCGGTAACTGACCGGTGTAACTTACGGTGTGTTTATTGTATGCCCGCGGCCGGATTAGACTTTTTCTCCCAAGATAAGATTATGAGTCAGGACGAGATTGTCCAATTAGTCCAAAA
Source organism: Limosilactobacillus panis (assembly GCF_019797825.1). Lineage (NCBI taxonomy): Bacteria > Bacillati > Bacillota > Bacilli > Lactobacillales > Lactobacillaceae > Limosilactobacillus > Limosilactobacillus panis. Next base: position 1,783,965 of record NZ_CP081855.1, on the reverse strand, counting down.
TTTTGCCCGATTAGGGGTTACAAAGGTGCGCTTGACTGGTGGCGAGCCATTGCTGCGGAGGGATTTAGCTACGATTATCTACCGAATTCGGCAAATTCCAGAAATAACTGATATTTCAGCTACAACTAACGGTACCGCCCTTAAGTACCAAGCAAAAGACCTTAAAGAAGCAGGATTAGATCGGCTAAATATTTCATTAGACACCTTTGACCCTGAGGTTTATAAGAAAATGACTCGTGGTGGTAATATTAAGCACGTTCTTCAAGGAATTGCGGCAGCTGAGCGGGAAAACTTTAAGATCATCAAGATCAATACAGTCGTCGTCCGGGGAGAAAACGATCAGGAGATAATGGACTTTATCAACTACACGAAGGATCATAAAATTAATGTGCGCTTTATTGAGTATATGCCTATTGGTCAAGAGATTAGTGATTGGCAACAGGAATATGTGCCATTAACGCACATCTTTGATGAATGTCACCGGGCCGGACTTAAATATTCACCGTTAACGTTACCGGGTAATGGGCCTGCAGATAACTACCAGATTGCCGGCTACCAGGGAAGCTTTGGGCTAATTCATCCCATCTCTAAACGGTTCTGCAAGTCGTGTGATCGAATTAGAATTACTGCAGATGGATACGTTAAAGCCTGTTTATATTGGAACGAAGAGCTAAATATTCGTCCAATGATAAATGATTTTACGGCGTTTAAACACGTTGTTCAAACGGCGTTAGACAACAAGCCGCTCAATCACCAGATGGCGATGAAAAATCCCCAGCAGATTATTAGTTCTGCGCCGACCTGGCGGCATATGAGTCAAATTGGTGGTTAATATTATGGCAGCAGATCAAAATACTGGCGCACCATTTTCACCGGTTGAAAACCGGGTCATGACCGCTTTGCAATCTGTAATTGATCCAGAGTTAGGCGTCGATATTGTTAACTTAGGATTGATTTATGATGTTCATGTTAATAAACAATGTTTATGTGTGATTAAGATGACGTTAACTACCATGGGATGTCCGGTTAGCAATATGTTAAGTCAGCAAATAATTGAACAAACCCTTGCGGTCAAAGGGGTCAACAAGTGTAAGATTGATCTCGTTTGGCAGCCACAGTGGAATCCAGATATGATGACCCGCTACGCAAAGATTGCCCTTGGCATTCACTCGTAGTAAATAATGAAAAGAGGACTACCAGTACCTGAAATTGCATTGAAGTGCAATACAAAAGTTGGACAAAATTAGATAATTAAGCTGCTAGGGCATGATTCCGATATTCAACGGGGGTCATGCCTTTAGTTTTTAAAGAGATTCGTTCATAGTTGAAATAGTGAACATATTGTGTAGCTGACTGCTTAAATTCTGACAAATTCTTGCACGGTGGAAAACCGTTAAGTAGTTCGGTTTTGAAAAGATGGAAAAAGCTTTCTACGGGGGCATTATCCAAACAGTTGCCCTTACGGGACATACTTTGTACAAAATGATGATTTTTAAGCCGTTGAATGTAGTATGGAAGTTGATAGTGCCATCCTTGATCAGAATGGATAATTGGGGTTGCGGTGGCTGGTAACTGATTCTCTAATTGTTCTAGGGTGTTCATAATTAATAAACGATTGGGACTATCACTGACTTGAAAGGCCAAGACTTCCTTACTGGCTTCATCAATCATGACTGAGATATAAGCCCACTGTTTATTAGCCAGCTTAATTTGACTAACGTCAGTGTGAATAACCTGATACGGATTCGTTTCGTTGAAAGTTTGCTCAAGTAAATTGTCCGCGGTGGTACCCACATGACCCTTATATGAGTGATACTGATGATTGCGATGACGATTATACATACTAACTTGAACACCTAATTGATGCATCAATGACTCAACTGTCGTGTCTGCTAAATGAATTCCTAGTTCTTCTAATTTTGCTTTAACTCGTCGATAACCGTAGGTTGATCGACCACGAACACGGCCTTCTTCCACAATCTTAAGAATGACTTGTTTTACACGAGCATACTTAGTGGATGGATGGGCAATCCGTTGGCGCTCATCATAATAAGTAGCCTTAGGTAATTGAATTGTTCGCAAAATTTCGCCAGTGGTAAAGCGTTGTTCTTTTGGACGCTGTGATTGTTCTGCCCTGATCTGATCCACTATTTGTGTTTTGGCGCGTGCTTTGAGGGTCCGAACAGGGCCAGAGATTTTTTTGTGATTTCTAGCTCCAATTTGGCCTCATGTAACTCTTGATTCTTCTTGGCAAGTTCTTCTTTGAGCCGGTCGAGTTCATTCCTCTCAGCCAAATGACGTATATGTTTTGGATTATGCTTCTTATTCACCTTTGGCGGCCTACCTTTCTGATGAGGCTTCAAAGCTTCGATGCCGTCACGTTGAAAAATATTGACCCAATAACTTACTTGTGTAGGCAACAGGTCAAACTTAGCTCCAACCTCAGCTAATGACTCCTCATGAGTTTGGTAGTAGTTTATCACGTTTAGCTTAAAATCTTGTGTAAATACTCGTTTATGACGCCGTCGTTTTAGCGCTTGAGATCCATTCATCCTAAATAATTGTACCCACTTATTGATGCGTTTCTTTGAAACATGGTAATTGTTAGACGATTCAGCTGTGGGGTTACCAGCTAAATATTCACTAACAATCTGTGATTTTAATTCTGAAGAATATTTTGACATAGAAAAAGTACCTCACAATCATTGGATCCTTTGTCCAACAATTATGGGGCACTTCACATCTTGGTGGTCCTCTTTTTTATAGACTAGTTATCTGGTTGGGCAAAAATGAAGTGGCCACTTTTGCCACCGTCTTTTTCGACTAGGTGAACATCATCAATAACCATTCCCCGGTCAATCGCTTTACACATGTCATAAATTGTTAATAAGGTGGTTTGAATAGCTAATAGTGCTTCAATTTCCACGCCGGTGACATGCTTCGTCTTAACTACTGCATCAGCAGTAATCGTATCATGACCATTGTCATGAAAATGAATGTCGACCCCGGTCAAAGGAATCAAGTGGCACATGGGGATTGATTCGGCGGTCCGTTTTGCCGCCATAATTCCGGACACTTGGGCGACGGCCAGGACGTCGCCTTTTTTAATGTGGCCAGCGGTAATTTGCTGGAGGGTAGTCGGGTGCATATGAATCTGACCGGTTGCTCGAGCAAAGCGCGCCGTCACCTTTTTAGCGGTCACGTCAACCATGCGGGCCCGGTCCTGGTCATTAAAGTGGGTAAGCTTATCTGCCATAATTATTGTTACTCCTTTTAGTAATTGATTGAGAAGTTAAATTGAGGGGCAAAAGACGGTTTCAACGGGCAAAAGCGTTGTGCCGCTGGTGGAATGGTGGCCATTGATTTGAGCAAGCGCTTAGCCGCATAGTTACCCATCAACTCCATATCCTGCTTCAAAAGGAAGATCCCATCCCCAACATACTGCGACCATTCCCAGTCATCAAAGCTGACCAGACCGAAATCCTGAGGAAAGGTTAAATGGTGTTTTTTAAAAATACTCAAGAGATCAAAGAGAACGGGGCCCATTAATGAGATGACGGCGGTCCGCCCGCTTAGTTGGGCTAATTGGTGGGTAAACGTGCGCGCAAGCCAATCACGACCATGGCCCCGCGTTTCGATATTATGGTAGGAAAGACCGAAGTCATTTGCAGCCGTCTCAAGGCCCGCAATGCGTGGAATTTGGCCAGAAGCTTCTGCAAAGTGAGCACTGATGGCAAGAATATTATGGTAGCCATGGTTAAGCAAGATGCGGCCCAGTTGGTAACAGGCATCTTGATTGGCACTGGTGACTGTGCCGACGCTGGCGGGGAGGTCCCATACTTCCTGGTCAACAATTTCCAGTGGTATCTGGGCTCTTAATAGTCCACTAAATTGGCTAAAGTGCCCTGAGTTTGGTTGAACGATGATTCCGTCAACTTGCTGCTGGTAAAGGCGTTGTAAAGCCCGCTTTTCGGTCTCAAGGGGGTTGTTCGTATTCATTAATAAAATATCGTAGCCGGCTTGCTTAAGTATGTCATCGATCCCCTTGGCGAGGAGGGATGAAAAGGGGTTAGCAATGTCACCAACTAAAACGCCGATTACGTGGCCTTGTCTTTGGCTAAGACGTTGTGCAGAGGCGGTCGGTATAAAATGGAGTTCTTTAATAACGGCTTCGACCCGCTGACGAGTAGCAAGGCGCATTTTTTCATAGTGGCCATTAATAATCCGTGAAACTGTTGTACCGGAAACGCCGGCCGCTTTAGCAACGTCGCCAATGGTTACACGCTGGTTCATTTTTCATCATCCTTAAAAGTTACTAGGATACCATTAGATGGCGGGGAAACTGCAATAGATTTTAATTTCCAATAGTATTTAATGGATATTTGCAAAGGTTTGATACTATAACGCATCATAATAACCTTCAATAAGATAATAGCTTAATCAAAAATGTGTAGCTATTATCTTATTGAAGGTTATTTACAGTGGTTTACGCGTGGTGCTAGTACTCATTAGTATGTTTGATTTTACAAAAAAAGCCCAACATGGTTAGACTATTAAGTGATACAAAACTTAAATAGAAAAGAGCCTTAATCATGTTGAACCTTCTTAAGTCTAACCACTATTGCCATCATTTACAAGTTAATTTTGCTCAATTAAACCGTACCTGCCATCGCTGGTATAAGCTTTATGCACCTAAAAAGCTCGTTCAACGACCGAACATCAACCAAGTTAAAGTTGATGATAGTACCCTAATAGCCCTTCTGATTTGCCAAACTCAGTTAGGAATCGAATCGCAACGACGCTTTTGTATGATCTTGGTGAGCTCCATTTCTCGGTCACGTTTCAACCGTCGCACTCGCCAATTACTACCGTTACTCAGTTTAATTAGGCGAAAGCTAAACCAAGATGTTGATTTACATGGACAATTCCTAATTATTGATAGCTTTCCAGTACCAGTTTGTCATCCAGTTCGCAATTATCGAGCCAAGATTTTTCGGGGAAGTACTGATATTGGCTATAACGCTACGAAAAAACAGTATTACTATGGGTTTAAAGTCCACATGATTGTTAGTAGTGATGGTTACTTGCTCAACTACATCGTTACTAAAGCTTCTGTCCATGATAGTAAGGTCGCCGAAGAATTAATCTTAAACACTATGCCACTTGAGCACTTTTTATTAGCAGATGTTGGCTATGTTAGCCGTCAGCTTCATACCGACCTAGTTAGTGATGGCTATGAGCTTTGGACTCCATTTCGTCAAAACATGGCTGGCGCTAAGAAGCATAATTCACGAATCCTAAAAGCAATTCGCCGAACGATTGAGACCGACTTTTCGTTATTAAAATACTATAATGCCGAAAATAATCGTGCGCGAAGTTTAGCAGGCTTTCAAGAACGGTTAGAAGTGGCAATTTTAGCATCTAATATGGAGTATTGTCTAGAAAAGTTTCACTAGCACCACGCGTAGTGGTTTATATGTAGCCGAATTAAACAAACAATGAGATAGCATAAACTGAACCAAGTCCCGCCAGTGCCAGGACAGAGGTTAAGGTTGACCAGGAAAGGAGGGTTTCTTTAAGAGAAAGACCAAAGTATTCCTTGATCATCCAGAAGCCGGCGTCATTGACGTGGTCACAGAAGACGGAACCAGCACTTAGTACCATCAGAGCAGCCATGGCGGAGTTAGAGCCGAATTGATGGGCCATTGGGGCCACGAGACCAGCGGCAGTCATGGCAGCCACCGTTGAGGAACCCAGCGATACCCGGAGCAGGGCAGTGATTAGCCAAGCAGCCAGAATTGGTGAGATGTTGGTTTGGGCAAACAGGGTTGAGATGTATTTGGAAATACCACCATCAACTAAGACTTGTTTGAAGGCCCCTCCACCACCAATGATTAGCAGCATCACGGAGATTTGCTTGATGGAAGCCACCATCGTATCAGAAATTTGGTTCATTGTCTTGTTCCGGTGGAGTCCCATTGTAAAGACGGCAAAGATTAACGAAAGTAGCATGGCAAGGTCTGGTGCCCCAACGAACTGGATAAATTCATTAACCGGATTTGATTTAGGAAAAATGAATGAGCAGATCGTCGCAAAGACAATCAGAATAACCGGCATCATGGCTGTTAAGACGGAAATACCAAATTTAGGGGTTTCGTCGAGATTAAATTCCTTATATTCACCAAGAACCGAGATATCGATATTTTTCCGGTATACTTGAGGGTAGACTTTGTGGAGGAACCAGTTAAAGACCGACCCAGCAATGATGATCGTTGGAATTGCCGCAATAATACCAAGTAAAAGCACGTGCCCGCCATTTTGCGTCTAGTTACCATTGTTCTTTGGTGGATGTCATTTACCCAGGAGCCTTTTCGTAGTGACAATTGATTTCGCCGTTACGTTTCCCGGCCCGTTACTTTGGACCTAGTAGTTGACAATGTCGGTCATCGCTAGCGTACTGGCTGTGAAGTCGGCACTAAGCTATCGAAGGACTCCCGATACAGCCGGTGAATATGCCACAGGGTGTACTGGAGATGGTGTGTGGTAACGCAATTAACGTTGTGGTGAGCTTTGCGTTCCTGAATACGTGAATAAAAACGAAATGATAGAGAATATTGCTAAAATACTGGTTCTTATTCCAATATTATATAGTGATTATTACGGAAATTAGAATAAAAAAGAATTAGACAAATTCCATTGCACTTATTAAATGAAACCGCTATCATATAACTATCAAGTGATAATGTTCACTAAGTTTAGATTACGAAGTTGTAACCTAGAGGAGGCAATTTCAATGACTTCAAAATATGAAACAGAGCCTAAAGGCTACACAATGACCACCGTGATGCAAGAAGCAGCGCGTTGCTTACTGTGTGAAGACGCACCTTGTTCTAAGGCATGTCCAGCTCACACCAATCCTGCTAAGTTTATTCGGAGTGTTCGTTTCCGCAACGTTAAAGGGGCGGCCGAAACTATTCGGGAAAATAACGCCCTTGGTGCTATTTGTGCCCGGGTTTGCCCGACGGAACGTTACTGTGAAAGTGCATGTACTCGTGCGAAGATTGATGGTCCAATCGATATTGGTGGAATTCAACGCTACGTTACCGACATGGAACGGAAGGAAAACATGCAGATCCTTCACGCCGGCAAGGAAAACGGCATGAACGTTGCCATCATCGGGAGTGGTCCTGCCGGGCTGCAAGCCGCCGCTACCTTACGGCAAAAGGGCTACGGCGTTGACATCTACGAAAAGAACGCCAAGGCCGGTGGTTACCTGACTTACGGAATTCCTGAATACCGCCTGCCAGAAGCCATCGTTGACTACGAAGTTCAACGGATCGTTAACCTCGGGGCCAACATCAAGTACAACGTTGCCGTGGGTAAGGACATCACCATGGACGACCTGAAGGCTAAGTACGATGCCGTTATCGTGGCCATCGGTGCTAGTGCTGCCAAGACGATTCCGATGTTTGAACATAACATCTGCACGGAATCCGCTATTTCCTTCTTGGCCCGTGCCAAGGAAAACAAGGGTAAGCTTGACGACCTGCCAGACAACGTTCTGGTTATCGGTGGTGGTGACGTTGCGATGGACGTTGTCACAACCCTGAAGAAGCTGGGTGTCACCCACGTTACCGACATGGTATACGAAGAATTCTCTGAATTTAAGGCTTCCAAGAAGGAACTTGAAGGGGCCCAAAAAGAAGGCGTTACAATCGTTGATGGCTATGTGCCAACCGATGTACGTCAAAACAAGGTTACCTTTAAGCACCGTAAGATTGATAGTGAAATGACGATTACCGCTGATAAGATCATCTTAGCCATTGGTCAAAAGGTTGATGCAGATGGCTTAGACATTGACATTCAGCACAACGAGATTCCATTCCGAAAAGCACGCTTCCACACTAAGGACCCGAAGGTATTCGCAACTGGTGATATTGTCGATGGTGACAAGACCGTTGTTTACGCCGTTCAAAAGGGTAAGGAAGTTGCCGAAGAAATCGATTGTGTGTTAGGAGGACAAGACAATGATTAAAAAAGACTTGTCAATTGACTTTTTAGGTGTTCATTTTGAGAACCCATTCTGCTTGTCATCTTCACCAGTTGGCAACTGTTATGAAATGTGTAAGAACGCCTACGATGCTGGCTGGGGTGGGATTGTCTACAAGACCTTATCACCAGACCACTTCGTTATTGATGAAGTATCACCAAGATTCTCACAACTGACCAAGGAAGACACACCATTCGTGGCCTTCAAGAACATGGAACAGCTGGCTGAGCACCCAATGGCACAAGACCTTGCTGACATGCGTCGTCTGAAGAAGGAGTACCCAGACAAGGTCTTGATTGCCTCTATTATGGGTGAAACCCCGCAAGACTGGACCGACCTGGCTAAGCTGGTTACCGAAGCCGGCGCGGACATGATTGAACTGAACTTCTCATGCCCACAGATGACTTCCCACACGATGGGGTCCGATGTTGGTACGAACCCTGAATTATGTAAGACCAACTGTGAAGCCGTTAAGAAGGGGACTAACCTGCCAGTATTGGCCAAGATGACGCCAAACATCACGACAATGATTCCGGTTGTTAAAGCCTGCCTTGAAGGTGGCGCTGACGGTGTTTCATCCATTAACACCGTTAAGTCCATTACCGATATTGATTTAGACAACAAGGTTGCTTTGCCAAGTATCAATGGTAAGTCAGCCGTTTCTGGCCTGTCTGGTAAGGCTGTTAAGCCAATCGCCCTCCGGTTCTTGCAACAGATTCGTTCTGCTGCCGGGCTGGAGCAACTGCCTGTTTCCGGTATTGGTGGGATTGAAACCTGGGAAGATGCCGCCGAGTTTATCCTGCTTGGGGCTTCGACCCTGCAAGTTACGACCGCCATTATGCAGTATGGTTACCGGATTATCGATGACCTGACAAACGGGTTAATGCACTACATGGATGAACAGGGCGTTGACCACTTGAAGGATTTGGTTGGGATTGCTAACAAGAACATCCTGCCAACTAACCAACTGGACCGTGACTACAAGGTTTACCCAAAGATTGATTGGGATAAGTGCATCGGTTGTGGTCGTTGCTTCATCTCCTGTCAAGATGGTGCCCACCAAGCAATGGACTGGGATGACGATAAGCGCCTGCCAACCTTTGATAAGAGCAAGTGTGTCGGTTGTCAACTCTGTGCCCTGGTTTGCCCAGTCGGCGCAATCAAGCTGGGCTTAGTTGAAATGAAGCCGGGCCGGAAGGGTGACCCCGCTAAGGTTGACGCTTCGACCTTCCAACTGCCAAATGCGGAAAATTAAGAATAACTCCCGCTAATATATTCCCCAGCCGGCAACTAGTGTGTTTTTATACTAGTTGCCGGCTTCTTGTCTTATAATTATTGATGAGTAGGTTACCGTTCCTCACTAAGTGTGATAGAATAGTAACCGTTTACATAACGACAATCAAAGGAATATTAATAATGGATGAATGGATGAACTACGAACAATTTGACCGGCAGACATGGCACGCCTTTTTCCCGGCTGATACGGTTCGCTTAAACCAAGAAAATTTGGATGATATTAAGTCGTTAAACGACCGCATCTCAATTGAGGACGTCAAGGATGTTTACTTGCCGCTGATTAAGCTTCTGCAACTCCACTACCAGAACTTTTTGGAATGGCAGATGCAAAAGGCCAATTTCTTGCGCCAACCGGTCCGGCGGGTACCCTATATTATTGGAATTGCCGGCTCGGTGGCAGTTGGCAAAAGTACGATTGCTCGTTTGCTTAGTATCCTTTTAAATAAGCTCCTTCCCGATAAGCGGGTGGAATTGATGACTACGGACGGTTTTCTGTATTCAAATGCAGAGCTGAAGCGACGGGGTATAATGGACCGTAAAGGTTTTCCCGAATCGTATGATATGGAAAAGCTTTTGAAGTTTTTAAACGACGTCAAGGCCGGGGAGCCGGTTGTTAAGGCGCCGACTTACTCGCACCAGGTTTATGATGTTCAGCCAGATAAACCGCTGGTAATTGACCGCCCTGATATCTTGATTGTTGAGGGGATTAACACCTTGCAATTGCCAACCAACCAGCGTCTGTACGTCAGTGACTACTTTGACTGGTCAATCTATGTTGATGCGGATCCAGACCTGATTGAATGTTGGTATCTGCAACGCTTTGACCTCCTGTTAAAGACGGCCTTTACGGACCCGTCTAATTACTACTATCCGTATTCAAAAGGAAACCGGGATGATGCCTTTAAGATGGCCAAAGAAGTTTGGCAAACTGTTGACCTGCCAAACCTCAAAGACTTTATCCTCCCAACAAAGACCCGGGCTAACCTGATCCTCCACAAGACCCACGGTCACGTGGTCGATCGTCTCTACCTGCGGCGTGATTAAATGGGTGGGGGAAACATTAACGCGCGTTTTTGGCGATTACCTTTGTAATATTCAAGTAAAGGGCTGGGGAAATTTACCTTCTCCCCAGCCCTTTACTTGTTTATAGTGATACGTTGGCCCGCAACGGTAATCTGGCCAGCCTGTTGAAGGACCTTAAGTTGCCTGCTCAGTGTTTCCGGGGTTAAACCAAGAAAGTTTGCTAGGTCTTTTTTCCTAAGGGGTAAGTTAAATGAATCCTTCCCGGTACGTTTTTCCTGGGCCCTAAGGTAGTCCATGATTCGATCTTTAGCGTTCATTGAATTACGACGGACGGTGTTTTCCTCCGCCAATATTAATCGTTCACCAAAATCATTAAGTAAGGAAAGGGCAAGGTCAGGAGTATCCCTTAATAACTTTTGAAAATCGCAACGGTTCATCGAGCAGACAAGGCAGTCCTCAGTTGCTTGAATAAAGTTTTCGCGGTTATTGTTGCTGAATAAGTTTTCCTGGCCGGTGGAGTCGCCCTTTCCAAGAACACCTAAAACGGTTTCCTTTCCCGTCTCATTTAAGGAATAGACCTTTGCGTGGCCGGAATCGATTACAATCATTCCATCTTTGCCGTCTAATGGTTGCCGAATCAGGCTGCCCTTTGGGAAGAAGTCCTGGTGGGAAGAAACCGTTACGAGCTTTTTCTTCAGTTTTGTTGGTAAATTTTTAAATATAGTTGCCTTGCTTAAACAAGCAATTTCGGAATGGTGAACCAAATTTATCCCCTCCCATTGATTTAAATCAATTTAATTATACCCGCTTATTTCTATAATCAAAGTATCAAACATCGGTGTTTGTTTAAATACTTAAGTTAATGATTGAGCAAAGTGAGGGTATTAAAATGAAAGTTATTATTGTTGGTTGTACTCATGCCGGAACCATTGCCGCAACGAGAATTCTCAAGGACCATCCCGAAACTGACGTTGTCATTTACGAACGGAATGATAATGTTTCATTCTTATCATGTGGAATTGCGGTCTACTTAAGTGGGGACGTCGATGATCCGGATGCGATGTTTTACTCTAGTCCTAAGCAGTTAGCCGAACTAGGGGCCGAGGTTAATATGCAACACAATGTTACCAGTATTGATCCGCAGACGAAGACCGTTAAAGTTACTGATTTAACAACTGGGGCTGAGAAGACAGATCATTACGACAAGCTTATTGATACAACCGGTTCTTGGCCTATCATTCCACCAATCGATGGTGTTAATGGTGACCATGTTTACCTGTGCAAGAACTATCACCATGCTAAGCAATTATTTGCTGCTGCTAAGGATGCCCAGCGGGTGGTTGTCATCGGTGCTGGTTACATTGGGGTTGAATTAGTTGAGGCCTATACCCGGCAAAACAAGGACGTTACCTTGATTGATGGAGCGCCACGGATGTTGCATAAGTACTTCGACCAGGAATATACTGACCGGATTCAACACCAGTTTGAAGAGCACGGAGCAACATTAGCTTTCAACCAGAAAGTCACTGCCTTTGATGAGCACAACGACGGTGTGACGGTGAAAACCGATAAGGGGAGCTTTGAAGCAGACATTGCAATCCTTTGTGTTGGCTTCCGTCCAAACACCGACTTGCTTAAGGGAAAAGTTGCGATGCATGATAACGGAGCAATTATCACAAATGAGTACATGCAGTCATCTGATCCTGATATTTATGCTGCAGGTGATTCAACCAGTGTTCACTACAACCCAACTGGAAAAGATGCTTATATTCCTTTAGCAACCAACGCGGTTCGCCAGGGAACAATGGTTGGCGTTAATATTTTTGGTAACAAAATGCGTGATATGGGAACCCAGTCTAGTTCTGGCTTAAATCTTTACAAAACGACAATGGTTTCTTCCGGCTTGACGCTTGAAAATGCCAAGGCGGCGGGAATTGATGCCGATGCAGTAACCATTGAAGATAACTACCGTCCAGAATTCATGCCATCAACAGAGAAGGTATTGATGACCCTCGTTTGGAATAAAAAGACGCGGCAGATTATTGGTGGTCAACTAATGAGTAAATATGATGTTGCTCAATCGGCCGGGGTCCTGTCACTGTGCATTCAGGATAAGCACACGATTGATTACTTAGCCTTTGTTGACATGCTATTCCAACCAAATTTTGATCGGCCATTTAATTATTTGAATATCCTGGCTCAAGCTGCCGTTGCGAAGGCTGGTAAATAAATATTAGGAAGTAAAAGCATAAGAGCACATGCTTTCGACGCGAATCTGGTTAATTGCTTTTTCGTAATCTTGATATAATTTGAGATTTAACTGGAAACTGGGACATAATTCCGTTGTAATATTCGGAAAATAAAAAAGGAGGCTGGGAAAAAACTAATGGTTTACTAGCTTCTAATAAGAAAATCCGAACTGTAATTTTCAATTTTATGAAAATTGCAGTTCGGATTTTTCCTTTTTCAATTATTTTGACTCCCTAATGAGCCATGAATTTTCCTAATTTAGTTAAATTCATGGTCATTAAGACCAAACCAATATCATTTTCCACACCTTGTTGTCCACGAAGATGGGTTCGACGTACGCCAAAATCCCTCTTCATTCTGCCAAAGACTGGTTCTACGTCGAATTTACGGCGACGGTAGATTGCTTTGCCTTCTTCAGAAGAGAGGGTATCTTTAATTTTAGCTTTGAAGTAATTCCAAGTAGGGTTAACGTTCATTTGACGTTGGCGACCACCCGGGGTCTTTGCCAATTGATCTAACCTGGCGGTTAGTTGATGTTTATCGGCACGGTAAATTTTAAGGTCACGGTTAAAACCATACTTATCTGTCCGTCGGCTGTAACGATAGAAGCTAAAACGTACACCTTGATGATCAATGAAATAATCATCCTCGGCGTTGTATTGCCAGTTTTGTGGCCGACTTAGATCGTGTTGATATTTACGCTTTTGTTCTTTCTGATAAGTAGTATATGGGATAATCGGCTGCTTTCCTAGTTCATCAATAATTGCAGTATAGTTATATTCACTGCCATATCCAGCATTGGCAACAATATGATCGAAGAAATCTAAATGAGGGAATTGTTTTAAGAATGGTACTAAAGTTCTGGTATCAGTTGGATTAGAGAATAAACCATAATCTAGGGTAAATTGATTATGTGTAGCAACTTGAAGATTATATCCTGGTTTTAATTCCCGGTTTTTCATTGAATCTTCCTTCATACACATAAAGGTTGCATTATGATCAGTCTTTGAGTAACTATTACGACCCTGAAAAGTATCTTCAGCTTTTTCATACTTCTTAGCTCGCGGAACTAAATCTTGTTTAAATTTACGATAGATCTTTTTTAAGAAACGACGACGTTGTTTCTTAACGGAACCACCCTTAATCACTTTAGGTTCCTGTTTAATCTCCTCATTTAATTGGTTGATCTCATTTTCAAGTTGTTCGGTAATCTCTTCCATACCAGTCGAAGACTTAATCATTTCCGGTTTCATTGACTGAATAACTTTCTTTTCAATTAACTCATCATAAAGTTCAGCCACGTTTGCTTGAAGCTTAGCGTGATATTTTTCAACTGCTCGTCGCCAGGTAAAAGAGTACTTATTAGCATCAGCTTTTACTTTAGTACCATCAACGAAAAAAGCGTCATGTTTAATTAAACCATGGTCGGCTAATGCCATGGTGAAATAAACAAAGGACCGTTTAATTAATCCCGCTGCATGGTTACTACTGCGAAAGTTATTAATGGTATGGTAACTATAAGTATGATCACGAGCCAACCACCGCATTGGTAAGTTCTCTTCTAACATAGTTTCAATTTTCCGACCAGAGTAAGTCTGACGAGAATAAGCAAAAAGCAATATCTTCAGCATAATGGCCGGATGCGAAAGTGGGCGACCAGTAGTCGCCACATCTGCTTCTAGTAAAACTTCCTGGGGAATTGAATCAACAAAAGCATCAATCAAACGTGTAATATGATTTTTTGAAACTTTGAACTCATAACTTAGTGCGAATTCAGTTTGCCCTGTGATATAATTTTGATACATGTAAATCATTCCTTTATATTTGTTTTTAGGGGTAATTACATCATATCAGGAACGATTTTCTGTGCATATAAAAATCCGGATGATAAATCAATTTTAGATTTATCATCCGGATTTTTAATTTGACTAGGAGTTTTTTCCCAGCCTCCTTTTAGCTCTTGAGTGCTATACAGCAATTATGTGGTGGAGCGCTCTGATGATTTTATCCTAATTTGTAGTTATTAGCCGCTTCACTATTCGTTAACAAGCCAGTCGAGGAGGGGAATTGTAGCAAACTCCTCGTCTTTTCCCCAGGCGTGATCGCCGGGTTTGGCAATGATTAACGTCCGTTCTGCTGTGGCGGGAAGGTGACGTAAACCATTGATCGCCCTGTCGTATGCAGCTTGGTTGAGGAAGGAAAAGTTGAATTGAAAAAAGAGCCGCTTGGTACCGCGAGTGGCAATAAAGGTAACCGGATGGCGTCCCTTTTGACCACTATAAACCTGGAAACCACGCGCCGTTAATTCATTATAGACAAGCATCGTCAGATTAGTCGCTGATAATGCCCCCTGGTGGTTAGTAAGTAAACAACGGAGACCGGGGTCAACAGGAAAGTACTGGACGTTTGTTTTCTTGACAGTTCCAGTAGTCAAGTTTAATTCCGGGCAGGCGGTGAAGAGAAAACCTTCTTGAACGAATGCAAGGTATGATGCCAAGGTCTTATTTGAGACTTGAATGTTACGCTCTTGTAGCGCAGCAACCGCCTGTGAGACGTTGATGGGAACACCAGGGTGGTGAGCTAAAAAAGTAATCAGGTGTTTTAAAAGATTGGGGTTAACTAATCCGGGGTGTTGCATCAGTCCTTTAAGAATAATCGTATTCAAGACGTCTTCACTGTAGTTACGCACAGAAGCATCATCACGAATGTTTTGCACAAAGGGGAAACCGCCCCGGTTGAGGTAATGGTAAAGGGAGGTAAAATCCGCTGGCTGGTGGTGGAAGTCAATGAACTCGTGAAACCTGAATGGGCGGACGGCAATTAATTGGGAAGGAAACTGTTGAGCTAACTTACAGATTTGGTGGTCAGAACCCGTAATATATAAGTCAACATTGGTAAGCTTAACCAGCTGTCGGACAAGCTGCTGGTAATTAGGCAAGCTTTCCAATTCATCAAGGAAAAGGTAATTTACTTGTTCTTTGATAAAGCTTTTTTTGATCTTGTTTACTATTGTGGTGATGTTAAGGGCAAAAAAGTTTAAATCTTGTTCAAAATCGATAGTCTTAATTTGTCGACAAGAAATACCATCCTGCTTGAGCCAGGCTTGGTATTGGTTGATTAAAGTTGATTTCCCACTTCGCCGAATACCAAAAATAATTTTTATGGTAGAATCACATTTGCTTTTTCTTAATTGGTCTAGTTGAAAAGAACGCGCGAACATTCACTCATCTCCGGTAAAATTCTGGTACACAGTTGATTTTACCAAAAGTTGTTAACCTATTCAAATTTGGAAATAATTCCAAATATATCAGTGGTTATAGCTATTTAAAGAGCCGCGAAATAGTAAAAATAAGTAAAAAGAATTTTTAACAGGCCAACGTTGCTAACGGTTGCACAAAATAAAATTGGTCTATCTGCGTTGACAAACAAATTAATACCAATTAAGAAGGTAGTTACAAGAATCAATTAGCAGCAATTATACAAGGAGAAGTCAGAATGAAAACTTTTACCACCACGGTTGCGATGTAGTACCACCGTTGACGAGTAGTGATATTGCAACTCGTCAAAAAACTTAGCGTTATGAACTGATAAGGTGTTGCAAAAGAGTGGAGTGGAGGCAATTTACATGCTGAAGGAGCAAAGCATTGCACCTGATTTTATAGTACCGAAGTTGGTTGACCTTGTTGTCCAAACAAGCGTTACTGGTCGGAAGATAAGGATTGCTAATTGCTGCTGGATTCCGTTACTCACTATGCCGATAGAACAGGCTCACGAGCAATTGCACAAAATGTTGAGGGACCTTGTGAAACCAGTCTTGGTAATTGACGAGGGAAACTTACGATTAAGTGCAGTGGACTTTGCGAGCTTCCTGCGGCGTCATTTGATGACTGTGTTAGCCAGGATCAGTGCTGATCAGCTGCATCGAATGGTGATTGTTTACCAGCCGCGCTGGGCTGCGGAATATCGCCTGCCTGCTGATACGCAGCGAATTCGTATCGCCCACCGACAAATTCGGGATGTACTTGCGACCGTTTATGAACCTGCCATCGCTACCCAGGTAGCAATCTTTTATGGTGGCTTCCTCTTTAAAGATGAATTATCAAATGTTATGAATGATGACAACGTTAATGGTGTCGTGGTGGGAAATGGAAAGCAAGTATAATGTCACTTCTTTAGAAAGGAGGGGTAGTATGTTAAAAATAAATGAGGAATTGGCAACCCTTGATGAACAGGCTGTTAAAGAAGAATTGGCGCTACTGACTGCCGCTTTAGACAGGTAAAAAGGTTTAATGAATACAATAATTATTCCATCCATTCACGGACGGTGACCTAAGAGTTACTTGATTTTGGGCCCCGTCCGTTTATATTTTGCCGAAAAAGGAAACAATTAATTGTTATCGTCAGTTGACCGTCCGCCTTTTAGCCTGTAAACTTAGGGAAAAGAGCAAATTTTAACGAAGGAAGTGGCAATGTGGCAAACGTCAATTTAGATGCATTCGACAAGATTATCGTCCTTGACTTTGGGAGCCAGTACAACCAACTGATTACCCGCCGTTTGCGTGATTTTGGGGTTTATTCGGAACTCCTTTCGCACAAGATTACGGCAGACGAGATTAAGAAGATTAAGCCGAAGGGGATTATTTTCTCGGGGGGACCAAACAGTGTCTATGATGATGGCGCCTTTAAGGTTGACCCCGCAATCTTTAAGCTGGGTATCCCAATCTTAGGGATTTGTTACGGGATGCAGTTGATGACCTATGAGTTTGGCGGCAAGGTCGAAAAGGCGGATAATTCTGAATACGGTCGGGCGGATATCAAGGTTCTAGATAAAAACGCCCCGCTATTCAAGGGCTTGCCAGAAAAGCAATATGTCTGGATGAGTCATGGAGACCTTGTTACCGAGGTTCCGGCTGGTTTCAAGGTTACGGCAACCAGCAAGAACTGCCCAATTTCTGCGATTGCTGATGATGAGCGGAAATTCTATGGGATTCAGTTCCACGCGGAAGTCCGCAATTCTGAATACGGTTTGGACATCCTGCGTCGCTTTGCCTTTGACGTTTGCGGTGCTAAAGATAACTGGACGATGGATGACTTCATTGACCTCCAAGTGGACCACATTCGTAAAGAAGTTGGTGACAAGAAGGTTATCTTGGGCCTATCCGGTGGGGTAGATTCCAGTGTTACCGCTGTTTTGATTCACAAGGCAATTGGTGACCAACTGACTTGTATCTTTGTTGACCACGGTTTGTTGCGGAAGAACGAAGCCGACCAAGTGATGAATGCCTTGAATCGCGACCTTGGTGTTAACATCGTTAAGGTTAATGCCGCGGACCGCTTCCTTGGTAAGCTAAAGGGTGTTACCGATCCCGAAAAGAAGCGGAAGATCATCGGTAAGGAATTCATTGAAGTCTTCAATGAAGAAGCCAAGAAGATTCCGGACGCTGACTTCCTTGCTCAAGGGACCTTGTACACCGACGTGATTGAGTCGGGGACTGATACGGCACAGACGATTAAGTCCCACCATAATGTTGGCGGCCTGCCGAAAAAGCTTGGCTTTAAGCTGATTGAGCCGTTGCGGAAGCTTTTCAAGGATGAAACCCGGGAGCTAGGTGAAAAGCTGGGTATTCCGCACGAATTAGTATGGCGGCAACCATTCCCTGGCCCGGGCCTCGGTATCCGGGTAATTGGCGAAATCACACCGGAAAAGCTGGAAATTGTCCGGGAAAGTGATGCTATTCTTCGGGAAGAAATCAAGAAGGCTGGGCTAGATGAAAAGATTTGGCAATACTTTACTGTTTTGCCAGGAATTCGTTCGGTCGGTGTAATGGGCGATGGCCGCACTTATGACTACGCGGTTGCTATCCGGGCAGTCACTTCCATCGACGGGATGACGGCAGACTTTGCCAAGATTCCGTGGGACGTCCTCCAGAAGATTTCGGTTCGGATCGTAAACGAAGTCGACCACGTCAATCGAATCCTTTACGATGTCACGAGTAAGCCGCCTTCGACAATCGAGTACGAATAGAATTGTAATGTTACTTAGTGTTGGAATGGCGATATAACGGCAATTTGGCAGTGTTAAAACTCGACCAACTCATAAAAAATAACATGTTTGTTTGCCAAAGTGTTTGCCAATCGAGTAGGAGGTAATTGATTAGTTCAATTACCGACCTCTCACACCACCGTACGTACGGTTCCGTATACGGCGGTTCGACAATTTAATCACTTTTGAATTAACTGGAGCGTCTTGGACATATTTATTAGTCCAAGGTGCTCCAGTTTTCTATTTGTTAGAGAATAATTTAGTGTCTTACTGTGTGCAGTTCGCCAGTAACCCTTTCGGGTACTAGCGAAGACGAACGCATCATGATAAGACAAACCTAACTTCTGTAGGTGTACAACTTTAGTTTTGAATTTCTTCCATTGCTTCCAGATATATTGTCTTATTCGTGCTCTTAACCATTGATCAAGGCGGTGAATAAAATTGGCTAACTTCCCAATTGAGTAATACTGAAGCCAGCCACGCATCTTTTGGTGGATTTCTTCAAACATCTTGGTAAGAGAAACACCCCGATTACGCTTAGTTAGAAGCCTCAATGCTTGTTTTACTCGTTGTTGTGATTGTTTGGCTGGTCGGGCATAGGCACCATTACGGTCTACACCGAGTGAGAAGCCAAGAAACTTCAACCTCAAGGGACTACCAATTTTGGTTTTATCTGGATTAACTTTAACTTTCAATCGCTTTTCAAGAAACTGAGTAATACTACGCATTACTCGTTCTCCGGCCCGCTGACTTTTAACATAGATGTTACAATCGTCCGCGTAGCGCACAAAGTGGTGACCACGTCTGGTCAGCTCTTTATCCAACTCATTTAAATAGATATTCGCTAGCAGTGGCGATAGTGGTCCTCCTTGCGGAGTTCCTTTGTCGCTCCTAACGAACAGCCCGTGGTCCAAGATTCCGCTAGTCAAAAACTTACGGATAAGTCTTAGTGTCCATGGGTCATCAATATATTGTTGGAGGTATTTAATCATCAAATCATGGTTGACATTATCAAAATAGGCCTTAAGGTCTAAATCAACTACCCGTCGATAACCTTGATTATATAGCTTAACTACCTTTGCGATTGCGTCTTGGGCTCCACGATGAGGGCGGAAACCAAAACTATTGTCAGAGAAAACTCGCTCAAAGATGGGCGTGAGTACCTGGGCAACTGCTTGTTGGACCAGGCGGTCCACTACCGTTGGTATCCCTAGTTTTCTCACTCCACCGTTGGGCTTGGGAATTTCCACTCGTTTAACCGGTGCTGGCTTATAATTGCCCTCACGTAGGTTGGTGATTAATTCCGTTTTATTTTCCCTGAGGTAGGGCAGAAGGTCATTGACAGTCATATCGTCAATACCCGCCGCTCCTTTATTTCTCTTAACTCGCAAATAAGCCTGATTAAGGTTATTGCGATCCAAGACTAAGTCTTGGATAGTGACACTCATACCTTTACCTTCACCATAATCGGTACTACGCGCCCTTGTGTACTTTCGGTTTTCCAAACCTATCCTCGACAAGCGGTCAGCTTGTGTTTCTGTTTTCTGCGATTGTCGCACCTGATTACACCTCCGATATAATTTATGAGTTATTGTCGTTCAGTCCTTCGTCTGACTAATCAGACTACTATGACCTCGGCTGACTTCTGACTTACTCAACACCACATCACTGTCGTGCTTGTTTCTGTGGAATTTCATTTATTCCTCTTGTCGGAAACGTGTAAGCCAGACCTCCCCGGGTAAGAATATTAACTTTCGTACCATGTCACCGTTAGCTTTACTGAAAGCAACTTCGAGTAGTATTGGACTTTAGTTTGTATGGCAACCTTATCCAGTTACTCTCAGCCTTATAGCTACTTCTTGTTCATCGGTGCAGTACTTTGCCTTAGACTTCCTTCAGATTCCACCTCACAGTGGACACCCTTGTCGTCAGCTCATGGTTCCGACTACTACGGCCCATAGTGGACTTTCACCGCCTAGTTAATACCCATGCCGGGCGCACTATGAAGAAAGCATCCAGTGTAAAAGCTGGGTGCTTTTTATAATAAGAAATTTTTAACAATAAGTCTTAATCCTTTCCATGATGGTTAAACATTTGATTAAAAGTAAAAATGTCCCATAATGTATCTGATACTTCATGGTCTTCTTGTCCTTCATGAGTATTTACTGGTGGTAAGCCTTGTTTTGCTCTGTTCTTGTTGACTTCACGTAAATTGTGGTTATCAATATCCATACCAGTTACCCACATTACGATCCACCATAAGACACAATAAAGTAGAAAAGCTTCAACAATCCATGAGATAAATTCCCATAATCCTAACCATGTAATGATAATTATTGCAATAACTGTGGTAATCAGCCAACGACGATGCATGATCTTCTTTCTTTGGTTATTATCAATCATCAGCACCACTTCCTTTATCTGCTTCTATATATGACTTTAATTAAATTGTATCATTATTAACGCGTGGTGCTAGTGAAACTTTTCTAGACAATACTCCATATTAGATGCTAAAATTGCCACTTCTAACCGTTCTTGAAAGCCTGCTAAACTTCGCGCACGATTATTTTCGGCATTATAGTATTTTAATAACGAAAAGTCGGTCTCAATCGTTCGGCGAATTGCTTTTAGGATTCGTGAATTATGCTTCTTAGCGCCAGCCATGTTTTGACGAAATGGAGTCCAAAGCTCATAGCCATCACTAACTAGGTCGGTATGAAGCTGACGGCTAACATAGCCAACATCTGCTAATAAAAAGTGCTCAAGTGGCATAGTGTTTAAGATTAATTCTTCGGCGACCTTACTATCATGGACAGAAGCTTTAGTAACGATGTAGTTGAGCAAGTAACCATCACTACTAACAATCATGTGGACTTTAAACCCATAGTAATACTGTTTTTTCGTAGCGTTATAGCCAATATCAGTACTTCCCCGAAAAATCTTGGCTCGATAATTGCGAACTGGATGACAAACTGGTACTGGAAAGCTATCAATAATTAGGAATTGTCCATGTAAATCAACATCTTGGTTTAGCTTTCGCCTAATTAAACTGAGTAACGGTAGTAATTGGCGAGTGCGACGGTTGAAACGTGACCGAGAAATGGAGCTCACCAAGATCATACAAAAGCGTCGTTGCGATTCGATTCCTAACTGAGTTTGGCAAATCAGAAGGGCTATTAGGGTACTATCATCAACTTTAACTTGGTTGATGTTCGGTCGTTGAACGAGCTTTTTAGGTGCATAAAGCTTATACCAGCGATGGCAGGTACGGTTTAATTGAGCAAAATTAACTTGTAAATGATGGCAATAGTGGTTAGACTTAAGAAGGTTCAACATGATTAAGGCTCTTTTCTATTTAAGTTTTGTATCACTTAATAGTCTAACCATGTTGGGCTTTTTTTGTAAAATCAAACATACTAATGAGTACTAGCACCACGCGTATTATTAGTATCGTAATAATGTAATTCTATTTTTAGAATTAAGTATATTTAACGCGTGGTGCTAGTGAAATTTTTCTAAGCAATATTAGATGCCAGAAACGCTACTTCCAACCGTTATTGAAAGACTGTTAAAATTTGCGCACGATTATTTTTGGCATTATAATATTTCAATAAGGAAAAGTCTGTTTCAATCGTTCGGCAAATTGCTTTTAGTATGTGTGAGTTATGTTCTTTCGTTCCAGCCATGTTTTGGTAAAATGGGGTTTCCAAAGTGTTTGAGCTTCTATCATATGCTCTTTTTCAATAAATTCCATTCAATTACAGAAATTTGACACAATAATGGTACATTAGAATTAGGTAGGTGTGTTAGGTTACTAAGAGAATGGGTGCTGTATCGTTGCCATGATGGAATTTAAGAATAATTTAAATATTGTGCCGTTGTGCTTTTATAGATAAATACTAGCTGAGAAAGTGCAGAGGGTGAATATAGTCACCATAGCTTACTGTTTAGTAGTATTGATAATACACTTGTATTGTTCAATAACATTTGATAAGGAATATAATCATCGATTTAAGATCAAGTGTAGTCATAGCTAAGACTACGTTACTAAATTTTTGGGTTTTCAACGAGTTAAAAAGATATCTTAGTTTGCATCGGCTTTATTCTTAATATTGGCACTATTGGGATCAATCAATATATGGTTTGAATTTCATTGCTATCCCTACTTCTATAAGTTTAGTTTTAAGTGGTTTATTACTATTTGATGAGTCAATTGCTTTATAAACTTGTAGACAGGAATTATTCAAACTAAAAGTGTTTTGGTGACCCTATATTTCCTTTATTCAGATTATATTAATAAATGGTATTTTAGGGTATAATAAAGTATGATTCTTGTCAGAGTAAAGCTATTTTTGTACCTACTTTATAGGTTCAATATGGTGTAAGGAGCGTATTGTATTCTGGTCATAAGTACTTTAGTGCTTTAACAAAACAATTAGTTTGATTAACGTATTAGTTCTCAGGTATAGATACGCGTGATAATCGTGTAAGGTGCCTGAGGACTTTTTAATTTAAATAATAATTGAGGAGAAATAATATGACACAAAATTACAATGCAGGAATAACCTCATATGCGTTGTGGTTCAGTGAATTTAAATTAGGTGTTTCTATGTATCAAGAAGGTAACACACTTGATGATATTAAACAGGCTAGCGATAATAACAATGTCTTTGAAATGCCATCACGTAATCGTGCTAAACGAGCATCACGAAATTTAACTAAACGCTTAAAGGCTCTACCTGAAAATATAATTAATCAGTTTGAATTTTTGGATGTCAACAATCAAAAACTAGTAGCTTTGTTATCGATGATGTTAACTAATCGATTACTAAATGAGTTTGTTTATGAGGTTTACCGCAATGAGATTATTCTTGGAGACAAGGTCCTGGAAGAACGTGAAATGATTGAGTTCATAACTAGAAAACAAATGGAAAGTGAACAAATTGCTAAGTGGACAAATGAAACATCCAAAAGGGTTCGAGGTAGCTTAAAAACTATTTTACGTGATGCAGGATTGCTAAAACGTGAAAAGAATATTGATATTGTCCTTCAACCATTTATTGATCTTCACCTAGCTAAATTAATGAAGCAAGACCACTTAAATAAGGAGTTAACCGCATTAGGAGGGCAAGGCTGATGGGTGAAGATGAGCAATTACATTTTGAAAAATTGATTCAGAAAATTCAAGAACCTGATTTTCAACGTAATCAAGGGTTGTCAAATGAAGTTGGGTACTATATTTACCCGTACAATGTTGCAGATACACCTAAAGTGCGTGCAAATTTAGATGACCTTACTAAGTCTGAAACAGCAATGAAAATTAACCTAAAAGTATTTGATTTGTATGACATTATGCTGGATAGCATTCACAAATTAAAAGGGATAGCAGATGATGACCCATTTCGGATTTTAGCTAAAATGGAAAAGCAAAGCGGAATCGATCAAGTAGCTCAGCAAATTAATAACTTGATGCGAATGGATGAAAACCATAATGATGTTGTTAGGTATGTCCAGGATCACATTGATGATCAGCATTGTGTGATTTTCATAACTGGTGTTGGGAAGGTTTACCCGCTGATTAGAGCGCACAAAGTGTTAAATACAATGCATCAAGTGTTGGATAAAAATCCAGTTGTGATGTTTTATCCCGGTAAGTATAATGAACAAAATTTACAAATTTTTGGTGAAGCTAACGACCAAAATTATTATCGTGCATTTTCAATTTAGTAATTAATAATTTAGGAGAAAACAATGATTATTAAAGATATTTTTGCAAAAGACATTAATCGAAATATTCGTGGGGTCATTAAGATTGGCCAAGAAGCTGAAACCATAAAAAAACAAGAGCTCGAAGAATACGTGGTAACTGATGAACTTCAGTCTCACTTTAAAAGATTCTTTTCAGCTTATGTTAATAGTATTAATCGGCCAACTGATGCAACTGGTGTTTGGATTAGCGGTTTCTTTGGATCCGGTAAATCTCATTTCCTTAAGATCTTGTCTTACCTACTAGACAATTCTATGGTGGCTGGGAAGCGGCCAATTGATTATTTCAGGGATGATAGCAAAATTAAGGATCCGGACACTATCCAGCTAATTGAACAATCAGAGCAAGTTCCGACCGATGTTGTCTTATTTAACATTGATGCTAAAGCGGATGCTAATGCAGCGGCAGATAAGTCGGCTATTCTCACTGTTTTTCTTCGAGTCTTTAATGAAAAACTGGGATATGATTCTAATCCGTCTGTGGCTAATCTAGAACGTTGGCTAGATGATCATGGTCAGTATCAGGCGTTTAAGGACGCTTTTTACAAAGCTTCTGGCAGTCACTGGGTTGATGTTCGTAATAGTTTTAGTTTTATCAAAAATAGTGTTAAAGAAGCCTTAGTGCAATCCGGATCGATGACTGAAGGTAATGCTGCCGATTATTTATCTAATATGGGAAACTTCACGATTAATCCTGAAGAGTTTGCGGGAATGGTTAAGAAGTACCTTGATAAGAAGGGCAATAATCATCATATTATCTTTTTGGCCGATGAAGTAGGACAGTTCATCGGCGATAATGGGGACCGGATGTTAAACCTACAAACCATTGTTGAACAACTTCAAACACAATGTGCTGGCCAAGCATGGGTTGTAGTAACTTCCCAGCAACAAATTGATGAGGTTACTGCTAACTTTACTAATCAAAAGCGTGAAGACCTTTCAAAGATTCAGGGACGTTTTAACACAATGATTAACATGTCATCCGCTAATGCCAATGAAGTTATTCAGAAACGATTATTGGCTAAGAAGCCAATGGCAAGTGATCAGTTAGCAGCTATTTTTGAAGAAAATCATTACAACATTAATAACAAGATTAATTTTAGCGATCAGGTCAGTCGTAAGAAATATGCAGACGATAATGACTTTATTACAAATTATCCGTTTATCCCCTATCAGTTTGACCTTCTTAAGGATGTATTAGGAGCAGTTAGAAAACATGGGGCAGAAGGTAAGCATATGTCAGATGGCGAGCGTTCGTTGCTTGCTACTTTTCAGGCAGCAACAGTTACCTATGAAGATGATAAAGTTGGTCGCTTAGTGCCCTTTTCTGCTTTTTTTAGGGGAATGTATGAATTCTTAAGTCATGATCATCAAGTAGTATTTACCAATGCTGAGGGTAACGATGCCGTTTGCCCAAATGGTAATCATGATACTTTAGCTATGCAAGTTCTTGAAGTTCTGTTCATGGTTAAATATCTTGATAATTTCCCCGCAACATTAGAAAATATTACCACGTTATTGATTGATGGAATTTTTACTGATCGTGAAGACCTAACGTCTAAGGTAAAAAAGGCATTAGAACTTTTGATTTCTCAAAAATACGTTCAGTTGAATGTCGAAACATATGAATTTTTAACTGATAAAGAACAGGATGTCAACGAAGCAATTAATAGTTACGAAGTTGATGATACCTACATCATTAATAAGATTGGTGGATATCTAATTGGTGACAAGTACCTGAGTGATCGTTATGTGCCAAAGCATATGGGTAACCAATATGTATTTAACTTTAATATTTATATTGATGGATCGGCATACGGGAGATCTAATAACAATCAAAGTTTACGGATCGTTACGCCGTTAAACCCAGCTGGCGAAGAGCAATATCGCATGACTGCCCAAAGTGGCAGTACTGTTGTGCTTGTCCTACCAGACAACAACAGCTACATCTCTAATTTTCGCCGTGCCGGGCAGATTGAACAATACATTCAAAAGTCTGCTGGAAACTTTGATAATCAAGAAGGTGCTATCCGTTTAGGCAAAATGGATGAGCGAAAGAAGCTGGAAAAAGCTGCCGATAGAGCCCTCTTAAATGATTTAAATAACTCTACTATCTACGTCATGAATGACATTCTGGATGATAATACCGATATTACAAGCCGGTTAAGTAATGCTTATCAAGAAGTCATTGATTCTAGTTACCGCAACTTGAGTTATCTGACCGCGATTAAGGATGAAAAAGACGTACTTCACCTGTTAAAAGGTACCGGTGAAGAGGCAAATACGATAATTGATGACAATCAACAAGCGGTTCAGGCAGTGATTGATTACCTGATGATGAAAACTAATCAGGGAATGCAAGCACTGTCGATGGAAAACATCCGTGATCACTTTAATGAAATTCCGTTTGGATATAATGACGAAGATATTGCTTGGTTGGTAGCGAAGGCATTTAAAGACGGCAAGGTTAAATTAGCATTTAATAATGCTCCGATTTCTATTAGCGATGCGGCTAATAATGCTCAATTAATTACTGGCTACTTAACGAAAAAACAGCAAGTAAGAAAGCTAACCTTGCAAATTGTCCGGGAAGTTCCAGGAAAACAGAGGAAAGCTGCACGTGATTTTGTGAAGGATATTTTACACAAGCGCAGCATTCTTGCTGATAATGATTCGACTGAGCAGTTGGCAGCTAAAATTGTTACCACTACTAAAGAAAAAATCAATGAACTAAATGGCTTTGATGCCTTCCCTCAGGGCCCAGGGAAAGCCTTGATTGATCAGGGGGTAGAATTGTTAAAACCAATCGCCAATTCAGGTAATAATAGTGAACGAATATATGGCTTGATTGATAAACACCTAGATGAGTTAGAAGATTGGCTAGAAGACATGGATGATAATGGTATCTCTGATTTCTATCATTCTGATACTCAGAAATCGGTTTGGCGGAGATCGTTGGACTACATGGATAGATATAACCTAGCAAAGGGATTTATTGATTCTGATAATGCTGTTCATAAAACTGCACAAACCATTAAGGAAAGCCTTAAGAAGCAAAATATTAGTCGGGTCATTCCTCAACTAGAAGCCTTGAATCAGGATTTTGCTACCCAATTTAATGATTTAGTTGATGAGTTGTATCGTCAATACCAGGACAAGAGTGAAAATTACTCGCAATTGCTGAAACAACGTTTAGCAGACGCTAATTTTCCAGAGCAAACTGCTAACAAACTTCAGCAGCGGATTCAGGATAGAATTACAAGAGATAACCAAATTGCTGAGCAAAAGAGTAATGATGGCAAGTACACCGAATTAAATGATCAAATCCAGTTGCTGAGACGAGATACGGACCAATTACAACGGAAAATTGACGAAACTAGTCAACAAATTGCTCGAGATTTACGCCGTAAGCAAGAATTGGCAGAACAAGCAACGGAATATGATTCTAATGAGCGGCCTCATCCGGTTAAAAGCATCCCCCATGAAGTAGTTCATACTAAACGGGTAAAGACAATTAAGATTAGTGATCTTGAAGGACAAGCATGGCGAATTACTAGTGATAGTGATTTGGATAGCTATATTAACCAGTTAAAGCAGTCCTTACAACGTGAAATAGATTTAAACGATATTGTGAATGTTGATTTTAAGTAGGGTAAAAAATGGATAAGGAAAAGATAAAGAATTTTGCCGTTAATGCACGTAAAGAATTAATAGATAGTGTTCGGCAACGATTGGCAAACTTTGGGATTGATAAAACAGGAATAGCCGATGAGCTACCAATTTCCACCGCAGCTGTTAAGTACTATACTAATGAACACTTCCCATTAAAGGGGAAGGCGATTGACTGGCGTAAGCAAATAGTTAGTCGACTTAATCAGGATACCAATCAAGAATGGAATAAAAAACTGAGTCAGTTTATCGATGAAGTTGCTTATACCTGGTTTAACCGGATTATTGCCATCCGTTTTATGGAGGTAAATGATTACCTACCTAGTAGGACACGGGTTCTTTCAAGTGAAGAGGGCCGAGTTGAACCTGATATGTTAAACCATGCTTTGGAAATTGAGGATGACCTGGGCGGATATAGCGATGAAGAACGGGTCCAAATAACGGATGCTTTGACAAGTCGTAAGCCTGCACAATTGGATAAAATATTTGGCATGTTATTCATCAAACAAACAGATGAATTATCAAATCTACTACCAGGATTGTTTGAAAAGACTTCTGATTATATGAAGCTTTTGTTTGTACCTAATTACAGTAATGGAGTTATTAAACAGCTGATTGATGAGATTCCAGAAGAAGACTTTGATGTATCAAAGTCTGGCCAGGTGTCCATTATTGGCTGGTTATACCAATACTATATTTCTGAATTGCATGATCAGGTCGTTAATATTACAGGGAAAAAAGCAGTAAAAAAAGCCGATATTCCTGCAGCTACTCAGTTATTTACAACAGACTGGGTAGTCAAATACATGGTTGATAATTCCCTTGGTAAATACTATTTAGAACGTCATCCCCAAAGTAGTATTAAAGATGATCTTAAATACTTATTGCCCGCAAAAATGGAATTGGTGCAGAATGGCAAGCAGCTTATTGAATACAAGTTTCTGGATAATGCCATGGGTTCAGGCCATGTTTTAATATATGCCTTTGACGTGTTTATGAAGATGTATCAAGAGGAGGGATACTCCTCTCGTGAGGCGGTCCTTCTTATTCTTGAGAATAATCTGTATGGCTTTGAAATTGACAAGCGAGCTTACCAGCTGGCCTATTTTGCTGTAATGATGAAAGCCCGGCAGTATGACCGACGAATATTTAAGAGAGATATTCATCTCAATCTATACCTCTTTAAGGATTTAGTATTGCCGAGTGCATTTTATGATAGGTTGCCACAACAGATTGCTGACGAATTAAAAGAAACTATGGCGGATTTTTCTAATGCAACTGAATATGGGGCAATTATGCAGATTAACAGTCATCATGATTGGGATAAATTAATGGCAACAGTAAACTCAATTGAGCCGGTTGAAGACTTGGATATTGATGGTATTAATAGGGCCAAGGATAATGCCTTACAAGCGCTTAATTTGATGAAGTTACTGACTTCTAAGTATGAAGTAGTAGTAACGAATC
This sequence comes from Limosilactobacillus panis, assembly GCF_019797825.1. NCBI lineage: Bacteria > Bacillati > Bacillota > Bacilli > Lactobacillales > Lactobacillaceae > Limosilactobacillus > Limosilactobacillus panis. The sequence continues at coordinate 1,754,401 of NZ_CP081855.1, read as the reverse complement.
CACCATATCTAAACAAATTTGATAAAACACTTAAGAAGTATCTAAATAATCATTATCATGATTATTCTAAGGATCTATTTGCAGTATTCGTATACCATAATCAAGAATTATTATCTAATAATGGGTATGCTGGCTTTATGACACCGTTTGTATGGATGTTTATTAAGACATATGAGCCCCTTAGAAGGATAATTATCAATCATGTTAAGATAGATAGCTTGATCCAAATGGAGTATTCCGCGTATGAAGAAGCTACAGTTCCAATTGATAGCTTTGTTCTAAAGAAAACACATGAAGATACTATCGGCACCTACATTCGTTTGTCCAATTTTAAAGGAGGAATGGATGCACAAAGAGACAAAGTTATTAAAGCTATTGATAATCCTAACAGTGATTATCTATACCATACTGATCAGGACAACTTTAATAAAATCCCTGGTTCTCCCATAGCTTATTGGGCTCCTCAAGCATTAATTAATGACTTTGAAAAGGGTAAACCATTAGGACAACTTGTTGATGCTAAAGTAGGCCTTCAAACAGGTAATAATAAGCGATTCTTGCGCTATTGGTATGAAGTTGATTTTAATAATATCTACTTTGATGCTCATAATACTAATGAAGCGAAGCAATCTGGTAAAAAGTGGTTCCCATATAATAAGGGCGGCTCTTACCGTAAATGGTATGGAAACTATGACTATGTGGTAAATTGGGAAAATGATGGCTATGAGATCAAGCACTTTACCGATTCAAGGGGAAAGGTACGGTCCAGACCACAAAATACCGAGTACTATTTCAAAAATGCAATTACTTGGCCATTAATTACCAGTGGTAATTTTAGTATGCGTTTTAGAAAATTCGGTAGTATACATGATGTTGCTGGTATGTCTGCATTTAGCGACAACCCTAATACGTTAAAGCTTATATTAGGATTAGGAAATTCATCCATTATGAAACAATTAGTGGGTTTATTAAACCCAACTATTAATTACCAAATTGGTGACATTGAACGAATCCCGGTACTTAATATGGATAAGACTACTGAAAACGTGGTAATTCAGCAGGTAGATCATGCTATCAGCTTAAGTAAACATGACTGGGATCAACAGGAGGAATCTTGGGATTATAGAATGCCTTCTGTAATTCAGTATGAAGGTTCAAATATAGAACAATCGTTAAATACTTGGCTAAGAGATCTTCAGTCTAGGTACTCTTCCATGAAGAACATAGAACAGAATCTTAATGATATTTTTAATCGCTTGTATGGATTAGACCGAACTGAGGATAGTATAGAATCTCCAATTTCTATTAAATTACCTGAATCTCATGAGACTGCTATTTTCGCAGTTAATTCATTATTATCTTATTTTGTCGGATGTATATTCGGACGTTACTCTTTAGATAAACTAGGATTAGTGTATGCAGGTGGTGACTGGAATGGATCGGCATACACTAGCTTTAAGCCTAACCAGGATAACCTAATCTTGCTAACGGATCGTGATTACTTTGGGGATGAACGAGACATCATTAACCGCTTGAAGGAATTTCTACGTATTACCTTTGCCCCTTCGTCCTTAAACGATAATCTACATTTTATTGCCAAAACACTTGATCCTAAAAAGTCTGAACGAGGTGAAAGTGATGAGCAGATTATTCGTAACTATTTCCTCAATGATTTTTATAAGGATCATGATAAAACGTATCATAAGCGGCCTATTTACTGGCAGTTTAATAGCGGTCGTAACGATGGGTTTAAGGCCTTGATGTACTTACATCGATATAATAAAGACGAATTGGCAATGGTTCGTAACTACTTACACGACTTGCAAGCTGCATATAGTAACACCATTAAATTTAATGATGAACAGGAAACGAAATCCTCGACAGCACGCGAGAAGAATCAGTATCGTAAAGATACAGTTAAGCTAAATAAAAAGGTAACTGAGGTTATTAAATATGATGAAGCACTTCAACACCAAGCGTTAGCTCAGGTTTCCATTGACCTAGATGATGGTGTTGTTGTTAACCATGCTAAGGTTCAAGGTAACGAAGAATTGTTCTCTAAATTGTAGAACATTGTTAAATTAATTGAACAAACCGGGGATGGGGTCTAACATCTCCGGTTTTAATAGTGCACCCGGCAATATGTCTTCGCTGGTATCTGCAAGGGCTACTGGCGAACTGCACACAGTAAGACCTTGAGCTATTTTCTAACTAATAGAAAATTGGAGGAGCTGTGACATAACTCACGGTTAGGTAGCCTAGGACGATTGTTGGTATGGAACGGGCCAGCAATTGTCCGTAACTAGACTCTAAGGTCCTGGGTTATGGCACGTGATATCTTTGTAATATTCGACAATTAGGAAAAGGGCCTGTAGCAAAACATGATTTTGTCACAGGCCCTCCAGTCAATTTAAAGTGATTAAGTTGTCGAACCGCCGTATACGGAACCGTACGTACGGTGGTGTGTGAGGTCGGTAATTGAACTAATCAATTACCTCCTACTCGATTAGAGAAATTGTATATACGCTAGAGTAAAAACGGAAATGTGACGGATGGGGATTCCCTGGAAGAGTAGAGTAAATTCGTCGGCACTTGTGAATCTAAAAAAATAACTACTCAATTATTGGTATATACGTTATAATATAATTGTATATATTACTAGAACAAATAGAGGTGTTTAAATTGGCTATCAAGTCACCAACTAAAATTTTTAAGACTGGTAATTCTAGTGCTGTGCGATTAAGCAAAGATATTATGAAAGCTGCTGGATTAAAGGTTAATGACCCAATTGATGTTACGGTTAATCAACAAGATGGCAGCGTGGTTATTAAACCTATTAAAGAAACAAACGGGTTTCATGACCGTTTTGAAGAACTCTTAAATAAGAGTATGAAGGATGATCAAGAAGCTTTGGACTTTTTAAAGGATAAGTAAAAAATGAATTATTTGACTGAAGAAGAAATTATGGAAATTAACCGCCAAATAATTCAGTATGCAGGGGAAGGGATGATTCAGATTTTAGATCCGAACGGGCTAAATAGTATTGTTGAAGCTCCTCAGCAAACTTTCTTTGGCCGGGAGGCCTATCCAACAGTTTGGCTAAAGGCAGCGTATTACCTACAGAAGCTTACTAAAAAGCATGTTTTTGCTGATGGTAATAAACGAACAGCATTAGAAGCAACGAAAGTGTTTCTTCTGCTAAACAATATTAATGTAAAATTTTATGGCATTGAAGCTGGACAAATGGTCTTAGATGTTACTAATTCTCCTGACTCAGAGGAGGTCATGTTAAAAGTAGCAAGATATTTGAAAAATCATCAAATTAAAAACAAGAGTGAGTAGTATGATGCAATTAAAGTTAGACAAAATAGTTAAAGAAATTAATCATTATTTTGACCAAGGATATCAGTATGTATTTTGGTATGATCCTGATGGTGAATTTGCAGATGATGTAACTGAAGACAATCAGTATTTAGAAGATAATTTAGCTGCTGAATTACAGACCGTTGGTGCGAAGGAACAGTTTAAAATCAAGCGAAAACTACTGGATAAAAAGAATCAGGACCGTAGTTTTTTAGTTTATGTAAAAGCAAAAAGGCCTCAGCTACAATTTGATTATTTTGCTGATATGGAGCGTTATGGCCATGTATTTAGTGCTAAGGCTAGCGATATAGTGTTTGAACAATTGGCTGAGCAATTAAACTTTGATAATTCAAAAAGGAATTTTGTCAAAAAATATTTAAAATATTTTCGGGCTAAGTCCAGGCGTCAAACATATATTCAAAATTTTGAGTCAAGATTAATAAATCATCCTGAATTAATGATCTTATCTAATTTAGCTGGCTTAGATCAGTTTGATGAAAATTTACTATTGATGGCAGTCTTCAAAGGAGGAATGGACGAATCTAATAACAAGATTATTCGATCATTCAGTAAATATGATGTTTTGCCATTATTTTGGCAGATATACGATAAATATTTTGGCTGCAGTAATGTTAGGAGCTTAAAGGGACTGTTCGATGGTGCTTTCGTTACAAGCGTCTATAGTCAATTAGAAGAAAAAATTCCATCAGATTTATTAGCCCAACCTTTTGAAAATTATTCGAACGTGCAAGTTTTCATGAAGCGCTTTAGTGATTCTCGTAAATACCAAGAACTATACCAGAATTTAACGGGAACGGCATGGAATGAACTTAAGCTAGGTACTTACCTAAAAGATGAAAACGTTCAAGATTTATTAAGAGTTGACGGTATAAAACAGATTGACGAATTGCTCTTAGAAAGAGTCAGAGCCAATTTTAATGCGGATGGTACTGTCACTGATGGTGATGAGACTATCGGTGTAATCGATCAAGTAACCGGAGGAGTAAATGCGTTTAATCCGGAATTCAACTTTTTAAAAGAGACTTATCATGTGTTGAAGTATCGACCACGATTCTATGATGACTGGCATGAAATGCTTAATGATTATATAAATAAAGTTTTTGAAGTTGATACTCATTACCGCTACTTGGTGACTAATTACCGACGTATTTCCGAAGATAAGCGTCACAAATATGAAGACATTAAGCGTATGGTTGATGATTATTACAACAATCAGATATTAGATCAGTCTGTTCGTGAATGGAATACTACTTTCCAACTTCAAGATGTTGAATCTAATCAGCGGGAACAAAACTTCTATAGGAACTTTGTTCATGGTGCTAATGAGCGGATTGTGGTGATTATTTCAGATGCCTTTCGATATGAAGCAGCACGTGAGCTTCAAGCTCAGATAGCTAATGATGATAGGATTACAAGTAAAATGAACTATCTACTGACCGGATTACCATCCGTTACTTATATGGGGATGCCTTCACTCCTGCCCCACCATAAGCTGGAGTGGCAAAAGGATAATGTGCTGGTAGATGGTCATATGGCTAATAATGCTGATAATCGCCGTAAAATTTTACAATTATGGGATAAAAATAATGACCTATTAAAACTGGACGATATTCTAAAAGCTACCAGTAAGGAAATTAAGACCATGATTGCTAACAAAAATGTTATCTATGTGTATCACAATCAGGTTGATGCAATTGGCGATAATTTAAAAACGGAAGACGAGACTTTTAGGGCGACTGATCAAGCAATTGATGAGATAAGAAGAGCTATTCAAGTATTAAGAACAAATAGCGTATCGCATATTATCGTGACTGCTGATCATGGCTTTATCTACCGTGAAGCGTCAGTGGAGGAACAAAGTAAAATTGATATTCCAGCAAGTGATTATAATGGTAAAATATCACCGCGCTATTTGATGACACTAGATGACCTTTCGAATATTCCTGGGGTTATGTCAGTGAAACTGGGCATTAGTCTGACAAATAATGATCAAACGAATGTTTATTACCCTGCTACTGTGAATGTTTTTAAGTCCCAAGGTGGTAAAAATTATGTACACGGCGGATCATCATTACAGGAAATGGTAATTCCTGTATTAGATATGAGAATGAACTCGTCAAGATCAAAGGCCGAGTTTGCCGAAATAAGATTAGCAGCTACTCAACATAGTATTAATGCCCTAAGGATGACGTTGAAATTCAATCAAGTCGAACCAATTAGTGACTTGATAAGGCCTCGTAAATTTAACATCTACTTCATGAATCAATTTGGACAGGTAATTTCAAATGTTGCTACTATTAACGCTAATCGAACAGATGCAGAGATTAATCAACCATTATCAGCAGATATCGTAATACAAAATCGACAATATGATCGGAGTGAAGATTACTATCTAGTTATTGATCCGGATAAGGGATCGATTACTAATCCTAGATACCACTATCAAATGAACCTGATAAATGATTAAATCAGTTAATAACAAGAGTATGGAAATCTCCTAACGGCTAGTAGGATTTAGGGCTGTGGGGGATTTTTTGGTTTGTTTGGTAATTTGATTGGAAATAAGGTAAGCACCGAAGGGAAGCTTTTTAGAATATATTGATTATATCCTCTATTTGACGTTTTAAACTGCCTTTAAAAAAAGGCTTCTTAAAACTCGCACCAATAACATTATTATAGTAATCACTGTTTAAAAAATTTTTTAATGACTCACGCATCTGATCGTACTTATTAATATCGGCGTTACGGTGATTAATTTCTTTATCGAAGTGCTCGAAACGGTTGAAAACATATTCCTTAGTACGTTTGTACTTGCGACTGATACTTCTATCAATAGCGCGAACATCTGCGTCGTTGAGTGTGACGGAAAAGGCATCACTATTACCATTAATAACTTCGCTTAAATTACGGCGAATATATAATGATACGGGTTCTAAAGGATGTAATACGGAGTCGAGATTTTCCATCTCACGTTTTAACGAAATTCCTTTTTGATGTTTATAGTGAACAATCAGCTTGTCATGTAAATTCAAATTGGCATATGATTCAGTAGTGTTAGTATGAAGTTTACTGTTATTAAAATCTATATTACTAGACGGTAACGTTATTAGCTTGTATTGATCTGGCACCTCCTTAGCAAACTTTTTTGCCATTTTTAATACACTCTTTTGATTAATTCCTATTGATTCTGATGATTTGTGGCCCAAAGATAGGTGCCCCTGAATGTCGTATGTAATTCTATCCATACTGTAGTAAAGATCCATGTTGTTATTCTTAGGGCTAATAACGCCCCATTCTATTTCTTCGTACAGACCATTGTTGCTATTTTTAGTTGATTTTAATGTTGATATTAGGTTAAGTAGTTTAGCAATTTCCTCACTATCCAATACTGAAAGTGTAGACAAAGAAGCGGCGTGAAGGTCATCTGGGTCTCCATTATTCATGCCTTTTAATAGCATGGTCTTTTGGCGGTCGATTTGGCGCCAATTAATATTAGCATTTGCTAATAATTTATTTAGACGAGATCTAGAAATACTGTTCTTAAAATTTCCTTCTGCGGGGAAATTGATGATTCTTAGTATTTCTTCAATTGAACAATATATTTTACCATTATCCAGCTCCAAGTACGTTTGGGGCTGGATTTCTTTGTATTTGTACATAATAACACTCCAATCTTGAACGCAAAAAAGTGTCCGTATTTTTAATAGGAATTATGAGTGACAATAAAAATGTCAAAAGGAAAGCGGCCGTTTGAATTTTGATATCAACAATTAAATTTTAGCATTTACTAATAACGTAGTGCCATTTGTAAGTAATGATGGTCAATAGTTAACGAATAAAGTTAATAATAAACTTTGATATCACAGTACTTACGGCGTGCATACGCCGTTGCCGAGCTCCGTCAACGGCATCCAGCAGGATTGCCGTCAGAGTAGCCTTCATGGCTCAACACATTATTTGATGGTGTGGGGTTAAGAATGCGTGGAATCAATAAATGGTGAATTTTATAGAAGTAATTGCGATTATCTAGTAATTAATACTTGGATGTGTGTTAAAAGCCCGTTCTATTAGTTCTTGAACGTCTGACCAAAAAGGATGTGAGGCTATGTCGGATGAAAAAAAGTCTGAAAGTATCGAAGAGCGATACGAGAAAGCAAAGAATTATTTAAAGCGATACTCCCATTCCAGTCGGAAACTGTATCAAGCTATTCTGAAGGCTTTACCGCCATTAAAGGTTAATGATCAATACGATTCAGAAAGTATTGATTTAACAATTAAGGCCGGAAAGATCATGGATTTGCTTGGTGAAGCATCGCGAACTTGGAACGTAGCAATTCATTGGTTGTATACAGTTTGCAATCCTAAAATCAAGAAACGTTCCAATCCGAAGTACAGTCCAGTGTATGAGGAACATGCTACTCAGCTACCATTAAATCGCTTTGGTGAGCTAGATCACATGGTGACAGATGAACAAGGTAATCTTATCAGGGCAGGCGATAAGCTGGTTGGTGATGATCGCTTTGTTGGCAAGGGATGTGAAGACTATGGCTCTGCTTGGGATGACAACGGTAATGTTATTAAACGTGATAACAATAACCATCCGGTCTTAGATGGCTTTACTAAGTGGATAGCGCAGAAGATTAATCACTTACAAGAAATTTGTTGTCGTAATCCGAAACGTGATCGTCATTTTGCAGCTTTTTTAAGCAACCATACTCGGGATGATGAGGAAAATAAGCGGAATGGCGAGGTAGAACATAAAGAAGCGCATAGTCATTTGGTGATTGATATGCCAACTCGTCGCACCCGGTATCGGATGATGGAATTACTTGGTTATAATTTTGATGATTTGACTAAGACTTTTAAGTGGATAGACCAAATTGATGATCAACGAAAAGAGCGAATCGAAGCGTTCTTGGGAACGCTTTCGGGTGCAATGCAGAATTATGTTGTGACTAAGCACTATGTCTCTTCACTTCAATATTTGATACACCAAAGTAGTAAAGCTAAGCGTGACCAGAAGACGCCGTATGCGGTTGATGAAGTAATCAGTTGGTTACCAGATGATCCTGGTAAAAGCTATTCAAGTATTGCAGGTGTTTATGATGACGAAATGGTTGCAAATGGTATTGATACGGCTATCGTTCGGAATCTTCATAGTCCTTACAACATTGCACATCATACTGCGAGGTTGGTAGGACGCAATGATGGTGATCGGGTATTTTCTGGACACCAGTTAGCTAAGTTGCGAAGTTTAGGTACAAAGGGTGCGGGAAAAATGAATTTTAGTAAGAAATCAAAGAAAATGATTCTTGACCAATTGATGGAATGGATTTATTCGGGGCGGATGCAGGTGACTGACTGGAAAGATGCAATCCATGCTGCATTTGATGATGGTGATGCTGCTAGTTTGATTGCTGACCAGGACTTTATTAAACGTTTGACTGCAGTAATGGATGACCAGCGTGAATCTACCATTAATGATGTTAATGCGGATCGTAATATGAACACTATCTTTATTACCGCTGCCCAAGGAGGTATTGGAAAATCTTACCTGGCGAGTCGTTTATGTCAGTATTTAGAAAAGGGACGGACACCATATATGACTGCAGCTGAAGACAAGGGCAAGACTGTAGATTATTGGCAAGATTATCAAGATCAAGCGTCCGCCGTGATTGATGAGGTTTCACCATCATCAATTGAGTGGAGTGCACTTAAGGATATGCTGGATCCGCATAAGATTCCGCGTGTTTCCAGTCGCTTTCACAATACGAGTCCTTGGAACTTGAATTTATTGATTATGACAAACGTCTATTCTGATGGAATTGCAGGCTATGTACGTGACGTTCTTCATTATGCTCCTGGTGTGGTGAAGCTAGGCTATCTAGAACAAAGTGATTCATATGGTAAAACTTGGCAGTTAAAGACTAATGATCCTGAAGCCGGCCAAATCTATTTGTCACAACTAAGTCAATTATTGCGGCGCTTACCAATTAATGTTCATTTGTGCCCAACTGATGATGGTAAAGGGACTGAAATAACGGTATCAATCATTAACTTTCGTCCCGGTGGACGTGCAGTTAGACATTACGATTATGTTTATACACGCCAATCTGATCACGTTTTTAAGACTGTTATTAATGAAGATTTATCCGATCAAGATATGGAACGCATTGTAAAGACTGTTGCCAAAATGATTAAAGATCTCCAGGTAAAAGCTACAACAATCTTCCGTCAAAATCCTAATGCCATTCTTAATGGTTCAAATGGATTCTTGGAACGTCATGCGAATTTTGGTGTTTATGTTAAAAATGATCAAGCCTATCTTTCAGAAGAAAAGGGACAGGAAAATAGTTCAGACTATCGGGGACTATTTAACGGTACAGGAAAAACTTCACCAACTACTAATATGCTATCGACATTAAATAATCTGAGATATGAATTATGGCCAGAATTTGTTAATAAAGATAACAATTTCAAGCCTGATCTAAACCAATTTACGGCGTTAATGCGTGGATTTCTGGTGCCAATTCGACGTGGTTATGGTGATGAGTGGATTGTGGCTAGGCTAAGTGATAAGGCAATAAATTTGCTTAAAACTCATCGTGCAACTGACTTAGTAATGCACTTAAATTCGATCGATTCTATCGACAAGGATGATGACTACTTTGAATTGAAAACGAGTAAGAAAGTTGCACGAATTTTAACGAATTGATAATTAGTGGGTGCCACAAAACGTGGCGGGAAAGTGGTGGGGATTTGACTACTTTGAACCATAAAGTAGGACGTGTTCTGGTTCTCCTTGCGGCACAAAAGAGAAGGTGGAACCCAGCCTAAACAGGTCCCAAATTGGGTGGCTTAGGTTGCTGTGTTTTGCTTCTGTTTGTTACACACAAATGAAGGCCAAAAAGGAGATTATTAAGAACAAAAAGCGGCAGGATGGTTCTTGATTTTAGAGGTGCAGGGGGAATGAAATTCTCTTTGCCAAGTAGGCCTAGTGATATCACTAGGTAACTACTTGCCCGTTGCTTTTCTGGCCTTATTGCTAGTTGATTGGCACGTGTAGCCAATCAACATGAGCGCGGAAATTAAAGGACCTTAAGGGCCATAATGACCAAGTGAATTTTAGCAATTTAATTGATGATTTTATCATCAATTAACGGCCAGAATTGCAACGTTATCCACACTAGAAAGGAGTGATTTGATGCTGAATAATAACCAATTAATCAAACGGAAACAGCAGATTAAAATGCATCGTCGAGTGCCGGAGAAAAAGCACCCATACTTGCTACGAATTCCACAAAGTGACTTTGAAAAACTTCAAGCTGTAGTAGGCGATGAGTCGATGAGTAAAGTGCTACTTCGAGGAATGAAAACCGAATTGGACTATCATTTAGCGGTGCAGAATTTGATGAAAGAATTACCTGATTTTCAATCGGTAAAGCAATTAGATGAGTGGCGCTTTAGACATCTGAAAAGTAGCCCGGAATTGCTTGCTAAGCATGTGATGCCCGCAACAATTAAAGCTTATTTATGTCGGTTAGAACAGCACGATAAATTGAAACAGTTTGCTTTAATTCAGTGGAATTCGATTGTGTACTACTTAAATCGGATTGGCGTTAATTTAAATCAACTAGCTCATCAGGCTAATCAAGGTAATGCAGTGAACAGTGAGCAGCTACAAAAGTTAATTCAAGCGACCGTGAATTTATCAAGTCTCATAAATAACAAATTCAAAGGTGATGATAGCAATGTACGTTAAGAGTAATTACATTACCAACGCATATGGACGGTTGAAGTATCTCTTTGATGAACCAGCGCATGATGGTTCAGCTCAGCGTGTACTCGGTGTGAATAGTTCGCATGTGTATTTATGGGGACCACGTGGTCAACCATATTTATCGCAAAGTGGTTACTTCTTAAATCAACAGTTTAGGATGGTTAGACGCCGAGCTACAAACAAACGAAAGCGACAACAAGCGCAACATTTGATTTGTTCATTCTCAGAAAGTGAGATGCCGACAGACGATCCAAAACAATTTGATTTGGAAGTTGCCCAAATTAACCAGTTAGTCGGCGGATTTATGAAACAATACTTTCCTAATACACAGTGGGTGTCGGCGGTACAAGCTGATGGTCAAGAAGGTCATAAACTACATTGTCACATTCTGATTAATAGTGTGTACCCTGATGGCAAATGTGTTCGAACTAATTCTTTTAGCGTCAGTAAATTACGCCATGAATGGAATGATTATCTGAACAATCATTTTCTCGAGGTCACTGGTCATGTGTATGTTAATCCATTTGACAAGGAAAAGTCAGGTGAGGTAATCAAACCTAAGGGATGGCAGGCCGTTCTTAAGAATACGTTGAGTTGGGCGCGGAGTCAGGCAAAGTCTATTGAAGAGTATTTATTACTACTAAAAGATAAAGATATTACGGTGACAAAGCGTAATAAGAAAGGCGACTGGTCGTATCACATGACCGTAAATGGTAAAGAGAAGACCATTCGTGACTTTTACCAACGTCGCGATCGAAAGACCGGATTAGTTAAATCAACGCGTGGAGTGGGGAAGGAGTTTACACCGCTCAAATTGAATAATTATTTTAACCAAAAACAGGAAACTAAGGAGGTTTCAGTCGATGAAGAATCTAAAAAATTCCATGGACGATCTGAACAACTTGTTGAAGCCAACAGGCAACAGCGACAAAGGTTCCAAGAATACATCGCACGACAACAACTTGAAGCAGATGATGAAGAGCCTGGCAACCAAGCAGGATCTACAAAACTGGACGGGCGATATCAGCAAGACTCTAAACAATCAGAAGAACAATCTGAACCAGGGAGTTAGTGACATTGCCCACCAGGCTATTAAGGATGCTTGGAATGATGGTCGTACTAAGTCATACGCAGACCTAGAACAGAAATTTGAAGGCCAACAAGCGAGAATTGATCGTATGAATATTTCAAAAGCACAAGCCGAAGTAATTGCCAGTGCTGATCATTCGAAGATTGAACAATTGAATCAAGTTGTTAATAAGCTAGTTGTTGTGATTAATCACAATAGTAATTTGCTGCGACAGTTAATCAATGAGGTTCAACAGCCAGTTGATATTGATGGACAGGACTTGTTACGTGTAATGCGCGAAGAGGCTAACTCTACAACCAGTCAGCTTCTAAGTAGGGAAGTGGTTACCTATATTAACCAAGTTAAGAATTCGATTAAAGAAGATAAACGGGAAGTCACTGAGTCACATAAGGTGATGAAGGATGCCCTAACTAAGTTTTCAAACTCGGCATTAGTTATTTTAGCAGGGATTGTTCTAGCAGGGGTGATGCCCTGGTGGCCTGTAAAGATTATTGTTGGCGTTGGATCAATTATTGGAGGGATTATCTATGGTAAAGATTTATAAGAATCACTGTAATGGTTTTAATGGTGAAGTACAAGATGCTTCTCCGTTGAATGTAGAAAATACACAAGAATACTGTGATGCTGTCGCAATGGCAAAATTTAAATTGAGTACAAGTGTGCGGTATTTGGAAGGGCCATTTGACCAGCTTGCTGATTCAATGCAAAATTTGTGGTCAAGTGAAGGAATGCAAGTACCTGGTTTTGCAACAAAGTTCGCTGATTGTTGGTCAAATGATGACTATGTAGCATTTTGTGAGCAGGTGAAGCTCTGGGCACTAGATCATGAAAAGGATCCCTTCAGTGAACTTTATCGGCGAGTACGTGAACTTATCTTATGTGATAAGAAGTCCCTTCAACTATTAACGATTCGTAAGTTACTGGATAAGTCAAACGAGAATGAAAAAGTTCTATTTAAACAGCAAGCGAATGTTCAACAGCTATGTAATGAAATTGGTGAAAAAGATGATCAGATTTTCGTTGAGGACGATAGTTTCGAACATTCAAGTACTCAATTTGAACGTTTGAAGTCATTAGTACAATCTATGCGGCAGCATTCTAATTATCTTGTTAATCAGCGGCTTACGCGTCATCAAATGATTAGTGTCAATGCCGATAAACAAGCAAAAATTATTGCTAAGCCAGTTCCAGCAACTAAGGAACCTAATCAACCAACGGTGAATAAGGCTAAGGATAAGGATGATGGTCTTGAATTGTAAACAAAAAAGCGACTATCCCCAGCTACCAACTTTGGAAAGTCACTTTTAATAACAATAATTAGGATTGTTATCCTGCTCATTATCCATCTAATCGTTGCAGATGTAAATCGCATTGAATAATAAAGGATGATGAATAACATGAAAAAAGTAATGGATTATCAAGACTTACGGAATCTCGGTTATCCTCAAAATCAAGCTCGACGTATTATCCGTCAAGCTAAACGTAATCTTGTTAAACAAGGGTTTGCATTTTATAATGGTAAGCGAGTTGGTTTAGTACCAACGGCTGCCATTGCTGAAATTATCGCTCTTCCAGATTTGGAGGACGATAAGCAATGAAATCAACGAAAATTGATGGATATAAATATGTCCGTATCGATGAGAACGGGCATTTTTTCTACCAAGTATTTTTAGGACGAGACAGCGAAGGTAAACAACATTTTAAAAAGGGCCGTAAAGATCAAAAGGGGCTAAATTTTACTTCAGCTAAAGCCACGGAAGCAGAAGCTATGCGAGTTAAAGTCGAATATATGAATCGACACGCCGAAGATTTACGTCGTATCACGTACGGGAAATTTGTTCGCCAGGATTTTTTACCTAAATATAAAGCTGATGTGGAAGATAGTACTTATAATTCACATATGCGAATGATTATGCTATCAGTAGACCGATTTGATGATCGTATTCTGGATCAGATTAGTGTTCGTGACTGCGAAGAATACCGAACTTGGCTAATGAGTGATTCTGGGTTTTCGCGTGATTATGCTAATGTTTGCTATGTGGCTTTTCGTCAATCATTAGGCTATGCAGAACACTTAGGCTTAATTACTACTAACGTGGCAATGAAAACGAAGGCAATTCCTAAGGGAAAGGCCGTTGCTAAATACTGGACGAAAGCTGAGTTCGAAAAAGTCTTGAGTCAGATTAGTACCGATGGATTTTATGAATATTGCCTGTATGTAATGCTACTATTCTATTATCGAACCGGTGTCCGGGTTTCTGAAGGCTTTGCTTTAACATGGGATGATATTGACCTAGTTAATCAAAAGGCGCGAATCTTTCATACTATGTATTACAAGAATAAGGATGATTATCGAATTAAGCCTTATACTAAGACAAAAGCTGGGAAACGGGTTATTACCTTAGATGATGAATTAGTTCAAATCTTAAGAGATTGGCGTCAAGCGCAATTAGATCATGGAGTTAAAAAGTTTGTTCTTTCTTATGATGATCGTCCAATGATTAAATCGACTTTAAATAATGTACTGCATAAATATGCTAAGTTGGCTGGTGTACCAGGAATCAATGGACGTGGTTTAAGGCATTCTCATGCTTCTTATTTAATCGCTGAATTAGGAGCCGATGTCCTGACGGTATCAAAGCGATTAGGACATAGTAGCCCTGCCGTGACCCTTCGCTATTACGCTCACATGTTTGATCGTAATGATGAGTTAATTGCCGATAAGATGGTGGGTTCAATGGACTTAACACCGGCTAAACAGTCCCAAGTTAAATTTAATGGCAATCAAGTGGTACCCTTTACTAAAGTTGTATAGGTGGTTGTTTGCCAAACTGTTTGCCATAAAAGTAAACAAACGCGCAAACCCTTGGTATAACTAACATGCTAGTTAGATTTCTATTATTGATATCGAATAGAATCATAATTCCATTCATAACATAAAACAATATATCAAGCATTAGTGATTATCGCTTTAGGACAGTATTACAAGGTTAAATGCTTACCAAGCATTAGCTTTTAAATTTACCGAACTTATATTTAGCCCCCTAACTTGGGCCCAAATTTGATTCAAGCTAGGGGACTTTTCGTAATGGAAATAAAGGGACCGGGAAATAACGGCAATTACTTTTTGGCCCTTCCTAATTAGTCAACCAGAAGCACTAGCCGGTGAGCAGCTATTAGTTTTAAAATGAGCTGGAACCGCCCGCGGCGATCTTGGCGAAGTTACCAGAAACATCAGTGTTTTTAGTTGGTGTCCAATCGGGAGTTCCGTTCGTACTTTGGTCGACGAGAGCAACTGGCTCGCCGTCGTGAAATGCGAAGGCATAGGTAATATGCGTTGCCGCGTTGCCCGGCCGGTCGTAGTTGTAAATGGCGACGACGTTATATGCGTACGGGCCCTTCCCTGACGGTGCCCAGCCGATTGAATCATTCGTGCCATTAACGGTCGTTTGGCCAAATTCACTTGGGTACTCCATCCCTGACTTTGTCCCGATGTTTCCGTGACCACTGTATTTCTCGTATTGCTGGTTCATGGTCGGTGCCCAGTCATCCATAAACTGGGCCAGCTTTTGATCCTTACTGCTATTCCACGGTGTTGACGACTGGTTGTTGTTAACCGTGGCGGATGAACTGGTGCTAGAACTATCGGCTTCGTTGTGCTTAGCTGACGAACTATTTGTGCAACCGGATAGAATCAGGCCTGCCACCAGAACCACCGCCAGGGTATGTGTTAAACGATGTTTTTTCATTTTTCTCCCCCAAAACAAAAGTAACTTTTTCTTCTTCATTAAATTATAAATACCGTTATTTTGCAAACCTATTCCAGGATGGCTAATACCTCCGCGCTACTTGGCCGCCAGCCCTCATAAAGGTTAAACAGCACGCTATCTCTGGCAGTGCGGTATGCGAGCTGGTCCTTAAACTGGTGCTGGCAGATGGTAAGCTTCTGATCGTCAAACGGTGGCTCAGCACTTGGCCGCGTAACCGGCTGATTGATGGGGACCAGTTGTACTTGTTCCGCCATCTTTTTATAGTTAGCAGCATTCATTGCCACAATGAGTTGTTTTTGGTGGCGGGGGAAATACAGGTACTGGTGATGCTGTCTAGCCAGTAGTTGCAAGAAAGTCTTGGTTGCCCGGCCATTTTCTTCACGGAAGGGGTGCAGGGTGTTGATGTTGTCAAGCAACTCCACATATCTTTCGATTGATGGCTGTTTTTCACCAATCACTGGCTGAAGCAGGTCATGTTCAATATATTGCTATGCCAGGGGGATGGTTGCCGCTGGCTGGGCGTAGAAGTCCATACCATCCGTCCGCTTATGAAGGTCGTAGTCTGTACGTACCTGTCCCGCCCAGGTATAAATAGTGCCCAGCAGTCTTTTATGAACCGTACACAAGTCATCAAGATTAGTTATTCGTGGCGCTTGTGTCAGTATTAGTTGAATTTGTTGACAGACCGTTTGAAACTCCTTGGCGGCTAATCGTTGAGCATCATGAATTTTTAACTTGTTTTTCAGGCAGCCATTGGGGTAACAAAAGCGGCGGAAGAATTGGTCATTATTCATTGGAGTGTACCTTCCTTCACTTTAGATATGAGAAGATTCCGTGACTGATGACACTATTAAAGACCCTTATGGACTTTTCTGTCCACTTTAAAACCTTTATTGATAATATTTTACCTCTGCTTTATTGACCAGTTTACCTAATGTTTCCGCAGCTATCTAATATGGCGGGTAGGAAGGAACAACTCAGATCCGGACCGTGTGGTGCCTTCATACACTTTAAACAAGAAACCACACATCGGTAGTTGACCTGACGGCTCGTGACTCATTACAATAAACGTGACGAAGGCGGTACAGGGGACCTCTCCGGTACCGCCTTTATTCATTTGAAGGAGGAATCGTAATGGAAGAAGAAAAAGTTATCAATAACTACTTCTATGATGAAGCAGCTTACGATTATCACGACGCAGGGTACGTTCCGCTGAAAGAACCGCAGACGCCCCAGCAGCCTTTAAATATTCCTGGACTCTTGAAACCGGATAAGGAAACGGCCACGGATATGTATTACACCATCGTGGCCCAGACGGGTGAGGTACAGCTCCTTCCCGGGAAGAAAACGCAGACCTGGGGCTACAATGGTCCCCTGTTGGGCAAGACGGTGGTCTTTAAACGGGGCAAGACGATTCACGTCCACCTGGTCAACCACTTGCCCGAGGTCACAACCTTCCACTGGCACGGCCTTGCTATTCCGGGACCCATCGAGGATGGTGGCTGCCATGCCCCCGTCTATCCTGGTAAGAGTCGGGACGTCACCTTCAAAATTAACCAGCCAGCCGCCTTTGTTTGGCTTCACGCCCACCCGTGTCCATCAACGGCAGAACAGGTTTGGCATGGTCTGGCTGGCGGTGCCATCGTCCAGGACGACCATGAGGCCAGTTTGCCATTGCCACGGAACTACGGGGTTGACGACATTCCAATTATCCTGCAAGACCGTCGCTTTCATAAGGACAACCAGTGGGATTACCGGGCCGACTACGATCCAGATGGCGTCGCGGGACCAACGCCGATGATTAACGGGACAATTAATCCGTACTTTGACGTCACTACCCAAAAGGTCCGGCTTCGTTTCCTCGATGGGGCCAACCGGCGAGAATTTCGGCTGCACTTCAGCGATGATTTGGAATTCGCTCAGATTGCCGGTGACCTAAGTCTTCTGCCGCACCCAGTCAAAATGACCAAGCTGCTGATCACCTGTGCTGAACGACAGGAAATCATCGTTGACTTTGGTAAGTATAAGCCGGGCGATGTGGTCACCCTGTACTCTGACGATGTCCCGCTGGTCCACTTCCGGATTCATGAATTTAAGCCGGACCACACCACGCTTCCGCAACAGCTCTTTGAAACGCCGGACCCAGCAGTTGATCCCGATCTGCCTGTTCACCACGTTACCCTAGATGGGATGGATGAATCCGTAGCGATAAACGGTAAGAAGTTCAAGATGGACCGGATTGACTACAAGATGCCACTGCATAAGGTCCAGATTTGGGACATTGAGAACACCAATCCAGCTCCCGGCATGATTCACCCCTACCACATGCACGGGACGGCCTTTGAAGTGATTTCTCGTGATGGGCATGCTCCCTACCCGAATGAGCGCGGGTTGAAGGATACCGTTGCGGTTAACCCAGGTGAGCATGTTCGAATCAAAGTCTGGTTCAACGTGGCCGGGGTCTTCATGTACCATTGCCATATCATTGAACACGAAGATGGCGGGATGATGGCCCAATTGCAAGTTGTTGATCCAGCCGACCCGAACAAGAAATACCATTTGATGAACCACATGACGCTGATGAAGGCCTTTGCCGAGGAGCGGCACGTACCGATGGACCAGCTTTGGCTCGGTGGGATGGATTCCTATAAGAAGATGGGAATGGAGATGTAGCTTGCTGTGGCCCAAAAAATAAGAGTTAAAAATATTTGAATTGAAGCTGGCTAGTAGGAAAATAATCTTCATATTTGCCAAAGCAGATCCGCTTAGTCAGTAAATCCTAGATGAAAAAGCAATCCTTTATAGGAAGCAGGATTTTCTTCAAGGTGAACTCGGCGGCCGGCGATTTGCCATTCAGAATATAAAGGCAGATTGCAAGAAATAACTTGAACGAATTTAGTGACGTAGATTAAGCAGGAAGATCTCGATTGGTGTATGCCAATTAAGACATTTAAGTGGCCGGGAATTCAGATACCGATTGATTTGAACCAGTTGGTAATCACTTAGTTCTTCAATGGCTTGTCCCTTGGGAATAAACCGTCGCAAAACTCGGTTACAGTTCTCATTACTACCGCGTTCGTGCGGTGAATAGGCATGGGCAAAGTAAACCTGAGTACCAGTTCGCTGCTCAATTGCCTGGTAGTTAGCGAACTCTTTACCATGATCTATGGTAAGCGTCTTGAGCTTGTCTTGAAGTTGACTAGCTAGTTCAAGTACGGCTTGAGTCATGGACCGACTGTCGCGACCATGGAGCCGTTTAACAATTGTCAGGCGACTCTTACGCTCCACAAAAGTAGCCACAGCTTGACCTTTACGTTTGCCAGAAAGTACGGTATCAGCTTCAAAGTGGCCGAATTCCTGGCGAGTTTCGACTTTATGAGGCCGCTCCTCAATGGAGCGGCCGTGACTGAACGTACCACGCTTTTCTTTAGCACGATGACGACGAATCCCATGATCAGGCAAATCGGGCAACTGTATATCAAGCCATCCTTGATCAATCCAGTTATAGACCGTCTTGTAGGCAATTCCAACTACATGGGCAACTTGTTCAGGGGACCACTTCTGGACTTGAATCTTTTCTTCGATCAAGTGTTTAAGGTTTTTAGTGAGCGAAGACTTCCGCCCCCGTTGACTAACCTTGCGTTCAAAGTCAGTTTGCGCTAGCTCAGCCTGGTACTCACTATTTAGCCGGTGAAGTTCGTTAAAGACTGTGGTTTTACTAAAGCCTAAGTAGTTAGCGATGTATCGCAAGGAACGTCCTTCATTATGAAGCGTTTCAATGACAACACGGTTCTGGAATGATAAAATAGTGGTGCTCATCAAGGTCCTTCTTTCTAATGGATTGTACGGTAACACCATTAAAGACCTTGATGGGTTTTTCTGTCCACTTAAATGTTCAACTTAAATTTTACAATCTACCCTTTATTAAAAAATGCCGGCTTCCCTTATTACAAAATAGTTAATTCCGCCCCCAGCTTATCCGCCATAAAATGAATGTATTTTGTTGAATAAATTATTAACAATTTCACTAATTAGCTATATACTGAAGCTGCCTGATATTTATACAAAAAGAAGGGTAATTTTGAATAAAAATACTGTTGGAAAAATTAGCCTGATGAGTTTAGTCTTGATGATCTTCTCATCAATTTACGGCTTTAGTAATGCGCAGAACGCCTATTTTCAAATGGGTTATGCCAGTATTATTTGGTATGTCTTAACGGCGATCCTTTTCTTTGCGCCATCTTCATTCATGTTTGCGGAGTACGGTGCTTCCTTCAAGGATGCCCACGGGGGAATCTATTCCTGGCTTCGGGGGTCAATCGGTGAAAAGCCAGCCTTCATTGGTTCCTTTATCTGGTTAGCTGCCTGGGTGGTTTGGCTGGTTTCCTCGACCCAGTTTTTCCTGGTTTCCGTTTCAACAATGATTTCGGGGACCGATAAAACCCAAACTTGGCACTTGTTTGGGTTAGGCGCAAACGAAACTCTCGGGATTCTGGAAATCATCTTCCTATTTGTTGTTACCCTAATTGCTTCGCGCGGAATTAACGTTATTTCACGAATTGCCTCAATTTGTGGGGTCTTTACCATCGGGATTGCCGTTCTTTTCGTGGTCCTTAGTTTAATTATCTGGGTAATGCAGGGCGGCCAATTGGCCGAGCCCTTGACAACCACGGCAATGGTTAAGTCACCCAACAGTAGTTTTGTATCGCCAATCGCGGTTATTTCCTTCATCGTCTATGCCTTATTTGCTTATGGTGGAATGGAGACGACGGCTGGTTTAATTGAC
The DNA here is from genome assembly GCF_019797825.1 of Limosilactobacillus panis. Taxonomy (NCBI): domain Bacteria; kingdom Bacillati; phylum Bacillota; class Bacilli; order Lactobacillales; family Lactobacillaceae; genus Limosilactobacillus; species Limosilactobacillus panis. The sequence continues at coordinate 1,733,591 of NZ_CP081855.1, read as the reverse complement.
TCCGTTAAAAAGCCGGAAAAGACTTTTCCCCGGGCCGTTATTATTGCGACAATTATGATGACTGTCATTTACATCATTACCGTCTTCGTTTGCGGAGTTACCGCTAACTGGCACCATTTGCTCGGTAAGTCGAGTGTTAACCTGGCCAACGTTGAATATGTTTTGATTGAAAATATGGGGGCCGTCTTTGGCGCTAAGCTGGGGCTCAGCCATGCTGGCGCACTGCTGCTTGGGAAAATCTTTGCTCAGTTTACTGCCTTTACCGATGTCTTCGGCGGACTGGGAGCGGCCTTCGTAATGACTTATTCCCCAATTAAGTCCTTCATTGAAGGGTGTGACCCCCGGCTCTTGCCAAGGAGGTTGACAAAACTCAACAATGTCCAGATGCCGGCTAACGCAATGTGGTTTCAAGCCATCTTAGTCAGCGCCATCATCCTCTTTATTTCTTTTGGTGGTGATACGGCTGGTAAATTTTATACCGTCCTGACCGATATGATGAATGTTTCCTCGTCGGCACCGTATCTGTTCCTGATTGGGGCCTTCCCCTTCTTTAAGATGAAGAAGGACCTTGACCGGCCGTTTATCTTCTACAAGAGCATGACGACCACCTGGATTGTCAGTGTCATTGTCTGGTTAGTTGTGGCAGTCGGGATCCTCTTTACCTGCATTGAACCAATGCTGGAGCATGACTATTCCACGGCCTTCTGGACCGCCTTTGGGCCCGTCTTCTTTGGCTTATTAGCGTGGGTATTTTACAGCTTGGCAGAAAAACGGGTACTTTGAAAATTGGGTAGAAAAAATCCCCGCAGTTTGGGCGAACGCTCAACTGCGGGGATTCTTTCGTGTCTTTGATAAATTTAGTGGCGAACCTGGCCATTACCGGTGATTTCGTATTTGATAGTGGTTAACTGGTCTAACCCCATTGGTCCCCGGGCGTGCAACTTTTGGGTACTGATACCAATTTCAGCACCAAAGCCAAACATCCCCCCGTCGGTGAAGCGGGTCGAGGCGTTTACGTATACACAGGCCGAATTGATTCGCCGCTGGAAGTCCTGACCGCGTGAAAGACTATCGGTAATGATAACTTCGGAGTGGTGGGTACTGTGCTTATTGATATGGCTGACGGCATCGTCAAGTGAGTCCACAACCTTAACCGCCATGATCAAGTCATTGTATTCAGTGTCCCAATCCTTTTCAGTGGCGGCTTGCATTCCGGGAACAATTTCCTGGGCCACTTCATCCCCCCGGAGTTGGACGCCGTGGTCAGTCAACGCCTTAGCAAGCGTTGGCAAGTATTTAGCGGCAACGTCACGGTGAACCAGTATTTTTTCAGCAGCATTGCAGACGGATGGCCGCTGGACCTTGGCGTTGACGGTAATGTTGGTGGCCATTTCTAAGCTGGCATCCTTGTCGACATAAACGTGGCAATTCCCCGCTCCGGTTTCAATTACCGGCACGGTCGCGGTCTTTACGACCCGCTGAATTAGTTCCCGGCCTCCCCGAGGAATCAAGACATCAATGTAATCGGTCATATTCATCATTTCCTGGGCCTGTTCGTGGCTCGTGTCTTCAACAAGTTGAACGGCATTTTCTGGAAGGTGTTTTGCCTTTAGGGCCTCCCTTAAGACGTTCACGAGGGCGGTGTTTGTTCGAATGGCTTCCTTGCCACCCCGTAAGATGACCGCGTTGCCGCTCTTAAATGTTAGCCCAGTTGCGTCGACCGTGACGTTTGGCCGGGCCTCGAAGATGATCCCAATGACACCGAGGGGAACCCGCCGTTGTAATATTTGCAGTCCATCAGCAGTGATCCAGCCCTTATCAATCTTGGCAGTTGGGTCGGCCAGTCGGGCAACGTTACGGAGGCCGTTTGCCATGTCGGTAATTCGCTGGGCATTGATCATCAACCGATCAGTAAATTTCTTCGGCATATCGACCGCTGCAGTAAGGTCCTCCTTATTAGCAGCAATAATCTGTTTCTGCTTTTCTTCTAGGGCTGTTGCCATTGCCAGCAGCGCCTTATTTTTCGTGGTTGTATCCAGCAGGGCTACTTGATTTGCCGCTGCTTTTGCCTGTTGACCAATTGTAATTAACTTTGCATCCATTTTAATTCCTCCTTACTTACTGAACCGGGTTCCCACCGGGTCACCATTTAATACTTTAAAAATTACGCGGGGGTCCTTTCCGTTGCATAGGACCATCTTCTTGTTAGCCTTCATCATGGTAGTAGCCGCATGGAGCTTAGTGACCATTCCACCGGTCCCAAAACGGGTGCTGGAACCACTAGCAGCTTTTTCTAATTCGGGCGTGACCTCTTTAATATGCCGGATTGGTTGGGCATCAGGATACTTATGCGGGTCCTTATCGTAGAAGGCATCGATATCGGAGAGCACGATCAGGAGGTCAGCGCCCATTCGGGTAGAGACAAGGGCGGAAAGCTCATCGTTATCACTGAAGGTCGTGTGGTGGTCAAGTTCGTCAACGGCCACGGAGTCGTTTTCATTGATGATTGGAATAACGTGATCCTTTAGAAGTACACCGAGAGTATTCAATACGTGCTGGCGACTGACCGGAAAGTGTAAAACATCTCTGGTTAACAGCAATTGGGCGACCTTGGTCTGGTAATTAAGGAAGCGTTGGGAATAAATCCGCATTAATTCGGTCTGACCAACTGACGCCAGCGCCTGTTGGTCAGCAATTTCGTGGGGACGCTGGGTAAGGCCTTCACTAGCTAGGCCCACCCCCATTGCACCGGATGAAACCAGGGTGACTTCATAGCCCTGGTTATTAAGAGTAGCGAGTACAAAGGCTAAGGAGTCAATTGTCTTCAGGTTTGTCCGGCCGTTGGGAAGGATCAAACTACTCGTCCCAATCTTGACAACAACTCGTTTCACGTTTTCCAGCATCATTGGTCATCCTTTCTAAAACAAAAGCACGCCTTAATCGAGACACCAGTGACGGCGTTACCATTCTCGTTTAAAGACGTGCTTTACTCTTTTTTTATTATTATTAACGTGTTTAACTTATAGCTTGGATTCGGCTTAACGGTGCGGTCGCTTACAGCCAGTGACGACCACTCTCTGGAACCTTCCTACTATGACTATGCCCTTAGTTTATATTCTTTTTGAAAGCATTGTCAAGAGAAAGATTGGAATTCGATGAGAAAATTAAGCTGCCGCTGCTTGCTTAGGGGCCTTAATGAACATCCCCGTAATGATTGAAAGAATTGTAACCAGGAATGGGAAGAAGGCCCATGGGATAAACTGCAGGGGGTTGATTTGGAGGGTACCAACAATGAACACGCCGGAAACACTCCATGGCACAATGGCGTTGACCGCGGCCCCGGCATCGTTAAGAATCCGCGTCAAGAACTTTCGCTTCAAACCTAAATTATCAAAGGCGTGTAAGAATGACTGACCAGGGAGGATGATTGCAAGGTAGTGTTCACCAACAGTCAGGTTGACCCCGATACAAGTGATGGCGGTCGCTAACGTTACCCGACCAGGAGTCTTCACGATTCCGGACAGGTGGTTAATGATAGCGTTGATGATGTTAAATTTGATGAGCAAACCACCAAGGGCCAGGGCAAAGATAATCAATGCCAGAGAAGTCAGCATACTTGCGATGCCACCTTTGGAAAGCAAGGTATCAATGGTCTTGTCACCGGTGTGGGAAACGTAACCCATCATAATGGTCTTAGTAATTGTAGTGATACTAGTCGTTGGGGCGTGGAACCAACCCAATGCTGCGGCGAAGAGGGAACCAAGTCCTAATGAAGGAATTGCGGGAACTTGCAAAATTGCCAAAACAATCAAAAGTAGTACTGGTAACAGCGCCCAACCGGAAATCCAGAAGCCGTTGGCCAGGCCATCCATCATCTTGTGGACGGCTGACAGACTAACATTTTTAGAGTTCAACCCTAAAACGGTGTAGAGGACAACGCAGATTGCCCAGGCAGGGATATCAGTGATCATTAAAGCTTTGATGTGTTCGTAGATGCTGATTTTACCAACGCTGGCTGCGAGGTTAGTGGTTCCGGATAGTGGTGAAATATTGGATCCACAGAAGGCTCCGGAGACGATGACCCCAGAAGTCAAACCAGGGTTGATTTTTAAGGTTGCCCCAATCCCAATGAAGGCGATCCCCATTGTGGAAACGGTAGTGAAGGAACTACCACAGGCAACGCCGACCAGGGTACAAACGATGAAAACCGTTGGCAGGAAAAATTTAACTGAGATAATCTCAAAGCCGAAGTACATGATCGTGGGAATGGTCCCCGAGAAAATCCAGGTCGCAATGAGGACCCCGATGGACAGGAAAATGATCAGCGGGTCAACCCCGGCCCGGAGCCCATCGCGCATCCCGTCCATAACCGTGTTCCATTTAAAACCCCGCAGCCGACCGTAAACGGCAAGAAGGGTAAAGGCAATGAACAGGGGCGCCTGGGGTTCCTGTTGCTTAAAGATAATTAAGAAACCAAGGATACATAAGATAACAATTAAGACAGTGAGACTTTCACCAAAACCAAAGGTGGGTTCGAGATGATTCTTTTTCTTTAATGACTTCATAATTCTTCTTCCTCCGCAAATAGCTAGTAAACAAAAAACACCAACTGGAAATCAGGGCGTTAGCTCAATCCAGTTGGTGATATTAACCGAAAATAATTGCTCGAAAAAAGAGCTTCACCTTTACTAGATTGATGCACCTAGCAAGGGGCTCACAAAATACAGCTCTGCTGGTGCGAACGTCCTTGTCCGCACCGGAGTACAGACATTAGACTACATAAGCATAGCCATAATAATACTTGTTAGCAGTGTTTTGTGAGTGTTGAATCATTATTGCCCTTTCCTTTCGTAATTTGTTGTTGCTATTATTAAAGCATTCTCATTTTGCTTTGTCAATCTCTAATTTTAAATTTCTTGAATTATCTTGTAATCGTCCTTTATTGGGTAACTGGTACAGATTTCACCGATTACCGCTCACCGGGGGCAGCAAATAGTGGTATAGTAAATATAAAAACAACGGAAAGTGGGGAGAGAAAATGGCTAAGTACACTGTTGAACTGACCGAAGAAGATCTGCAAATGATTAAGGACTGCCATTCCAAGAACCCTTCAATTATGAAGGCAATGGAAAACGCTAAGAAAGAAAACTAGTTACTCTTTTTTCTTTCCGGGCCGCTGCTGGTAAGTCACTTGCCAGCAGCGGCCTTTTTCACTTGACGGTTGTGAATGTTTGAATAAGGAAAGAAGGTTGTGGATATGTCACTAGTAGATATTTTGATTGCCCTGGTGCCGGCGTTTGGCCTTGGATTCCAGGTTATCAGTATGCAATTGATTGGTGGTAAGTACACGAATAAGGTAATGGGGATGGCGATTGTCACCCTGGTTGTCGGGATTGCCGTTTACTTCATTAAGCAACCGGTATTGACACCGGCGCTGTGGATTGGCTCGGCCCTCAGTGGAATTGGTTTCTGTATCGGAATCATCTTACAGGTAAAGAGTTTCTCCCTGGTTGGGGTCACGATGACGATGCCCATCTCTGTCGGTGAGCAATTGGTCGGGACCGCCTTGGTCGGAGCAATTTGCTTCCATGAATGGACGTCGGTTAACCAGTGGCTCCTCGGAATTGGGGCCCTGATTCTGATTGTCGGTGGGATTGCTATGACGGCCTATCACGAGAAGAGTGAGCAGGGGAGCAACGTTAAGAAAGGAATGCTCTACCTCCTGATTTCTTCGCTTGGCTTTGTCGCTTACGCATCCTTCCCAACGGCATTTAAGCTCAGTGGTTGGGACGTTGTTTTCCCACAAGCGGTCGCTATCTTCGTTACCATGGTTATCCTCTGTGCCTTTGAAAAGAATAACCAGATGTTTGGTATCAAGACTTGGCAGAACATGGCAACCGGTGCCTGCTTTGCCATCGCCAACTTGGGGATTATCTTCTCTAACCAGATTAACGGGGTGGCAGTTGGCTACACCATTTCCCAGTTAAACGTTATTATTTCGACCCTTGGTGGCCTCTGGATCCTGCATGAGTCCAAGACCCCAAAGGAAACCAAGTTTACCATTGCCGGTGTTATCCTAGTGGTCGCTGGTGGCATCATGATTGGGATTACCAAGTAAAATAGCAATTATTCTTCATAAATAGTAAGGCAAGTGGCTCATACGTTGAAAAACGGGAGCCTCTTTTTATTTATTAATCTTTTTAGGGACAGACTTCAGAACACAGGGGTAAATGATGATGGCGACAAATTGACGTCATCCACTTAACAACGTTGGTAGTGACGTTAAACTCTTCCATTAGCTTGGGAAAAGAAATATTCATTGCCGTTTCGACAATGACCCCACAAAAAGACATCAGCCTGGTTGCCACGATGGCGGTATTAACTTCGCACTGTAAAGGAAAAATGAATAAACAATAACAAACCGTTGCTTTTTATGTGAATTCGATTAGAATTGACAGTAATAAGTGAAAAAGGATGATAGCAATGGCGGATGATTTTTAGCTTTGTTGGGTACCGGTATCAAGAAGGCAACGTTAAAGTGTTGATTTTGCAACGAATTCAGCGGTGCTACGACGGCTTATCCCTTGTACCCTAAATTGCTGTTTACTCTTAGAAATTGTCTCATAAAAAGGAAAGGTGATTGCGGTATGCGTGTAAAGGCAACGGTTGAACGAACATACTTAGAAGCGGTTTTTGACAAGTTAGGCTTTTCAAAGCAAGATAGTCACTTACTTGCCGACACATTAGTTGATGCTGACCTTCGTGGAATTTCCTCCCACGGGATTCAGCGGTTAGCCTGGTACCGGCGGATGATCAAGGACGGGACAATTATCCCAACAAAGCAACCTAAGGTACTCCGGGAATTACCGGGTACTGTCCTTGTTGATGCTAACCAAAATATGGGCCAAATTGCGGCCCACCTGGCAATGAACAAGGTAATTGAGAAGGCCAAAAAGGTTGGTGTCGGCATTGGGGTCGTCCGCAATTCAAATCACTTTGGGATTGCCGGCTACTATGCTCGTCAGGCGTTGAATGCTGGATTAGTTGGGATTGCGCTCACCAATACTCGTCCCCTGGTAGTCCCGACCAACGCGACCCAAGCCTTTTTGGGTTCTAACGCCTTTGCCTTTGGTTTCCCCGCTAGTCCCCACCCGTTCATGTTTGATGGGGCCACGGCTGCCGTGGCAGGTGGTAAGATTCAGGTTGCTGACAAGAAGGGCCAGGAGTTGCCAGGTGAATGGGTCGTTGATAAGAACCGTGACGTTGTTAAGGACCCGAAGGAAGCCGAAGATATCCTAGCCACGGCAGCCTTTAGTGCGGGCCCACAAAAGGGTGGCGGCTTAGTCACCCTTGGTGGTAACAAGGAAGTTAATGCCAACTATAAGGGGATGGGTAACTCAATCGTCGTTGAACTGCTGACGGGAATTCTGGCTCAGGGTTCAATTTCGGCCGACACAGTCAAAGGCAAGCACGACTTCAGTCAATTCCTCTTTGCCTTTGACCCGGCCTTTTTCGGTGACCCGGAGACCCTGAAGAAAGACGCCACCGCAATGCTAAACCGGATTCGAGGACTGAAACACGTTCCTGGCAAGCAAACTTGGGTCCCAGGCGATCGGGAATACCGTTACTTGAAGGAAAACCAGCAAAACGGGGTGGCAGTCGACGATAAGACCTATGAAGAAATTACTGCAATCGGTAAAGAACTCAGTATTGAGGTCCCTCAATCGATCTAAGCATGCTTCTAAGGTATAGTAAGTGATTAAATGAAAGTATTACCCTTCTGTCCGTTGATTAGGTACAATTATAGGTAAACAGAAGGGAGACTTGGACAATGAAAAAAGCATTCTTTGCAAGCAAGGGTCAAATGGAACTGAAGGACGTTGATAAGCCAACGGTTCAGAAGTCTGATGACGTAATTATTAAGGTATTACGGGCATGTGTTTGTGGTTCCGACCTGTGGAACTTCCGGGGAATCAACCTGGTTGAAGCCCACTCCGAGAACTCCGGGCACGAGGCGATCGGGGTCGTTGAAGAAGTCGGTGACGACATCACTACGGTCAAGCCTGGTGACTTCGTAATTGCTCCATTTACCCACGGTTGCGGACAGTGTGCTGCCTGCCAGGCCGGCTTTGACGGTTCCTGCCAGGCACACGCTGGTAACTTTTCTTCCGGGGTACAGGCTGAATATATTCGCTTCCGACACGGTCAATGGGCGCTGGTAAAGATTCCTGGTAAGCCCGAAGACTACAGTGAAGGGATGAAGAAGTCCCTTCTGACACTGGCGGATGTTGTGGCAACTGGTTACCACGCTGCCCGGGTCGCCAATGTTGGTGCCGGTGACACAGTTGTCGTAATGGGTGATGGTGCGGTTGGCCTGTGTGCAATCATCGCTGCAAAGATGCGGGGTGCTAACAAGATCATCTCCACCAGCCGCCATGCCGACCGGCAAGCGCTTGCCAAAGAGTTCGGGGCCACCGATAACGTTGCCGTTCGTGGTGACGAGGCGGTTAAGATCATTATGGACCTGACTAACGGTGCCGGTGCTGACGCGGTCCTTGAATGTGTCGGGACCGAGCAGTCTACGGATACAGCAATGAAGGTTGGCCGTCCGGGCGCTATTGTTGGCCGGGTTGGCCTGCCACACACACCAAAGCAGGACATGACGACGCCATTCTACAAGAACACCATTGTGGCTGGGGGGCCAGCTTCCGTCACTACTTACGACAAGGAAGTCCTTCTCAAGGCCGTTCTTGACGGCGAGATCAACCCCCGGTAAGGTCTTTACGAAAGAATTTAATCTGGACCAGATTCAAGCCGCTTACGAGGCAATGGACCAGCGTCAAGCAATCAAGTCCTACCTGGTAATGGACTAAGTGAAATGGTATTTCATTTATATACCGAAAACTAAAGCTAGATTAAGGCGACGGAGCGTGTTTTCCTCAGAGAGCGGGTAAACTTTTTATTTGATATTAACTGTAATCGGTTGACAAGCTCCTTACGAAGGAATATTATTTACTTGAAAATAAATAAGTATATGTAGTAAAGAAATCATCAGGATATTTCTTATAATAGAATCGGTACTTATGACAAAGGGAAGGCAAATGTTTATTAGCAGTTGCTTTCCTTTTTGTTATCAACAATTAAATTAAAATTGGACTGAGGAAATGGGAAAATGGCCCTTAAAGAGGCAATTTTTTTGAATATTGGTGACTTTTAACGTATAGCAAAATTACGGAATGTGATACAATGGATAATGTGCTATGGCTTAGTCGGTATTAGGCCATCAATAAACGTTCTGGTAACTGCTACGGTTGCGAGCAGACCAGATGTAATAATCTATTTAATGAAGGTGTGTTTAAGATGATTCAAACAATTGATTTGAAAAAGGGCATGGTTTTTGAACGTGGCGGCAAACTGTTAAAGGTTCTGCAAATTAACCACCATAAGCCAGGTAAGGGTAACACTTTGATGCAGATGGACATCCAAGACGTTCGGACCGGTTCAATTGTCCACACAACGATGCGGCCATCTGAAAAGGTTGAACAGGTTAACGTTGACAAGCGTAACGCCCAATACCTTTACGACGAAGGCGACTCTGCCGTATTCATGGATTTGGAGAATTATAACCAATACACTTTAACCCACGACCAACTTGGTGACGACCGTAACTACCTGGTTGAAAACATGAACATCACCCTGAACTTTGTTAACGGCAACATCATCGGTGTTGAATTGCCAACCACTGTTGAAATGACTGTTGCTCAAACAGAACCAATGATCAAGGGTGCTACCATCGATGGTGGTGGTAAGCCTGCTACTATGAGCACCGGCTTAGTTGTTAACGTTCCAGCCTTCATTAAGACTGGTGACAAGCTGATCATCAACACCACTGATGGCAGTTACAAGTCCCGTGCATAATTTTTGAAAGACGATAATGAAAAGGTCCCGCTACCATTTTTGGCAGCGGGGCTTTTTACGTACCGGTGTTTAGGTGTATATTAAGAGAAAAACTAATTCTTGGGGGGAAGCACATTGGAAAATAGAAAATTAATCTTAGTTTTAATAGCGGGTGTCACACTCCTGCTCGCTGGCTGTGGTGCCCATTCTAACGGCAGCAGTCAACAGAGTTCGTCGTCCAGTTTGATTGCGGCAAAGACAAATGGCAAGGTTGATAAGGATAACCAATCGCCGCAGCAATCGGTTGCGGTAATCACTGCTTATGCTGGTAATAAGTACGGCAATAAGTGGGCTTCAACTGCCAAGTCAGCTCAACAGAAGGGCTTGCAGGTTAACCTTTTTCGGACGAATAAGTACTAGCTGAGTGACAATGGTCAGGGCGTTGCCTACAACGTGACCGTTAACGGTCAGCCGAGTGGCCTGGTATACACGTTAAAGGGAAGCAATGTCACCATTTATGAAAACGCCAATGCGGGTCAGGCCAAGAAACTGGGCACGGTTAGTCGTTCAAAGATGGTCGACTACCTGAATGATAATGGTCAGGGGCAGTTGGTTGATAACCTTGCCAAGGGGGCCAAGGTTGTTGGTAAGACCAATGGTGGTTTGACAAGCCCTAACACAGACAATGCGGGAACGAGTACGCAGACCGGTAAGTATGGTAATAAGGGGCCAGCCAGCGTGCCTAGTGATATGCAGGGTACTTGGTATACTGCTGATAATGATAATGATGGGACGGTCACCTTTGGCAGTCACACCTACCGTTATGATGGCCCCGATGGTGGTAGTACCGAATCACTGTATAAGCAGGATAACTCATTCTTGGAAGACGATAGTAATGCAACCGACGAGGCGGTGGTGGACGCTACGAAGGACTGGGCCCGGGCAATTTTTGTTAATGCTAAGGGGATGAACTGGCTTTGCATCCACGGCTGGACCCAAACGGCTGGTGCCGGAACTTACTTTGCCGTTCATAATGAAACCATTAACGGTAAGCAGGTTAAGGTTTTGGTTGAAGCTGGTGGTGCCGACCTCCACGTTGATGCGGTTTATTACCAGAGTCAAGACATGGCTAAGCAACAAGCAGATACGCAGTATGATGATTTAGACTATATGAATTAATGATGTAAAAATAAGTCTCCAGAGCTGAATCTTTGTTCAACTCTGGGGACTTATTTAAATTACCGAAAATTGCGGTGCTAATATTTCCGGTTCATTACCTTTTCAAAGTGATTGAGGAGCCGGGTTAAAGTGAAGGTTAAGACGAAGTAGATCAGCATTGTGATAAAGAGGGGCAGGACACCCTTATATGTGTCAGCCTGAACCAACTGAGTTTCGTACATCAGCTCGCTAACCCCGATAGTGGAGACCAGTGAACTATCCTTTAGCAGGGTGATAAATTCGTTTCCTAATGCTGGCCAACTATTCTTTAGGGCTTGGGGGATGATGACGTAGTGGAAGGCTTGGTGCTTCGTCATCCCCAGACTCCGGGCTGCTTCAGTCTGACCAATCGGCAGTGACTGGATCCCAGACCGGATGATTTCTGCCACATAGGCCCCCGAGTTGATTGACACGGCGATGATTCCGGCGAGCAGGGCCGGCAGCGACTGAATCAGGGCCCCAATTCCAAAGTAGACGAACATAATTTGGACCAGCATTGGGGTGCCCCGGATGAACTCAATGTAAGCAACCGCAATGCTGTGGAGGAGTTTGCTGCTGGATAACCGCATCAGGGCAAAAAGGATTCCGAGGAGGACACCAAACAGTGCCGAGATGATGGCAATCAGAAGGGTGTATTTAACCCCCTTGAGGAAGAATGACCAGTAATTGGCAACCGTATTGCTCTTATTGGTGGCCTTCATTTGCTTAGCAGCCTGGGGTAGCCACTTCTTTTGAATTAGGTGTTCTTTGTTAACCTTGTCGACCGTCTTGTTAGCGGCGTTCTCTAAGATGATGGCTCCTTTCGGGAAGGCCATGGCGACACCAGCCGTGTGGATTTTAATGTGCGAGTAGAAGGCGTATAGGTCGGGGTTGGCCGTTGCAAAAGCCTGGGCCGTTGCCGAATCCATCAGGACCCCGTCAAGTTTGTGGGACTGGAGGGCGATAACCAGTGAAGACCACTTAGCGAGTCCCTTTTCCTTAACATCGGGGATATTCCTCTTAATTAGAGAATATTCCATGGCCCCGTTTTCGGTCCCAACGGTTTTTCCCTTAAAATCGGTGTAGGTCTTGTACTTAGCCTTATCCTTCTTGTTGATCAGGAAATACTTGGTTCCCTTGTAGTACGGTTTGGAAAAATCAACGCTCTTCTTACGCTCGGGAGTGATGTTGATACCGGCAATTGCCACATCAATTTTGTGGGATTCCAAGGCCACGAGGAGTGAATCAAAGTCCATGTTCTTGATTTCCAGCTTTACCCCCAGGTCCTTAGCAAGTTGCTTTGCAAGGGACATTTCAAAACCAATGTACTCGGTCTTGCCGTTCTTCTTGGTGGTAAATTCGTATGGTGGGTAGCCCGCACTGGTGCCGACGACCAGGACACCCTTTTGCTTGATCTTTTGCAGTGAATCATCGTTCGCTGGCGCACTGCTGGTTGTTGCACTAGTCTGACTGCTGTTGGAACTGGTGGTGTCCGCCAGGGCGGTCAGCGGTGAAACAACTATTGAAGCCAGGACAATGATTGCCATTATGAGATGTTTAATGTGCTTCATAGTTAATTCTCCTTTGCGTAAGAAATTCTAGTAATTAACTATGTAATATACACTAATATGTATACTTATGCAAGTTTAAATTTAAATAACCCTTAAATATACAAAAAATCCGCAAAAGCAATGAATATTGCTTTGCGGATAAGATTAGCATTTATTATTGGATAAACCAGCCAAGGGGCCAGGCAAACCATTGAAAGATCCGGTCAATTCCCTGCTGGTTGATACGTTTTTTAGTAGCGAGAACTTGGTAAGTCATCTGGCTTTCCTCAATTCTTTTTGACGTGAGGTAGAAACCATTGCGTCGGTAGAAGGCGATGCGACGTAACCGTTGATGGTTATTTTGCGCTTGAGGGTTAGGCTGTTCAACGTCTAGGATCAGGGAGTCCTTGCGGTACAGCTTCCGCAGTTCGGCGATGATCCGGCTGCCATACCCTTGCGAACGCAGCTGGTCGTTAACGGCAAGGAAGAGGATGTAGTGAAAGCCGTGACTGTGGATGACGTAGGCAAAGCCGACAAAGCGTTGTCGATCGTAAAAGGCCATAAAGTCGGCCTCCCTAAAGTGGCTTTTGAGCATCATCCAAGGCCAAGTCTCCCGTTCATACTTCGGAAAGGCCCGCATGTATAGCTGTTTAACTGTTGAATATCCTTTCAAGCTAAACCTCACGGGCTGTATGTCTAAATCCAAAAAATATCACTCCTTATATAGTTGCCATTCTACCAGAAGCGGCGGTAAGATACCAACTAGGATAATTCAGCGATTTATGATGGCGGAAGCAAGGAGGAACAATAATGGTAGCAAACGCACTTAATTTGGTTGACGGCAAAAAGGTCGCCGTGGATTTTCTTAAGGCTCACCACTTACTGATCGTCGGACAGACGGGAAGTGGGAAAATTACTACGACCTTGTCTTTACTTGATCAGTTTCAGCATGAGAATCAGACCGCAATCGTCCTTGATCCAACAGGCGAGTATGCCCAATTACCTAACGCTGTGACCTATACTCTGGGAGAAAATGCATACCTGGAAGCGGGGAAACTCAATGCTAGTGAATTGCAGGAGGTACTGGGGGCCCCACCCTTATTAACGGAGAAATCGGTTCAGGCAATCGACCAGTACCAACAATTACTCAACCAGTTAAGCACTTGGACGAGTGAATATCAAATTGCCCAATTGCCAGACCAACTAGTTGAAGAAATGGTCATTCCCTTTCCGGATAGCCGGGCCGACTACCACCTGCTGGGTCAGGTGTATGATTACGCCACCATTAGTCGGGCATGGACGGCGATGATGAACCTTCGTGAGCGCCTGAGCACCCCTTACTTCCGCCGGATTTTTGATATGGTCCCCCACCCGGGAAGGGCAAAAACAGAGCTTTCGTTTGTCCTAAAGATGTTCCTGGCCCACCGCAGTAGTCACCGGACCCTAGTCATTGACCTCTCCATGCTGAAACAGTTTGAAAGCCGTCAGGGGGCCATTATTTCCTACCTTCTCAAGATTATTTTAAATAACCGTCTCCAGAAGCGGACCGCTTTTCCGGTGAACATCGTTCTTGACGAAGCCCACCGCTACCTGCCCGCTAACGGCCAGTCCCTTAGTCACAACGGAATTTTTCAGATCCTCCGGGAGGGACGCAAGGTTCATCTCCGGATGATTTTGACAGCCCAGTCACCGCTAGACCTGCCCGCTAAAATGCGGTCACAGTTTAATACAGTCCTTATTCACCGTCTCCTAAGTGCCGACGAATTAACCGCCCTGTCAACGACGGTACCGTTTTCTACGGTAGCAGGTTTACCAACTGGTCAGGCCTTTTTGCAAACGGCCGGCGGTGCCCAGCAAGTGGTCGTAAATACGCCGGAGTGGTGGACAGATTGAGCACCGACTGTGTGAATATTCACAATGCTTGTAGTTTTTAATGAAAGCGCTATCGTTACAGGGCGGTTTCAATGTTAAAAATAATCGCCAAACGTTAACATTTTTAAATAGTGCTTTACTTCACAATATTTTTTGCTATAATTAAAAAAGCAAATTTGATATTTGCTATTACATAATGAAAATAACGTTGCTACGATAATATTGAATTATTTTCCTTTCATCCAATTAACATCCAAACATCATATATAAGTCGTATTACTGGGTAGCAATGATTAAGACAAGTGGCTGAGAGAAAACTATGTTTTCTCACCAGCCACTTTTGCTTTACAAATATTACACGGTAATCGCGGGGAAACCAAATAGGCTTGCTCCGCGTCCATGCCCCCAGTGTCTAGCGTCGCAAAGCAAGTCCATTGATTGCAGGCAATTGCTGGCCCGAACCGTGCCAACAGTCGTCCTATATTAGCCAAAGGCACACTCTGATGTTTTTTCAGCTTCTCCTTTTCTATTTCCCGGGAAATAATTGTACAGCCCCCCATAAAAATGCTTATAATTAATTGATAAGATAATAGGGGGAAGTAACTTGATAGAGATCAATAAGCACCGCTATTCATTTCCTAAATTACTGACTTTGGGATTTTTAGTGGTGATTGCCATCGGGACAGTTTTATTGTTACTGCCATGTTCGACCGCCAGTGGCCTTCACACCAGTTTCATGACGGCCTTTTTTACGTCAACGAGTGCAACCTGCGTGACGGGGTTGACCCTGGTTAGTACGGCCACCCACTGGACCCTCTTTGGGCAGACGGTGATTGCCCTTTTGATGGAAGTAGGGGGTCTAGGATTTATGACCTTTGCCGTCATGATGTCGTTGATGATTCGCCGGCGGGTGCAGATGTCGACCCGTCTGCTGACTCAGGAGGCCCTTAACCTGGACAACTTGTCGCAGCTGAACGTTGTTTACCTGATTATTAAGCTATCGCTGTTGATCCAGGTCTGCGGGGCAGTCTTTTTGTTCTTCGACTTCTATCCCCGTTACGGGGTGGGAAAGGGAATTTGGTTCAGCATTTTCCATTCCATTTCGGCCTTCTGCAATGCCGGCTTTGACCTCTTCGGTAACAGTATGGAAAATTACCTGAATGACCCGTACATGATTTGTGTCCTGGCCGTGTTAATTGTTGCCGGGTCACTTGGTTTCTTAGTTTGGAAGGACCTCCTCAACTATCATAAGTACCACCACCTTTCCCTTCATACAACACTGGCCTTACGAACCGGTGCCGTGATCTTTGTCATTTCCTTTATCGTTTACTTTGTGACGGAACATAACTTGGCCCAGTTGAGCAGCCAGATCAGCTACCCCCAGCGGTTGTTAAATACCCTCTTCATGGCAATTACCCCGCGGACAGCCGGTTTAGTTACCTTCCCTTATACCAAGCTGAGTGCCGCGGGAATAAGTTTGACAATCATATTGATGTTTATTGGCGGTACGCCGGGATCTACGGCTGGTGGGGTCAAAACGACCACGATTGGTCTCCTAGCTACCCAGAGTATTGCGACCCTGCGTGGCCAACGTGACACGAACTTTGCCCACCGGCGTTTCACCCAGAGTAACATCAACCGGGCCCTGACCCTATTCTTTGTTGCCCTCTGTATCGTTATGCTGGCCATCCTATTGCTGGTGGAAACTCAGGACCTTCCCAAGCATGATTCCCTGGGCTACGTGACTTTCGAGGTGTTAGCGGCCTTTGGGACCACCGGGATTTCCTTGGGAATCACCCAGAGCTTGAACCTCTTTGGCCAGCTCGTGATTATGTCGTTAATGTTTATCGGCCGGGTGGGCATCTACACCGTGATGTTCTCCATTTTTAATGCCCAGCCGAACGTGAAGAGTTACCGTTATCCAGAGGAGAGTGTTTTAATTGGCTAAAAAAGAAAGCTACGCCGTTATTGGTATTGGCCAGTTTGGAGCCGCAATTTGTGAGTCACTGGTTGCGGCCGGTCAGGAGGTCTTGGCAATTGACTCCAACCCTGAAGTCGTTAATGAGCTGGCAAACACCGTGATGCGGGCAATTGTCGCCGATGCCCAGGATGAGGACGCATTGCGGGAGGTCGACATTGGTCATTTTGACCATGTTTACATTTCAATCGGAAAAAACATCGAGGCCAGCATCATGGCTACCTTGATTACCAAGGACCTAGGGGCTCCTGACGTTGTCTGCCGAGCAGAAAATGTTAACCACGCCCGTGTCCTGGAACGGGTGGGGGCGGATATGGTGGTGCGGCCCGAGCATGATTTGGCAAAGCGGCTGATCTTCCAGCAACTGAATCCGACCCTAGTTGACTACGTAAACCTCAGCAAGGAAACGACCCTGGCGGAGGTCAACGTTAATAACCCGAAGTTCTATGGAAAAACCATTGGAGAAATTGACTTCCGGAACCGTTACCGGGTTAATGTGATTATCATTGTGAGTGAAAATGACGAGATCAACCAGATGCCGCAGGCTGATGACGTTATCCAGCCCCACGACAAGATTACAGTGGTGGGCAGTACGAAGGATATCCAGCGGCTAAATGAACTTATCCAAGATTAAGGAGGAGAAGAGTGAGAAAGAGTGCTATCAGTGTTGTTACCATTGCTATTATTGCGCTAATTGCCGTATTCACCGGTCTCATTGGTGCCTTTGCTAGTCATGAATACTGGAACCTGATATGGGTGGCCTTGATTATTATTTGGGCCGGAATCTTTTGCCATACCGTTTCCCGGGGACACGAGAAAATCTGGCACCGCCTTTTACAGCAGTTGGCGGTTCCCAAAAATTCCCAGGTACTGGACTTTAGTGCTGGACGGTTGACAGACTTAATGATGATTGCCGGCCAGCTCCAGGTCCCCGGAAAGGTAACGGGAATTGCTGACTGGCAGCAGAGCCGGGAAATTGCCAAGCGGCGGGTTGCTGCCGCCAAGTTGGCGGACCGGGTAAAATTGGTTGATGGGTCAATGACAAATTTACCGTTTGCTAACCAGCTGTTTGACTACGTGGTGATTGATTCGGCTTTACATAATATCACACCCGCCATTCAACGGGGCCGGGCACTCCAGGAAACCGCCCGGGTACTGAAGGCCCACGGGACCCTCGTGATTTTAGACACGCAGGCGATGAAGGAATACCGTCAGGTCCTTAGCAACGTTGGCTTTGACGACATTCAAGTCATTAATACCGGCTTTGATGGCTGGTGGGGTGGTCCCTGGATTACAACCAAGGTTTTGATTGCCAAGCGTTCCTAAAATTTAGTGCATGGGGCTCAAGCAGCCGTACTTATAAGATAGATGAATAGAGAAGGGAATGTTGGTATGTCACCGGAGCAGGTTCTTAAAGATAATTTTGGCTTTACGAAGTTTCGCAAGGGCCAGTCAGAAGTGATTTTCCGGGTCCTTGCTAAGCAAAATGTCCTTGCTGTTATGCCAACTGGTGGTGGCAAGTCACTTTGCTACCAGATTCCTGCCCTAGTTAGTGAAGGGATTACGGTCGTTGTGTCCCCACTGATCTCCTTAATGAAGGACCAGGTGGATTCCCTGCGGCAAAACGGGATTAACGCGGCGGCCATCAATTCGACAATCCCCCAGGAGGAGGTCAACCCAATCCTGCGGGGCGCCTATGAGGGCCGGATCAAGCTAATTTATGTTACTCCCGAGCGGCTTAACATGGACTACTTTCGCTACCAGTTAAATTTTCTTCCAATTGACCTTGTTGCAATCGATGAGGCTCACTGTATATCACAGTGGGGCCACGATTTTCGGCCAGCTTACCGGCAATTAAAGGATACGGTTGACCAGCTTAAGTCCCGCCCCAACATCCTTGCCCTGACGGCGACGGCTACCCCGGCGGTTCAAGAAGACATTGGTAATCAATTAGGAATCAGCAAGGATAATTTTATCATTACGAGTTTTGCCCGACCTAACATCAGTTTCCGGGTGGCCCATCCCGAGACGTCTACCCGGCGTTACATCCGTGACTACTTAAAAGAGCACCAGGACGAGGCGGGGATAATCTACGTTAATACTCGCCGAGGGGTTGATGAACTTACCGATTATCTGGCTGGGCAGCACTTCTCCGTTGCGGGTTACCATGCCGGTATGGATTCCGCTGACCGGGCCCAGGTTCAGGATGATTTTCAGTTTGACCGGGTCAACACGATCGTAGCCACGAGCGCCTTTGGGATGGGAATTGACAAGAGCAACGTCCGCTTCGTCATTCATGCCACTAGTGCGCAGAATATTGAATCCTACTACCAAGAAGCGGGGCGTGCCGGCCGGGATGGCCTACCGAGTGAGGCAATCTTGATTTACCACCCCAATGATATTCGCCAGTACCGCTGGTTTATCGACCAGTCAACGGCGGACGATGATTATCGTGATCGCCAGTACCAGAAGCTTCAGGCCGTGGCGAATTACGCTAGCACGCCGGAATGCCTTCAGCAGTTCATCGTCCGTTACTTTGGCCAGGATTGTCCGCCTTGTGGTCACTGCAGCAACTGCACGGACCAACGGACGGTCCAGAATATTACGACGGAAAGTCAGCAGGTGATTGCCCTGGTCAAGGAACTGGGCGGCCGCTTCGGTAAGGGTGTCGTTGCCCAGGCGATAACCGGCTCGCAAAGCCAACGGATGCGAGAAATTGATGCCCAAAGTCTTGAACATTTCGGGGCCCTCAAAAAGTTAAGCAAGCAGTCGGCA
Source organism: Limosilactobacillus panis (assembly GCF_019797825.1). NCBI lineage: Bacteria > Bacillati > Bacillota > Bacilli > Lactobacillales > Lactobacillaceae > Limosilactobacillus > Limosilactobacillus panis. The sequence goes on along the minus strand of NZ_CP081855.1, from coordinate 1,714,322 downwards.
GCGAGCCTGATTGATTACCTGGTCGCGACCGGTATCTTAGAAACTGCGGGAGCCCAGTACCCAGTTTTACGGATTACGCAGGCTGGGTGGAAAGTCCTGGATGGCGAAAAGAAGGTGACCCGCCGTCAAGAAGAAGCACCATCGCGGGCCCGAACCCAGCTAGCAGAGTCACCAGACGTAGCAGCCCTCTTTGAAAAACTCCGGCAAAGGCGGCGGGAGTTGGCTGATGAGCAGGGAGTGCCCCCGTTTATGGTCTTCTCTGACCGGACCCTGCATGAGATGGCCCAGTCAAAGCCCCAGACGCAGCGGGACTTTCTGCTGGTTAATGGGGTCGGTCAGCGTAAGCTCGAACAGTACGGGGAGACCATGATGGACGTCATTGGTGAGTACCTGGCGGGAAAAGAATGATATTAAGAAAGCGGCTAGGAAGAAGTTATAACGCAATACATAAAGCGGACTCTAGTGTTCGGAAAAATCCGAATATTAGAGTCCGCCTTGTGCTTTCGCAGCTTCTTTTTTGAAAGTGCGGCTTGAGAAGTGTAGAATAATTCTAGCTTACTTTAAGGGAGTGGCATAATGAGTGAACAGAGTAATCATGTGCGTCGGTTACTAAAAACCCGGCACCTAGAAATGATTGCGTTAGGTGGCTCGATTGGAACCGGGCTGTTTATCGCCAGTGGTTCAGCAATTCACACCGCTGGACCAGGCGGCGCAATCGTGGGGTATACGATCATGGGGATCATGGTCTATTTCTTGATGACAAGCCTCGGTGAAATGGCGACTTTTTTGCCGGTCAGCGGGTCCTTTGCGACCTACTGTACCCGTTTCGTTGACCCCGCATTGGGTTTTTCAATGGGGTGGATCTACTGGTTCAACTGGGCATTGACCGTTGCGGTGGATAGTACGACCGCCGGAATTGTTATGAATTTCTGGTTTCCGCACGTGCCGAGCTGGATATTTAGCCTAGTTGTCTTGATTTACATCATCACGGTCAACGCCCTAGCTGTTAGTGCCTTTGGTGAGGCAGAATACTGGTTGGCCATTATTAAGGTCCTGACCGTGGTCCTCTTCTTAATCGTCGGTCTATGCGTAATCGTTGGTATCATGGGGGGCCAAGCAATTGGCTTCCACAATCTAACTTACAAGCAGGCACCATTTGTTGGTGGGGCCCCGACAATTTTAAGCGTCTTTTTGGTGGCGGGATTTTCTTTCCAGGGGACTGAGCTAGTGGGTATTACCGCTGGTGAATCGGCAACCCCGTCAAAGAGTATTCCTAAGGCCATCCATTCGACATTCTGGCGAATCCTGCTTTTTTATATTTTGGCAATCTTTGTCATTGCTTGTGTCCTGCCGTACACCAGTAAGAACCTCTTGGGCTCCTCGGTTAAGGATATTACCATTAGTCCATTCACGCTGGTCTTTCGGCGGGCCGGTTTGGCATTTGCGGCGAGCACAATGAACGCGGTTATCCTAACGGCGGTCATCTCTGCTGCTAATTCCGGGATGTATGCTTCCACCCGGATGATCTATTCGATGGCCCATGAAGGGCAGGCATGGAAGATTTTTGGCCGGACCGATAAACGGGGGATCCCAATCTACGGCCTGATGGCATCCACTTTGGTCGCCTCTTTGACCTTCTTGACAGGAATCTTTGGCCCGGGCATCTACGAATTCCTGATTGACTCCAGTGGCCTGGCCGGTTTCCTGACCTGGATGGGGATGGCGGTTGCCTACCTCCGCTTCCGGCGGGCATACCAGGTACAGGGGTATGATATTAACGACCTCCGCTACCGGGCCTCATTTTATCCGTTTGGGCCCATTTTAGCGGTCGTCCTTTGTGCAGTGGTTATTATCGGCCAAAACCCGACAGCGATTTTGGAGGGGCAGTGGCAGCAGATCATTCTGACCTACCTCAGTGTTCCCCTCCTACTTGTCCTGTGGCTGTACTACCGCCTGCGCTACCATACCCACTTGATTCCGTTAAAGGATGTTAATCTTCGCGGTGGCCAACTCAAACATAATAAGGTGATTTGATGGATATTCGAAATGTGAAACTAAGTGAACCCTTTTCGTCAATTGATATTTACCATAGCAACACGGATGAACCCTTGCCGGGAGTTGTGATTGTCCCCGGAGGGAGCTACAACAAAATTATGGAACGCGATTCCGAGCGGGTGGCCGTAACGATGGCCACGCACGCCTTCCAGGCCTTCGTTATCCGTTACCCGGTAGTAGAACACAAGGACTACCAGGCGGCTAAACGGGCCCTGGCCCAGGCTTTCGACTACCTGGTGGATCATGCTACTGCTCTTGATCTTGAGCTACAGCGGCTAGGGGTCCTGGGCTTCTCAGCGGGTGGCCAGCTGGCTGCTGCATACAGTAACCAACTGGCAACCCGGGCCAAGTTTGTCGGCCTTGGTTACCCGGTTATCCAGCCGACAATTGACCAGCGGATGGGTGTCCAGACGGAAGACGTTGCCAAGCTGGTGACGGCCCAGACGCCGCCAACTTTTATCTGGGGATCGATTAAGGATGACCTTACCCCCTACCTGGAACACGTTGCCCACTACGCAAATGCACTGGCCAGACATGGTGTCCTGTTTGAACTTCACGAATTTAGTACTGGTGGACACGGGATTGCCCTTGCCAACCACTACACCGGAATTGTTAACTACAATCGTCAGGACCAGCACATGGCTAAGTGGTTCCCACTCTTTTTGGAATGGTTTCAGGAACTGAATCTTAAATAAAAAGCGAAGCTGAGGGAGTAAGACAGAACTAGCTTGCTAGTTCGTTTTCGAACCCCCGCAAGCACAAAGGGGCTCTAGCGTTCGGAGAATCCGAACGCTAGAGCCCCTTTGTGTACTGCGCTGTAGCATTTTCAACTATATAGGAGACTTATGTCACACCCCCTTTCAGCTTCATTTTTATTTCCCGGGCAATAATTCAACCTTCTTACTGGCAACAGCGTTGATGAAACACTGGTCGTGTTCGACAAAGAGGAGGGGTAGTCGGTAGTCGTGAATGAGTTTGATCAATTGGTCCTGGTTGTAGGTATCGAGGTAATTCAGGGGCTCGTCCCAGACGTAGAGGTTGGCGGGGGTGGCTAGCGACCTGGCCAACTCAACCTTCTTTTGCTGGCCCATGCTCATTTGCTCGATTGGGACGGTGAAGCTGGCTCTTTCCATCCCTAACTTACGCAGGATATTAAGAAACTGGTCATACTCTAGCTGGTTCTGCCGGGCAAATTCCCGCAAGGTGCCGTGGTTGGTGGCATAGTCCTGACGAACACAGCTTATCTTTATCCCGTGAGCAAGGGAAATGTTTCCCGTGATTTTCCCCGTAAACTGCCCAAAGAAGGCCTTGATTAGGCTCGACTTCCCAATTCCGGACCTGATAGCGTCACTTGTTGTCCGGCCTTGACCGTTAAGTTGACGGGTTGGAAGAGGGGCGTGGATACCCAGCTCAAGTTAACCTTATCAACACTGAGGAGGAGTTCGTGGTGGGTTGTGACCAGGTTAATAGGGAGGGGGACGATTTCTTCGACCTCCGCCATTAGTCCTTGCCGGTCCTCAATGGCGGAGGTTAACCGGTTCGTGGTGGTCACAGCTTTTTTCATCATTTTCGCGGCCTTGGCGCCAATGAAGCCCTTGTCGGCGTGCGAATTATTCTTCTTTTCGTTTTCCGCTCGTTGGGCCCACTGCGACCGTTGCTGCCGGGTCTTCTTGAGCTCCTTGATTTCGGCCTTAAGCTGGTGATTCTTGGCGGCGGCCTCCTGGTCCCGCCGCTTCTTCTGGGCAAAGTAGGTGGCGTAATTGCCCTGTTCTAGGACTAACTGGTGCACCAGGGTGTGGTCGATGACGGTGTCGAGGAAGGTCTGGTCGTGGCTGGTAAGGATAAAGCCCTGTTGCTTGGCCTGCAAGTAGGTGGCTACCTGGTTGCGCCCTACCTGGTCCAAGTGGTTAGTTGGCTCATCAAGCAGGAAGAAGGCTCCTGATAAGGCGAAGAGGGCGGCAAGTTGGACCTTAGTCTGTTCACCCCCACTGAGGGTGTTGTATGGTTGCCAGAGAATTGCTGGGTCGACCCCCATGGTGTTCAGCTCACGTTCGATTTGCCATTGGGCCAGGTTGGTGAGGCCGGGTGCCCCTAGCAGGGTATTAACTACCAGGTCGTCACTTTCGTCGGTAATTAGTGGAAAGTAGGCAAAGTTAAGGTTGCTGGTCACCGTCCCCGTATAGTCCAGCTGGTGTAAGAGAATCTTCATTAGGGTCGTTTTTCCCCGGCCGTTGCGCCCCAGTAGGCCCATCTTCCAGTCACTGTTAATATTTAAGTGACGGTTGGAAAAGAGGGGGGATTGGCCGGGGTATGCAAAGGTAAGCTTTTTAATAATAATCGGTTCCATTAGATGATCACGTTCCTTTCTGGAGCGCAAAAAAATAGCCTACCCGCGTAGAATAGGCTCTTTTTTGACGGGACTTGGCCGTCAATAATGGAACCAACTGAATGAAATTATAATTCTACCCGGGAAAGCTAATTCGCGCCGTATGCCGAACTAACAATCTTAAAATGTGTAGAATTAAAACTTCAATAGTTGATCCCTCCGTATAAATAATGATGCCAGTATAATAACTTTTCTTTTGCTTGTCAACTACTTGTTTAATTCGCCATCGGCAATCTTGTCAAGCAGTGGCCGGGATGGGATGAAGAAGAGCTGACCGGTAAGAATGTCGGAGAATGAAAGCAGGTAGTCCTCGTTCTTCAGCATGTTTTCGAGCATCGTCTTCGTAACCTTCCAGTAACGTGAGTAGCCGATGAAGTAGGTCCCGGTGATACCAGAAGCGGGGTCAGAGTAAGGAACATTCATCCGGACAATCTTTTGTTCAACCCCATTAATCTTGGCCTGGGGGCAACGTTGTGAGCGTTCTTAAACTTTTCACCATCTGGCAGTTCCAAATCGGAGAACTTCTTCCGCCCCACGGCCTTTTCCTGGTCCTCGGTGGTCAGTTTGTTCCAAATGTCCATGTGGTGGCGCCACTTTTGGGCGAAGGCGTAGGACCCGTTTTCAAAGAATGGGTCTTCATCACCGACGATAGCGTAGTCAGCAGCGTCTTCAACCTGGGGTGCCTCGGTACCGTCAATGAAACCAATGATGGCCCGGCCTTCGAAGTAACGGAAGCCCTTCGTCTCATCAACAACGGTGGTGATGTCCTTTAAGAAGAGGCGGCATTGACTGATCAGTTCGTAGACAACGGCCTCGTCATTAGCCCGAATGTGGAGGAAAATATCACCCTTCGTGGCTGGCATTGAGTACTTTTCGGTGGCAAGCGTCTCGTATGGTTCCAGTTCCTTTGGCTTGGGTGCGTCAGGGAAGAGGTAGTCCCATGCCGCACTACTGAAACCGAGTGAAGCTCTTAAATCACCCTTGTTATCACGAATTCTGAGGGAACGAACAATTGCTTGGTAGCGGTCCACAAATTCTTGGATTGCCGCTTGTTCCTTGGCCTGGTCCTGTCGATTAAGCTCGAGAACAGTGAATTGAACGTGTTCCCCTGCATCTTTCCAAATATCTTGCGCTTTACTTGGATTCATAGTCATTGGAAAAATCCCCCTTCACATTAGTTCCAATTCCACTTCTTATTATACCATTTTAAGGGTGTCATAGCCTGCTGTTGACGGGACCAAAAAGTTTCCAATTTACTTTAGATAGCGTTTTGGCTTATGATATAAGCATTATTAAATACAAGAGGATCAAATAACTATGATGAATACCGATAATTCTGTCGTGTTTAAGATGCACCTGATTAAAATCGCTCCAGACACATATGAGCAATATTTAAATGCTAACCGTGGTAGCCTGATCACGGCGGTGGCGATTGAAGACGGTACCTTTGGAATGTATGCTTCGCACCAGCCAGATGACCTCACGAGTAACTACCTGTTTGAGGTCTTTGACAACCAGGAAGCATACAAAGAACACGTTAGTTCTGGCCAGTACCAACAGTTTAAACAGGAAATGGATGGCGTGATCACTAAGCATGATGAAATTGACCTGGTACCCCAGTTTATGGGTCACCAAAACGTGGCACTAAACATTAGTACGCCGAACGACTTGTGGGTCAATATCGTACGGATGACGGTTGCCACCGACCACCAGGCCGAATATAAAAAGGCAGTGACAGCTGAATTACAGGGGGCGTTGAGCAACGACCCAGGGATGTTAGCTGTCTACGTGGGCACTGAAGAAGGGAAGCCGAATGAATGGGTAATCTACGAAGTCTTCCAGTCAGAAGATAATTACCGTCAACACGTTGCTGACCCTGCTTACCAGGCTTACAAAGATAACACCAAGCAATGGGTTGAAAATAAGGACGTCAAGCAAACGATTGGTGACGTTCTGGTTAATCAGAATAATAATTAAAAAGGATTGGCGAAATTTTTCGCCAATCCTTTTTTGTAGAAGATTTAAGAGAGTTCTGAAGAGAAATTACTTTTGTTCCATAACGATTTCGCCGTTTGCAGTGATGGTGAAGGTCTTCTTAGCAGCATCGGCATCCAAGACAGCCACGTTAGCCCCATCCTTGTCTTGACGAGTAATCTTAATGGTCGTTTCAGATGGTGTCTCCACCTTGATGGAACCATCCAGGTCAAAGGCTGCAAACTTGTTCCGCCATGACAACAGCTTCAACAGGTTAGCAACAACTGGCCGTTGAACTTCCTTGGCAACTTCTTCCTTGGTGTAGTAGTGACGGTTGATGTTTCGCCCTTCCTTCGTCTTTTCGAGCAGGTCGAGGTCGTTTGAACCAGCCAGTAAACCAACGTAGTAGATCATTGGGATACCAGGGGCAAATACTTGGAATGCCCGGGCTAACAGGTAAGCCTTGTCATCATCACCAAGGGCGGAGTAGTAAGTAGAGTTGATCTGGTAAATGTCCAGGTTGTGATATTCAGCGCTGGAGTACTTCCGCTTTACGTTGGCCCCAACTTTGTACAATTCGTTAGAAGCGTACTTGATTTCGTCATCAGTTAAGATGTCCTTAGCATCCACAACCCCGATTCCATCGTGGGTGTCCAGCGTGGTGAATTGCTTCATTGGGCACATCTTCAGCCAGTTAGCAAGCCGTTCCGTCTTGCCAGAGTACAGGGTGTACAGGGTGGTCATTGGGAGGGCAAAGTCATAAATGAAGTAACCGTGCTTGGAAATCTTTTGTGGAATGGTGTAGTGTTCGTGAATTTCTGGAAGAATTTCGGCCTTGTAAGGTGCCAAAATATCACGAACCGCGTTTAACAAGTCCCAAATTTCAGGTTCAACAAAGAAGTCGTTCGTGTCAACCTTCTTGACAGCGTAGGCGAAGGCATCTAGCCGAATCAAGTCGGCACCGTGCTTAACCATGTCAGTTAAGGTTTGCCTGAAGAATTCCTGGGCAACCTTACTCTTAACGTTGATGTCAATTTGTTCTTCACCAAACGTGTTCCAAAGGTGTTCCTTGCTACCGTCGTCAAAGTCGATTTCTTGTTCTGGCGCCTTATCCTTCCGCTTGTAGATCAGGTCGATGTCTTTTTGGGTAGGGCGACTTTTACCAGCAGCTTCCCAGAACTTTTCCCAAAGGATAAAGAAGTCGCTGTACTTGGAAGCGTCATGGTTCTTCTTGAAGTCTTGGTACATTACTGACTTCTTGGAGATGTGGTTGATCATGAAGTCAAACATCAGGTAATAGTCTTCACCCAGTGCTTCGACGTCATCCCAGTTACCAAAGGCAGAGTCAACAACATCATAACGGTAAGGGGCAAAACCACGGTCACCGGTTGATGGGAAGAATGGTAAGAGGTGGACACCACCGATGGCGTCACCAATGTATTCCTTAAGGACTTCGTGAGTTTCCTTAATGTTCTTGGCCATGGAATCAGAATAGGTGATCAACATTGCTTTGTTTTGAATTGGCATAATAAAAGACCTCCAAAAATTATTGAGCTTGTTTTATATTGTGACGAGTAGCAACAAAAATAATGACCGCAATCAGGATCAGGACGACTCCGTAAACGGGGAATGGCGCCGCCAGCCCCATCCCACTTGTTGGCTTCCCCAGCAGGTGGTTGGTCCATTCCGCAATCGATGGGGAGAAGAATGAACCAAAGTTAAAGCCAATCAGGCAAAGTGAAGTAACCAGTGGTTGCCGGTTAGCTGGTGCCAAGTCCGGCAGCAGGTTGAAAATCAGCGGTGAAACCAACTGAAGTGGGAAACCGATTAACAACAAGCCGATGACCATCATGACAAAGTTACGACCGGCAAAGCCAAACAGGAAGTTAGCAAGCGCCATCAGGCCGAGCCCCAAGTAGACCGTCCCAAAGCCCAGCCGCTTCTGGATGGCACCAAAAATGTGGTTTACGGCGTCTGCTCGATATACCAAAGCCCAGCCGCTTCTGGATGGCACCGTAAGAGATTCCGCCCAAAGTAGCCCCAATCAACATCAGTGACAAGAACATCGATGAGCCTGCATAGTGGCTCCCCTTAATCATAACAGCTAATCCAGGGAAGCGGTTCTCCATTCCTACATAATCAGTGACGAGTAGGAAGGCGAAGAGAACGAGTAGGTAAACCACCGGGCTAATCTTAGTAATCGGCGGCTGACTCTCTGTTAAGTCACCAGCTAAGTCATCCTCGTCAATGTCTTCGTCTTGTGATTGGCTATCGTCAGGAACCCGCAGTGCGAAGAAGATTAGGACTAAAAAGGCCAAAAAGTAAACCGCAAATGAGAAGTGCCAGCCGGCAAAGCTGAGAAACAAGCCAGCAATCGTTAATGTACATGCCTGACCAATCTGTTCCGCGGCGGCCCGCCAGCCAAGCATTTGGGCCCGCTCACTACCTTCATACCAAACCGAAATCATTGAGATTGCTTGTGAATTATATAAACCGTATCCAGCCCCCAAGATTAACCGCGAAATTAAAATCGTGGTGTAGTTGTCAACAAACATCGGGACAATCCCCGCAAAGTTGACAATCGTAACCCCCATCATGATGATCTTTTTATCAGAAATGTGAAACCATTCCTGAAGCAGTGGTGAGAGAACCACGAAAATCATGACGGCAAAAGAAGGAGTGGTGACCAAGTACTCAGACTGGGTCTGGGTAACGTTCAAGGCGGCCTTCAGTTGTGGAAGGGAACCTTGAATGGCGTAAGCACTAGTCACCATGAAGGAAACGGATAGAAACGCAAGCTTTGTAATAATCGAACTTTTGTTATTCATACCTCGTATTGCTCCTAAAAGATAATCTCTTGACAAACGTTTATCAATTTGATTTGTGACTATAATATACAATGCAAAATTACTATTGTCAAACGCTTATCAAAATATTTTGCAATCACTTTCATTGCTGGTGGGCCGGCGATAATTGAAAATGCCTCTGAAAGCTTATCGGTACTGAGAAAGACGGTTAACCAGAAGTGATTGTTCAATGGGTTGCAAAAGGAAAAAGCTCCGGCACCCCTATTTTAAGGGCGGTGCCGAAGCTTTTTCTAGTGCGCCCGGCATGGGTATTAGCTAGGTGGTGAAAGTCCACTATGGGCCGTAGTAGTCGGAACCATGAGCCGAGGACAAGGGTGTCCGCTGTGAGGTGGAATCTGAAGGAAGTCTAAGGCAAAGTGCTGCACCGATGAACAAGAAGTAGCTATAAGGCTGAGAGTAACTGGATAAGGTTGCTAGACAAACTAAAGTCCAATACTACTCGAAGTTGCTTTCAGTAAAGCTAACGGTGACATGGTACGAAAGTTAATATTCTTACCCGGGGAGATCTGACCTACACGTTTCCGACAAGAGGAATGAATGAAATTCCACAGAAGCAAGCATAGCAGTGATGTTGTGTTGAGTAAGCCAGAAGTCAGCCGAGGTCATAGTAGTCTAATTAATTAGATGAAGGACCGAACGATAATAACTTATAACTTATATCGGAGGTGTAATCAGGTGCGACAATCGCAGAAAACAGAACCACAAGCTGACCGCTTGTCGAGGATAGGTTTGGAAAACCAAAAGTACACAAGGGCGCGTAGTACCGATTATGGTGAAGGTAAAGGTATGAGTGTCACTATCCAAGACCAAGTCTTGGACCGCAATAACCTGAACCAGGCTTATTTGCGAGTTAAGAGAAATAAAGGAGCAGCGGGCATTGATGATATGACTGTCGATGGCCTCCTGCAATATCTTAGAGAAAATAAAACGGAGTTAATCACCAACCTACGTGAAGGCAATTATAAGCCAGTACCGGTTAAACGAGTGGAAATTCCCAAGCCCAACGGTGGAGTGAGAAAACTAGGGATACCAACGGTAGTGGACCGCATGGTCCAACAAGCAGTTGCCCAAGTGCTCACGCCAATCTTTGAGCGTATTTTCTCGGATAATAGTTTTGGTTTCCGCCCTCATCGTGGAGCCCAAGACGCAATCGCAAAGGTAGTTAAGCTATATAATCAAGGTTATCGACGGGTAGTTGATTTAGACCTTAAGGCCTATTTTGATAATGTCAACCATGATTTGATGATTAAATACCTCCAACAATATATTGATGACCCATGGACACTAAGACTTATCCGTAAGTTTTTGACTAGCGGAATCTTGGACCACGGGCTGTTCGTTAGGAGCGACAAAGGAACTCCGCAAGGAGGACCACTATCGCCACTGCTAGCGAATATCTATTTAAATGAGTTGGATAAAGAGCTGACCAGACGTGGTCACCACTTTGTGCGCTACGCGGACGATTGTAACATCTATGTTAAAAGTCAGCGGGCGGGAGAACGAGTAATGCGAAGCATTACCCAGTTTCTAGAAAAGCGCTTGAAAGTTAAAGTGAACCCAGATAAAACCAAAGTCGGTAGCCCGCTACGGTTGAAGTTTCTTGGCTTTTCGTTGGGTGTAGACCACAATGGGGCCTACGCCCGTCCAGCTAAACAATCGCAACAACGAGTAAAGAAAGCACTGAAGTTATTAACTAAACGTAATCGTGGAATATCTCTGACAAGAATGTTTGAAGAAATTCACCGAAAAATGCGTGGGTGGCTTCAGTACTACTCAATTGGGAAACTAACTAACTTTATTCAACGCCTTGACAAGTGGTTGAGGGTCCGAATAAGGCAGTATATTTGGAAGCAATGGAAAAAGTTTAAAACTAAGGTAACTAACTTACAGAAGTTGGGGCTGTTCCAGCATGATGCATATGTCTTCGCTAGTACCCGAAAGGGCTACTGGCGAACTGCACATAGTAAGACCTTGAGCTATTCTCTAACTAATAGAAAACTGGAACAACTCGGACTTATGAATATGTCCAAGACGCTCCAGTCAATTCAATGTGATTAAGTTGTCGAACCGCCGTATACGGAACCGTACGTACGGTGGTGTGAGAGGTCGGTAATTGAACTAATCAATTACCTCCTACTCGATTCTAGTAACTAGTACTGCTGGTTATATTCGTAAACCAGTTCGGGTTCGCGACCGGTGCGTTTGTATTCATTTAGGGCATCGATTTGCTGCATTTCATTATTTGTTAATTCAAAGTCGTAAATATCCGCGTTTTGAGCAATCCGGGCCTCGTGAACGGACTTCGGAATAAAGGAGACGCCGTTTTGTAGGTGCCAGCGCAGGATTACCTGGGCAGGTGACTTATGGTGGCGGTCACCAATTTCCTTGAGAACCGCTTCGTTAAGAACCGCGCCCCGACCAAGAGGACTCCAAGCTTGGGTGACGATGTGGTGGTCGTGATTAAACTTGAGAAGTGGCTTTTGGGAAAGCAGGGGGTGGAGTTCGATTTGGTCCACGACCGGCATTTCGTGTGCCTGGGTGGCCAGGTACTGGAGGTGAATCATTTCAAAGTTGCTGACCCCAATTGACTTGGCTAACCCCGCCTTCTTGAGATCTTCAAACGCGCGCCAGGTATCAAAGAAGGCACGTTGGATTGGCCAGTGGACTAGCAGGAGGTCAACGTAATCCATCTGGAGCTTCTTTAAGGATTCCTTGACGGAGGCGATTGCCCGGTCGTAGCCCTGGTTGTCTTCGCTGACCTTGGTGGTTACAAAAATATCCTTACGGGGGATGGCTAACTTTTGCAGGGCCGTTCCGACTTCAGCCTCGTTACCATACAATTGGGCGGTATCGAAGAGGCGGTAACCATCTTGGTAGGCGTTTTGAATTGATTCCGTCATTGTTTTTTGACCATCGACCTTGTACAGACCGAAGCCTTCTTGAGGCATTTTATTACCATCAGCAAGGGTTAAAAGGTTACTCTTGATATCCATTAAATACACTTCCTTACAAATTGATAGTAACACATCCAAAAATAAATGTTTATTTCATTGCGTTCTTGGTTACCCGGGCGAGCTGCTCGATGGTTTGTTGCCCCCCCGCCATTGAGGAGTTGTTATCCGTGTAAACGGCAATCGTGTAGTCCGTACCGTTATTGTTCTTCACGTAGCCAATACTGTTCACAATCCAACCAGAGCCCTCGTAGCTCAGCCAACCATTCTTAATGGCAAAGTTGTTACTGTCCGCAGAGATCCCCCAGTTTTGGTCCGCGTCAACGTTACTCATCAAGGAACGAATTGTCTGCTGTTGCTGACTAGAGAGGATGGCTGATTTATAGAAAATATTATTGAGCAACTTGATTTGGTCACGTGGCGTGGTCGTTGACAGACCCCAGTTTTCCTGGGCAGTGGAATCGGTCATCCCAAACTTATCAAAGGTTTGCTGGAGCCCTGCCTGTTTGCCTAAGTAGTTTTCAAAGAGGTCGGTCGTCGCGGTGTTATCACTTTGTTCAATCATCGCCTTGGCCAAGCTTTCCTGGTGGGCGGTGAGCCCGTTTGGCTGCTTAAGCATAATTCCTGCTAAAATAGCAACTTTGACAGTACTGGCAGCATGAAATTTATGGTTGGGCTTGTTAGCGGCGGAATACACCCGGTGCGTTCTGGGTGAATAGACCGCAATGCTCACGTTTCCATTTGAGGTGTAAATAATCTTGTTCCAGGCGCTAGTGAGACGGTTATTAAGGGAACCATAGCGGTGGACTCCCCATATTCCCAAAATAATTAGGATGATAACTAGCCAAATTCTTCTCTTACGGTGGTGCGTTCTTTGCTGCATATCATTTGTCCCCTTAATCATGAAATCCACATAAATACAATGATACCGATAATAATTGAAAAATAAAGTCAGAAGAATAATCTTAAGGATACTTTTTAACTTTTAGATTTTCAGAACCGATTTGTTAACAAAACGTTATATTAAATTGCTTGTTTTTCGGCTATGATATGAAGGTATGTAAAAAGAAATAAGCGGGAGTGATAGTAATTAAAAAATTAGTTATAAGGGTGTTGCTGATTATAATCAGTTTAAACATCAGCATTGTTAGTGGAATTACCGGCGTAATGGCTAGCGGGAAGAACCCAGCCTTCTTTAACATGAAAGCCCGGGCCGCCTATGCGATTGACGCTGAAAGTGGCCAGGTTCTTTACCAAAAGAACGCTACCAAGCGTTACCCCGTTGCTTCGGTCACCAAAATCTTGACACTGGCAGTAATCGAACAGGACATTCGTGACCACAAGATGAGCTGGAAGCAGAAGATTACAATCACGCCGGAAGTCGCTAAGGTTGCCAACGACTGGCATTTCTCAAATGTCCAGTTGAACGCTGGGGAAAAGTACAGTGTTAAGCAGCTGGTTGACTCAATGATGCTGGCTTCTGCTGATGGGAGCACGGAAGCCTTGGCATTGGCGAGTGCTGGGAGTACGGCCGCTTTCAACAAGAAGATGCAGTGCGTTGCCCACGCCGCGGGTGTCCACGATGCCAAGATTTATAACATGATTGGCTTACCTAATGGTGACTTGGGGAAAAATGCCATTAAGGGGGTCAATAAAAATGCGGAGAACCTCTTTTCCGCCCGTGATATGGCCCTGATTTCCGAGTACGTGATTGAAAAGTATCCGGAAACGCTCAATATTACTAAGGAAAAGTTTGCTGACTTTGACGTTAGTGCCGACCACAAGGAGCACATGGTAAACATCAATTCCCTGCTACCGCAGAATGGGGCGGCACCAAAGGATTGGCAGATTGACGGCCTGAAGACGGGGAATACGGATGCAGCCGGTAAGTGTATTGTTAGCACCGGGACGTACGCTGGTCGGCGGGTCATCGTTGTTGCCCTCCATACTAAGGGCGACTGGAATGACCAATCCAAGAACCAGAAGGCTTTCTATGAACAGCTGGCCGCCAGTTACCAGCCCCAAACGCTGACGAGTATCAAAGGATTACCTAAGGCCCTGCGGACACAGCGGGTGGTCCACGCTAAGAAACGTCATTCCACGAAGCTAGCCCTTATTAAGCCAGTGACGGTTTGGCTGCCTAAGAACACAACTTGGGCTCAGGCAAAGCCGTCCCTTCAAATTGATAAGCAGCACCGTTCAGTGACCGGTAAGCTTCAAGCACCTTTGAAGAAGGGAGAAAAGGTGGGGACAGTTAAACTTCACCCGGCCGGCTTGCCAACCATGAAGGTTCCGGTTAAGAGTACCCACGCAATTCAAAAGACGTTCTTTTAAAAAACAAGAGCTAGGAAAAAAGCATCAGGGTGCGCCTTTGGCTAGTACAGGACGATAGTCGGCACGGCATAGGCCGATGATCGTCCATAATCAATGGACTTGCTACGCAACGCTAGACACTGGCTTATGGTTTTCCGCGATTACTATGTAATATTCGAAAAATACAAAGAGGGTGAGAAAAATTGTAGCTTTTTCTCACCCTCTTTTAAGTATTTACGAAACATTAATTTAGTATTCAACGTGCCACTTAATAGTGTAGGTCTTTTCCTCACCAGGGTGAAGGTCGACGTTACCAAATTCAGGATGGTGTGGCGTGTCAGAAAGGGTTTGGGCTTCCATGGCAATCCCCATGTGTGGCTGGACCTTGCCGTGGTTGTAAACTGTTGGGTCGTCAGAGTTCATGGTGTACATAACCAAACCGTTCCGGTCAGAGTACAAGGTCATCTTCCGGCCGCTTTCTGGATCTTCAAGGCTAGCAACAGGCTTGTCCAGGCTTGGTTCAACTTCCCAAATGTCGTCAAAACCATTTTCCTTCGTTGCGGCCATTGGCTTTAAGGCATCAGCTAGCTTAGTAGGTGTACTAAAGTCAAACGGGGTTCCGGCATTGGCAACCTTTTCACCCGTTGGAATCTTACCATCGTCAACGGCCAAGTGGTTCTTGGAGTTAACGTAGAGTTTTAAATTATCAATCGTCTTTGCAGCAGCGTTTGATAGGTTCCAGTAAGTGTGGTTGGTTGGGTTGAAGAGGGTGTCGGCATCAGTGGTAGCGCTGAACTTCAGGCTCAGGTTATCGTTATTGTCAAGCGTATAGGTAGCGACAACGTGCATCTTACCCGGGAAAGTATCCATTTCTGGTGTTAAGGTTAAGCTGAGGGTCAATGAAACGGCATTGTCCGTCAACTTGGTACCGTCAACGTGCCAAACGTGGTTGTAGAACCCGTTCTTCCCACCGTGGAGGGTGTTCTTTCCTTCGTTTTGCTCAACGTGGTATTCTTTACCATCAATTTTAAATTCACCGTCGCCAATCCGGCCGGCAACCCGACCAATCAGACGGTTGGTGCAGAAGCCATTCCCGGTGAATTCATCTAAGTTTTCGGAAGTCAAAACCATATCGGCTTTACCGCCATCCTTGGTCGGGACCTTGAAAGATTGCAGTAAACCGGCAAAGTCCAAGATTCCGGCTTGAACGCCGTTGTCATTAGTCAATACATACTTAGTTACAGCTTGGCCATTAAATTTGCCAAATGGCACTTTAACGATATCCATAAATTAAATTCCTCCTTGAAAGTAAGCGCTTTATGTATACATAATATTCTACCACAGTTTACAAAGTGATGAACAAATGAAGGAAAGATTGTCTGTTTAATGGTGAAGGGGATAAAATAGTCATAAAGGAGATGGCAAAATGCGGCAGGATTGGTGGCCACGTTTCAAGAAGAGCTTTCAACGCAATTTCATCGACTTCTTGATGATCTTTGCGGCCGAAGACGAGTTTATTCATAAACACAAACGCAAGAGCAGTATGATTGCGGAACAGAAACGTTACGGTGAGAATGGAAAGGGTAAATAGAGGCCGGGGAAAATTGCATTTCCCCACCTCTTTTTTCTGTCTTCGAATATTACACAGTAATCGCGGAAAACTATAGACTAGCTTCACGTCGAAGCGTGCTCCTAATGTCTAGCACCACGAAGCAAGTCATTGATTACGGCCGCGCGCTAACGATCGGCCAATACTAGCAGGAGGCGCACTCTGATGCTTTTTTCCAGCTTTATCCTTTTTCAACAGCCTTTTTGAAGGCGGTATAGTCGGCAGTCACCTGGTCGACATAGCGTAGTGACCAGTCGGCGAGACCCTTATCCAAGACCTTTTGATGTTTGAGGTAACCCCGGATCATTGGTGAAGTCGGGCTCTCAGTGTGGGCCATTGCCAAGAGAAGGGCACATACCTGACAGTACAGTTGGAAGCTGTCAAAGTCGAGCTTGTTAACCTTGATGGATCCCTTCATGTCACGGAACTGACGGACGTAGTAGCTCCGTCCGCCAAAGCGTGTGCTGGCCAAGAAGGGGTCGGAGCTTGACTGAAGAACCCGCTGGGCGGTCACAATCCGGCGCCCCGCCTGAATCCCATTTTGGATGGCCTGTTGGACCTGGAGATTAAGCAGGTTGTAACGTAAAGGTAGGGCTTCCTTGACTTGGAGGACAAGGTGGCTACCATCAATTCCCGTCAGTAGAATCAAGTAACACCGGGTCCCAAAGCTACCGACACCGACGCTGTAGCGGATAATGTCCGAAATGTGGAAGTTGGCGAGGAGGACACGGACGTCCTCCCTGGCGTTTTGCCGGTAAAATTTGTAGCCAGCAACAACCTGCTGGTAGAGGATGGGTCCCAGGTGTTTAGCGCGGGGCGGGTTGTCCTTAAAGACCAGGTTACCCCGCTCATCCGCTGTTCCCATCTTTTGGATAATTTCTTCGGAGTTACTGTGCTGGCTCTTCTTCATGATTTTTTGCAGGTGGTAGTTCATCTGGACATTACCATCCCCCAACGAATCGATTGTCCGAATCATGTTATTGATCTCAAAGGAAAAGTAGAAGACATCGGAAAGCGTCATCCGGTTAGCGCGCTTGATGGCGTGACGGTAGGTCTTAGTGACTAGTTGGAGCAAGTCGTATAAGTCGGCCTTGGCAAAGCCATTTTCCTCGCCCGCCAGTTCGGCGCTGACCAGCAGCCGCTTCAGGTCACTTTCCCAGTTGCCAATCCGCGCTTCGTCAAAGTCATTAAGGCCAAATAACAGTTGCCGTTCGGGGGAGGCGTAAAAGCCGAAGTTGTTGACGTGGGCGTCCCCACTGATGACGATTGGAATATTGCTTTGGGCCTGTTTTTTGAGGTCCTGTTCCATTAGTTCGGCCGTTCCCCGGAAGAATGAGAAGCGGCTGGCAAGCATCCGCTCGTGGCGCAGGGGAAGAAGCTCAGGAATCATCTTGGACTCGGTTAGGTCAATGGCGGCGACGGGATCACGGTCAACTGGCGTGAAAGTTGCCAGTTGAGAACTCGGGATTGCTGCTTGCTGTTGCTTTCCCCCTTCCACCAGTTCGTGTTTGCTTTTGGGAATTTGTAATCGCTTCAAGTCAAAAATATCAAGCTGTGAATTGATCATGGTGAGCTTCCTTTCCGGTCACAGTTTTAATAAACCTATTTTAGTATTTTCTTTAAGTTTAGGGAACAATGTTTGTCATCAAAAGGTCAATCTGTCACAATGAAAGTGAATATAATGAAGGAGGGGTTTAAGTGATTATCGCAGTTGATAGCTCTTTTGCTCAACACCTGCATGTTAACCCGCATGAAGTTGCTGAACAGGATTTAAATGATGCTCAGGCCTGGTCGGTACACCTCATTGATGACTTTATGGTCATAATGAATAACCAGCTCGCCGTGCCAGTAATTGTCCGCCACCCGCAGCGCTTTAACGACTCCCGGTCGTTTATCACCGCCTTCAAACGTGAATTTCTACGTCTGATGGAGGCTGCCAGCCTGCCCCACGCCAAGATTCGTTTGATTCGTGATGGTCAGTTGGCCACGGTCCGGTTTACATATTTAAAGACGCACGCCATCGCGCGACAGCTCAAGAAGTGTGAGGAAATGCTCACGGGAACGGGGGCCTTGATCGACTGGGATGAACAACCTAACAATACGGAGATTGCACTTCAACTGGCGGATAAACTCCGGGTAATAGATCCCGAGCTGGAGGATACAATTCCCGTTATGGACATGTTTGAGAAGTATTCCCTCGATAGTTTTCACCTACCGGCCCACCCGACCTTTAATGAACAAAATCGTCGCTATCTTTACCATGATGAATCACTAGTTGACATTACCAGTGCTGTCGCCGTGAGCCAGCTTTTCCTGACGGATTACCAAAAGTACCTGGGAGAACGGCAAAAAAATGACCAGGTGATCGACCGGGACAAGGACATCGCAAAGGAATACTGTTCCTACTGTGAGGCCCGGGGCCTTTCACCGTTGGATGATCTGACCCTACCGTATTACTACCTCCTCCACTATGAGGAAATCACGGAGGAAAACATCTCTGATGCGGAAGCCAAGGCAATTGTAGCGGCCCTCAATGATTTTGGTCACTTTATGCACTACCAGTACTTTTTTACTGATGAGGACTTTGATAACTTTATCCAGGCGGCCGGCCAGGGTCTGGAGGATCGGCACTCACCACAGTACCTGTTCCGCCTCCAGCAGCTTTTACATAATATGCAGGAGGAATTGACCCGGCAACGGCAGAACCTGGGGCGCTCACGGTCGATGGTCAAAAAGCGGTTAAAAGTACGGGCAGTTTTGAAAGGTTACCGACCAACCATGTGGCGGGAATTTGAGGTCGGTGGGGACACCCGGCTTGATAAACTCTGCTTTCAAGTTCTTGCCAGCTTTGGGGCCACCGGAGACCACCTCTTCGAACTTCATGTTGGGAAAAACGTTTATCAACTGCCAGTCCTTAACCGGGGCAAGCAAACCGGGGAAGCATTGACGGCCCACTGGTTAGGAGAATTTAACCCGGGGGATGAATTTCTCCTGGAATATGATTTTGGGGATTCGTGGGTATTTACCATTACAATTGAAAAGGTGACTACCACACGTCCTCTGCAGAATACCCGTCACGCTTACCTATTAGATGGCTATGGTAGCGGCATTATTGAGAACATTGGAGGAACAGCGGGCTTAATGCAGGCGGCTGAGGATGACCCAACAATCAATCATGAGATTGATCTCAAGGCAAAGCAGAACCAGTGGGGCGGGCAGATTGCCCGTCTCCAGCACCGCTATGAATAAGGTGATGTTATTCACAAATTCCGGCTTAGCGTTACAATAGGAAATAAAATCAGGAAAGCGAGGACTTAAGATGTCAGGTGAAAGTGAAAACATTCCAGAAACAATGCGAGCATGGGCGGTTACTACTCCAGGACCAATTGATGGGGGAAAGGCACCCATTAAACTGGTCGAAAAGCCAGTACCCCAGCCGCAGCGGGGCGAAGTACTTGTCAAGGTTCTGACCTGTGGAGTTTGTCACACTGACCTGCACGTAACGGAGGGTGACCTGCCAGTCCACCACGAACATGTTACCCCCGGTCACGAAATTGTCGGTAAGGTGTTTGCCCAGGGCCCCGAAACACAGCGCTTCAAGCTGGGTGAACGGATTGGAATTCCGTGGTTCCGTCACGCCTGTGGGGTATGCAAATTCTGCCGATCCGGTCATGAAAACCTCTGTCCCCACTCAATCTATACGGGTTGGGACCACGATGGTGGCTACGCCGAATATGTTACTGTCCCTGAAGGATTTGCATACCGGATTCCCGACCGCTTTGACGATCTGACGGCGGCACCCCTGCTGTGTGCCGGCATTATCGGTTACCGGGCATTTGAGCGAGCTAATGTCCCCGCCGGTGGTCGTCTCGGTCTGTACGGCTTTGGTGGTTCAGCTCACATTACCGCCCAAATTGCCTTAGCCCAAGGGATTGAAGTACACGTCTTTACTCGGGGAAAGGATGCTCAGAAATTTGCCCTCCAGTTGGGGTGCGCTTCTGCTCAGGGCGCTTACGACCCATCGCCCGTACCGTTGGACTCTTCTATTATGTTCGCCCCGGTTGGTGACATGGTCCTGCCAGCCTTAAAGAGCCTGACTCCAGGGGGAACTCTGGCCCTGGCCGGAATTCACATGTCGGATATCCCAACCATGAACTACCAGGACGATATTTTCCACGAAAAGGTCCTAACCAGCGTTGAGAGTAATACCCGTCGTGATGGTGAAGAGTTTTTGACCCTTGCAGACCGGCTCAAGATTGAACCGGCCGTTACTGAATACCCGTTTGAAAAGGCGGATATGGCCCTCCGTCACGTCAAGGGTGGTAATATTAAGGGTGCGTGTGTCCTGCGGATTAATAAGGACTGATAAAGGCAATAAGAAATGAGGAAATGTTATGAACTATCCACAGTTAAACTTAGACCAGATAACTGGTCCAAAGGCAACCATCAAGACTAACCAGGGTGAGATCAAGGTCCAACTTTTCCCAAAGCAAGCTCCCAAGACAGTTGAAAACTTCACTAAGCTGGCTGAAAAGGGCTACTACGACGGGGTCATCTTCCACCGGGTTATCCCCGACTTCATGATCCAGGGCGGTGACCCGACTGGAACTGGCCGGGGTGGCGAAAGCATTTACGGCCGGGCGTTTGAAGATGAGTTCTCAACGGAACTCTTTAACTTTAACGGGGCCCTTTCGATGGCTAATGCGGGTCCCAACACGAATGGCAGCCAGTTCTTTATCGTTTCGGCAACCCGGGTGCCAAAAAACATGCTGGATGAAATGAAGGCGGTCGGTTACCCCCAAGAGGTGATTGACAATTACAAGGAGAACGGTGGAACACCGTGGCTTGACCACCGTCACACCGTCTTTGGCCAGGTGATTTCGGGGATGGATGTTGTCCAAAAGATCAGTAAGGTTGCCCGTGATCAGATGGACAAGCCAAAAGACGACGTGGTAATGGAAAAGGTTACGATTGAAAAGTAATATAAAAAGCAACCAGAACAAAAAAGCCGTTGGCGCTCAATCTTGAACGTCAGCGGCTTTTTAAATATTTACTTACCCTGCTTCACCAGCAGCTGCCAGAGCTTCTCTTCATTACTTGATAAAAGCGTGGTTTCCCGCCGGGCCAGGGATAAGCGAAAGTGGGGCTGGTCATCATCAGTAATATCTAAGGTGGTCACCTGATCGGCCGGTGAAATTGCCAGGCTGGTCAAAAAGGAAATACCGAGGTTTTCTGCCACCATTGCCTTAATGACGTGGATGTCGGGGGTCCGGAACAGGACGTGGGGACGGAAGTGGGCGTCGTGGCACATCTGCTTGAAGGCCTGCTCATGGAAAAACTCACTACCAGGGATAATGAACTGTTCGTCTTTAAGCTCGCGGAAGGTTACCGCTGTCTTGTTCGCCAGGGGATGGTCCTTACTAACGATCACCTTGAAGGGGTAGTGGGCAAACTCCTCCGTTTTTAGGCAGGGCTGGTCAAGTGACTCGAGTGAACCGAGGAGGGCAATGTCGAGTTGGCCATGCTCAAGCATCTTTAGCAGCTCCCGTGACCCGTGCTCGAAGGTGTCGAGAAGGGGCATCAAATTGGCCCGCATCAGCATGGGCGTCAGCGGTGGAAAGTAATAGTTACCAATGATTGGCGGCAAGCCAAAGCGAATCCGGGTGGACTTAGTCCGGTCAATTTCCTGGCGGGCAATGGTGAGCTCGTTCAGGATGACATTGACATGGTTGGCAAACTGCTGGCCCGCCGGGGTAACGTGGAGTTCCTTGTGGGCATGGTCCCGGATAAAGAAGGTCGTCGCAAAGTCACTTTCCAGGCGTTTAATCGACATCGTGATTGTGGGCTGGCTGACTTTAAAATCAGCCGCAACTTTCGAAAAATTTTTCTCCTGAATTAATTTTTGATAATATTCTAAATCTTTGATCTTCATAATTGATTCCTTCTGTATCAGTGATAGCAATCGGGTATATTAATTATATTTATAGCATGCATAAATTTGACTATAATTTTACGGGCCGACTATGATAGGGACAATCATTAAGCAAAGGAAAGTGACTAAGTGATGCGCAAGGGAATGCAAATTTTAAACGATCCATTTAAGAATAAGGGAACGGCCTTTACGATGGCGGAACGAAAAGAACTCGGCCTATTGGGCTTACTTCCTAACCATGTCCGGACGATTGAAGAGCAGGCGGCAGAAACCTACGCCCTCTACGAATCAAAGGATAGTGGGATTGAGAAGCGCCACCTTTTAATGGAGATCTTTAATACCAACCGGACCCTCTTCTTCTACCTGATGAAGGAGCACATCACGGAATTCATGCCGGTGGTTTACGACCCGGTAATTGCCGAATCAATCGAACAGTATGACGAACGCTACCTCCGGCCCCAGGATGCTGCCTACTTGGACATCAACCACCCCGAAGATATTAAAGAAGAATTAGCGGATGCTGCTGACGGCCGGGATATCCGCCTGATTGTGGTTACTGATGCGGAAGGAATCCTCGGTATTGGTGACTGGGGGGTTAACGGTGTTGACATTTCAGTCGGCAAGCTGATGGTTTATACCGCAGCTGCCGGAATTAATCCGGCCCAGGTCCTGCCAGTTTCTATTGATGTCGGGACCGACAACGAAAAGTTACTTAACGATCCTAACTACCTAGGTAACCGAGAGAAACGGGTCCGGGGTGACCAATACTTTGCCTTCATTGACCGCTTCGTTACCGAAGTTGAAGGCCTCTTCCCTAGGAGCCTGCTCCACTTTGAGGACTTCGGACGGGGAACCGCCGCTAAGATCCTCGATAAGTACCAGGATAAGATTCTGACCTTCAACGATGATATTCAGGGAACCGGAATCATATCCCTGGCCGGGGTCCTCGGTGCGATGAACATCTCCAAGGAAAAGATCACCGACCAGACCTTCCTGACCTTTGGTGCCGGTACCGCTGGAATGGGAATTGCCAAGATGCTCTTTGAAGAGTTGGTCCGGCAAGGCCTCTCCCCAGAAGAAGCCAAGAAGCGTTTCTACCTGGTAGATAAGCAGGGGCTACTCTTCGATGATACGGAAGGCTTGACGCCAAAGCAGAAGCCATTTACCCGCCAGCGGGTGGAATTCGATAACCCCGATGAGTTGACCGACTTGCTCGCCGTGGTAAAGGCAGTGCACCCAACGGTAATGATTGGGACATCGACCCAGCCGGGGGCATTCAACGAAGCCGTTGTCAAGGAGATGGCCAGCCACACGAAGCGGCCGGTGATCTTCCCACTCTCCAACCCAACCAAGCTGGCTGAGGCCAAGGCCGCGGACCTGTTGAAGTGGACAGATGGTCGGGCACTGGTAGCAACCGGGATTCCTGCCGGCACGATCGACTACAACGGTGTTTCCTATGACATTGGTCAGGCCAACAATGCGTTAATCTATCCTGGCGTTGGCTTCGGGGCTCTTGCTGCCCAAGCCAAGGTATTGAACAACGACATGATTGCGGCGGCAGCCCACGCCCTGAGCGGCATTGTTGACCCTGACCAGCCGGGGGCAGCGGTCTTGCCACCAGTTAATAAGCTGACAGAGTTCTCCAAGAAGGTTGCCATCACGGTTGCCCAGTCCGCAATTAACCAGGGCCTGGCCGGTGAAGGTATTAACGATGCCAAAAAAGCCGTTGAGGAAATGACCTGGGAGGCCAAATACTAAAAGACAAAATTAATTTGGCTGTTGAGAGAAATTTATTAGCGGATAACGACTTATCAGACTTTATACATTAGAAATGTATAATTGCCTTGTGATATTAACCGTGAAATGATAATCGCTTGTGATTTATTTTCAAAATTGCAAGCGATTTTTTATTTTAAAAGCACTTGTGAAACAAATTCTTACACCGGCTGAAAAGGCTATCACTTCGCCGATCTTCGTCAAGACCATAAGTGAAATTTATAGAATCTTAAAGATTTGACTATCATATTTATAATGCGTTACGATAACGGCGTAATAATGTGTAATATTTCACAAGTTGTTATTGCATGATAATACATTGGAGGTATTTATTATGTCAGATTACCGAACAGAAGAAGACACTCTCGGTCCAGTAAAAATCCCTGCAGACGCATTATGGGGACCACAGACTGAACGGAGTCGTAACAATTTCCCTACTGGTCAGTACATGCCATTAGCAATTATCCATGCACTACTGAACATTAAGAAGGCTGCTGCTCAAGCAAACATGGAAACCAAGGCCATCTCTGATGAGAAGGGTAACTTGATTGTTAAGGCAATTGATGAATTGCTCGCATTAAGTGATGAAGATTTGCGGAAGGACTTCCCATTGAAGGTTTACCAAACCGGGTCTGGTACGCAAACCAACATGAACACCAATGAAGTTGTTGCCCACAAGGCCCATCAACTTAACCCGGACATTGAAATTTTGCCTAACGACGACGTTAACAAGGGGCAAAGTTCTAATGATACCTTCCCAACAGCAATGAACGTGGTTGCCCTGGAAGCTCTCGACAAGCTGAAGCCAGCCGTTCAACACTTGATTGACGAATTAAAGGTTAAGCAGGATAAGTACTGGAAGACGGTTAAGGTCGGCCGGACCCACCTGCAAGATGCCGTTCCGTTGACGTTTGGTCAAGAAGTTTCTGGCTACGTGGCCGCTTTGGAACACGACTTAGACTACATTAAGACTTTGGAACCAACTCTGAACGAGCTGGCAATCGGTGGGACCGCTGTTGGTACTGGTCTGAACGCGGCTGAAGGTATGCCAGAAAAGATTGCTGAAAAGCTTTCTGCCGTTTACGGGTTGAACCTGACTGCCAAGAGCAATAAGTTCTACGGCCTGGCAAACCACTCTGGTTTAGACGTTGTTCACGGTGCTTTGAAGACCCTGGCCGCTGATATGTTTAAGATTGCTCAAGATATTCGGTTCTTGGCTTCTGGTCCCCGGGCTGGTTACGACGAATTAAACATTCCAGCTAACGAACCGGGTTCCTCTATCATGCCAGGTAAGGTTAACCCAACCCAAGCAGAAGCCGTTACGATGGCTGCACTGCGGGTCTTCGGTAACGATACCGTTGTTACCATGGCTTCTTCACAAGGGAACTTCGAAATGAACGTTTATAAGCCAGTTATGATTGACGCCTTCCTTGAATCGGCTGACCTGCTGGCCGGCACGATTACTGGCTTCACTGACCGTTGCGTCAAGGGCCTGACCGTCAACGAAAAGCGGATGGCTGAACTGGTTGACAACTCACTGATGACTGTCACTGCTTTGTCACCACACATTGGTTACCACGACAGTGCCAAAATTGCCCAAGCTGCTGATAAGGCCGGCAGTACCCTGAAGGAAGCGGCATTGAAGTCTGGCAAGGTTACTGAAGAACAGTACGACGAATGGATGGACATGCTCAAGATGACTAACGCGGACCGTAAGGACTAGTCATTGAGAAAGGAAGATTTTAATAATGGCAGAAAATTTTCAACCATTATCAGTTGGTGAATTAAAGGACAGCTATGATGTTGTCATCATCGGTTCTGGTGGGACTGGGTTAGCTGCCGCAATTCAGGCCAACGAACTGGGGATGAAGGTAGCCGTGTTAGAAAAGGAGGAAGAGCTTGGTGGTAACACTAACCGGGCCTCTTCCGGGATGAATGCGGCGGAAACCAACGTCCAATTAAAGCACGGGGTAATTGATAACGTCGCCGATTTCTACCACGAAACCTACAAGGACGGTGGCCGGTTGAACGACAAGGACATGCTCGGTTACTTCGTTTACCACACTGCCCCGGCTGTTGACTGGTTAGCTGACCACGACATTAAGCTGGACGACATTACCGTCACCGGGGGAATGTCGAAGAAGCGGACCCACCGTCCCGCAAGTATGGCCCCAATTGGTGGCTTCTTGGTAAAGAGCCTCCTTGGTGTAGTTGCAAAGGAGAACATTCCAGTATTCAACAACACGAAGGTTACTAAGCTCCGTCAAGCTGCTGATGGCCGGATCAACGGGGTGGAAGTTAAGTCAGGTGACCTCACTAAGAAGGTTGATGCCAAGGCGGTGATCCTGGCCACTGGTGGTTTCGGTGCCTCAAAGGAATACATCGAACGTTTCCGCCCTGACCTGAAGGACTACAAGACCACTAACCAGCCCGGCGCAACTGGTGATGGTCTGAAGCTGGCAGAAAACGTTGGCGCAGAACTGATGCAGATGAACCTGGTTCAGGTTCACCCAACGGTTCAGCAGGACCACCCGCACGTTTACCTGATTGGTGAAGCAGTTCGTGGTGAAGGGGCTATCCTGGTTAACGCCCAGGGGGAACGGTTCGTTAACGAACTGAATACCCGGAAGATTGTTTCTAACGCCATCACGGCATTACCAGAACACAGCGCCTACCTGATTTTTGACCAGGGGATCCGGGATCGGGCCAAGGCCATTGAATTTTATGACAAGACTGGTTTAGTCGTTCATGGGGACACCATTGAAGACCTTGCCCAGAACTTAAACATGGATTCAGCAACGCTGAAGGCAACGGTTAACACCTGGAACCAGGCTGTGGAGAACCATGATGATGAGCAGTTCCACCGGACAACCGGGATGGACCGGGGCATCACCAAGCCAGGCTTCTTCGCAATCCACATTGCACCCGCTATCCATTACACAATGGGGGGTATTCACATTACGCCAAAGACGCAAGTTCTCGATGGTAATGGTGACATTATCAAGGGTCTCTTTGCTGCTGGTGAAGTTGCTGGTGGATTACACGGTAACAACCGGGTTGGTGGTAACTCAATCGCTGAAACGATTGTTTTTGGTCGTCAAGCAGGTCAACAGGTTACCCTGTACGCACGTGGTCTGAAGTAAGACCTTATTTGGGGCTCAGCTGAGCCTCTAGCAATTATTTAATTCTCAATTATGGGAGGAATTTTTTATGATTAAACGTCGCCACAAGGTTCTCTTAGTTGGTGATGGTGCGGTTGGTTCATCATTTGCATATTCGTTGTTACAGACAACGCCAGAAGTTGATGAATTGGTAATCGTTGACCTTAATAAGGATAAGGCACATGGTGATGCCTTAGATTTGCAAGATATTACCCCACTGGAATCCCCAACAATTATTCGTTCTGGTGAATACAGTGACGCTAGTGATGCGGATGTTGCTGTCATCACTGCTGGTGTTCCCCGGAAACCTGGAGAAACCCGTTTGGACTTGGTTAACAAGAACGTTAAGATTTTGAAGAGCATTGTTCAACCAATCGTTGACAGTGGCTTCCACGGGATTTTCGTTGTTTCCAGCAACCCGGTTGATATCCTGACCACTTTGACGCAAAAGCTGGCGGGCTTCCCCAAGGAACGGGTCATTGGAACCGGGACTTTGTTAGATAGCGCTCGGTTGAACGTCCTTTTAGCGGAAAAACTGGATGTGTCAGTTAGTGAAATTGATGCCCACGTCATGGGCGAACACGGTGATACCTCGTTTGCTGCCTTTGATGAAGCCACCGTTAATGGTGAACCACTCAAGACGGCTACCGACTTGACCACTGATGATTACGCCGCTCTCGAAGAAGCCGTTAAGAAGCGTGGTGGCGAAATCATTGCCCATAAGGGAGCAACCTTCTACGGGGTTGCTAAGTGTCTGGCTTACATTGTTAAGGCCATCTTGGAGAACCGCAACGTGACCCTGCCAATTTCCGCACCACTTAATGGTGAATATGGTGTCAAGGACCTCTACCTCGGGGTACCGGCCGTTATTAACACCAGTGGAATTGTCAAGGTAATTGAACATGACCTTTCTGCGGAAGAGAGTAAAAAGATGATTAACTCTGCTGCTAAGATGAAGGAAGTCTTAGACGGGGTAGAGCTGTAAATAATTGATTTGATATAGGAAATTACTTAGGAGAGAAATTATGAGATTAGCAAAGGTAAATTATAAGGGCTTTATTTGGCCTCTATTAATCGGTTTAATTATCTGGTTTAGTGCCCCAATCCGTCCGGCAGGACTGAGCGTTAACTCGTGGCACTTACTAGCAATCTTCATCGCGACGATTATTGGTTGTATCGCTCGGCCGCTTCCAATTGCTGGGGTTGCTTTAATTGGCTTTACCCTAACTACGCTGTTCGGGGTCGTACCAATGAAGGAAGCAATCACTGCTTTCGGTAATACAACTCCCTGGACCATCGCGATGGCATACTTAATTGCCCGTGGTTTTATCAACACTGGTCTTGGCCATCGGGTTGCCCTGTTGTTTGTTAAGTGGTTTGGCCGTCACACCCTTGGTTTGGGTTATGCGCTGGCCGGTATTGACCTGGTAACTTCACCAGCGACGCCAAGTAATACGGCGCGTGCCGGGGGAATTGTTTACCCAATTATTGATTCATTAGCCAACACTTTTCACTCCACGCCAAAGGAAGGAACCCAGCGTAAGATTGGTTCATACCTGCTCTTCACTGAATTCCACTCCAATATCGTAACGAGTGCAATGTTCATGACGGCTATGGCACCGAACATCGTTGCCGTTGGCCTAGCTAAACAGTTAGGCGTTAATATTAGTTGGTTTACTTGGTTTCTTGCTGGAATCGTACCGGGCATTATCTGCCTGGTACTAGTTCCATGGATTATTTACAAGATGTATCCACCTGAAGTCAAGGAAACACCTAACGCCCGTGAATGGGCTGACAAGCAACTTGAGGAAATGGGCCCGATGAAAGTTTCTGAAAAGTTGATGTTACTCATCTTCGTCATCGCCATTGTTTTGTGGATGATTTCAAGCTTTGTCGGCATGGATGCGACAACCGTTGCCTTTATCGCTGTTACCCTTTTATTGCTGACCGGTATCTTAACTGTTAAAGATGTTCTTAACGAAACTGGTGCCTGGAATGTTGTTGTTTGGTTCTCCGTTTTGATCTTCTTGGCTGACCAACTGAACAAGCAAGGAATTATCCCATGGTTCTCCAAGACTATTAGCCACTCACTGAACGGGATGAGTTGGGGTGTAATCATGCTCATCTTGATTTTGATTTACTTCTACGCTCACTACTTCTTCGCCTCAGGGACAGCCCAAGTTACCGCAATGTTTGGCGCCTTCCTCAGTGTTGCCATGGCTGCTGGGGTACCATCAATGCTGGCGGCAATGTTGCTTTGCTTCACGGCGGCGGCGTACAGTTCAACGACCCACTATGCAAACGGTCCAGCATCAGCACTGTTTAGTACTGGCTACGTTACCCAAGCTGCATGGTGGAAGATGAACTTCGTACTGGGACTTTTATATCTGGTTGTCTTCTGTGGTATCGGTTCCCTCTGGATGAAGGTTATCGGCCTCTGGTAATTTGTAATTGAATAGTTTGTTTGCTACTGAATAGGATTAATTTGTAAGTTGCTTTCCAGTAGTAAAAGAAAGAGGCTGGGAATTAACTATTAATTCTTGGTTCTCTAACAGTAAAATCCGGACTATAATTTTTGATCGATTCAAAAATCATAGTCCGGATTTTAAATTATTTATAAAATTAGTCGCCAATCGACTAATTGATTGACCAAATTTCGTTAGATTTAATGCCATCAAGGCTAGCCCAATGTCATTTTCCACAGCCCGTTGTCCGCGTAGATGAGTTCGGCGTATGCCAAAATCCCTCTTCATGTGACCAAAGACTGGCTCAACGTCGAACTTTCGTCGACGATAAATTGCCTTGCCTTCGTCACTTGAGAGGGTTGCTTTTACTTTAGCCTTGTAATAATTCCACGTTGGGTTAACCTGCATATAGCGTTGCCGACCACTTGGTGTTTTTGCCAACTCATCCAATTGTTCTGACAGTTGGTGCTTATCCGCTCGATAGAGTTTGAAATCACGTTCGAAACCATATTTATCGGTTCGCCTACTATACCGATAAAAGCTAAAGCGAACTCCTAAATGATCGATGTAGTAATCATCTTCGGCATTATACTGCCAATTTTGTGATTTAGTTGGATCGTTTTTAAATTTATGTTTCTGTTCCTTTTGATAAGTTGTGTATGGAATAACAGGCTGCTTTTCAAACTGATCAAGAATCATTGTGTAATTGTACTCACTACCATAACCGGCATCGGCAACGATATGCTTAAAGAAATCTAAAGCATGAAACTGGGTAAGGAATGGCACTAAGGTCCTGGTGTCAGTTGGATTTGAAAAGAGCCCGTAATCAAGGACAAATTGCTTATGTGTAGCGATTTGCAGGTTATAGCCGGGCTTTAACTCCCGATTCATCATCGGATCTTCCTTCATACACATAAAAGTCGCATCATGATCAGTCTTGGAATAGCTATTACGACCTTGGAAGATATCTTCGGCACGTTCATACTTTTTGGCACGCGGAATTAGGTCGTTGCTTAATTGATGGCGAAGTTTTTTTAGAAAACGACGGCGCCGTTTTCTAACTGAACCACCTTTGATGATTTTTGGTTCTTGCTTAATCTCTTCATCTAACTTAGTGATTTTCTCCGCAAGTTCTTGTTCCATTACTTCCATGCCTTCGGCAGAAGTAACCAGCTCGGGTGCCATTTCTTGCACCACTTGTTTTTCTACTAGTTCCTCATAAAGCTTACTCGTCTTTTCTCTTAACTTAGCGTGATACTTTTCAACTGCCCGTCGCCAAGTAAATGAATATTTATTGGCATCGGCTTCTACCTTGGTCCCATCGATAAAAACTGCATCATTTTGAATTAGTCCGTGATCTTTCAAAGCCATGGTAAAGTAAACAAAGGCATGTTTAATTAGCTTACTAGCGTGCTGACTGCGTCGAAAGTTATTAATGGTATGGTAGCTATAAGCATAATCATGAGCTAACCAACGCATTGGCAGGTTCTCATCCAACATCATTTCAATCTTTCTTCCAGAATAAGTTTGACGTGCGTAGGCAAACAAGAGAATCTTAAGCATAATTGCTGGATGCGATGAAGGGCGGCCGGTAGCCGCTCCTGAATCTTCTAATAGCACATTTTGTGGAATCGAGTCGACAAAATCACTAATTAGCCGCGCAATATGATTTTGTGGTAAATCATAGTTATAGCTTAGTACGAATTCGGTTTGTCCTATGGTATAATTTTGATACATGAAAATCGCTCCTTTGGGTTGTTTTGTGGTAATTACATCATATCAGGAACGATTTCCTGTGTACATAAAAACCGGATGATGAATTGTTCAAAAAATTCATCATCCGGTTTTTGCTTTGGACTAGGAGTTTTTTCCCAGCCTCTTTTGTTTAAATATCTAATGCTTCGGTAATTCTAATGGCGACCGATTCAGTCATAATCATGTCGGTAAAAAACTGACCGGCCAAAGCGCCCATTGCTGCCTGGTACTTGGATTTGCGCTGGACGATGGCAATCCGGCGGGGAACTCTTTCAATTGCGGCTAAGGGAATTGAGAGGGTCTTGTCGGTTTTCCCGTTAACGAGGAAGTGACCATTAATATCAAAGGGCCGACCGAATGCCATTCCGGCAACAGCTTTAGTATTGACTCCCGGGAAAATTTCCTTGATGTGGTCATGCCAAGCCGGAATACTATTTACCGATTGAAGGGTCCCTAAACCACAAACCACCATGTCCATCTGGATAGCGGTGTGAAACGCCTCCGTAAATGCTGGTTCCTGGTAAAGAGCCTGGCGGGCCTGGTCGTTAATCACGTATAAGGGCCCGGGGATGGTACAGTAAGGGGCATCGTAACGGGCGGCGGCTTTCTGGACCATCCGCATGGAGGCGGCCGAAGAATGGTATTTCATGTTTTCCCCCATGAACTGGGTAAAGGTGAGTTGCTTAGCCGTTTGTCTGTTGAAATGGTCAAGCATGGTGTAGATTGTTTCCCCCCAAGTTAGGCCCACCGTATGACAATTGCTGATCAATGACTGGACCTGGTTAGCGGCAAAGGTCGCAATGATTTCGTCCCGGTCAAGGGGGTTGCTAGGATCCTTGATGACGGCTAAGTTCTTAACCCGGTAGTGCCGTTTCAGTGCGCGTTCCAACTTATCGTTACGATCATAGTTAGTATGAATATTAATGCTGACGAC
The DNA here is from genome assembly GCF_019797825.1 of Limosilactobacillus panis. Lineage (NCBI taxonomy): Bacteria > Bacillati > Bacillota > Bacilli > Lactobacillales > Lactobacillaceae > Limosilactobacillus > Limosilactobacillus panis. Next base: position 1,682,144 of record NZ_CP081855.1, on the reverse strand, counting down.
TCCGGAACTCAGTGCTTCGTCTAGGTATTTCATGATTAGGTAGCGGCTTAAGTGGTACTTTTTTGAAATGTCACTGATGGCCATCTTACTTAAGTAGTAGTCTTGCGCAAGATCGGCCAGGAGCTGGTTGTGTTCTGCATCCATTTTTCTTCCCCGCTTTACTATAAAGTCTTTGTTTTAGATTATAGCATCTTATCCACTTAAAATATTTTTAAATATTTAAAAATATAATCTAATATTTGCAATATTTTAAAAACATTGTAAGATGGTAGTAGTGATTGGAGGATGTTATTAATGGAAGATGAAGAATTACTGTCACTACACGCAAAACACCACGGTGTCCTGGCAATTTCACCAGAATTTACGGTTCACAACAAGAAAGAATTAGGTGAAGCCTACACGCCAGGTGTTGCCGTAATCTCTAAGCTGATTGAGCGTTATCCAGAATTGAAGGATAAGTACACGATGAGCGGGAAATTAGTGGCCCTGGTGACAGATGGTTCCGCAGTCCTTGGCCTAGGAAACATCGGCCCTGCCGGTGGATTGCCAATTGTTGAAGGAAAGGCTCTGCTATATAAGGACCTCTCTGGTGTGAACGCCATTCCACTGACGGTCGAGCAGGTTTCCCCAGATGAAGTTGTGGCAACTCTGAAGAATATGCAGGAATCCTTTGCCGGTTTCCACCTCGAAGATATTGCCGCGCCGCGCTGCTTTGAAATCGAGGAGAAGCTAGCCAAGGAAGTCAATATCCCGGTTTACCATGACGACCAAGAAGGGACGGCAATTGTTGTTCTGGCCGGCCTGATCAACGCCGCAAAGGTAGCTGGTAAGAAGCTCACCGACCTGAAAGTCGTTGTTAACGGGGTTGGAGCATCCGGGGTTGCAACTGCCCGTCTTCTCTTTGCTGCCGGCATTAAAAACATCACCTTTGTTGATATCAATGGTCCTGTGCACGCTGGCAGTAAGGAATATAACCACTTCCAGACGGACCTGGTTAAGCAGAGTAGTGACCAAACGGCTTATGCAAATCTGGACGAGGCGGTCAAGGGCCGGGACGTCTTCATCGGTCTGTCTGACGCCGACGTTTTAAGTGCGGAGCAGGTAAAGACAATGGCGGACAACCCAATTATCTTTTCCCTGGCTAACCCGAAGCCGGAGATTGACCCCCAAGTGGCTCATGATGCTGGGGTCAAGATCATGGCCACCGGTTCGAGTCAGTACCCGAACCAGGTTAACAATATTCTGGTCTTCCCTGGCCTCTACAAGGGCCTGCTAGCAACGGACCTCCACAAGGTTGACTATGGTCTAGAAAAGGCGATTGCCGAAGGAATTGCTAGTCTGGTTCCTAAACCAGTCGCTGACCACTTTGTTCCGGGCGTCTTTGATAAAGGTGTGGTTGACACCGTAGCCAAGGCCGTTCGCGACTACGCAGCAAGTAAATAATTAAAACGAGGAGGGACGTTGATGGAGATTCGCGAGATCAACATCCATATCAAGCGAAATTTCAATAAGTGGCGGAAGTTCCTGGAGAAGACGGGGATCACCACCTTTTCACCGAAGGAAACGGACCAGGTTGAACACACCTTTGTCTGGGAAGATGACGGGGAAATCATGGCGACCGGTTCAATTGCCGGTAACGTTTTGAAGTACATCGCGGTTTGTTCCAAGGTTAAGGGGCATGGTGAGACCTTCAACCAACTGGTTAGTAATCTAGTCAACGAGGCTGCCACGATGGGGCGCTTCCACCTCTTCGTCTTCACCAAGCCGCAGTATGTGCAAAGCTTTGGCTACGTTGGCTTTCACGTATTAGCTCAGGTGGAAGACGGGGCCATCCTCGAGGCCGGGACCCCGGATGTCCATGATTACATCAAAGGATTGCCTCATTTTACCGACCAGGACGATAGCCGAATTGCCGGGGTGGTCATGAACGCCAACCCCTTCACTAACGGTCACCGTTACCTGGTGGAACAGGCAAGTCGAGAAAACGACCATGTCTATGTTTTTGTGGTTAGCCAGGAGGCGTCACTCTTTACCTTTGACGAGCGCTTTAAGCTAGTCGAAGCGGGTTGCCACGACCTGACAAACGTCACGGTGGTGCCGGGCGACAGTTACATGGTTTCTTATGCCACCTTTCCGGCCTACTTTTTGAAGGATAACCAGGACGTCGCTCACTTTCAGGCGGCCCTCGATGCCCAGCTGTTCAAGCAGCAGGTCGCCGGTCCGCTAAATATTACCCGCCGTTACGTGGGCAGCGAGCCCTTCTCCAAAACAACTGATATTTACAACCAAGAATTAACTAGGGTTCTACCACCTGATGTTGAAGTTAAGATTATCGAGCGCGCTAGCAACGCCAACGATGATGTGATCTCGGCAACGAAGGTACGAGCAGCGATTGCTAATGATGAATTAGCGGTGGTGCAAAAATACGTTCCACAATCTACGCTCTCATTTGTTCAAAATAACTGGTCTGATCTCAGAGCACGCATTAAGGAAGGAAGTTTAGAATAATGGATATTAAGAAGACTGCATTAGCAGGAACTCTGGAATCATCCGATATCCAAATTACCCTGAGCAAGGGTGATAATGGGGTTAATATCGACCTTGATTCCTCGGTTGAAGAACTCTACGGCGATCAAATCCGCAAGGTGATCACTGATACTTTGGCAGCCTACGGGATTAAAAATGCCAACGTAAAAGCCGTTGATAAGGGCGCTTTGGACTGTGTTGTTAAGGCACGGACCATGGCTGCCGCACAACGGGCCCTAGAAACTACTGATCAACCAGACTGGGAGGTATTTTAATAATGGAAGAACGTTTACGTCGGACCATGATGTTTGTTCCGGGGAACAACGCCGGAATGGTTAAGGATGCTGGTATCTATGGTGCTGACTCCATTATGTTTGACCTGGAAGACTCCGTTTCCATGTCAGAAAAGGATGCTGCGCGGATGCTGGTTTACGAAGCCCTGCAAACCCAAGACTACGGTGACTCCGAATTAGTTGTCCGGGTCAACGGGATTGACACCCCATACTTTAAGAACGATGTTTATGCCATGGTCAAGGCCGGCATCGAAGTCGTTCGTCTGCCCAAGGTTGAATCTGCTCAAATGATGCTCGACCTGGTTAAGGTTGTTGAAGAAGCTGAAAAGAAGTTTGGTCGTAAACCAGGCTCCACTCATGTGATGGCCGCTATCGAAAGTGCCAAGGGTGTTTTGAACGCTCCGGAAATCGCCGCAAGTACCGACCGGATGATTGGTCTGGCCCTCTCTGCCGAGGACTATACTACCGACATGAAGACCCATCGTTACCCAGATGGTGCTGAACTTGAATTTGCCCGCAACATGATCCTCCATGCTGCTCGTGCCGCTGGGATTGCCGCTTTCGATACTGTCTTCACCAATATGAACGATATCGAAGGCTTCCAACGGGAAACTGAACATATCCACGAACTTGGCTTTGACGGTAAGTCCCTTGTTAACCCACGGCAAATCGACTGGGTCAACAAGGTTTACGAACCAACCAAGAAGGAAATTGAAAACGCCCTGGACGTTGAAGCAGCCATTGAGGAAGCTCACCAAAAGGGCTCTGGTGTTATTTCCATGAACGGTCAAATGGTTGACCGCCCAGTTGTATTGCGTGCACAACGGGTTATCCGCTTAGCCAAGGCTTCCAACCTGATTAATGAGGAGGGTGAATACATTGAAAAATAATGTCGGTCGTGAAATCTCAGACGAAATTCTAAACTCAACGAACTACAAGCCATTCGAAACTACTGAAATCGGCCACCCAACTGTTCACTACACCGGCCACGATGTCCGGGTCACAAAGGGTGACGATAAGCTGGTTGACTCCTTGGACCAAGTTATTAAGGACAACCTGAAGGACGGCATGACCATTTCCTTCCACCACCACTTCCGTAACGGGGACTACGTCTTCAACATGGTGATGGACAAGATTATCAAGATGGGATACAAGGACTTAACTTTAGCACCATCTTCTCTGACCGGGGTCATGAATGACAAGGTAATCGAAGCCATCAAGGCTGGGACCATCACTAACATCACCAGTTCTGGAATGCGCGGCAGCCTAGGTGAAGCCGTTTCTCATGGTTTATTGAAGAATCCGGTAATTTTCCGTTCCCACGGTAACCGGGCTCGTTCGATTGAAAACGGTAATATCAAGATTGACGTGGCCTTCCTCGGTGTACCAAATGCTGACCGGATGGGGAACGCCAACGGGATGAACGGTGAATCCGCCCTTGGTTCTCTTGGTTACGCCTTAGTTGACGCCCAATACGCTAACAAGGTAGTTCTGCTGACTGATACCATCGTTGACTACCCAAACGCGCCGGCTTCCATCAAACAGACCCAAGTCGACTACGTTGTTAAGGTCGACAAAGTCGGTGACCCTGATCGGATCGGTAGTGGTGCGACCCGGTTCACTAAGGACCCGAAGGAATTGAAGATTGCCAAGATGGTTAACGACGTCATCGTCAACTCACCATACTTCAAGAACGGCTTCTCCTTCCAAACTGGTACTGGTGGTGCTTCACTGGCCGTTACCCGTTTCCTGCGTCAATCCATGTTGGACAACGATATCAAGGCTTCCTTCACTTGTGGTGGGACGACTTCACCAATTGTCAAGCTGCTTGAAGAAGGGCTGGTCAAGAAGGTTATGGACGTGCAAGACTTTGACAAGGGTGCCGCTTCCAGCATGAAGTCCAACCCAGGTCAAACCGAAATTGACGGTTCATGGTACGCTGACCCAGACAACAAGGGTGCGATGGTCGACCAACTAGACATTGCTATTCTGTCCGCTTTGGAAATTGATACCGACTTTAACGTCAACGTGCTGACCGGTTCTAACGGTGTTATCCGTGGGGCCGTTGGTGGTCACCAAGACGCCGGTACTGCCAAGATGACGATTATCTCTGCCCCACTGACCCGTGGACGGATTGCCACGGTTGTTCCTGCCGTTAACTCCATCACCACTCCAGGTTCATCCATTGATGTCCTGGTTACCGAAGTTGGGGTTGCTGTTAACCCGGCCCGGAAGGACTTAATTGAAGCCTTCAAGAAGGCCCCAAGCATTCCGCTGGTTTCAATCGAAGAACTGCAAAAACGGGCTGAAGGCATCGTTGGTAAGCCAAAGCCAATCGAATACACCGACCGGACTGTTGCCCTGGTTGAATACCGTGACGGGACCTTGATTGACGAAGTAAAGCAAATCAAGGACTAGTTAAGGCCAACACATAAAATAAAAAAGAGGTTGGAGAAAGTGTTCCCCAACCTTTTTTATACATATAATGGAGGTAGCAAAAAAACAAAGGAGTCTATGATGAAGAACATTTTTACAAACGGGGAAAAACAGGATATTCCGGCTGTCTTAGCCAATAAGGACCACCGGGCAGCTGTCCAACGCCGCCTGGTAGCTGACTATTCAGAAATGACCGTGGTGGCGGCCAAACTTAACATTCCTGGGCCCATCAAGAATAACCCGGCCATCAAGGAGTTCTTTATTGTGGGGCTCAACCAACTTGAACGCCAGTGGCGACAAGCTGGGATCCTCTTTTACCAGAAGGGCCAGTGGCTTGATGCCGGAACCGGGCCCGAGCGCTTTTACCTGGTGAAGGCGGCCGCTCCCGTTGTTAAGACAGCGACGACAGCCTTTGAGGAGGCAGGTGCCAGTAACCGTCTCTTTGACCTTGATGTGTTGGTCAAGGAAGATGGCCAGGTTCGGCCCCTCTCCCGGGCAGACTCTGGTCAGCCGGCCCGGCGGTGCTTTGTCTGTGGGCGACCGGCTAAGGAGTGTGGACGGTCCCGTCGCCACTCAGTGGCAGAACTCCAGGCGGCAGTTAATAAGCTGATTGTCGCGGCGTTGACGGTGGCGCGCCGGTCTGTAGCCAGTGACCGTTTAGTTCAGTTTGCCCAGCGGGCCCTCATGTATGAAGTGATGGCTTGGCCCAAACCGGGCTTGGTTGACCCGGTCGAACACGGTGCCCATCCTGACATGGATGCCTTTACCTTCATTAATAGCGCTGTTTCTCTCCGCAGATACCTCCACCAGGCCGCGGAAGTGGGGATGAATGCCAATACGGCCGACTACCCACTGATGTTTAACGAACTGCGTGAATTTGGCAAGGTCGCTGAACAGGACATGTTTGCGGCCACCAAGGGGGTCAATACCCACAAGGGGGCCGTCTTTTCTCTCGGCATTCTGGTAATGGCTACCGCAGCGAGCTGGCGCAAGTTGGGGCAGGTTGACCTGGCCGATATTCAGGCGGTAGTTAAGGACGCGCTGGTTGACCTGGTTAAGGATGATTTGAAGAAGCTGCCGGATGCGGAAGATGAGACCGCCGGTGAGCAGCAGTACCGTAAGTACGGACTGACGGGGATCCGTGGGGAGGCTCAGGCCGGTTACCCGACCGTCTTTCAGTATGGCCTGCCGACGATGCTTAAGACTACCGGAAACTGGAATACGCGGATCGTGCAGGCCCTCCTGGTCCTTGCCCGCCACACTGAGGATTCGACCCTGATTAAGCGGGCCGGGGGCCCTGCCATCTTGCAGTGGAAGGATAAGCAGGTTGACGAATGCCTGGCCGTTGGAGGGACTACCACTGCAGCAGGTCGGGCATTGTTGAATGACCTGGAACAAGAATTTAGTCGTCGTCACCTTAGCCTGGGTGGAACGGCCGACTTAGTCATCTTGACGGTTTTCTTGACATTCGTAAAGGAGGAATTAGCTGATGGACTTTCAAACGAGTGATGGTATCCAACTCAATTACCAGGTCGCGGGTAGTGGACAGCCGGTCGTCCTGATCCACGGCTTTGGTGGCTACCAGCAGATTTGGTGCCTGCAGGTCCCGGAATTGGTTCAACAGGGCTACCAAGTGATTACCTATGATCAGCGGAACCACGGGGTGTCAGGGCATACCCCGGACCTGGATTCAGTTGACCGACTGATTGATGACCTCCATGAACTATTAGTGGGTTTAAAAATTGACCGGCCCTTTTTGATTGGCCACTCGATGGGGGCGGCAGAGATTTATGGCTTCCTAAAGCAGTACCCCGATTTTCCGCTTCGGGGGGCAATTGCGGTTGACCAATCACCGAAGATGATCAATACACTACAGTGGCACTATGGCTACATGGACATCACCCGCGCCTCCTACCGGTTGAAATTAAGAGAACACGGGAATGTCCGCGAAACCTTGAACGGGGTGCCAAAACAGGTGCTGGATAAGTTGGCACCTGAGAAGGCCATGTTTCCCTTCGTGCGGGCAGAAAACCTTCCCCTGTTGTATGACCACGCCAAAAGGGATCGGCGGTCGGCAATTGAAGGGGCAAAGGTTCCATTGCTACTGGTAACGGCTAATCAGAGCCCGTACTTTGACGGTCGGTTTGCGGACGTGATGCAGGCGGCCAACCCCGATTTTGTATCCCACCAGGCAATTGACCAGACCGGTCACGTGGTGATGGCCGAGCAGGCGGGCCGGTTTAATCAGGTAATGGATGAATTCTTAAAAGAAAATAAGTAGGTGGCGTTTCTTTAGGGCCGCTAGTGGACGGGTTCATGATCCCGCATACTAGCGGCCTTTTGACTTTGGCGGTTAACTGTCAGGTAGGTGGCGGCTAACTGACGGGTGATTGTCGTGTTAAACGCCCTCCTAAACTGTTACCATAGGACTGGAGATTAAGGAGGAGATGATAGTGATGGTAAAAAATAAGATTAAGGAGTTGCGGACTGCTTGCCACTTGTCTCAGGAGCAGTTAGCAGAGAAGGCTCAGGTGTCAGTGAGAACAATTCAAAGACTGGAGGCCGGGGACGATGCCAGCATCTCAACTTTGAACCTGGTGGCCGGTGCGCTGGGGGTTGAGGTGGGCGACCTCTTCCCGCACACCGATACCAGCCAGGAGCAGGAGGAAAAGATTCAGTCAGCCGATGAGCAATTGCAGTACCAGCTTCAGGCCCGTCACGAAGAGTTCCGGACCTTTAAACACCTCTACAATGCCATTTTCATCATCGTAATGATGGCGTGGGGAGCATTGTTTCCACTGGTCCACAGTGATATATACTCTTCTTTAATGGGAGTGTTTTGGATTGGTGCCTGGATCATAATGGTGCCGCTGAAGAAATGGCTGACAATCAAGAGGGTTGACCCAAAACTTGACCGTAAGTTCCCGCTAACGGCCAGCCGGGTAGACAAGAATAGGCAGGGCTAATGGACTGTGCTATACTGAATTGGATAAAAGTGCAATGGTTAAGAATGATTTCCCGGGAAATTATCATTGAATTGAGTAGGAAAAGACTGGTTGGATGCGTGAGATACCAATTAAACAGGCCAAAGCGATTCTCAAACGGACACTGAAGGGGACTACTAACCAACGAATCTACCTATTGACTAAAAAGAAGGATCGTTCCTTGACGGTTGAGGCCGGGGATGAAACCCTAATCCTGATTGAGCGGGGCTACGTGGATGCCAAGCAAACCTACTGCTTAGCCGGTGGAAAAGCTAAGCATGCGGTAACAAGTGCGTTCAAACGCGAATTCCCGCGGAGCCACCAAGTATATTTAAGCCAGACAAAGGAGAATGAGGATGCAAGTTGAGTTTTATGAGCATCTCCTTCAAGAAACACCGTCGTCAGTAAAAAAGATGTGGAAGCAATAATTAAGTGACCATCACCAGGGAGGTTACGAGAATTGCGAGGCGTTAAAAATGAGTAAGTATGATCAATTATGGAAATACATTGCAGATTGTGGCCAGGATCGCCTAATGATTCCCTTTAGTGCGGTCGAAAAGATTGCGGGCGTTCCGCTCGACCATTCTTTTCTGAGGTATAAGAAGGAACTATTAGACTACGGCTACCAGGTCGACCATCTCTTCTTGAAGAAGCAGCAGATCCAAATTAGTCGAATTAAATAAAGAGGCCTTCAGCATTCGGGAATCCGCGTGCTGAAGGCCTCTTTGGATACTACGCTACTTAAATGCTGCGACGTTCAATAAAGTTAGCCGGTAGAATTGTCTGAACGGGGACACTCCGGTGCTCAAGCAGCCGTTCCAGGGCAAGTCGAACCGCCATTTTTCCCATCTCATAGCTGTGGGGCCGAACAGAGGAAAGGGCCGGTGTTAAGCGGGTGGCCTGCTGGCTGTCATCAAAGCTGGCCACCGCCAGGGATTGTGGAATCGCAACCTGGTGCTGCTCGGTCGCCCGGTAAACGCCCGCCGCTAAAATATCACTGGCGGTCAAGACGGCGTCAAATCGGAGGGAACTCTGCAGGATTTCATCCATGGCCCGGGCCGCTTCCTCAGCGTGCCAACTGGTCTCATAAGTATGGGCCGCGAGGTGGTGAGCTTGCATCCACCTTTGGTAGGCACTGGTCCGGATATCAGTAATTTTATCACCGTGGTGGCCGTCTTTCTTCAGTGAGTACCCACTGCCGCCAATAAAGGCAATTCGCCGGTGGCCAAGCTGGTAAAGCCGGTTTAATACTGCCGCAGTGGCCGCTTCGTAATTGTTACGGACCAGGTCATAATTGGCAAAGTAACGGTGGTCATCAATGATGATTAAATTCTGGTTATACTGGTAAAGCTGCTCAAGAAAGGTCCGTTCAAAAACGCCAATCAGGACCACGGCCTGGAACTTTTGAGCGCTGCGGTATGAGAAAGCCTGGTCGGGGATGGTTAGCCACTTCCCGATGGTCAGGCCGTGCAATGCGGCCTCATCTCTAATCCCCTGGTTGATGGTAGAGAAGTAGGTGCGGGTGGGATCCTGTGGTACTTGGAGAACGAGAATTTGGCTTTGCTGCAGGTTCATTGCCGCAATCTGTGAAAGGTGCCCAGCCTGGTAGCCCAGTTGGTGGGCTGCTTGGGTGATGGACCGCCGCGTACTATTCTTGACGGCTAATTGTGGGTCGTGGTTGAGGACCCGGGAGACGGTTGCCGGAGAAAACCCCGTGATTTTGGCAATCTGCCTGATACTGGCCATGGTGGTTCCTCCCTTAGTAAGTCAGTAAACGTTTAGTTTTCCTTCATACCAAAGTAGCATGCCCCTGGTTGGCGTTAATGAGGACCATGTCAGCTGGGGCAAGCTGGTACTGGTGACCGTCAACGTTGACAATTATCTGTCCCTGAATCACCAGTAATAGCTCGATTGCGGGATGCCAGTTGTAGTGGTAGTTACCAATGGCGTAAATAAGTTGGTCAAAATAAGAACTGATTGCTTTTGAAAGACCCATGAGCGCTCCTCCTTTGTTATCTTAACTGAAACTTGAAAGCACGAAAACTAGCCGGAGCTGCGTCAGCTTCGGCTTTTCTCAGCCTAAATTAGACTTTTAGATGCCAGTATTCAATGCTTTTTGGATCGTTATTGGCAACTGAGCTATGAATCGATTAATGATGTCATCAATGTGATCAGTTAGGCTGAGCTCAGCTCGACCCAGTTCATGAAATAAGTAGACCAATGCGTCCATAAAACGAATATCTGGCAGTGCTTGATTCATAATGTAAAAGAGTCCACCAATTGTGCGATCATCAGTATTAAGTCGTTCTTGCCAAGCCAATAAGTCATAAGTAATCATGGTGACGGCAATATAACCACATTGACCGTCGTAACTTTGAATTTGTGATCGATTAAGAGCTAAATACTGCTTAGCAGCTTTGAAATAGGTCTCAATTTGCCAGCGGCGTCCGTACAATTGAATGATTTCTTCTGGCCGCATAGCTAAGTTAGTGGTCGCTAAAACTAGGTAGTCCTGACGGTGCCCCTTTTTGGATACAAAAACCACTTTTAGCGGAAACTGATGGCCATGATATTGGGCTTGAATGACACTGCTGTAAAGATAGTGATGCCGACAATTCATTTTAGAAGCTGCTAAACGTTGATAAAGACCCTTAATGCTATAGTGACGACCACGATATCGATAATAGACTTTTGCGCTGCGTTTGAGCATACCCACACCAAAAAGCTGAAGCTGAGCGAGTTGCCAAAACATCTTCGGCGAACTGTACCAAGAATCAAAAAGGACGTATTTAGCTGACACGCCTAGTGTTTGCGCTTGTCTAATCAATTCTAGAGCCACTTGGTTCATTGGGCGTTGAGCTTGAGCCCTTCTTTGACCGGCAATTTGACGTTGGTCAGTAATCTGCGCTAAGCATCCAATCAGATTAGCAGGCTGGTGAGTTGACATTAAAGCAAAATTAATAGGCAAAAAAGTATTACCATCACTCCAACCGAGAGTTAAGCCACGGTAACCATTTACATACTCGTGCTTATCGTGGTCATAGGTCTTGGCTAATAATTCAGTCTTTTGGGACCAACGACGTGCTAACAGAGTATCATCAAGCACTAATGCCAAACGACGTCGACCATCAATAAACGGGGTTAAGATGCGAATTAATTGAATCGCTACTAAACAGACTAATTTCTGCCAGTTAATACGGCCATCATTCAAAACATTCCGTGCCGTTCTTGGGGTAAAATGGCAATCTGGATGAGCACGATTGATCGAAAGACGCTCAAAATGAGCTGTCATTAACCAAGCTACGATCATTTTCAATGAACATAATGAGTGACGCTTAAAATTCACCCTGTGAGTTAGCTTAGCTAGACCAATTAGGCTTAAGAAGTGAGAAATAATGTTTTGAGAATCGTTTTCAGTACTGAAATGGTTTATAATTTGCATAGCGCAAGACTCTTTTCTACTTTGATTTTGACACTTAAAGTATAGCGTAAGAGTTCTTGCGTTTTTTATTTTTTTCGTCCAAAAGCCCTGAACCACAATGATTTCATTGCAATTCAGGGCTTTCAAGTTTCAGTTATCTTAACTACTATTATATAGCGAATCGTACCAGTTCGTCTTATCATAAGCTTTTCCTTTTTGACGGTTTTAGCGTAGTATTTAACTTAAAGGGGATGAGAACCATGAATACCCGTGACCTCCAATATTTTGTGGCCCTGGTGAAATACAAGAATTACACCCAGGTAGCAAAGCATTTCAAGGTGTCACAGCCAACAATCACCCAGTCGATTCAGCGGCTGGAGCGTGAATTTAACACGAAACTCATTCGTAAAGATAAGGTCCACCGCGACGAGATGGTCACCCGGAGTGGGATGATGCTGTTTGAAAACGCTAAGGTGATTAATAAGAAAATTTCGCTAATGCACCAGGAAATCAGCCGGGCCAACCAGCGGCAGATTCGCTTCGGCCTCCCGCCCATCATCGGTAAAATGTACATCTCAAAGATTGTCCAGCAGACTCCGGGAAACATCATGCAGCGGTTGAAAATTGTATCAGTCGGGTCCCACGAACTACTGAACCGCCTGCAAGAGGGGAAGATTGACATTGCTGTTTTAGGGTCCAACCACCTGATCAACCAGCCAGGAATCTTTGCCAGCCTGATCACGACCCGGCCTTATAACATCATTGTCAGTGACCAAAACCCCCTTGCTAAGCGCAAGGCGGTCTTCTTTAAGGAGCTGGCTAACGAGTACTTTATCAACTATGACCAGCAGTATATCCACCATGCCGCCTTGCAAGCGTATTGCGCATATGCCGGAATCAATCCCCAGATGGGTGACTACCAGGTTCCTGACATCTCCTGGGTAAAGGAACTTGTCCGCCAGGATCTCGGAATCAGCCTGATGGCTAAGGATGCCTTGCAAAACGAACCCGGGATTGTCTCTATTGCGATTAAGGACCCGCTTCCGGAAAAGTTTACAATCTCGGTTGCCACTCGTGAGGGCTATGTTTTGACCCCCGACGAGACCGCCTTTGTAGAGGAATTGAAAGGGATTAAGTGATTTTCTAAGCAATGTTGACAGGGGACGTATAATGGTAATTGTGAAATTAGATTGACATTATTACGTGATATTTTGCGGAGGAAAATTGTAATGAGTAATGACGACGAATTGCTGTCAGGCAAATTTCAGCCAACGCCTCATCTATCGAATAAGCACCACATGGCTATTCCGTGGCATGATTTCTTTACGAATGATAACTTTACGCCGGCCAGTGAAGCAAACCTGATCGAGCGGGCAGCTATTGTGGGCCGAATTGGCTTGATGATGCTCTCTTACGGGACCGGAGCGTGGCGAGTTCGTGACTCGATGAACATTGTTGCGCGGAAGTTAAAGATGACCTGTTCGGTTGATATTGGTCTGGTTTCCCTTGAGTATACCTGTATGGATGCCCACCACAGTTACACCCAGGCCCTTTCACTACCGACAACGGGGATCAATACGACGAAGCTCTCCCACATGGAACAGTTTATTCGGGACTTTGATACTCACGGGGATTCGATGACAATCGGCGACATTCACGCCCGCTTGGAAAACATTGCCCACTCCAAGGGCAACTACGCTCCATGGCAAGTCGGTTTAGCAGCGGCGCTTGCCTGCAGTGCCTTCGTTTTCCTCCTCGGTGGGGGCCCGGTTGAAATGCTTTGCAGCTTCATTGGCGCGGGACTAGGTAACTATGTCCGGCGGAAGATGAGTGATCGTCACATTACAATGTTTGCTGGGATTGGAGTCGCCGTGGCGGTTGCCTGCTTGTCCTACCTGCTTTCACTGACCATCCTGCAGATGGGCTTTGACGTCAGCTCCCGCCACGAAGCGGGTTACATCGGGGCAATGCTCTTTGTCATCCCCGGGTTCCCGTTCATCACCAGTGGTCTGGACCTCTCTAAGTTGGACATGCGGTCGGGCCTTGAACGCTTGGCCTATGCGGCCCTGATCGTGGTTGTGGCCACCGTGGTTGGCTGGGTAGTTGCCATGGCGGTAAACTTGCGGCCCGAAAACTTCCCAACAATTGCCCTGTCACCGCTGGCCTACTTGCTCCTGCGCCTGCCGGCCAGTTTTTGCGGGGTCTTTGGCTTCTCAATCATGTTTAATAGTACCCCGAAGATGGCAGCTTTGGCTGGATTGATTGGTGCGGTGGCCAACACCACCCGTTTGGAACTGGTTGACTTAACCGTTATTCCCGCCGGGGCGGCCACCTTCATCGGTGCCGTGATTGCCGGATTGCTTGCCTGGGTGGTTAAAAAGAAGGTCCGCTACCCACAAATTTCAATCACTGTCCCATCGATCGTCATCATGGTTCCGGGGCTGTACATGTACCGGGCAATGTACAACATTGGCTTAACTTCTATCAGTGTGGGGGCTTTGTGGTTCAGTAAGGCCCTGATGATTATCATCTTCTTGCCACTCGGTCTGATTACGGCCCGGATCCTTACCGACGTTAAGTGGCGTCATAACGGTTAGGGGTGGTTTAATGATAATTAAGTACCCCCAAGAACTATTAGATGAGGCGGACAAGCGGACAGCCGGTCGGAAACTTACTGGCTTTACGCCAGGGCAGGGGCCAATGCACCCGGACCTGATGCTCGTCGGTGAAGCCCCGGGTCGCCATGAAGAGCAGGTTAACATTCCATTTTCTGGTACCTCGGGACAGGAGCTAATGCGTTTCTTAGCGTCAATTGGCTACTCACGCGCGAATACCTATATCACCAGTGTTGTCCGTCGGCGGCCATATTCAATCAAACGGGTCCGGGATAAGAAGACCGGCAAGGTAGTTGAGAAAATGCCCAACCGGACCCCGACCAAGGCGGAGGTACTGGCCTTTGCCCCACTGTTTGATTGGGAACTGGCAACGGTTCAGCCGCAAATCATCGTCCCGCTCGGTAATACTGCCTTGAAACGTTTACTGGGTCCGCACGCAAACATTGGTGACCTCCATGGGCAAGAAATTGTCCAACCCATTCAGCAGGCCACCCCGGACCACACGGGCTACCAGTGGACGAAGAAAAAGTACCTGCTTGTTCCCATGTACCATCCAGCCGCGGTCCTGTACGCCCGGCGGCTGATGTCCACGGTAGAGGAAGACTGGCAAAAGCTAGGAAAGATTATTAAAAGCAACTGATTATTTTTGGTGGTCAGTTACTTTTTGTATTGGTTGTCAATGGGTGATGGACAGTGTTATAATGCTTCTATCTTAGGTATTTGCAGGCGAAACCTACACCAAACTTTGCCGTCGATGGAAAGGAAAACAGATGCGCGTTAATGTTTTGCAACACACGCCTAACGAAGGGCCGGGATCAATCCAGGACTGGGCACACTTTAACCACCATGATTTCTATGTTTACCACCCTTACCAGTTTGGTAACCTCCCGACGGCTGATGAAACGGACCTGATGATTATTCTCGGCGGACCCATGAGTCCTAACGATGATCTCCCTTGGATCAAGCAGGAGCGGGTTTTGATCCAGAAGTTGCTGGACCAGTATAAGCCAATCTTTGGGGCCTGTTACGGGGCCCAACAGATTGTTAAGACATTAGGCTATCCAATCACTAAGGCTCCCCATAAAGAAGTCGGTTGGGCACCCATCTACCGGCAAAGTGACGCTATTCCTGGTATCCCAGAAAAGTTGGTTGCCCTGCACTGGCATGAGGAAATGTTCACGGTCCCAGACCAGGCCCGGCTTATCTTCAGTAGTGACCTGGTAAAGAACCAGGGTTTTTTACTGGGTGACAACGTTATTGGCTTGCAATTCCATTTTGAGCCCCTGATTGACAACGTTCGTGAAATGGCCGTCAATGATAATGGCTACCCCTTAGACCATAACGACCTCCACCAGACGCCGGCGGAGATTATTGCCCATGGGGTTCCGGACGAAAACAAGCAGGTAATGTTCAAACTGCTTGACTTCATCACTAAGTAAGCTGGAATATTATACTTTTGTTGTTAGCTTGTTTATAATAAAAATTAGTATGAAAAGGCTGGAAAACTGCTTTCCAGCCTTTGTTTTGGTTAAAAAAGGAGGTAATCGTTTGGAAGCAAATCAGCGACGAACACTCGTTACGGGGGCGCTTCTCCTCTCTAATGTCATGGCGGGGATGGATGCAACAATCGTCAACACTGCCCTGCCGGCCATCACTAGTGACTTGCACGGCCTACAATACATGGGCTGGATTGTAGCTACTTTCCTATTGGGAATGGCCGTAGCGCCCCCCCTGTGGAGCAAGATGGGGGAGCACAAAGGAAACAAGCGGGCGTACATCACTGCCACGCTGCTCTTCCTCGTGGGGGCCGTCTTTCAGGGAATCGCGCCCAACATTCTATGGTTCATCATTGCCCGGACGGTCATGGGAATCGGTGCCGGGGGAATGAACACCATCCCCTTCATCGTTTATGCAGAAATTTACCAAAACCTGCGTAAGCGGGCAGAAGTTCTGGGTATTTCCAGTGCCTGTTTCGGGACAGCTTCAATTATCGGACCCCTACTTGGTGGGTGGATCGTTGATGCCCTCAGTTGGCACTGGGTCTTTTATGTTAATGTCCCAATTGCCCTGGTTGCTATTACCCTGGTAGGGACCTTTTATAAGAGCCCTAAAAAGCAGGCGGCCGGTAAACCGGTCGACTACCTAGGCGCTTCCCTCTTGGTGGTTAGCCTGGTGACCATTTTGGTTGCGGTGCAGTTGATTGGGAGCGCAGCTGGTTGGTTGATTGGCACCCTCTTTGTAGTTGGCCTGGCCCTGCTCTTCTGGATGGTCCGCGTTGACAGCCGGGCAGTGGACCCAATTATTCCGAGTCGCTTGTTTAAGAACCGGGAACTGGTGATTGACTTCCTCCTCTTCATCATCATTTGGGGATCCTTCATTGCTTTTGTTACCTACATTCCAATGTGGGCCCAAGGGATTCTTGGCCTAAGTGCTCTTCTTGGGGGGATGACCCAGATCCCGGGCGCAGTAACTAACTTTATTGGTTCCGAATTGGTGCCGTTTCTCCAGGATCGGTGGGGGAAGTACTGGCTGGTAACCTGTGGGGCTGCCGCTATCTTCATTGCCTTTGTCGGTATCCTCGTTTGCGGTCAAGGCGCCCCGTTCTGGATGCTTCTTTTGATGGGTGCTTTTGAAGGCTTCGGGGTTGGCCTTGTTTTCAACATCCTGCAGATTAGCGTGCAAACGGATGCTGAGTTGCGGGATGTGCCGATTGCCACTTCCCTGGGTTACCTATTGCGGATCCTCAGCCAGACCATTATGGCGGCGGTTTACGGGGTAATCTTGAACCAGGAACTGTTTAGAGGTGTTAGGATGGCCCATGGTGACATTACGATGCAGATGCTAAACAAATTATCAAATGCTGAGACCGCGAGTCGTTTGCCGCGCGAGTTGATTCCCGAAATGCGGCGGATTCTCTACCTGGGTTACAGAAACATTGTCATTGCGGCGATTGTTTTAATTGTCATTTTACTAATTATTGTGGTGCCACTGTCGTTGCGACACCGTTCTTAAGCAGTAAAAAAAGGGTATGATGCTCACAACTAGGGTGAGGCACCATATCCTTTTTATTTGCTAGGGTGGTTTTCGTGCCAATGCTTAATTTGTTCAAGCCGGGCTTTAAAACGAGGTTCGCGCCCCTGGTCGGTTGGCAGGTAGAAGTGTTCATCAGCAATCTCTGGTGGAATTGTCTTCATGGTTGTTAATTTATCTTTACTATCGTGGGCATACTGGTAGCCTTTGCCGTAGCCGAGCTTGTCCATCAACTTAGTAGGAGCGTTACGAATCTGCATTGGGACCGGTAAGTTACCGGTCTTTTTAATTACCTTCTTCGCCCGCTGACGAGCGGTGTAGACGGCGTTTGATTTCGGCGCGCAGGCCAGGTAAATAACACATTCTGTGAGGTGGACGTCACATTCGGGCATCCCCAAAAATTGACAGGCGGAGAAGGTGTTGATAGCCACGTTTAGGGCGTTGGTATCTGCCAGGCCAATATCCTCGCTGGCGAAGCGGACGAGCCGACGGGCAATGTATAGGGGATCTTCACCACCGTCCAGCATCCGTGAGCACCAATAAACTGCCGCATCAACGTCACTATTGCGCATTGACTTGTGGAGGGCCGAAATGATGTTGTAGTGCTCTTCATCGTGTTTATCATACCGGAGCGATCGGGTGTTAATCAGTTGACTGAGGTCGTCCTCTGTGATGGTAACCTTCTGACCGTTTCGTTGACCATTTAATACTGCCATTTCGAGGGTGTTTAACGCCACCCGGGCGTCGCCATTGGCAAACTGAGCAATCAAGTGGATGGCGTCCGGTTGGCAGTCAACTTGCAGGCCTGGAAAGCCGGCAGGATGGTGGATGGCCCGCTTAAGAACCTCTTCAATGTCCGCTGTTGTTAGCGACTTCAGGACGAAGACCCGGCAGCGACTAAGGAGGGCGGAGTTGATCTCAAATGATGGATTTTCAGTGGTGGCCCCGATCAGGATAATGCTTCCCCGCTCAACGAAGGGAAGAAAAGCATCCTGCTGGGCCTTATTAAAACGGTGGATTTCATCAATGAAGCAAATCGTCCGTTCCCCGTATTCGCGGTTTTGCTCGGCTTCCTGCATAATCTTGCGGATGTCTTTAATGCTGCTTGTTACCGCGGAGAAGGTAATAAAGTGGGCCTTCGTCCGGTGGGCAATGATCCGGGCAAGGGTGGTTTTGCCCACGCCGGGTGGTCCCCAAAAGATCAAAGATGAGAGCTGGTCGTTATCAATTAATTCACGCAAGACCTTGCCGGGACCAATCAGGTGCTGCTGGCCAACGAACTCATCGAGACTGGTCGGCCGAACACGGTTCGCCAGCGGGGTCGCTTGAGGGTTTCCCTGGGCAAAGAGTGATTCTTGATACATGTGAACACTTCCTTCTCTATTATTCTAAATTAAATCTTAACAAAATTGAATCGATAAGCGTGTTACGATAAAGGTGGAATTTACAAATAAAGGAGAACTGGGCATGGATCGATTAAAACTATTTCGTACTGGGATTGCGACCCGGGTAGCGGACAACTTTGAATCCAGCATTAAAGAGTTGCACCGTTGCGGGCAGAGCCGTTCCAATAAGTCCACCTTTGTGGAGATGGGCATTCAGCTCAGCGGCTTTAAACACTCATTATCGGATCCCCAGGCCTTTGATAAGCTGCTTACGACGGCCGCCAAGGAAAACGAAGAGCCTTACGTGATGCCGGACGTCGCAATGGGGGTTAGGGTACAGCAGTTTGTGCAGACGGGAATGCCGATTTACGTCCTGAATGAACAGGGAAGTAATCAGCGGGTCATTGTTTACCTGTGCGGGGGTGCCTACATCCAACAGCCAGACAAGACCCACTGGGAATATCTGAACCGTCTTGCCCAACGAACGGGCGCCAAGGTGGTTGTTCCCCTCTATTCCTTGGCCCCTAACAACACCGTCCGTTGTGCCTACCAGCAGATTGGCCAACTCTATGCCCGCTTGTACGGAAGTGCCCCGGCCAGTGATATCACCTTAATGGGAGATTCCGCTGGTGCGGGGCTGGCCCTGGGCTTTAGCGAATACTTGGGCCAACGTGGGCTTCCTCAGCCAGGGCACCTGATCCTATTTTCACCATGGCTTGACCTTGATTTAAAAAATCCATTGATTAAGAAATATGAGGACAAGGACGTAACCCTTGCCTGCTGGGGCCTAAGAAAGATTGGGAACCTCTGGGCCGGTAACATTGACCACCGTGACTTTCGGGTAAGTCCCCTCTATGGTGACATTGACCAGCTCCGGGACGTAACTGTCTTTGTAGGGACCCGGGAGATTATGTATCCAGATGTCAACACCCTGGTTAAAAAACTACGAAACGCCCGGATCCCTGTTGACTATCACGTTGGTCGGCGTCTGTTTCACATCTATCCTTTGTACCAGGTCCCTGAGGCGGAAGAAGTAATGGCAAAAGTTGTTAAAGTTGTTAATCAATAAATTCATGAGGTGATTTTTGTGAGTAAAGTAGCAGTTGTCTTTGCACCCGGTTGTGAAGAAGTTGAAGGATTAAGTATCGTTGATGTTTTACGCCGGATGGGTGTTGATACCACGATGGTGGGCCTGGAAAATAAGCAAGTTCCGGGAGCGCACGGAATTGAGCTGACCTGCGATACTACCCTTGATGACCACCTGCTGGACTATGATGTCGTTGCCTTCCCTGGCGGCCGTGGTGGTGCCGAAAAGCTTGGCGCTAACCAGCATCTGGCTGACCTGATGCAAAAGCGTAACGCTGCCGGCAAGTGGGACGCGGCAATGTGTGCAGCCCCAACGGCCCTCGCTAAGTACGGTCTTCTTGACGGCTGTGATTATACCTGCTTCCCTGGTTTTGAAAAACAGATTAGCCAAGTTGCTAAAAACGCCCACTTTAAAGAAGACATTACCGTGGTCGATGCGGGTCATAAGATTATTACGAGTCGGGGCCCGGCAACGGCATGGGCTTTTGCCTATCAAATTGCTGAGGTGCTGGGCTTAGACACCAAGCAGATCAAGCACGAGATGCTTTATGACTACTTGATGGCACAGAAATAGATATTTGAGGTTATTAATAACCTTTAAAAGTATGAAAAGGTCGTTAGCGTTCGAAAATTTCCGGACACTAACGGCCTTTTTACTTACTGTGTTGTAACATCTTTGACAGCACCTTAAAGACGACGGGATTACAATCCAATCGCCCTTATTAATATTTAATTATTAGCCCACCACATGAAGAGGTGGCGCCGCTGCTGGTCAACCCGTTGGTTAACAACGCTGACGAGGATCAGCATGTTCGCAACCAGCGAATTCTTCTTTCGGTAAGCGATGTAACGCGAGGACCAGTGTGATGCATATTTATCCTTATAGCGTCGCAGACCCTGGAAACCGTAGAGGTGGTAACCATACTCGTAGATGAAGTGGGCAATCTTTTCTTCCAGAAAACTAAATTGGTATTCACCGACGTTCGACAGGGGAGCCATCCCCAGGTCAAAGTAGGTATAGCCGTTTTCCTGACCATACTGGTACATGCTAATGAAAATTTTGTCCATGATTCCGGAAGGGGCGTCCTTGCTGTGCCGCATCAGGTCGATAGTCAAAATCTCTTTTCCACCGGTCGGCATGAAGGTCGCAAAGGCCACCAGTTTGCCGTCCTTATCCCGCACCGTGCCGACGGGGGCTTGATTGATGTAGTAGGGGTCAAAGAAGCCAAGGGAGAAGCCCTTCTCGACCTGTTCACCGAGCCAACTGTCGGACACGGCCTTCAGTTCCTTCAGCTGGTCGTCGCTAAATGGCGGGGTGATTACCGAGAATTGGTAACCCTCCCGGTCAAACTTGTGCATGAGGGCCCGCTGTGAACGCTGCTTTTTGCCGGCCAGGGTAAAGTCAGCCAGGGTAACGAGGCCGCTTTCACCGGTCTTAATAAAGTCAAAGCCAAATTCGTGGAGGAGCATGGTAAGCTTGCTCGAAACCTCGTAGAAGACGATCTCGTAGTCGTAGCGATCCGCTTCCCGGACAAACTGGCGAATGGCCTCGCGGAGGACCGCTTGGTTACCAACGGGGTCCCCCATCACAACGAGCCGGTCATACTTGCGCCGGTACATGAAGAAGAGCTGGTCTTGCCCATTCTTTTGGTAGTAGTAGAGGTTCTTGTCCCGCAGGAAGGCCAGGTGGCTGGTCTCGTTTCCCCCGAAGGTATTGATTACCTGACGGGCCCGGTCGGCATTAAAGCTTTGGACTGCACTGAAGGGGTCCCGCTTGGCCGTGAAGTACCAGATGACCAAAAGCATTAAGACCAAACCGAGGCCCAGACCAACGAGGCCGGAGAGCCAAACCCGTTCACCAGGGAAGAAGAGAAAGGCGGGTACCCGGTGCTTGCTAGCGTACTGGGGAGCATTGATGACTCCCACAATGACGTAGAGGATGCAGCTACCGGCGAAAATCAGGCTGTCAGTGGCAAACTTACCAAGGGAATACTGGAGCTTCTCCCGGTAGAGGACGTGCTTGGACATCAAAACCAGAAGGAGGACGATTACTAAGTAGATGGTCAAACTAATTGTTCCGAGGTTCCAAATGGTATTAGCAATCCCAATTAAAAGGAGGGCCAAAGTTGGCCAGTATGCCCGCTTAACTTTAGCCTGGAGACCCCGAGCACAGGCCAGCATGGCGATTGCAAAGAGGATGGTGGACATCTGGTGAATAAAGAAAAAAGTGTAGGGGTACAGATGCTGGATAATCTTATTTTCTGCTGTCAGGTCCGGGATTGAAGCGGTCAGTAGCATTAAGACGCCCGAGATGTACATGAAAGCAGTAATCAAGTAGTAGGCGGTTTTGCGGAGCAACATTAGTGGCAGGCCGTCAAAAAATTCGTTGACCTGGTGCGCAAGGTTATGGATGAAGAGTAGACCAGCCAGGATGAGGGGGACAACGTAGTAGAAGATTCGGAAAAGGAGAATCCAGATAACGATTGTTGTCTTTGGAACCCCCAAGAGGGAAAGCTCAAAGACCATCATGACGTCGAATGAGCCTAGCGCACCTGGGATCATTGAAAGAACCCCGATTACCTGGGCAACGGCATAGAGGGGCAAGACGTTGATTAAGTTATTGCGGATTCCCAGACACCAGCCGACAAAGAGAAAGAAGAGGGCGACAAAGAGCCATTCTAGAGTGGAGCTACCGACAATGAACACTTCAAGTTTAGGGGTGACCTCTTTAAAGAGGCGGTTGTTATTCACCAGGGTAAAGTAAAGGACAACCGGGAAGTACAGACCACCACCAACTAGCCAAATTGCGTATTGGTTAAAGTGGCCACCATCGTGGAAGCCAAACATCACAATCAGGGCAATCCAGCAGAGAATTGAGAGGCCTGACAGGAGGAAAACGGCGATCTTAGAGGTTGCTAGGAGGATATCTTTTTTTGTAGCACTCTTCCGGTAAAAGTAGGCCCGCAGTGTTGCACCGAGGATTCCACCAAAACCGGCGATATTTGTCAATGTATTGGTAATCCAGCCGCAGCGGATAATATAGGAACGGGAAAACTTCCCCGGTAGAAAGTGGACGATAGCAAAGTCATAACCAAGCATTGGGGCGACGGCAATGCAGCCCGTGATTAACAGAAAAATAATGCTGGCCCAAGAAAGACTTGCTAGCCCAACCCCAACCTGGTGCCATTCGACTGTTTTGAAAAAGCTACCGAGGGCGTGAATAACAAAAATTAAGACCGAAGTGATGAAAAGCAGTTTAACGTAACGTGAATACTTTTCCCACCAGGTGATAAAGTGGTTGCCCAGTGATTGCATATCAATAATCTCCTTTAGACGTAAAATTCGGATTACCGCTTTCGGCGGTTAACTAACACAGTTCTCTTGCAAATGAATAGACTAACATAACTATTATAAGCTATTGGGAAATTAATTATGGGAAAAATCAGAATTATAGTTGACGGGGGCGTAAAAGTTTCGTATACTCTTAATTGTTGTCAAATGGTCCGTTGGTCTAGTTGGTTTAGGACGCATCCCTGTCACGGATGAGATCACGAGTTCGAGTCTCGTACGGACCGCTTATATTGATTAAAGTTGAGTCGTTGCACTCAACTTTTTTTGTGCACAAAAAGGAGAAAAGTAATGCAAGCAAGTTGGGTTTACAATGGCACGGAACCAGTAAAGATCAAGAAGTTCTTACAGTCACTAGGGATGGGGCACCGCCTATTTAACGACATTAAGAAGGGGGAGGGTGAATTCCTTGTGGACCACCGCATTGTCCGGCCAACGACGAAAATTCTTCCTCACCAACCATTGACCATTAAGGTGACTCCCGAGATGGCCAATCCCCAAGTCAAGGTCAGCCATGCGCCGGTCAAGGTTGTTTATGAGGACGACAATTGGCTAGTGGTTGACAAGCCAGCCGGAGTAACGTCAATTCCGGGACCAACCATTGATAACGACACGGTTCTAAACCGGGTAACGGGGTACTTGATTGCCCAGCAGTCGCCAGACCAGCGTCCCCACCTGATTACCCGCTTAGACCGTGATACGGGCGGGTTGCTGCTGGTTGCGAAGCACCACGTGGCCTCTAGCATGATCAGCCAGCAAGTTCAACAGCACCGAATGCTTAAGGAATACACAGCAATCGTCACTGGCTCCTTTAACAAGGACCACGGAACCATTGATAAACCGATTGCCCGGCGGGAAGGGCAGGTCCGACGGGTAATCGCGGCGGATGGTCAAGCGGCGGTCACCGAGTACTGGGTCGAAAAGAGTGCGGCTGGGCTTTCACGGGTCCGGGCCCGTCTGCACACCGGACGAACGCACCAGATCCGGGTACACTTTGCGGCGATCGGCCATCCCCTGGTTGGTGACTCCTTATATGGTGGGAACACGAGTAAGTACCAAACGCAGCTTCTCCACGCTAGCAAGTTGGCGTTTACCGACCCATTTAGCCAAAAGCAATTGACATTTACTTCACCATTGCCGAATGAATTTGAGATATAAAACAAAGCGACTCCTCGTGGGCGGCGTGTCTCAGCGCCGGACACGAGGAGTCGTTTTATTTTACTATTTGAGCATTGCCTTAACTGCTTGTGACTGGAACTCTTGTTCAGCCTGCAGAGTAACGCGTTGAATTTGACTTGCGGACATCTTAGGATTCTTGGCGAGTGCCTGTTGAACCTTTGTCCCAACGGCTGACCGGCCCTGCTCAACAATACTGGCCTGGGCCTTCTTGGCTGCTGGTGAAGCGGCCTGCTTCTTTAAGCGGTTAGCCTGCTTAGTGGTAATTTTGACATAGGTCTTAGGGTACTCCAGGACGTTGGTCCGCTTGACGAGGGTCCCGTTCATCCCCGTTCCCATGTACATGATTCGGAAGAAACCGTTATTGTAGCGCCACCGCGTTTCCGTCGTAACCAGGCGGGGTGTTAACCGCTTCGTCCACCTGATTTTGCTGTGGGTATACTCGTTGGCCTGGGTATGGTCTGGCGTCTTTTGTCGTTTCTTACTGTTGTAAATGTAGACGTCGTCTTTGCCACTTGTGCCGACTGGCTGGTAGAGAGCCAGAGGAAGTGCCGAATTGGATGCAGAATAAATGGTCTTCTTGGTAGTGGTCGTTTCCTGGTGCATCCCAAAATGGTGGCTGTAGTTAAGGGTCATCATGGCGGTTGAACCCACAAAGATAATGCCCATTAGGACTGTAAGGGGGATGCGGACTTGCCGCCGGTTAATGAACATGATGCAGGCAAACAACGCGACCGCTGATGCGAACATAATAATGATGATCAAGTTATTTCTCCTCCCTTTCTTTCATATCTACCGAATCAATCCGGAGGTGGATACCGTTTCCGCTAGTAACGAAGAAGGTTAAAATCAGCCCTAAGATTGAAAAGATGATTGCAAACCAGAATGCAGCGTGGTAGCCCATTAAGGTTGCGTCAAACATCTGTGACTTGTACTGGAGTGGGGAGGCCTTTAATAGGGCGTGCCCGGGCTGGTTATTCTTGGTTACGTTGGTTAATACCGAAATCATAATCGCGGTCCCGACCGAGGTGGCGACCTGACGGAGGGTGTTGTTAACCGCGGTCCCGTGTGAAATTAAGTTAAACGGCAGTGAATTCATGCCAGCCGTAGTGACAGGCATCATCACCATGGAGATTCCGAACATCCGGACAGCGTACAGGAAGATGATGTAGATCGTCGGGGTGCCCCGGGTAATGAAAGCAAACGGAAGGGTGCCAACGGTCAGGATAAACATCCCGGTGACGGCCAGCCGCTTGGCTCCGTGCCGGTCAAAGAGGTTCCCAGTAATTGGGCTCATGATTCCCATAAACAGGGCCCCAAACAAGAGGGTCAGTCCGGAGTGAAGGGCTGACATGCCGTGGATGATTTGCAGGTAAAGGGGGATTACCAGTTCCACCCCCACCATTGCCATCATTACAATTGAGCTCAGGATGGTTGCTAGGGTAAATTCGCCGCTTTTGAACACCTTGAATTCCAGGAAGGGTTCATCCAGCTTATTCTGGCGGAGAACCAGGAAGACAACCAGGATGGCCCCAATCACGATAGTTGACAGGACAACTGGGTTAGTCCATCCCTTGTCACCAACACTTGAGAAGCCGTAGAGCATACTTCCAAAGCCCAGGGTCGAAATAATAACGGACAGCCAATCCAACTTAGGCCGCCGGTTAGGGATAACGTTTTTAACCAGGACAAAACTAGCAATGATTACGAGGGCGGCGATGGGCACAATCATCCCGAAGAGCCACCGCCAACTGTAGTTATCAATTACCCATCCGGAAAGGGTCGGGCCAATTGCGGGGGCTAGGCCAATCACCAGGCCGTTGATTCCCATGGCGGCACCCCGCTTTTCTGGTGGGTAAATCGTCAGCATAATATTTTGCATCAGGGGCATGTTGATGCCGACCCCCACGGCCTGAATTAGCCGGCCGGTTAAGAGGGCCGCAAATGAAGGGGCTAACCATGAGAGAATTGTTCCAATCTCGAAGACGGTCATGGCAATAATAAAAAGTCCCTTGGTATTGAACCGGCTACTAAGGTAGGCACTAATTGGGATCATGATCCCGTTGACCATTAAGAAACCAGTTGTCAACCACTGCACGGTAGAAGTATTGATATCAAGGGCCTTCATTAATGCCGGAAAGGCCGTTGATAAAATCGTCTGGTTAAGGATGGTACAAAAGGCCCCAATTAATAAGACCAAGACCATCAATGAACGATTATATGGTTGACCATTGATATCAGTGGTTGTTTGAACCTTATCATTCACTATCAAAGAACCTCTTTTCTCAAAAAATGTTAACGAGAACTAATAATAGGATAGTTCAACATCTTTGTCAAATAATTTGACAAAGATAACTAGTTATTTATAAAATATAGCTGAAAATATGGAAAGGCAGGGAGAGATACGTGTTAAAGGATCAGTTTCGGCGGATGCTAAGTGACGACAAGCTGCAAATCACCATGACCGAATTAGCCCAGGTCACGGGGGTGTCGACTAGCCAGATCCGTTATTGGGAACGAAAGGGCTATATTAAGTCCAGCCAGGATGAGAAGAATAAGAACCACCGCTTCAAGCTATTTACTATTTTCCGAGTATACACAATAAAGTACTTTCTGGACCAGGGCTATACACTGGCAATGGCGGTACAAAAGGAGCAGGAACGACAAAAACTTGGCAGAATCTTTCAACGCTTCATGGCTGACCAGATTGTTGATATCCATCAGGATGAAGACGAAAGCGGCGAGGTTGTCTTGGGAAAACTGGCTGAGGATCCGACGAAGGAAGTTTACGCTAAAGTTGACCAGGATGGTTCGACCCTCCACCTCCGTAGTGTGGGTCCCCGGTCGTCGCATTAACCATTTGACCACTTTTGTGTTATGGTAAAAATGAAGTACTATGATATGAAGGGAACGAGTAACGTGAGTCAAACTTATAGTGAACTTAGCGGTGACGCTAAGGAAAATGCACTGCGATCTTTTATTGGGTTTTACGTCAGTCAGTACAAGGCCGGCAGCCTGGAAATCTTGAGTTCAAAGGTTTCTAATGAAGTAATGAGTTCAATCAACGAAATTCTCAACCAAAACAGTTTTATGGGCCATGGTGAACTGGTCAACGAAAGCCTACGCCTGTGTAAGCCCTACTATGAAGCAATCTTGAATAAGCTGACGGACACCAAGTTTGATGATGATGGTGAACCGGTGGTGGCTTGGTCAGACGCTTGGGAAGACCAGGAAGAACAGTTACCAACGGAAGACTGACTTAAAGGGTCGGCAAACGATTTTGGCTTTTTGATAAAAGTAGGCTGGATGACACCAGAAACGTGCTCTGATGCTCAACCAGCCTTTTGCCTTTTCCGCGATTACTTTGAAAACTGAAAAAGTGCGGGTGGGAAAACTGCAATTTTTTCCACCCGCTACTTTTTTATGACCAAAAAGCGAGTAAACTAAAGCCGTTATGGGAAATGAGCTAGGGCGTGTCCTGATCATATCCCTAATTATTCTCAATGTCGGGGGAGTAAATATATGGAAGAGAAAAAACATTTCAAATTGTTCAAAGCCGGTAAAAACTGGTGCACGATGGCAATTGCTGTCCTCGCCACTGGTTGCTGAACCACAGACAACAGCTACTGTTCAAACCGACCAGGCAGCAGCTACGGCAACGAACACCACTACGACCAACGCCACTAATAACCAACAAAGTAACGTTGACTATCGAACACCGGTAAATAATGGTTGCCTTGATGGTGCGGCTAGTGATGGTCAAAACAACGTTGTCTTCACTGGTTGGCACGCCACTAACCAGTACCAGCAGGGAATGAACCACTTTGTAATCGTCTTAGACGGTAATAACCACGAGTTATACCGGACAACGGTTAACGAACAGGACCGTCCGGACGTCCAAAGGGTTTACCCTAACGCCCCAATCTCCGGGAAAGGTGGCTTTTCAGTTAAGGTTCCAGAAAGCCGACTGTTCAACACGAACACTCTGCAACTGGTTTCTCGTTACACCAATGATAAGAATGGTGAGCCCAATGGCGGTGCTGACTTCTGGTTCCCAAAAATTCAGACAAAGGCCGGCTGGCTTGATCAGTTTAAAGCCACGGGTAACCAAATTACGGTTGCTGGCTGGCACGCAGACGACGCCAGTGCCAAGGAAGGTACCCACTACCTAATCCTGTTCGACCGCACTAAGAATCGGGAAATTGCCCGTCAAGTCGTTAAGAACGTTGCCAGTGACGACGTTGCTAAAGTTTATCCACGGATTGCTAACGCCAACAAGGCCCGCTTTACGGCCAGCTTTGCAATCAACCCAAGCATGCTCAACAATGACGACCTAGTTTTGATTAGTCGTTACAGTGACCCGCAAAATGTTAATACTGCCGGCCGCTATTCCGATTACTGGCTTAACAACGTTGTCCGGCTGAATAACAATAAGGCCGGCTACCTTGATAACTTCTATGTTGACGGTACTAACAACCGGGTTGTTGTTTCTGGCTGGCATGCAGACGGACGGTCGACCCTCGACACTAACCACTTCCTGATTCTCTTTGACCAAACTGCTAACCGGGAAGTTGGCCGGCAGAAGGTCAACGTTACAGCAAGTAACGATGTTGCTGTAAACGGTTATGGCAACATCAGTAATGCTGACCATTGCCGGTGTAACCTTCAACGTTACACCGGCAATGGTCGGTCACCGTTTTGTTGTTATTAGCCGTTACAGTAATGACAAGAACAATGGTGAAGGTGACCGTAGTGACATTTGGTTCGGTAACCAGATCAACCTGAACGGTAACCAAGCTTGGTTGGATAACTTCAGCCAAAACGGCACGACGATTAACGTTTCTGGTTGGCACGCGGATGATTACGCCAACGCTTATAAGCACCACTTCATCCTCCTTTACGACTGGACGAAGGGGAGTGAAATCACCAGAAAAGAAGTTACCAATGTTACTAGTCCGGACATTCAAAAAGCATACGGGAACATCTTAGGGTCTAACCAGGCCCGCTTCAGCACGAACTTTACCATTAACCCGGCAGACGTTCACGACGCCTTCCAAATCATCAGCCGGTACAGTAACCGGGCCGATGGTGAAGGCTATGTTGCAGACAGCCAAAACTACATTGGCAACCGCCTTTTAAATGTTTACCAAAACCCGGGCTGGATGTATCAGATTAACTACACCCAGATTCAAGCTAACCCGGCCGAAGTTGGTCACAACATCGGCCCCGGCTACGAAGGGGTTAAGACTTACCTGATCAAGAGCAAGCTCGGTGACGCTAACATTCACAACCAGTACACTTATGGTGACGGTTATGCCATTGCTAACTTCCAACGTAGTCACGGCCTGCCAGCTACCGGTTGGGTTGACCTGAACACCTGGAAGGCTCTTGGCTATTCTGCCGACTTATGGTACGGGATTGATAGTTATATTTCGCCAACCCTTACCAATCCTGCAGCAACTCGGCAACAACGGATTGATGCCATGATAGATGCTGCCTACAAGTACATGGGCAAGCCATGGTGGGCTGGTTGTTCATCGATGCCGGCTTACGGGGTTGACTGTTCTGGCCTAGTTATGCAGGCGCTTTACGCGGGTGGTATTAACCCAACTTCGGCAAGTTCTACCCACCATGGGTACCCTGGTAACGAGTGGAACTCACAACAGCTCTTCGCCGACCCCCACTTTATGAACGTTGGCTGGAATAACCGGCAACGCGGGGACTTGGTATTCTACTACGCTCCAGGCACCCGGACAATTTGGCACGTCGCCATCTTGATTGAACCGAATACGGTTATTGAGAGTTGGCCACCATGTGTTATGGTTCAGCCAATTGTCAACGGTCAAAGAAATATTATCGCTGGTATTCGGCGGGCCTTTGCATAATTGAATAATTACCTAAGGCGTTAGCTGCTCATTATGAACGGCCAACGTCTTTTTCGAATTACTACCTTCTGGTAACTAGATGTGGTAAAATAACAATAGTTTTATGTACGGATTTTAAATGATAGTAAACAGCTGAATATTTATTGCCGACCTTGTATTAACAAAGCGGCTCTTTTAGCTTACTTACTTTTCCGTTATGACGGTTGTTTTGTCAATTTAAGTAAATCTAGTAAAGGAAGGTATTATGGCAAAATTAAAAATTAAGAATAATGAAGTTGCCTTTTACGCCATGGGGGGCCTTGGCGAAATTGGTAAGAACATGTACTGTGTTCAGTTCCAAGACGAGATTGTCATCATTGACTGTGGGGTCCTTTTCCCAGAAGACGAGCTGTTAGGGGTCGACTACGTTATCCAAAATTACGACTACCTGATTGAAAACAAGGATAAGATTAAAGGAATCTTCATCACCCACGGTCACGAAGACCACATTGGGGGATTACCGTTCTTCTTGCAAAAGGTAAACGTGCCGATCTACGCTGGCCCGTTTGCAATGTCATTGATTAAGGGGAAGTTGGACGAAAAGCACCTCTTACGAAATGCGGAACTTCACGAGATTAACGAATTCGATGAAGCTCACTTCAAGAAACTCTGGGTCAGCTTCTTCCGGACGACCCACTCAATTCCGGATACCCTCGGGGTTGCGGTTCACACTCCCCAGGGAACGATCATTCAAACCGGGGACTTTAAATTTGACTTAACTCCGGTTGGCCACTTACCGGGTCCTAACCTTCAGCAGATGGCTAAGCTCGGTGACGAAGGCGTCCTTTTGCTGACATCTGATAGTACGAATGCCGAACGTCCCCAGTTTACTAAGTCGGAAAGGTGGGTTGATATCCACATCCGACGGATCTTCGAACGAATCAAGGGGCGGATTATCTTTGCCTCGTTTGCTTCAAATGTTTACCGGCTGCGGGAAGCATCGGATGCAGCCATTGCTCAGGGTCGAAAGATTGCCGTCTTTGGACGGAGCATGGAAAATGCAATCGCGGCGGGCCAGGAGCTTGGTTACCTCAATATTCCTGAGGACTCCCTGATTGATCAAAATGAGATTAACAACTACCCACCGGAGAAGGTTCTGATTATGTGTACTGGATCCCAGGGTGAACCAATGGCGGCACTGAGCCGAATTGCTAAGGGTACCCACCGACAAATCAGTATCCAACAGGGGGACACGGTTGTCTTTTCCAGTAACCCAATTCCGGGGAACACCACTAGTGTTAATTCCCTGATCAATAAATTGGAAGAAGACGGTGCTAATGTTATCCACGGTTACGTTAACAACATCCACACCTCTGGTCACGGTGGCCAAATTGATGAAGAATTTATGCTGCGGTTGATGAAGCCAAAGTTTTTCGCTCCAGTTCATGGCGAATACCGGATGCAGAAAATTCACACTAAGCTGGCAGAAATGACCGGAGTGCCGAAGAAGAATACCTTCATCTTGGCAAATGGTGACGTCTTGGCCTTGACAAAGGATAGTTGCCGATTGGCTGACCACATTGACAGTGTCAGCGATGTATACATCGATGGTCGTGACGCGGGTGATACAGTTGGTAACCCAGAAATCCGTGAACGGCGCCTACTTTCGGAAGAAGGGGTGGTCACGGCAATTGCGGTTGTTGACTTAAAGGACTACCAGATTGTTGCTGGTCCGGACATTGTTTCCCGAGGCTTCGTTTACATGCATGAATCTCAAGAATTGATTAAGGCTGCTAATCATGAAGTCTTCTGGGCTATCCTTAACACCTTTAAGAACCATAAGCATGTTGACCAACGGGCCCTCAACCGGATAATCGTTAGTCGGCTACAGAAGTTACTCTTTGAAAGGACCGGACGGCGACCAGTAATTATTCCGATGATTACGATTCTTAACGGTGACAATCGGGCAGAAAACCGCCACTACCGTCACCCTAACCATCGTAATAACAATAAGCAAAACAAGGAAAAACGCTCCCAACAACATAGTGAAAAGGGAAAGCAACATAACAAGCAGGACCACCATAAAAAGGAAACTGTAAAAGCTTAGGCGGTTCGGTGTTACAAAAGCTCCTGATAGTCGGTATCGTTATCGGCTGTCAGGAGCTATTTTAATACTTTTGTAATTGACCACTTAAAACTACTTGAAAACTCTGGTATTATCAATATTAGCAATTATTTTAGTTATTTAGAGAGGAAGAAACCAAATGACCGGAAGAGATTATTTACGAATCTGGTATCGGGTTCAAATTGGGGCGACATTACTGATTCTAGCGATGATGATGGTCCGGAATTTTGAACTTGGCCGTCACATAGTGGTAGCACACCTCTTGCCGACCGTGATTATTTTGGCAATCGGCCTGGCAGTGGAATTATTGCCTAACTTGCCGGAAGTTGTTAAACGCCTGAATAGTTGGCTCCAGGGTTTGACCCAGCCCCTTATTCAGGTCGTTGCATGGGACGTTATTACCCGGGAAATTATTACCCTCCTGCGACTACCTTCACGGGGAGTTGTTTCCCTAATGATCTTATACTATTTAGTAATGTTTGCCCCGTTCGCCAGTGTGATTGGTGGGCAGTTGAAGACGAGCATTGAGCGCTTTATCTTTGCAATTTCAACTTTTCAGGTAGTTTTTATCGCCTTGGCAGCCTTTCCAGATGCCCTAATCGACAACCATTTCTTGTATCTACTGCTTGCCAGTGGAGCCGTCGGAGCGGTTGCCTACTTCGTGTTGATTACGACGGTAATGCGAGCCTGGAAACTATCTTGGCCGGGCCTAAAGCCGCAGTGGTCAGGAGACTTTAACTGGTGGATTATTGGTGGGTTGGTATTAATCGACCTGGCCTTTACCTACCTAAACGTTGGTGGAAATATTGACATCACTAAGTCCGACTGGCGGTATTTTCTGACCGCTGTTGAGGCTGGCGTGGCGGAAGAAACTCTGTTCCGCTTTGCCATCTTGGGGGTACTTTTTTATGCATGGCGTCACTGGCAAAAGCGTTTGCCCCTGGTCCTGGCCACAAGCAGTATTTTGTTTGGACTTGCCCATCTGGTGAACGTTTTCGCGCAAAACTGGGGAAACACTCTGTTTCAGGTGATTGGCGCAGCCGGAATTGGTCTCTTTTTTGCGGTGGTGTATGTTTATACTGGGCAGCTCTGGTTGACAATGTTGATGCACGGCTTACTAGACTGGACGAGTTTTGTTGCATCTGAATCCACCACCATATCGGGAAAGCTGACCCTTGATGATTGGGTTACCACCCTGGTTGAGGTTGCCTTTTTTGTCCTAATTGCGGTTTGGATGATGTACGGCCAGCGGCGTCACGTGATGAACCGGCATGTTGCCCGTTTAACCGGTGATGAACAGCATTTCGATTTTCAAATTCACTATTAATTAAACGAAGCTGAGAAAGCATGCTCCTAGTATCAAGTGCCGCGGAGCAAGTCCATTGATTACGATCAATGGCGCGCTCTTATTTTGGCTCTTCGTCAAGAAGTACTGATAAGATAAATTGAATAATTTCTAAGCAGCTCTTGCCTGACCCTGGACATGAGCTGTTTTATTAGGCTCTTCGTCAAGAAGTACTGATAAGATAAATTGAATAATTTCTAAGCAGCTCTTGCCTGACCCTGGACATGAGCTGTTTTATTATGCCAATTAATGGCGATATAAGAATTCGGCAGGGAAATCAGGATACGAACGCGGAAGTGGAAGAAGTTACGAAAGCCATAGGCAGTCCGTTTGATAACTTTAATCTTATTGTTTGTACCCTCAACGGGACCATTCGTGTAATGATCATATTTGAAGCTGGCGATGATTTCTTGACGATGGGTTCGCAGAGTGCGTTGGACCTTCTGAAACGCTTGGGGAAGCGCGGTCCATTTGATAGCTAATAGTTGGTTGAGAGCTGACTTACTCCGATGATTAACTGCTAAAATCAGGTCTTGGTAATATTGATAGGCCTGCTTAAGCTCGTCGTCGAAAGCTAATAAACGATGAATAACCTCAATATCAGTTAGCTGGGCGTAACCAAAATTGCGGCGGCGCCAAAAGTTATCATACTTGAGGAGTGCACTAGGGGTTAAGAGCAGTTTCCAAAAATGTTTGAGAGCTCGCCATTGCCGGGAACTTTTTCCGGCACGGTTCATTACTTTAATCCTAGTTTGGTTCAGGGCACGGTAAGCTTGAGCTACGACATGGAAGTGGTCCGCGATAATTAAAGCATGCGGAAATAGCTCTTGAATCAAGCGGCGGTAAGGAGTATAGAGATCGACCGTAACAGTTTGAACCGCTAAACGAGCGCGGTGACTATAACGCAGGAAGTAATTGCGAAGAAAGCTACTCCGGCGTGAAAGAATGATATCGAGCGTTCGATGGTTCTCAATGTTTACGAGAATCATGCTCATTCCGCTGGGCGCAAAGCGACCAGAATGAAAGTCATCGAAGGCAATATGACGGGGAAGCCAATGGTAGTTAGGCTTAAAGACATGATCAAGGTGATTAATTACGCGCCTGACGGTCCAGCCCGAAACAGAAAAATCATCGGCGATATCAGTTTGGGATTCATTCTTAACCAGTTGCATCATAATGCGTTGCTTAATACTCGTGGCGATATGGTGACGATATTGGACATCCTCGACCGGAGCTAATTTCGTCACTGTTTGTGGACATTGAGGAGAAGCTGGGCAAATATACTTCTGCTTTTTAATCGACCAAACAGTCGGCTTGTAATGAAGGTCTGCCCCATGATAGTTAACGATTTTAATGCCATTCTTGTACATTAGCCGGCCACAATGAGGACAATGCATGGGGTAGGATTGAACAAGATGGACCACAATATAATCGCCGTGATCGGCAATCGAGTCTTCTTTAGTATTGGTATCAAGTTCAAGATGAGTGTCTTTAATTCCGAGAGCAGTTCTGATAGAATTATCCATGAAAGATGGTCCTTTCTTAAACGAAGACGGGGGTCAGCCATCTTTCGTTTTTTATTTTAAATTTAAACCAAAATAAGCACTGATGTTAAATCCATCAGTACTTAAAATTGTAGAACCTTTTATTATGCCAATTAATGGCGATATAAGAATTCGGCAGGGAAATCAGGATACGAACGCGGAAGTGGAAGAAGTTACGAAAGCCATAGGCAGTCCGTTTGATAACTTTAATCTTATTGTTTGTACCCTCAACGGGACCATTCGTGTAATGATCATATTTGAAGCTGGCGATGATTTCTTGACGATGGGTTCGCAGAGTGCGTTGGACCTTCTGAAACGCTTGGGGAAGCGCGGTCCATTTGATAGCTAATAGTTGGTTGAGAGCTGACTTACTCCGATGATTAACTGCTAAAATCAGGTCTTGGTAATATTGATAGGCCTGCTTAAGCTCGTCGTCGAAAGCTAATAAACGATGAATAACCTCAATATCAGTTAGCTGGGCGTAACCAAAATTGCGGCGGCGCCAAAAGTTATCATACTTGAGGAGTGCACTAGGGGTTAAGAGCAGTTTCCAAAAATGTTTGAGAGCTCGCCATTGCCGGGAACTTTTTCCGGCACGGTTCATTACTTTAATCCTAGTTTGGTTCAGGGCACGGTAAGCTTGAGCTACGACATGGAAGTGGTCCGCGATAATTAAAGCATGCGGAAATAGCTCTTGAATCAAGCGGCGGTAAGGAGTATAGAGATCGACCGTAACAGTTTGAACCGCTAAACGAGCGCGGTGACTATAACGCAGGAAGTAATTGCGAAGAAAGCTACTCCGGCGTGAAAGAATGATATCGAGCGTTCGATGGTTCTCAATGTTTACGAGAATCATGCTCATTCCGCTGGGCGCAAAGCGACCAGAATGAAAGTCATCGAAGGCAATATGACGGGGAAGCCAATGGTAGTTAGGCTTAAAGACATGATCAAGGTGATTAATTACGCGCCTGACGGTCCAGCCCGAAACAGAAAAATCATCGGCGATATCAGTTTGGGATTCATTCTTAA
This sequence comes from Limosilactobacillus panis, assembly GCF_019797825.1. Taxonomy (NCBI): domain Bacteria; kingdom Bacillati; phylum Bacillota; class Bacilli; order Lactobacillales; family Lactobacillaceae; genus Limosilactobacillus; species Limosilactobacillus panis. The sequence continues at coordinate 1,645,937 of NZ_CP081855.1, read as the reverse complement.
CCAGTTGCATCATAATGCGTTGCTTAATACTCGTGGCGATATGGTGACGATATTGGACATCCTCGACCGGAGCTAATTTCGTCACTGTTTGTGGACATTGAGGAGAAGCTGGGCAAATATACTTCTGCTTTTTAATCGACCAAACAGTCGGCTTGTAATGAAGGTCTGCCCCATGATAGTTAACGATTTTAATGCCATTCTTGTACATTAGCCGGCCACAATGAGGACAATGCATGGGGTAGGATTGAACAAGATGGACCACAATATAATCGCCGTGATCGGCAATCGAGTCTTCTTTAGTATTGGTATCAAGTTCAAGATGAGTGTCTTTAATTCCGAGAGCAGTTCTGATAGAATTATCCATGAAAGATGGTCCTTTCTTAAACGAAGACGGGGGTCAGCCATCTTTCGTTTTTTATTTTAAATTTAAACCAAAATAAGCACTGATGTTAAATCCATCAGTACTTAAAATTGTAGAACCCTTATTTTTCCCAGCTTCGCTTTTTTGAACAAAATATTGGAAACGTTTTCTAAAGAAACATTTGGCCTAAGATACAACTGCTTTATGCATAAAGAAAGACTATAATTATTATATAACTTACATTTTTAACATTATTGACTAGCTCTTTAATGTTATTGGATGTTATTGAAAGGAATGCACAAGTATGATTAGAAGAGGGACGAAGACGGAGGATACAGCCTTCTTTGGCCATCCACATGGACTATCGACCCTGTTTTTCACTGAAATGTGGGAAAGATTTAGTTACTATAGTATGCACGCCATCCTATTGTTCTACCTGATTGATAGTTTCCAAAAGGGTGGTCTGGGGATGGATACCCCGATTGCCACCTCAATTGTTGCCATTTATGGGGCCCTGATTTATATGTCAAGTGTGATTGGTGGCTTTGTCAGTGATCGCTTGCTGGGAGCCCAGCAAACCGTCTTTTGGGGCGGGGTGCTGATTGCCTTGGGGAAACTTTATTCTAGTACTCCCACTCCGTTTTGTGGGTCTTTACGTTTCTATTGTCATCATTGTTTTAGGAACCGGTTTTCTGAAGTCCAATATCTCTGACATGATTGGGGGACTATATAGTAAGGATGATACCCGGCGGGATGCCGGTTTTAATATTTACTACATGGGAATCAACCTCGGTTCTCTTTTGGCGCCATTCATTGTTGGTTGGGTCGGCCAAACATACAGTTACCATGCCGGCTTTGCCCTCTCGACAATTGGGATGATTTTTGGCTTGATCCAATACAGCATGGGGAAGAGAAAGTACCTGGCTAAGGATGGCCTAGAGCCTAGTGACCCCATCAAGCCGGAAGAGAAGACAAAGGTTATTAAGCAGGTTTCCTGGGTCATTGCCCTGGTTGTTATCGTCCTGGTAGGTATGCAGTTAACTCACCTGCTTAACATCAACAACATCATCTTTATCATCACGATTCTCGGGATTCTACTCCCGGCCGCGTATTTTTTCAATATCTTACGCAGCCCGAAGATTACCAGTAAGGACCGCCACAATGTCTTGGCATACATCGTGATCTTCATTGCTAGCGTGTTGTTCTGGTCAATTTATGAGCAGACAATGACGATTTTTCCGTTGGTGGCCCAACAGATGACTGACCTGCGTTTGTTTGGCTTCCATATCAAGCCAAGCCAGTTTACCGGCTTCAACGCACTGTTCGTCTTGATTTATTCACCAGTAGTAGCTGCTGCCTGGACAAAATTGGGTAAGCACCAGCCATCATCGACGACTAAGTTTACGGTTGGCCTGTTAGCTTCGGCTTGTTCGTTCCTGGTTCTCCTGATTCCAATCAACACCCACGTGGCAGGGGCTAAGTTCTCTGGCTGGTGGCTAATTTTGAGTCTAGCCATTATTGAAGTTGGGGAAGCCTTCTTGTCACCATCCGGCCTGTCTTTAACCAACAAACTGGCTCCAAAAGCCTTTGCTGCGCAGATGATGAGTATCTGGTTCTTGGGGGATGCTGCCGCCCAGTCCTTTAATGCCCAGCTGGTTAAGCTTTATAGTGTCCCAAACGCTGGAATGTATTTTGGAATCGTCGGTGCCTTTGCCGTTGTTGGGGCGCCGGTTCTGTTCTCAATGCGGGGGCTGTTATCCCGTTTAGTCAATGTCTAGGCCTGAGGAGGAAAAATAATGGTTAGAGTTCAAGAAGGATACATGCCCTTTGGCAAATACCAGACTTACTACCGGATTGTGGGGGAGAAGAGCACTAAAGCGCCCCTCCTTCTCCTTCATGGTGGGCCGGGTTCAACCCATAACTACTTTGAGGTCCTAGACGACCTTGCAAAAAAGGACCACCGTCAGTTGGTCATGTATGACCAGATTGGCTGTGGGAAATCTTCGATGCCTGATGACCAGGCCGACCAAGTCTATAATCAAGAAACCTGGGTAAAGGAACTCATCGCCCTGCGCGACTATCTTAGTCTTGATCAAGTCCACTTGCTAGGCCAGTCGTGGGGTGGGATGCTAGAAATTATCTACCTTTGTGACCACGCTCCCAAAGGTGTCAAATCGGGAATTTTAGCCAGTACTCTCCCGGCCTCTTGGATGTGGGGCAAGGAGTTGCACCGCCTGATTAAACTGATGGCGCCGGCTGACCAGGCGGCAATTGCCAGGGCGGAGGCGAGCGGCGACTACTCTGCTCCGGATTACCAGCGCGCTAATGCCAAGTTCATGGAACAGCACTGCAGTGCAGCCCCAGCGGCGGACAATCCAGAACCGTTACGGCGTAAGAAAAGGGCGGGAACTGTTGCCTACCTGACTGGATGGGGACCCAACGAATATAATCCGGAGGGGAATCTCAAGGACTATGACTACCTTGACCAACTTAAGGAACTTACGACCCCGATGCTGATTACTAGTGGGACCGATGACCTCTGCACACCCTACATTGCCAAAACGATGGCCGACCGCATCCCGCACTCTCAGTGGCAGCTCTTCGAATACTGTCGGCACATGTCGTTTGTGGAGCGTCACGACGATTACGAGCGGGTCATAATCAAGTGGTTGAACGCAAACGATTAACAATCTTTAGCAAAAAAGAAAAGCTTATGGTAGAATTAATTTTTGCCATAAGCTTTTTATTAATAAGTAACTTGAGGAGAAAGAGAAATGGATGCAACACTGCTGACCCGGCTGATCTTAGGGGCACTTTTACTTTACCAGGTATATAACTACGGTCATGACCTCTTCGTCAATCGGAAACGAATCAATGACGGTAACATGTTGGTTACGGGGCCCATTGGCTTTACGACTAACTTCTTTGATACATTAGGGATTGGGTCCTTTGCCCCAACGACGATGCTACTAAAGTTGACCAAATCTTTGAAGAATGACCGCTTGCTCCCGGGAACTTTGAATGCCGCCTGTGCCATCCCGGTGATGACCGAGGCCTTTTCCTACATCAAGATGGTTAAGGTTAGTGGCCTGACGCTATTAACGATGATGTTGTCAGCAATGTTGGGGGCGTTCATTGGTTCCCGAATCGTGGTTCGCTTCGATGAAAAGAAGGTGCAGGTAACGGTGGGGTGTGCGTTAGCCGTCACGGCCGTTTTGATGGTTCTCTCTGTTACGGGGGTAACCACTAAACTAGGGGCCCACAACGTTGCTACGGGCCTATATGGGTGGAAACTAGTTGTTGCCTGTGCTGTCAACTTTATCTTAGGCTCTTTGATGAATGTTGGTATTGGTCTCTACGCACCGTGCATGGCCCTCGTGTACTTACTTGGCCTGAGTCCGTTGGTTGCTTTTCCTATTATGATGTCCTCGTGCGCGTCTGTAATGCCGATTGCTGCTGGTGTGTTTATTAGACGTGATGACTATGCCCGCGCCCCGGCAATCTCAATCACGGCCTGTGGCTGCCTAGGAGTGTTCGTTGCTATTCATTTCGTCAAGCACTTGAACGTGACGTTCATAATGTGGTTGGTGATCTTGGTAATGGTTTACACCTCAGCCCTAATGCTGATTGAGGGAAGCCGGAAATTTAAATTGGCGGCAGAATAAAAGAAGTCAGCGTAAAGCGAACGCTTTTACGCTGACTTCTTTTAATTTTATAGGTTGTCACCACGTTCGAATTGGAACTTGGAGTTTAATAGTGTTTGCCGAACTAAACTGGTGGTTAGCTTGCGGCCTTCTTCAGTAACGTGCTTGGCACTTTCCATGTTGGCCTGCGTCAGGTAGTTAATCAGGTCATCGCCACGTTTGCCCTTGGCACCCGCGGTGATTTTGTCTACCCGGCCAACACCGTAGCTTTGGGCGTCGTCGCGAAAGGCGTTTACTTCGTTGATGAATTCGTGGTAGCGTGGTTCAACGATTACCTCAAGCATCTTGTACATCCAGTAGGCACTCTTTTCCGGTTGGACATCCTGGGTTGCGTAAGCGTAGTTGGCAGGGGTGTCATTGATATTGGTAAAGAATGGGACATACGGGCTGTAGCAGTAGAAGCCAAAGTTGATCCACTGAATTGCTGCGTACTCGGCCGGGACATCATTCCGAATTTGCATGATGCACGAACTCTGGTTCCGGTCTAAAGCGATGGAACGGAACCGCTTTTGCTCGTCAGGCGTACCACTGGAGTAGGTGCCCATTGGGTCAAATGGGGTTTGGTTATAGTGGGAAGAAAGGAAGTATTCAACGTCTTCGATTGCAATCTTCTTCTCCGGCTTCCGAATGAACGGCATGTCTTGACTAGTTGGCTCCTGATCAATAGAAGGGTTGAACAGCTTCTGCCCATACCAGGTCCGTGGGGTATTGTAGTAAGCATCCGCTTCGTTTTCCGTAGCAAAAATCTTCCGGAAGTTGAACTTGCCGGGATATGGGTTCAAGTGGTGGTCCTCAACAAACTTTTCAATTCCCTTGGCGTACATGAAGTTATTGGGATCATCGAAGCTGATTTCCTGGATACACATGTTGTTCGGGGCAATTGCATAACAGTCGTCTGGAATCCGTTGGGCAACCCATTGGTGCCCACCAGCTGTTTCAAAGTACCAAACTTCGTCCTTGTCAGAGAAAGCAATTCCGTTAGTCTCCCCCGTTCCATACTTTTCAATTAAACTGCCTAAGCGCTTAACCCCTTCACGGGCGGACTTGATAAATGGCAGGACGAGGTAGAGCATTGAGTCCTCATTTACCCCATTCTTAACAAGTGGGTCGTGGCCAAGAACACGGGGGTTCGTGTTCTCCGTTTCTGTTGAACTCATTGCAACATTGAATTCATTGATTCCTTGTTCATCCCACCGGCCAATTGCGGGGTCTCCATTTGGGGTCGCGGTGAAGCGGCAGCCCTTGCCACTCATCGTTACCTTTAGGCCGTTATAAGCGGATGTATATTCTTCGCCGGTGTAATCCTTAGCGGGAAAGACCCGAAACGTCTTGGGGTTAACCCCGTCTTCACCATCTTCATCACGGGCAATAATTGTTGAGCCATCGATTGTGGCGTTCTTACCAACGAGCATGGCTGTACAGCTGGATAACTCTTTTTTCATCTTGGTCACAATTCCTTTCATAAATAATAACAATTCACTTACCATTAATAATAACACTTTAAATTAAGTGGATAACTAGTTGATAAAAAATGCTATTTAGGAAAGTAGTGAATTTAGAAAGATTAAATCCTTCTTTTTTGACTTTTGTTTTAGGATAGCCAAAATAATTATTTACAAATTAAAGATTAGTAGTAACATAGTTATTGGAAGTTAATAGCAAATTGGCATACTGTTTGCTGTTAAGAGAACCTAGAGAGGGGAATACTAATGTTTGAAATTAAGCCAAAGAAGTTCAAGAAGATCCTCGTTGGTGTCGATGATGCACCAGATGCCCGGGCAGCTTTTTCATATGCTGTTGATAAGGCTAAGCGGGACGGTTCCGAATTAGGAATTGTTTCTATTTTGGAAACTGGTCACATTAATGTTTACCAAATTCTCGATAAGGACTATGTTCATAGTAGTGAATCTGAATTAAAAAAGCGGGTTAACGAATACGTTCAAGCTGCCATTAATTACGGTGTTGACCCGAAGAAGATTACGGGAATTGTTGACCATGGTGAACGTCCAGCTGAACGGATTTGCAACCATGTTATTCCTGCTTTCCAACCGGACCTGTTGATTATTGGTTCAATTGGTAAGTGGGGGAACCGGAAAGCGGTTGGATCTCAAGCTTCGTACATGACACGTTATGCGGGAACTTCAGTATTCGTTATTCGGACAACTGCAGTACAAACTTATGAATAAACCCAATAAGGGCTCATGATTAAGAAAAGCGATAGTCAATTGGCTATCGCTTTTTACATCTAGTGCGCCCGGCATGGGTATTAGCTAGGTGGTGAAAGTCCACTATGGGCCGTAGTAGTCGGAACCATGAGCCGAGGACAAGGGTGTCCGCTGTGAGGTGGAATCTGAAGGAAGTCTAAGGCAAAGTGCTGCACCGATGAACAAGAAGTAGCTATAAGGCTGAGAGTAACTGGATAAGGTTGCTAGACAAACTAAAGTCCAATACTACTCGAAGTTGCTTTCAGTAAAGCTAACGGTGACATGGTACGAAAGTTAATATTCTTACCCGGGGAGATCTGACCTACACGTTTCCGACAAGAGGAATGAATGAAATTCCACAGAAGCAAGCATAGCAGTGATGTTGTGTTGAGTAAGCCAGAAGTCAGCCGAGGTCATAGTAGTCTAATTAATTAGATGAAGGACCGAACGACAATAACTTATAACTTATATCGGAGGTGTAATCAGGTGCGACAATCGCAGAAAACAGAACCACAAGCTGACCGCTTGTCGAGGATAGGTTTGGAAAACCGAAAGTACACAAGGGCGCGTAGTACCGATTATGGTGAAGGTAAAGGTATGAGTGTCACTATCCAAGACCAAGTCTTGGACCGCAATAACCTGAACCAGGCTTATTTGCGAGTTAAGAGAAATAAAGGAGCAGCGGGCATTGATGATATGACTGTCGATGGCCTCCTGCAATATCTTAGAGAAAATAAAACGGAGTTAATCACCAACCTACGTGAAGGCAATTATAAGCCAGTACCGGTTAAACGAGTGGAAATTCCCAAGCCCAACGGTGGAGTGAGAAAACTAGGGATACCAACGGTAGTGGACCGCATGGTCCAACAAGCAGTTGCCCAAGTGCTCACGCCAATCTTTGAGCGTATTTTCTCGGATAATAGTTTTGGCTTTCGCCCTCATCGTGGAGCCCAAGACGCAATCGCAAAGGTAGTTAAACTATATAATCAGGGATATCGAAGAGTAGTCGACTTAGACCTGAAGGCCTATTTCGATAACGTCAACCATGATTTGATGATTAAGTACCTCCAACAATATATTAATGACCCATGGACGCTAAGACTTATCCGCAAGTTTTTGACTAGCGGGGTCTTAGATCATGGGCTTTTCGCTAGGAGTGACAAAGGAACGCCGCAAGGTGGACCATTATCACCATTACTGGCGAATATTTACCTAAATGAGTTGGATAAAGAGTTGACCAGACGTGGCCATCACTTTGTACGCTATGCGGATGATTGTAATATTTATGTTAAAAGTCAACGGGCGGGAGAACGAGTAATGCGCAGTATTACCCATTTTCTCGAAAAGCAATTGAAGGTTAAAGTTAATCCAGATAAAACTAAAGTTGGTAGTCCCCTAAGATTGAAGTTTCTTGGCTTTTCACTAGGTGTAGACCGTAACGGTGCCTATGCCCGACCGGCCAAGCAATCACAAAAGCGAGTTAAGCAAGCACTAAAGCTGTTAACAAAGCGCAATCGGGGAGTATCCATTGAGCAAATGTTTGAGGAAATTCATCGCAAAATGCGGGGTTGGCTTCAATATTACTCAATTGGGAAACTGACTGGCTTTATTCAACGACTTGACCAGTGGTTAAGGGCGCGAATAAGGCAATATATCTGGAAGCAATGGAAGAAATTCAAAACTAAGATTACTAACTTACAAAGGCTCGGATTGTCTTATCGTGATGCATATGTCTTCGCTAGTACCCGTAAGGGCTACTGGCGAACGCACACAGTAAGACTTTGAGTTATTCTCTAACAAATAGAAAACTGGAGCACCTTGGACTAATAAATATGTCCAAGACGCTCCAGTCAATTCAAAGTGATTAAGTTGTCGAACCGCCGTATACGGAACCGTACGTACGGTGGTGTGAGAGGTCGGTAATTGAACTAATCAATTACCTCCTACTCGATTATTTGACTTTTAACGATTCTAATCTGCAAAGCATAAATTCAATAAAACATTTGAAGATATCAATTATTATGTTATAATGATTCTAAACTGGCACGAAGGAGGAAGAAATATGCCAAAGAAAAAGATGTCATTAGCTCAGAAGGTCAATGTCCTCCGTGCAAGTGTAATGGGAGCTAATGATGGCATTATTTCAGTTGCCGGAATTGTTATCGGTGTTGCTGCAGCGACGAGTAATGCCTATTCAATTTTGATTTCTGGACTATCGGGTAGTCTTGCGGGGATGATTTCCATGTGTATGGGAGAATACGTTTCTGTGTCCACCCAAAAGGATTCACAAAAGATGGCGTTAATTAGCGAACGGCAACGGCTTGACGACCAGTACCAACAAGAATTTAATTATGTTCAAAAAAAGTATGAAGCGCAAGATATTGATCCAAAGCTAGCTCACCAAGCAACCACTGAATTAATGAAAAAAGATTCGCTTGGGACGGCTGTTCAAGAACGGTATGGCTTTAATCCCCAGGACTTTACTAGCCCATATGCAGCAGCCATTGCTTCTTTCATATCGTTTCCAACCGGGTCGATTCTACCAATGGTGGCGGTAACGATGGCGCCTGCCAATGTCCGGATAATTGCTACCATGGTGGCGGTTTTAATTGCGTTGCTGATTACCGGTTACTTTGCGGCAGTCCTCGGAAAGTCGAACCGCGTTAAGTCAATGATTAGAAACGCCGCTGCTGGCCTGCTCACGATGGGTGTTACTTTCGTGATTGGTCAGTTATTTGCACGTTAGGGGGATGATTTTTGATGGAAATGTGGAAAAAGCGTCAAAAGCAAACGATGGAAGAAAAACTGAATACCCTCCGTGCCGGTGTTTTAGGTTCTAATGACGGTATTTTAACGGTTGTTGGGGTCCTGGTTTCCGTGGCCGCCGCAACGACAGACCGTTTTACAATTTTCATTGCTGGTTTATCAGATCTGCTTGCCTGTGCCTTTTCGATGGCCTCTGGGGAATATGCCTCCGTTTCTACCCAAAAGGATACCGAAAAATCTGCGGTTGCCCATGAAGAAAAATTATTGAAGACCGATTTTGAAGGCGAACTGGCCGCCGTTCAAAAGTACTACGTTGATAAAGGAGTTAGTCCCGAAACCTCAATGGCCATTGCTCGTGATCTATTAAAGAAGAAGCCGCTTGAAACAGTTGTCCGGGTTAAGTATGATATCGAGTTAGGGCACTACCTGAACCCGTGGGACGCCGCTTTTTCGTCTTTATTCTCGGCTGCTGCGGGGGGACTTTTCCCGCTGATGGCAATGACTTTTGCCCCCGAAGCCGACAAGTGGATTGCCGTTATTCTGGCGGTTATTTTAACAAGTGCTCTAACAGCGTTTATCAGTTCAAAGCTCGGTAACGGTTTAGTCAAGATTGCGGTTATTCGAAACATTATCATTGGGTTGATTACAATTACCATCCACTACGGTGTCGGTAAGTTGTTCTAAAATAAATTAGTATTTATACCTATACAAAAAAGCTGGGAGAAAACAATGGTTTCTCGCCAGCTTCTTTTGTAATTAGATTTATTTGTTAATGTGATGATCATTGATCATTTCCCGTTCGTCAGCAACGGTGTTAAAGAGCTCTTCGCCTTTGCCACGGCTACACTCTGCTTGGAGAGTGATGTGGCAAATTCCATACTTTTCGCGTAAAAGCTTTTCCACCTGGGAGTAAATCTGTTCAATCTGACTGAGGGGCTTATCCTCGCAGTTGAGGTGGGCAGAAAAGATGATGTGGTGTTCATCAATCATCCACGCATGGACGTGGTGAACGGCATCGACGCCGTCAATGCTTGTCAGGTCTTTAGCAATCGCCTCGTAGTCGAGGTCGGGCGACGACTGCATCAGAATCCGAATGGTCTGGTTGATAATTGGCAGTGATTCGTAAGCAATGTAAATAGCAACCGCAATAGTTAGGAGTGGGTCTAACCACGGAACGTTGACAAAGATCAAGATGATTCCGCCGATGATAACGGCAACCGACGAAAGGGCGTCACTCAGAACGTGGAGGTAGGTTGCCTTGACGTTTAAATTGTCATGACTGCCGGAATGAAGGAGGGCGGCGGATAGGAAGTTGGCGACAAGCCCGACAATGGCGACAACCATCATAATTGTCCCGTTAATGTGTTGGGGATGACTTAACCGTTGGATGGCCTCACCAATTAAGAAGATGACAATAATTACCAATAAGAGACTGTTGGTAAGGGCTGAGAGGATTTCCGCCCGCCGGTAACCATACGTACTTTTCCGGGTTTCTGGCCGGCCACCGATTTGCTGCGCAAAATAACCTAAAATGATGGAAAAGGAATCGCCCATATTGTGGAAGGCGTCGGAAAGCAGGGCTAGACTACCAGAAATCAGCCCCCCGATAATTTCAACGACTGTGATTAAGACATTTAGCAGGGTAACGGCTAGGAAACGTTGCCCCGTGATTCTCTCTTTCATTATTACTGAATGCTCCTCTGCATATTGATTGCAATTTTTAATAATATTGTATTAAAATGAATGATTGTAGCTAACGAAAAAGTTAGGCAATCCAAACTACTCGGTTTTATATTATGCTATAATCGTAATATATTCAATATCGAGTTATTGTGTTATGACCGTTCGAAGGCCAAAAAATTTATTGAGAGGTGAACTAGATTGACTCCAATGAAGGAAGATTACTTGAAAATCATCTTTGAGCTCGGCGGTAGTCATAAGAAAGTTTCCAACAAGGAAATTTCATTAGGATTAGGAATTGCTGCTGGTTCAGTGACCGAAATGATTTCCAAGTTGGCCGACGAGGGGCTCGTTGTTCACGAACCATACGCCGGAATTTCATTGACAGCAAAGGGCCAAAAGTATGCGGCAGAATTAGTGCGAAAGCACCGGCTATGGGAAACATTCTTAGTGGATAAGTTAAATTACAACTTTGCGGATGTTCACTCAGAAGCAGAAATTCTGGAGCACCAGACGAGCGATCGATTGGCAACCGCCTTAGATGACTATTTACAGCACCCCAAACACTGCCCCCACGGTGGGGTTATTCCTTCAGCTAACGGCAAGTTCCCTGACGTCAGTCACCGCTTATTAGCTGATGCCGAGGATGGTGAAGAGGTCGAATTAGAGCGCTTCTTAGATAATCACGAGCTGTTGACTTACCTAGAAGAACTGCAACTGCGTCCTTCCGAAACAGTCAAGGTTATCCGTCACGAACCGTTCGAGGGACCAATTGTCATTGAAAAGGATGGCAGTGACAAGGAAATCAACGTGTCCTACAAGGCGGCCCATAATATTTTTATTAAATAAGGAGAATTCAAGCGAGGGAGGCAATTGTCTTTCCCGCTTGTTTTTTTAACAAAGCGCTGCGCGAGTAAATTGACTTGTGGTATACTCAAAATAATTGCTAAAAATTAAAATTAGGAGTAATCATATATGTTTATTGAACGCGATAATCATCGCTGGCGTCGATTTGCATTTAGTGGAGGCTTCTTTATCATCTTATTGCTATTGATCAAGTTTAATTCTTCGGTAGCAACGATGATGGACGCCGTCCTGCAATCACTTTTCACCAGCCAGCGCCTTGAAGGCATCGGCTGGTTCCACGCCTTGATGACCTTCTTGTCGTTTATTGCTAGCCCGAAGATGGATATCATCTGGGTGATCATCATTGCCGTTTTTCTATGGTTGAGGCAATGTAAGATTCCCGCAATTTGGTCGGTCTGCACGTTGATCGGTGGGGACTTCTTTGGCGGGGTCTTTAAGCACATTGTTAAGCGGGCCCGACCTGCGCAGCATCTCCCAACTGATGACGGTTATAGTTTCCCAAGTGGTCATACTTTAGGAATCTTTTTGATTGCGGCAATTCTCTTATTAGTGGTTTTGCCGTTGATCCAGCGGCGGTCGGTGCGGACTATTTGCCAGATCTTATTAGTATTTGCTATTTTCTTCTTGGCAATTTCGCGAGTTTACCTGTACGCCCACTGGCCTTTCGATACGATTGGGGCAATGTTGCTGGCGTATGCATGGCTCCAGGTTGCTGAATGGCTGTACGTTGCTTGGGCGCCGCGCCTGCAACGGATTCCAATGTTAGAAGATTCGATTATTTAATGAAACAAGAAAAGAGCTGTGACCTAGTTACAACTCCTTTTTTATTGCCCGGGAAATATTCATGATAGAGACAAAGAGACTAATAGTTAAACCACTGATTACCGATAATGACCACCAGGTTGCCCAGGTGCTGGCTGATCCAGAGTTATTGGACGCTGCCCATATCAGCTTCACGTCATTACCGGCAAGCAGCTTTGAGATTAAAATGTTTTTACAAGCGGTCCAAGTGTTTGGTATTTATCAGAAGGAGGACCCAACTAAATTGTTAGGCCTCATTACCGCCGACCAGACTAACCCGACGCTTTTAACCAATGAATGTGAGATTGGTTACCTTGAACGTCGGTCCGTATGGGGGCAGGGGGTCATGACCGAGGCCTTGCGGGGTTTCTTGGATGGGACCCCACTGGCAATCGTGGCCACCACCGATGAAGACAATGAGCGCTCCCAGCACGTCTTGAAAAATTCTGGTTTTCGGCTAACTGGCCGGGAAGGTAAGCGGTTAATCTGGCGAAGGCCCGCTTGCACTCGGAGTTAATCAGAGTATAATATTTTACAAAATGGAGAGGTTGCGTTTTTCAATAGTAGCCGCTGTGAGGTGAATAAGCACTGGACCAGTGAGTGGAAGGGAAAAACGCCGAAACAGGCTGGAACTTATTTTTCAGTTTGTTGGGTCATGGCTTAAGAGGTCATGGACTGTCGCGGATTTACCGCGGGGCGCTTCCGACGAGTGATTCAATAATTAAGAAGTTAATTGAGTCTGCTAACGGGATGAGCCGTTAGCAGACTTTTTAATTACCCTCTTCAAAATCTGTTTGTTTGGAGGATTTATTTAATGGCAGAAGAGACACAGAACCAGCATTCGACTGGCCACATTAAACGAACATTAAAGACTCGGCACCTGTCAATGATTGCCCTTGGGGGAACCATTGGGACCGGGCTATTTATCACTAGTGGTTCGGCAATTTCGACGGCCGGACCTGGTGGAGCTCTAACGGCTTATGTCATCATGGGAATCATGGTTTTCTTCTTGATGACTAGTCTTGGTGAGATGGCAACCTATATGCCGCTAACGGGATCGTTCTCTGCATACTCAACGAAGTTTGTGGACCCAGCTCTCGGTTTTGCGATGGGGTGGAATTACTGGTTTAACTGGGCGATTACCATCCCGGTTGACGTCACCAGTGCCGGAATTGTGATGAATTTCTGGCTACCCCACGTTCCTAGCTGGGTATTCAGCACCATCGTCTTAGCCCTGATCTTTTTGATTAACTGGTTGTCGGTTCGTTCCTATGGAGAAACGGAATACTGGCTGGCCCTTGTAAAGGTCATTACCGTTATTTTCTTCCTGGTTGTTGGAATTGCAATTATTTTTGGAATCATGGGCGGTAAGCCAGTGGGCCTTTCAAACTTCCATTACAAGCAGGCCCCATTTGTTGGTGGGGTTCCCGCCATTATTAGCGTGTTCCTGGTTGCCGGGTTCTCTTTCCAGGGGACGGAACTGGTCGGTATTACGGCCGGGGAAGCGGCAACGCCTGAGAAGTCGATTTCTAAGGCCATCCATTCTACCTTCTGGCGGATCCTGCTATTCTACATCTTGGCAATCTTTGTCATTGCCTGTGTATTGCCGTACACTAACAAGAACCTGATGAACTCAAACGTTCAAAATATTACGATGAGTCCGTTCACGATTATCTTCAAGCGGGCTGGTTTAGCAGTAGCGGCCAGCATCATGAACGCGGTTATCTTAACCGCCGTTATTTCTGCCGCCAACTCAGGGCTCTATGCCTCAACCCGGATGCTGTATTCTCAGGCCCGGGAGGGATACGCATGGCGCTTTCTTGGCTACGTTAACCGGCGGGGAATCCCAATTTATGCCTTGGTATTTACCATGGTTATTTCAACCTTGGCCTTTGCTACCCAGTTCATTGTTCCCCAGGCCTACGTATACCTGACGGACGCCTCTGGTTTGTGTGGCTTTATTGCCTGGCTGGGAATCGCCATCTCGCACTTCCGCTTCCGCCGGGCTTACATTGCCCAGGGTCACTCGGTTAACGAACTGAAGTACCACGCCACCCTGTACCCATTTGGGCCGATCTTCGCTTTTATCCTGTGCATCATCGTTATTTGTGGGCAAAACGTTGATGCCTTTGCGAAGCTTGATTGGTCCAATATCCTGATTACCTACATGAGTGTGCCACTGTTCTTGATCTTGTTCTTCTACTACAAGATTCGTTACCGGACACACATTATCCCGTTAGATAAGATGGACCTGAGCAAGAGCACCAAGGGTGAAAAGTATGAAGGTTAGTCGATAATATTGTTTTAAGGTCTTCCCGAAGTTTCCCGGGGAGATTTTTTTTTACGAGAAATTAGTTCTTAATCCTGTTGTCGATTTCTTATCGATGGTAGAATAGTAAGCGTGTCTTTTAACAGATCATAACGAAAGGAACAGGATAATGATTGCTTTAGCAGGAACAATTGGTGCTGGTAAGACCAGCCTGACACAGTTACTGGCGGACCACTTACACAGCCAGGCCTTTTACGAGTCAGTCGACGACAACAAGATTTTGCCACTTTTCTATAAGAACCCCAAGAAATACGGCTTTCTGTTACAGATTTACTTTTTAAACAAGCGGATTGATGAGATTAAGGAATCTTATAGCAACAACCTCAACGTCTTGGACCGGTCAATCTTTGAGGATGCCCTATTGTTTAAGCTGAACGCTGATATGGGACGGGCAACGCAAACTGAGTCGGACATTTATAGCTCACTGTTGGCTAACATGATGGAAGAACTTCCTGAGCAGCCCCACCAAAAGGCGCCTAACCTGTTGATCACGATTCAGGTTTCTTTTGATACGATGCTCAAGCGGATTAAGAAACGGGGACGGTCTTATGAGCAGATTGCTAACGATCCGTCGCTCTATAACTACTACAAGAACTTAAATGAGCGCTACCAAGAATGGTATAAACAGTATGATCAGAGCCCTAAGATGTTGATTGATGGGGACAAGTACGACTTTGTGGAGAACCCGCACGCAGCCAAGAAAGTGCTCCAGATGATTGATCAAAAGTTGGTAGACTTAAATTTAAAATAAATGTTTGACAATTATCAGAATGGATGATATATTAATTAAGCTGGCTTGTTCGGTTAGCTTGATTTTTTGGAGGATTAGCTCAGTTGGGAGAGCATCTGCCTTACAAGCAGAGGGTCACAGGTTCGAGCCCTGTATCCTCCATATGCGGATGTGGCGGAATTGGCAGACGCGCAAGATTTAGGATCTTGTATCTTTTGATGTAAGGGTTCAAGTCCCTTCATCCGCATTAATATTATTTGAAAAAAGGTGTTGACATTCTTCACCGGTTCATGTAGTATTAATAATCGTTGATAGCAATTAAATAGCTCATAATTATGCGGAAGTAGTTCAGTGGTAGAACATCACCTTGCCATGGTGGGGGTCGCGGGTTCGAATCCCGTCTTCCGCTTTTCTTGCACCCATAGCGCAATTGGATAGAGTGTCTGACTACGAATCAGAAGGTTGAAGGTTCGACTCCTTCTGGGTGCATAAAGGTTAAGCGTAACGGCTACCAACGGGGTAGGTGTTGCGCTTATTTTTTCGGAAATTAGCTCAGTTTGGTAGAGCGCTGCGTTCGGGACGCAGAGGTCGCAAGTTCGAATCTTGTATTTCCGACTACTAAGATAAGAGGCTGGGAAAAAACTCCTAGTCCAAAGCAAAAACCGGATGATGAATTTTTTGAACAATTCATCATCCGGTTTTTATGTACACAGGAAATCGTTCCTGATATGATGTAATTACCACAAAACAACCCAAAGGAGCGATTTTCATGTATCAAAATTATACCATAGGACAAACCGAATTCGTACTAAGCTATAACTATGATTTACCACAAAATCATATTGCGCGGCTAATTAGTGATTTTGTCGACTCGATTCCACAAAATGTGCTATTAGAAGATTCAGGAGCGGCTACCGGCCGCCCTTCATCGCATCCAGCAATTATGCTTAAGATTCTCTTGTTTGCCTACGCACGTCAAACTTATTCTGGAAGAAAGATTGAAATGATGTTGGATGAGAACCTGCCAATGCGTTGGTTAGCTCATGATTATGCTTATAGCTACCATACCATTAATAACTTTCGACGCAGTCAGCACGCTAGTAAGCTAATTAAACATGCCTTTGTTTACTTTACCATGGCTTTGAAAGATCACGGACTAATTCAAAATGATGCAGTTTTTATCGATGGGACCAAGGTAGAAGCCGATGCCAATAAATATTCATTTACTTGGCGACGGGCAGTTGAAAAGTATCACGCTAAGTTAAGAGAAAAGACGAGTAAGCTTTATGAGGAACTAGTAGAAAAACAAGTGGTGCAAGAAATGGCACCCGAGCTGGTTACTTCTGCCGAAGGCATGGAAGTAATGGAACAAGAACTTGCGGAGAAAATCACTAAGTTAGATGAAGAGATTAAGCAAGAACCAAAAATCATCAAAGGTGGTTCAGTTAGAAAACGGCGCCGTCGTTTTCTAAAAAAACTTCGCCATCAATTAAGCAACGACCTAATTCCGCGTGCCAAAAAGTATGAACGTGCCGAAGATATCTTCCAAGGTCGTAATAGCTATTCCAAGACTGATCATGATGCGACTTTTATGTGTATGAAGGAAGATCCGATGATGAATCGGGAGTTAAAGCCCGGCTATAACCTGCAAATCGCTACACATAAGCAATTTGTCCTTGATTACGGGCTCTTTTCAAATCCAACTGACACCAGGACCTTAGTGCCATTCCTTACCCAGTTTCATGCTTTAGATTTCTTTAAGCATATCGTTGCCGATGCCGGTTATGGTAGTGAGTACAATTACACAATGATTCTTGATCAGTTTGAAAAGCAGCCTGTTATTCCATACACAACTTATCAAAAGGAACAGAAACATAAATTTAAAAACGATCCAACTAAATCACAAAATTGGCAGTATAATGCCGAAGATGATTACTACATCGATCATTTAGGAGTTCGCTTTAGCTTTTATCGGTATAGTAGGCGAACCGATAAATATGGTTTCGAACGTGATTTCAAACTCTACCGAGCGGATAAGCACCAACTGTCAGAACAATTGGATGAGTTGGCAAAAACACCAAGTGGTCGGCAACGCTATATGCAGGTTAACCCAACGTGGAATTATTACAAGGCTAAAGTAAAAGCAACCCTCTCAAGTGACGAAGGCAAGGCAATTTATCGTCGACGAAAGTTCGACGTTGAGCCAGTCTTTGGTCACATGAAGAGGGATTTTGGCATACGCCGAACTCATCTACGCGGACAACGGGCTGTGGAAAATGACATTGGGCTAGCCTTGATGGCATTAAATCTAACGAAATTTGGTCAATCAATTAGTCGATTGGCGACTAATTTTATAAATAATTTAAAATCCGGACTATGATTTTTGAATCGATCAAAAATTATAGTCCGGATTTTACTGTTAGAGAACCAAGAATTAATAGTTAATTCCCAGCCTCTTATTTTACTTTTCAAACGTTATAAAGTAATCGCGGGGCAAAACTGCCCGATGGCTTGTATCATGCCATACAATGCTTGGTTCTATAAAGGCGCTCTTAAATTTTTTAATAACGTATCAGATAACATTTAATAAGTAACTGGGATGAGGAAATGAGACTGTTTTTCCATCCTTTTTTAATTGGGTAAAGATTATACAGATAAAATAATTAGCTTCTTATATTTTTAGGAAAACGATACACTTATTAATAATTATGGCTTGACATCGCTTACATAAGATAATATATTATTTGGTGTAACGATAAACCAATTTTCCTAATATTTTGATAAATAATGTAAAAAGGATGTTATGCAAATGAACTACTTTATTGGCGTTGATGTTGGAACAACTTCAACCAAGGCTGTTCTTTATGATGAACATGCAAGAGTATTAGACCATTTTAATGAAAGTTATTCACTTTATCGGGATAGCAGTGGAATGGCCGAACAAGATCCTGAAGCAATACTTAATGCTGTTGAAAAGGTCATTCACGATGCTGGAGCAAAGATTGATTTTGTAAACGATAAATTGTTAGCGGTTTCTTTCTCTAGCGCTAACCAAAGTGTCATCTTGCTCGATCAACATTTTCGACCACTCTCGCGTGTAATTACGTGGGCGGATACCCGAGCACAAGCAGTTGCCAATCACCTTAAACGTAGTCCGGAGGGACAGCAGTTATATATAAAGACCGGAACACCAATTCATCCAATGTCACCACTAACCAAAATAATGTGGCTTAACCAAGCGCAACCAGAAAAAGTCGCAAACACCGCCTATTTTGGTGATATTAAGTCTTATCTTTTCTATCAATTCTTTGGCTCATTTAAGGTTGATGTTTCAATTGCCTCCTGTACAGGGATGATGAATATCAATACCATGAGCTGGGATGAGCAGGCACTAGCCCTTACTAAGGTTAAAGAAAGCCAGTTGCCAGCCATTGTTAACGGGACAACCCAGGTATCTGGTTTAACAGATAAGGCCCAAGAAAAGATGGGAATTCCATCAGATACCCCATTTGTTTATGGTGCTTTTGACGGGGCCCTTTCAAATTTGGGAGTTGGGGCAATTAGAAAAGACACCGTTGCAATTACTATTGGAACATCGGCTGGGGTTCGCGTTGTTACTAATCATCCCGTAATCGATCCCCAGCAACGCCTCTTTTGCTATGCAGTCGATAATGACCTTTGGGTGGTCGGTGGTCCCCTTAACAACGGCGGCGATGTTTACCAATGGGCTGTTGAGCATTTGGTTGATGCTAATGCCGTTAAAAATGAGAATGTTGATCCCTACACCCTCGCTAATCATGTTATTGAAGGGGTTCCGGCTGGCGCACATGGACTTATTTTTCATCCTTTCCTTGGTGGCGAACGGGCACCATTGTGGAACGCAAATGCACGAGGGAGCTTCTTCGGCCTTTCACAACTACACACCCGTGCTGATATGCTACGGTCTGTAATGGAGGGGATCTGCATGAATATTGCAACTGTATTTCAAGCCGTTCGTGACCTTGTTGGTGAACCAGCCAGCGTTACTGCTACTGGCGGCTTTGCCCGGGCAGAAGTTTGGCGGCAAATGCTTGCAGATGTCCTTAATTGTCCAGTTAATATTCCTAATTCATTTGAATCTGGCTGCTTAGGAGCAATCACCATGGCAATGAAGAGTCTCGGAATCGTTAATAGTCTTAACGTTGTTCAAAACTTTGTCGGTGATATTAGTTCGTACCAACCTCAGGAAAGTGCCGTTCACGTTTATCAACAATACCTACCACTATTTCAACAGGTTGAAGGATTATTGACTCCAGCCTATTCAACAATTGCTGAGCTTCAACAAGAATCTACCCACTAGGAGGGTTAACTTATGCCATTACTAATTGTCTTGATCGGTGTTGCCTTATTAATTTTTATGATTGTTAAATTAAAACTCAACACTTTTGTTTCTTTAGTTATCACTTCATTTATCGTTGCCCTTTTACTCGGGTTGCCACTTGCTAAGATTCCGGCAACTATCGAAACCGGAATCGGTGGTCAACTTGGTCACCTTGCCATTATTTTTGGCTTTGGGTCGATGCTTGGGAAACTTGTTTCTGATGCTGGTGGCGGTTACCGGATTGCAACAACCCTTATTGATAAGTTTGGCCGGCGGTGGATTCAGGTTGCTGTTATCCTTGCTTCATTCATCATCGGGTTGGCGCTGTTCTTTGAGGTTGGCTTAGTGGTTGTTCTTCCAATTATCTTTATTATTGCCCGTGAGCTTGATATGCCACTGATGTACCTTGGAATCCCGATGGCTGCGACCTTGAACGTTACTCACGCCTTCTTACCACCACACCCGGCACCAACAGCAATCTCTGGTATTCTTGGCGCTAATCTTGGCCATGTTCTTTTGCTGGGGATCATTGCCGCAATTCCGACAATTATAATTGCTGGACCAGTATTTAACTGGTTTCTTCATAAGGCCTATCCTAAAGTTTATCGAAAGGATATCGATATTTCGGTTATTGGTGAATATAAAGAATTCAATATTGATGAGACTCCTAAATTCGGAATCTCTGTTTTAACAGCGATGATGCCCGTTATCTTAATTGCTGTTGCCACTATTTGTTCATTTATTTTTCCAAAGAGCAACTCAATCAATGAATTCATTCAATTCATCGGTGCTCCAGACCTTGCCATGCTTCTTTCACTGATTTTTGCAATTTTTACAATGGGGCTTTGGCGAAACAAGGGCATGAGTGAAATCTCTAATTCCATGGTTACGTCAATTAAGCAAATTTCTGTAATGCTCTTGATTATCGGTGGTGGTGGTGCCTTTAAACAAGTCCTTGTCGACGGGGGGATTTCTAAATATATTTCAACCCTTTTTGCACAAACAAATATTTCGCCAATCCTTGCAGCATGGCTCATTACTGCAATCCTTCGGGTATCGTTAGGATCATCTACAGTTGCTGCGATGACTGCCGCCGGTTTAGTCGCTCCAATGGCACATCAGTTTGGCTCTAATTCCGCGATGGCTGCTCTGATGGTCCTAGCTGTTGGTGCTGGTTCCGTCTTTTGTGATCATGTTAATGATGCTGGCTTTTGGATGATCAAAGAATACTTTGGTCTCTCACTAAAGGAAACCCTTCTTTCTTGGTCAACTTTAACTTCTGTCTTAGCGCTTGCTGGATTAGCTGCTGTATACACAATTTCACTATTTGTTTAATACTTTAAGTATATACTTACGTAGGTCTTGAGAGGGCTAGAAATAGTTTTATAAAGAAATCCTTCGCAAGGAAAAGATGCTGTAAGAATTGTATTTCGGGGTAATTCCTTAAACCGTAAAAGATTATTTCTACTTTCGTTATTTTAAATCTTCTATTAGCGTATAATATGAATATAATGACCCTTTACAGTTGAAATGAGGGTGAGAAAAGACTTTATTTTCTCACCCTCATTATTAGTTCTCGAATGGTTATACAATAATTGTGATGGAAAATTAGGTTAACGCACTTCATATATCCATTTTGTGAATATTTACTGGCTTTCGTTTGAGACTCATTCGGATGATAGCGAATAACCATTTTGTCATCCATCCTTTACTTACTTTTTTCGAGAAATCAATGACTTTATTACTACAGTGTGAATAAATCGATAGTAAAATGATAAGAAGTCACAAAGGTCTAAATATCAAGCGCAACTAAGGAAGATGACAATGACACAACATATTACAATTACAGAAGTCGCTAAAGCTGCTGGCGTTTCAGTAACTACCGTTTCGCGGATTCTTAATGGTCACTATGAAAAGATGCGGCCAGCAACTCGAAGACGAGTTGAGAAAACAATTCGAAACCTTAATTTTGTTCCCACAGCATCAGCCCAGCGTCTTCGGCAGACACAAAGTTATGTAATTGGTATCCTGGTTGGAGATATTTCCAATCCCTTTTCATCCCTTCTTGCCAAGGGAATTGATGATGTGTTGCAGGGGGCAGGGTATGATATCTTGTTAATGAATACTAGCAACTCAATTGATACTGAAGCACGAGCATTAGAACGACTATATCAGCAACGGGTTGATGGAATCATTGTCCAACCAGATTCACGCCAGTTTTCGCAGTATGAATTAGCGATAAAGAATAAGCTGCCGCTTGTTGTTGTTGACCGGGAAGTTGATGACCAACCCCAAACTATTGGGAAGGTGACCAGTGCTAACCGAGATGCTTGTTACCGATTAGGGAGAATTCTTAGTCAGCGTGGCTATAATAATATCTTGACTATTAGCGCCCACTATGCTGAAGCATCAGGCCAAATCCCGCGAATTGCTGGCCTTAAACTAGCGGCGGAAGATAATGGTTTAAGTTATCATAATATTGAAACACGTGGTCATAACAGGCGATGGTTAGCTAAAACATTCTTTAAACAATTTAATGCTTTGGGTGGTCGTACAGCTGTTGTATCACTAATGGGCCCTGTCCTTTTCGACCTACTCAGTATTTTTAAGGACCTTAATCTGACATTTCCCACAGATTTAGGCCTCGTTAGCTTTGATGATTGGGAATGGTCACAGTATGTCGGTGATGGGATTTTCCTTCTAAAGCAAGATATGGAGCTGATGGGGAACATTGCCGCTAATAAACTCCTTACCCAAATAAAAAAAGGGGATAATACCAGTTCAACCACTTTTCTTCCTGTTGAGATTGTTGCACGTCATTCACTTTAGGGTATAAATATACTTTGCTTAGGCAATTAGGTATTAAGGAACGCTAACTAGGTTTATTGGCTCTTTATTCAACATTAATAAAAAAGGACATTCAGTGGTGCTACTTTTTTAATTTGACAACAGAATGTTGATTTAAGAACTTCAAGTTTATAGTGACGGCGGATTATTATAAATAAGGTAGATTCAACATGCATAACTTAATTTTTCTTACAGATTTAACAGGAACTAACTTAGACCCCTATGTGCGGCTCAATGAAGCGCAGCTTTTTCACGCTCGGGAACCTCAACCGGGCTTATTCATTGCGGAAAGCCCTAAAGTAATTGAGCGTGCCTTGCGGGCCGGCTACCGGCCGGCTTCGCTTTTGGTGGAAAAAAAGGATTTGACACGTGATTTAGCCGACTTGGACCATGAAATGGCGGTCAATAAAACAACGGGACTCGGTCAGACACCAATTTATGTCGCTAGCAGTGACCTTCTTCGTCAGTTGTCCGGCTATAATCTTTTGCGGGGTGCGCTTGCAGCAATGTATCGGGTAAAACGGCCTTGTCTAGCCGAGTTTTTGACCAAGATGCCACCCATTCATCCCCGGATTGCGGTTCTTGAAAGCGTGGTTAATCCAACCAATATTGGGGCAATCTTTCGTTCAGCAGCGGCACTGGGGATAGATGGAGTAATTGTAACTAGTGATTCTGCCGATCCGTTTTATCGGCGTGCTTCTCGCGTAGCAATGGGAACTGTTTTCCAAGTACCGTGGACCTATATAGATGCTAAGTCCTGGCAAGCCGAAAGGGTTAGCATCCTTCATCACTTTGGCTACCAAACGGCTGCGATGGCATTACGTCATAATACTGTTAGTATTGATGATCCCCAGCTGGCTAAGGTAGATAAACTTGCAATCGTTCTTGGTTCGGAAGGCCCCGGATTAAGAGAGAAGACAATTATGCAGAGTGATTTTACAATTAAAATTCCGATGGCTCCGGGGGTCGACTCTTTAAATGTTGCCGCTGCCTCAGCCTTAGCTTTCTGGGAGCTGGGGAATCAAAAGGCCCGGTAGTTGCTATATTGAGTAGACCGGTGATGTGGTCCTAAGTCTTTCGTACGTTAGAATTAAAAAGCGTTCGAATTGAAATAAAAGCGGGATTCTGTATTCTATGTCGGCCACCAATTAAGTAAGCAAATCTTTGTACCCAGCAAATAATATAAGATACACTAGGCCTAATTAATTGAGGAGGGATTAGTATGAAGAAGTATGACGAAATCTTAATTGGCTCTGGCCCCGCTGCTTATAAAATGGCCAACCTATTGGCAAGAACTAGTCATAAGGTATTAGTGATTGAGGGCTTTGAATATGGGGGGACTTGCCCTAACTATGGTTGTGAACCGAAGATTTTCCTTGAAGGAGCAGTCCGAACTGTCCTGCAATCTCAACAGCTTCTTAATCATGGTATCGGTCAGCCGGCACAGCTAGATTGGCAAGCGCTGATGCGGACTAAACTGGCACGTTTTAATCCGTGGCCAGCTGAGACGCGGGAAATTATTAAGCGTAATCACGATATTGAGGATGGCTATGCCCACTTTGTTGATGACCATACCATTATGGTCAATGGTTACCAATATCAGGCTAATCACATTATTATTGCTACAGGGCAAGCACCGAATATTCTCGACATCCCTGGGAAGAAATATTTGCACACGAGTTACGACCTGCTATCCCTTAAGCAACTTCCCAAGCGCATTGCTGTTATTGGAGCAGGTTTTGTCGGCCTTGAATTAGCAACCCTGGTCGCTGCAGCTGGAGCTGATGTAACCGTGATTGTTCATTCTGACCGGGTTCTCCGTGAATTTACTGCGGTTGAGGATCGGGCACTGGTTGAAGCAATGCAAGACCGGGGAATCCAATTTAGATTTAATACTGTCACTAAAGCGGTTAGTCAAACCGCGGCTGGCTTGAAAATTGTCACCAACCAGGGGTCCGTTAAAACTGACTATATTCTTGATGCCACGGGACGGCACCCAAATGTTGAAAGACTAGCGTTAGCAAACACCGGAATTGAACATGATCGCCACGGGATTAAAGTTGATGAGCACTTGATGACGAGTGTCGATGGCGTTTACGCCATTGGGGATGTCGTGAGCCGTAAGCAGCCGAAGTTAACCCCAGTAGCTGAATTTGAGGGTCACTACCTCTTTGACTACTTAACTGGTAAGACTAGCCAGGAAATAGTTTACCCAACAATTGGGCAGGCAGCCTTTACCTTTCCCGAAGTTGCCCGGGTGGGAGTTAATGCTGATGATGTCGCTGATAATGCTGACTATCGGGTCAAAATGGTTCCCCTCAAATACGGGAGCTTATACGCCGGACAAAATGACCAGGTTAGCACCTTAACACTGGTATTTAAGGGCCAGCAACTAGTGGGTGTAAGCGAAATTGGCGATTATGCGGCCGATGATATTAATAACTTTTTGCCAATTATCGGCTTGAAAATCAGCGGGGAAGAATACCGGAAGAGAATACTAGCAATTTATCCGACCCTTGGCGACAAGGTGGCGGGACTATTACCCTAGTTTGTGATATGAAAAAAAGAGGTTAAACATGCAAGACATCTTAGTAAAATTAAAAACAGAAAATGACTTATCGAGGTATGCTCTTGACGAGGTCAAAGACGAGATTGCTAAGTTTGGCAGCATAAGTCCTCAATTTGTTCACACCCTTGATGGCCTAAGACGTCTTTCTGGAAACGCTGCCCAGTATGGTGTCAACGCTACTAAAACGGTGCCGTCAGTTTTAAAAGGCAAGCGGATTGCTTTTCTGGGGAGCTCCGTGACCTTTGGCTATGGTGCCCTTGGCGAATCCTTCGTCGATTATTTAGCCAAAAGGGATGGCATACTGGCGATTAAGGAGGCGGTCTCTGGAACAACGTTAGTAGACCAAAACACCTTCTTCCCCCATGATTCCTATGTTGCCCGTCTGCGCAGTATCGACAAGGCAGCAAAACTGGATGCCTTCGTCTTACAGCTATCTACAAATGACGCTAAAAAGGCCCCTAATCTGCTTGGTAAGATTAGTTGTAGTGATCAGTACGATGTTAAAACAATTACAGGAGCCATTGAATATATTCTCAATTATGTAAGAGTATGTTGGCACGTCCCAGTATTTATATACACTAATCCCTGCTTTGATAACGAACTTTATGCGCAAATGGTTAACCGTCTCTTTGAGCTGCAGGCCAAATGGCATTTTACAATCATTGACCTTTACCATAATGAGGAAGTACCGCATGGTGAGGCTTCACTATACATGGCTGATTCAATTCATCCAACCCGCGCCGGTTACCAGCAAAAATGGTTACCAATTTTTGAAGAAGCGTTAGGGAGAATTTGCTAATTCGAAAAGAAAGGGTGGATAATGATTGACAGCGATGCGGTAGCGCTGGACGACTTCATAGATTTAATGTAGAAGGAAGAAGGAATATGCCACGAAATTTATAATTGCTCCAGACTCTTTTAAAGGCGGCCTGACCGCTAAAGAAGCCGCCAAGGCAATGGCTAGGGGGATCAAAAGAGTTTATCCAGATGCTGAATACGTTTTAGTCCCTATGGCTGATGGTGGTGAAGGGACGGTCCAGTCCCTGGTTGACGCTACTGCAGGAAAACTGGTTACCGCAAAAGTTCATAACCCCCTTAATCATTTAGTTGATGCGGACTATGGATTACTTGGGGATGGCGAGACAGCGGTTATTGAAATGGCGGCCGCGAGCGGGATTCAGTTTATCAATGCTAAAACAGCGAATCCCCTTGTTACAACCACCTATGGTACGGGTGAACTGATCCTTAATGCTATTAAACGGGGAGCCAAGAAAATTATTATTGGAATTGGTGGGAGCGCAACCGTCGATGGTGGTGCCGGGATGGCCCAGGCTCTTGGTGCCCGACTCCTGAAAGCTGACGGACAACCAATTGGGTTTGGTGGTGGGGCGCTAGCTGAACTAGCGCAGATCGATACTTCACAGGTTGATCCACGTATCGCTAAAGCAACAATTGCGATTGCCTCAGACGTCACGAACCCATTGACTGGTCCCAAGGGCACCGCGCCTATTTTCGGCCCCCAAAAAGGAGCAACTCCGGAAATGGTAAAAATTCTTGATCGAAACCTTCACCACTATGCCGAAGTGATTACCAGAAGGACCGGTCAATCAGTTGAGAAGCTCGCCGGGGCCGGAGCAGCTGGTGGACTTGGGGCAGGACTGTTAGTGTTTACCAATGCTCAGATGCAGCATGGCGTAGATTTGGTAATTGCCGCTACAAAATTAAAAGAAAAAAGCTGCTGATGCTGATTTTGTTTTTACCGGTGAAGGGGGGATTGACTTCCAGACCAAATTTGGCAAGACCCCCTATGGCGTTGCAAAGGCATGCAAGAGTGTTGCCCCCAAAGCACCGGTGATTGTCTTAGCTGGTAATATCGGTAGGGGGGGTAATAGCCTTTATACGACAGGTGCAATTGATGCGATTTTTGCAACTCCTGCTGGCGCGAAGTCATTAAAACAGGCTCTTTGTGATGCCCCTAATGATATTGCCCAAACTGCGGAAAACGTTGCGCGTTTGATTAGGGTAAGTAATTGGCATACACCAATTGAGATCTTCTTGCTTAATCTACGTCACTAAATTCGTTCAAGTTATTTCTTGCAATCTGCCAGATAAATAAAAAGTCCCTTAGTAACCTATCAATTACAGAAATTGAAAAAATTAGGTTACTAAGGGACTTTTAAGCGCTCTGTCAATTAGAGCGACCGCCTTAGAATGACTTCAGTATATCATGTTTTTAAATAACTAGAGCTATTTTCTTAGTTGATTTGTAAACCCGAATTGTCAACTCAAGTGCAACATGGCTATGAAGCTAAATATTGATGAAAACATTGTTGAGCGGTGTGGTAGTGAAGAAGCTTGCGGGGCTTGGACTGCTTGGTAGAGGTAGAGAAGGGATTGCTTAATGGGTTGGCCCTTGGGATAGAATTGACGAAGCAGTCCATTATTGTTTTCATTGCTTCCGCGTTCCCAAGGTGAGTACGGGTGAGCGAAGTAAATCTTGGCATGTCTAATTTTAGCCAATGTAGAGAATTCGGCACCATTATCAAAAGTGATCGAGTTAAACCAGTTTGGATGGTAATTAATCACCTTCTGAAGCTCTTGACGACAGGTTCCTGCTCGGTAATTGGGAATCTTAATGACAATCTCAAAGCGCGTTAAGCGTTCTGTTAGGGTCATCAGGGCTGGTTGATTCTTCCGCCGAACCCCCTTGACTAAATCCCCCCTCCCAATCAAAAGGACGTTGGCGCTGATTAATCTTTTGCGGGCGTTTTTCAATTGAAACTCCCAGCCGCTTCACTGCTTGCCGAGAGTGGGAACGATGGTGCTTTTTTAGATGCCGACTTAGCTTCTGTGGTAAATCAAGATTCTTAATGGCTAACCGTCCCTGGTCAATATAGCGGTAAACAGTTGGCGTTGACGGACAAAACTGGTCAGGAAACTTTAACTTGAACTGGCCAATAAACTCGTCCACACTCATCGCGTTAAATTGGCTGCCCAGCTGTTTGGTTAGGAGCTTAAAGAAGAAATGGCCCCGTCGTTGACCGATGACAGTGAAGCTTTCTGGCGATTGCGGCATTAGGCCAGTTCAGATCATGTAGTGCCTCAATCTGTCTACGCTGCTCACTAGTTAGTTGATGGTAGTGACGAGGAATGTTAGAATCAATCTGAGTCATGAAGATCACCTTTCTTATTTTTTGGTCAATTTAAGTTTAGGTCTTCATGGCCTTTTTGTTTAATTTATGATGTTGCACTTAGATTGTAAATCCGGCTAACTAAAATTAATAAAATTATTCAAAACGGGCTTTAAAAAATAAACTAGTTCTGATATCATAATAATTGTGAAAAGTATAACATGTCTTTGAGAAGGAGATTTTAGCTTATGAAAGCTGCTGTTATTAATGATCCAGTAGATGGGTACGTTACTGTTAAGGATGTCAAGCTTCGTGATTTGAAGCCTGGCGAAGCTTTAGTTGATATGGAATACTGTGGCCTTTGCCACACTGACCTGCACTGTGCTGCCGGTGACTTCGGTAAGAAGCCAGGCCGGATTATTGGCCACGAAGGTGTTGGCCGTGTATCAAAGGTTGCTCCTGGCGTTACTAGTTTGAAGGTTGGGGACCGGGTATCAATCGCTTGGTTCTTCAAGGGCTGTGGCCACTGTGAATACTGCCTGACCGGTCGTGAAACCCTTTGCCGTAACGTCCTGAATGCTGGTTACACAGCTGATGGTGCAATGGCACAACAATGTATCGTTCCAGCTGACTACGCTGTCAAGGTTCCAGAAGGATTAGATCCTGTTGAAGCTACCTCGCTGACTTGTGCCGGTGTTACTATGTACAAGGCACTGAAGGTTGCTGACATCAAACCTGGTCAATGGGTATCAATCGTTGGTGCTGGTGGCCTTGGTAACCTCGGTATCCAATTTGCCCACAACGTCTTTGGTGCTCACGTTATTGCCGTTGATGGTAACCCAGACAAGCTGAAGGCTGCTAAGGAAAATGGTGCTGAAATTTGCATCAACCGTCACGATAACAATGTTGATGAACAAATCCAAGAAAAGGTTGGCGGTGTCCACGCCGCAGTTGTTACTGCTGTTACTACCGCTGCTTTTGACCAAGCTATTAACTCCCTTCGTCCAGACGGCCGCTTAGTTGCGGTTGCCCTTCCACAAGGTGACATGAAGTTGAACATTGCTAAGACGGTTCTCGATGGGATTATCGTCGCTGGTTCCTTAGTTGGTACCCGTCAAGACTTGGCTGAATGTTTCCAATTCGGTGCTGAAGGTAAGGTTCACCCAATCGTTCACACCCGGAAGCTTTCTGAAATCAACGATATGATTCAAGAACTGAAGGACAACAAGGTTGTTGGTCGGAATGTTGTTGACTTCTCTCTCGAAAAGTAAGCATCACACTTAACATTGATTAATTTATGATAAGAAAGCGCATAACAACTGAGTGGATTAGACTTAGAACAATGATTGACAGGGCACGGCTCGGTTATTGTTCATATCAGGCTATGAGAGTTGTTATGCGTGACCTTCAAAAGAGACTGGCATTGCCGGTCTCTTTTTGTTTCAAGTGTTTTAAATGGGAAAAAAAGGTGACTTATGATAAAATAATGGTCAAGATTAGTCAATAAATGGAGGGCGGACAAATGGAAAATAAGAGCATTTCGGATGTGATTGAAGCATATTTAAAAGAAATTCTCGGCAACTCTGCACAGATTGAGATTCGGCGGTCAGAGATTGCTAACCATTTTGACGTGGTTCCCTCGCAGATTAACTATGTAATTAAGACTCGGTTTACTATTCAGAACGGTTACCTGGTGAAGAGTAAGCGTGGAGGTGGCGGCTATATCCGGATTGAGCGGGTTAATTTACTTGATAACGTTGACGTGTTAAACTCATTAACCCAAGCAATTGGTGACTCAATCCGGGAACGGGACGCCTTTGCCATTGTCCAGACGCTCTACGACGAAAAAGTAATTACGCGGCGGGAAGGAGACCTGATGTTGGTAGCTCTTTCTAAGCAGACCTTGGACGTTGGTAACACGACAGTTGAGGCTCAACTGAGAGCGAGAGTATTGGTTTCACTGTTAAACCGGTTACGGTATGAAAGTTAGAAGGGATGATTGCTAATGGATAACATGTTTACCTCAAGTGCCAAACATGTTTTAATGATTGCTCATGAGCAGGCTAAATACTTTAAACACCAAGCGGTAGGAACAGAACACCTTCTATTAGCCCTTGCAATGAACAAGGATGGTATTGCGAACAAAATTTTTGAACAATTTTCAATTACCAGCGACGATATCCGTGAAGAAATTGAACGTTTGATTGGTTATGGTACCCTTGACCAGTTGGGTCCGGCGGATTACCTGCCGTACTCACCGAAGGCCAAGCAGGTTTTAAGTCTTGCTGGTCAAGAGGCTCAGCAGATGCACGCCCTAAAGATTGGGACCGAACATATTTTGCTGGCGCTGATTGCGGACGAGAGTGTCCTTTCATCACGGATCCTGTATAGCCTTGATGTTTTGCCACGCCAGGTTCGTAAGGTTACCCTTCGGCGGCTAGGCATAGCGGAGAGTCAGCTCCATCAAGCCAGCCGGGGGCGGGCAGTAACTGCCAACCGTAAGAGTGGAACGCCAACCCTTGATAAGCTGGCTCGGGACCTGACGGCCATGGCCCGTGAAGATAAGCTCGACCCCGTTGTTGGCCGAAACAAAGAAATTAAGCGCACTGAGCAGATTCTTAGCCGACGGACAAAGAACAATCCGGTTCTGATAGGTGAACCGGGGGTTGGTAAGACCGCCATTGCGGAAGGCCTTGCTCAGCGGATGGTTAAGGGCCTGGTCCCGTCTGAACTGGCTAATAAGCGGTTGATGGTCTTGGATATGGGCTCACTGGTTGCTGGAACCAAGTACCGTGGTGAATTCGAAAACCGTCTTAAAAAGGTTATTGATGAAATTCAGGCAGACGGCCACGTTATCCTCTTTATTGATGAATTACATACCCTTATCGGGGCCGGTGGTGCCGAGGGGGCCATTGATGCTTCCAACATCCTTAAACCGGCACTGGCCCGGGGGCAACTCCAAACAATTGGGGCCACGACCCTTGATGAGTACCAGAAGTATATTGAATCTGATGCGGCGTTGGAACGGCGGTTTGCGACCGTCCAAATTGATGAACCGACACCTGAAGAGTCCTTGGCAATTCTGAAGGGCTTGCGGCCCCGCTATGAGGCTCACCACCATGCCAATATTACTGATGATGCGCTCGAACAGGCCGTTAAGCTTTCCGACCGTTACATCTCTGACCGCTTTTTACCAGACAAGGCAATTGACCTGATGGATGAATCGGCAGCCATGGTGCGGATTAACGCAGAGGAAAATAAGCAGCATCAGCCATCTCTAGCAGACCGGATCACTGACCTCCAGGCACAAAAGGAGGACGCAATCGAGGAACAGGACTTTGATAAGGCTGCGGCCTTGCGGGAAAACGAGCTTGCTCTCCGTGCCAAGTTAAACCAGCAAGAGGAGCGAGAAGACAGTCGACAGAGTAATGGTCAGCAACATTACCGCCTCAAGGTCACGGGTGAAGATGTTGCAAAAATAGTTGCTGAATGGACCGGTGTTCCACTGACACAGCTTAAGCGGAGTGAAAGTGACCGCTTAATTAATCTCGAAAAGGTCCTTCACAAGCGGGTTATTGGCCAAGATGAGGCTGTTGATGCCGTTGCCAAGGCCATTCGGCGAGCGCGGAGTGGCTTGAAGAACCCTAACCGGCCAATTGGCTCCTTCATGTTCCTAGGGCCAACTGGGGTGGGGAAGACTGAACTAGCCAAAGCCCTTGCTGAGGCAATGTTTGGTTCCGAAGATAACATGATCCGGATTGACATGTCCGAGTACATGGAAAAGTACAGTACCAGCCGGTTGATTGGGGCTGCCCCTGGTTACGTGGGTTATGACGAGGGCGGCCAGTTAACCGAAAAGGTTCGTCAACACCCGTATTCCGTTGTCCTGCTCGATGAAGCAGAAAAAGCTCACCCTGATGTCTTCAACCTCCTCCTCCAAGTTCTAGACGATGGTTACCTGACGGATTCAAAGGGACGACGGATTGACTTCCGCAACACCATCATTATTATGACTTCTAACCTGGGGGCCACCCAGCTCCAGGATGAGAAGGAGGTTGGCTTTGGCGCCAAAGACATCAGTCAGGACTACAACGCAATGGCGGCAGCAATTCGTCAGCAGTTGAAGCTTCACTTCCGGCCAGAATTCTTGAACCGGATTGACGAGACGATTATCTTCCACTCCTTAAATAAAGGTGAGTTACACCAAATCGTCAAGTTAATGACCAATGAGCTTCGTGACCGGGTTGCCGAACAGGGAATCAAGCTCCGGGTTACTCCCGCAGCAGTTGATTTGATTGCGACCGTTGGCTATGATCCCGAATATGGGGCCCGACCATTACGACGGGCCATCCAGGATAAGATTGAAGACGACCTCAGTACGGCGCTGATTGACGGCCAAATTACCAGCGGTGACACCGTTACCGTGGGTGCACATCGGGGTCAGATCACGATTAAGGTTAAGAATAAGCAGTCCACTACCCCTAAATTAGTAAAAATTAGTCACTAAGATATTGCCTAAAATCCTTTAATAACAGGGATTTTAGGCATTTTTTGTTCAAAAATAGTTGTCAGATGATAAATATTAGTTCTATAATAGTTAGTAGCTAATTTGAGGAGGCAATTTGATGAAAAGGGCAGAGCAATTAGAAAAGACCCGTCAAGCGATTTTAAAAACGGCAACGAAGTTATTCTTGCAAAATGGCTTTGGAGAAACATCAACAAGGAATATCGCTAAGCAGATTGGGATTACCCAACCGGCACTTTACCACCACTTTAGTGATAAGGAGGTTCTATACCTGGATGTCATGACAAAATTATCGGGGAAAATTCGTCAAGAGATTAACAAGGTCATGCGTAAACACAAGTTGACGCCGGAAGAACAACTCTTTGAAATTGTCCGGGTCCTGAAGAAGCACCACCCACTGAGTATCTATGATCAATACAACCAAGCAATGCAGCTCCTTTCTAAAAGTGCACAGCAGAAGTTGAATATGATTTTCACCATGGATTACCTGGAGCCAATTGGAGACTATTTTAAGCAACCAGCAGTAAAGCTTCGACCAGACCTTTTACCAAAGGAAGCCGCCGAGTTGTTCCTGGCTAGTCTTTCTCCAATTTTTGGTACATATCAGCAAATCGGTGGTCATTCCATTACGGTGGAGCAACGGGATAAGCTGATTTTAGACTGCATCATTAACGGTTTAGCTAAGTGTTAATATTTTTAGACCAAATCATTGACAGGTGACGGGGCAGTTAGTATACTATTAGAGTATGTAATTGTGAGTTCATCTAATCGCGGTGATCTATTGTCCATCGGGATTGGCAATAAAACCAAAGACAGTTTTTAAACTGTTTTTGGATTTTTTTTGCCCAAAAGTTGGATTTTGACCCAATTGTAATCAAAATGTAACATTTAGAATGAACCCACCCAACAAATTAGAGAGGTGAACAGTTTGGCCGGACATTTAGTAAAATACGGTAAACACCGTACCCGTCGTAGTTACTCCCGAATTAAGGAAGTTCTCGAGTTACCTAACCTGATTGAAATCCAAACCGATTCTTACAATTGGTTCATGGACAAGGGCCTGCGGGAAATGTTTGATGATATTATGCCGATTGACGATTTCCAAGGAAAGCTTTCCCTCGAATTCGTTGATTATCAACTTTTGGAACCTAAGTACACTGTCGATGAAGCACGCGAACACGATGCTAACTACTCAGCACCCCTGCACGTTACTTTGCGGTTAACCAACCACGAGACCGGCGAAATCAAGTCTCAGGATGTCTTCTTTGGTGACTTCCCACTGATGACTGACCAAGGGACTTTCATTATTAACGGTGCCGAACGGGTTATTGTTTCACAATTAGTTCGTTCTCCTGGTGTCTATTATAATGAAGAAACAGATAAAAATGGTCGGCCAAACTATGGCGCTACCTTTATTCCAAACCGTGGTGCCTGGCTGGAATACGAGACGGATGCCAAGAACGTTTCCTACGTCCGGATTGACCGGACCCGGAAGCTGCCAATGACCGAACTGGTTCGGGCCCTTGGCTTTGGCTCTGATGACGAAATTATTGATATGTTTGGTGGCGACAGTGAAACTCTGTCGCTGACCCTGGATAAGGATGTCCACAAGAACGCTGAAGACTCACGGGTTGAAGAATCGTTGAAAGACATCTACGAACGTCTGCGTCCAGGTGAACCAAAGACGGCCGATTCTGCACGAAACTTGCTGACGGCCCGCTTCTTTGATCCAAAGCGTTATGACATGGCACCGGTTGGTCGTTACAAGACTAATAAGAAGTTAATGCTGAAGTACCGTCTGTTAGGGCAAACCCTTGCCGAAACGTTGGCTGATCCTGATACCGGTGAAGTTCTGGCACAAAAGGGTGACACGGTCGACAAGGAAGCTCTCAAGAAGTTGGAACCTTACCTTGACCGCGACGACTTCAAGATGATTACCTACACGCCATCTGACGAAGCGGTGGTTACGGAACCCGTTAAGCTGCAAAAAATCTTAGTTTACTCTAAGACTGACCCAGACCGGGTTGTACCAATTATTGGTAACGGCCACATTCCGTTGGAATACAAGCACATTGAACCAGCAGATATTCTAGCTTCTTTGAACTACTTCTTCAACTTGCAAGAAGGAATTGGGAGCACGGATGATATCGACCACTTAGGTAACCGGCGGATTCGTTCCGTGGGTGAACTGCTGCAAAACCAGTTCCGGATTGGGCTTGCCCGGATGGAACGGGTTGTTCGTGAACGGATGTCTATCCAAGACCCTGACACTGTTACTCCACAACAACTGATCAACATTCGTCCCGTGGTTGCATCAATTAAGGAATTCTTTGGTTCCTCCCAGCTTTCGCAATTCATGGACCAAACTAACCCGCTGGGTGAATTAACCCACAAGCGTCGTCTGTCTGCCCTTGGACCTGGTGGTTTGACGCGTGACCGGGCTGGTTACGAAGTTCGTGATGTGCACTACACGCACTACGGCCGGATGTGTCCAATTGAAACGCCAGAAGGTCCTAACATCGGTTTGATCAACAGTCTTTCCTCATACGCTCGTGTTAATAAGTATGGTTTCATTGAAACACCATACCGTCGTGTATCCTGGAAGACGCACAAGGTTACCGACAAGATTGATTACCTGACTGCTGACGAAGAAGATAATTATGTTATCGCTCAGGCCAACTCACCATTGAACGATGATGGTTCCTTCGTTGACGAACGGGTTATGGCTCGTGATAAGGATGAATACGTTGAAACTAATGTTGAAAACGTCGACTACATGGACGTTTCTCCTAAGCAAGTTGTTTCCGTCGCTTCCGCATGTATTCCATTCCTTGAAAACGATGACTCCAACCGTGCCCTGATGGGTGCCAACATGCAGCGTCAAGCTGTACCGTTGATTAACCCACACGCACCACTGGTAAGTACTGGTATCGACTACAAAGCAGCTCACGACTCTGGGGTTGCCCTGATTGCTAAGAAGCCTGGTACTGTTGAATACGTTGATGCTCGTGAAGTTCGTGTTCGTGAAGATGATGGTTCATTAGACACTTACAAGCTGATGAAGTTCCGTCGTTCTAACGGTGGTAAGAACTATAACCAACGGCCAATTGTTAAGGTCGGTGAACATGTGGATGCCGATGACGTACTGGCTGATGGTCCATCAATGGAACAAGGGGAATTAGCTCTTGGTCAAAACCCATTGATTGCATTCATGACTTGGCAAGGGTACAACTTCGAAGATGCCATTGCCATTAGTGAACGGCTGGTTAAGGATGATGTTTACACGTCCATTCACATTGAATCTTATGAATCTGAAGCCCGGGAAACCAAGCTTGGTCCTGAAGAAATGACCCGGGAAATCCCAAACGTCGGTGATGACGCCTTGAAGGACCTTGATGAAGACGGGATCGTTCGTGTTGGTGCCGAAGTTCATGATGGTGACATCTTAGTTGGTAAGGTTACTCCTAAGGGAATGACCGAACTGTCTGCTGAAGAACGGCTGCTGCACGCCATCTTTGGTGAAAAGTCGCGTGAAGTTCGTGATACCTCACTCCGTGTTCCTCACGGTGGTGGCGGAATTATCCAGGATGTTAAGATCTTTACCCGTGAAAACGGGGACGAACTGTCACCAGGTGTTAACACCATGGTGCGGGTTTACATCGCCCAAAAGCGGAAGATTCAGGTTGGTGACAAGATGTCTGGTCGTCACGGTAACAAGGGGACGGTTTCCATTGTTATCCCTGAAGAAGATATGCCGTACATGCCAGACGGAACACCAATTGATATCATGTTGAGTCCAATGGGTGTGCCAAGTCGTATGAACATTGGACAGCTGCTTGAATTGCACTTGGGGATGGCTGCCAAGCGCTTAGGTATCCACATGGCAACACCAGTATTTGATGGTGCCACCGACAAGGATGTTTGGGATGCCGTTCGTGAAGCTGGTTTCCCAGAAGATGGTAAGACCATCCTTTATGATGGGCGGACTGGTGAACCATTTGAAAACCGGATTGCCGTTGGTTCCATGCACTACCTGAAGCTGGCCCACATGGTTGATGATAAGATTCACGCCCGGTCAACTGGTCCTTACTCACTGGTTACCCAGCAACCATTGGGTGGTAAAGCACAGTTCGGTGGTCAGCGGTTCGGTGAAATGGAAGTTTGGGCTCTTGAAGCTTACGGTGCTGCCTACACCCTTCAAGAAATCCTGACTTACAAGTCTGATGATACCGTTGGTCGTGTTCGGACTTACGATGCCATCATCAATGGTGAATCAATTCCAAAGCCTGGTGTTCCAGAATCATTCCGTGTCTTGGTTAAGGAATTACAAGCTCTTGGCTTGGATATGAAAGTTCTTGACGGTAATAACAAGGAAATTCAACTGAAGAACATGGATGAAGATGATTCTGAAGTTGTTAGTGTCGACGCATTGGCTAAGTACGCTGAGCAACATAACGCTGATAACAAGGACAAGAAGACGGCAAACAAGGCTTCTTCAACATCCACTTCGACTGAAGATAAGACCAAACAAGATTAATTTATAGTTCTTCGCTCATATATTACGAAATAAGGAGGAACATCCTTTGATTGATGTCAATAAATTTGAAAGCATGCAGATCGGTCTGGCATCACCAGATAAGATCCGTAGTTGGTCATACGGTGAAGTAAAGAAGCCGGAAACCATCAACTACCGGACTTTGAAGCCAGAAAAGCAAGGTCTGTTTGATGAACGAATCTTTGGCCCAACTAAGGACTACGAGTGTGCCTGTGGTAAGTACAAGCGGGTTCGTTACAAAGGTCGGGTTTGTGACCGTTGTGGGGTTGAAGTTACCAGCTCAAAGGTTCGTCGTGAACGGATGGGCCACATTGAGTTAGCGGCCCCAGTATCACACATCTGGTACTTCAAGGGGATTCCAAGTCGGATGGGCTTGGTCCTGGACATGAGTCCCCGTTCCCTAGAAGAAATTATCTACTTTGCTTCCTACGTTGTTCTTGATCCGGGTGACACCCCACTGGAGAAGAAGCAACTGCTTTCCGAAGCCGAATACCGTGATAAGAAGGCTGAATTTGGTGACCGTTTCACTGCTGAAATGGGTGCGGCAGCCATCAAGAAGCTGCTTGCTGACGTGGACCTGGACAAGGAAGCAACCGAATTAAAGGAAGAATTAAAGGAAGCCACTGGTCAAAAGCGGACCCGGGCAATTCGGCGGTTGGACATCCTGGAAGCCTTCATCAAGTCTGGTAATAAGCCAGAATGGATGGTTCTAGACGTTATCCCAGTAATGCCACCTGACTTACGGCCAATGGTTCAACTGGAAGGTGGCCGCTTTGCTACCTCTGACTTGAACGACCTGTACCGGCGGGTTATCAACCGGAATAACCGGTTGAAGCGCCTGTTGAAGCTACAAGCACCAGGAATCATCGTTCAAAACGAAAAGCGGATGCTGCAAGAAGCCGTTGATGCACTGATCGATAACGGCCGTCGTGGTCGTCCGGTAGCCGGTCCTGGTAACCGTCCACTGAAATCTCTGTCACACCTGCTGAAGGGTAAGCAAGGGCGGTTCCGTCAAAACCTGCTTGGTAAGCGGGTTGACTACTCCGGTCGTTCCGTTATCGATGTTGGTCCATCCCTGAAGATGAACCAAATGGGGCTGCCAGTTCCAATGGCCCTGGAACTGTTCAAGCCATTTATCATGCACGAACTGGTTAAGCGGGGGCTTTCTGCCAACGTTAAGGCCGCTAAGCGGAAGATTGACCGTCGTGATGACGATGTCTTTGATGTATTGGAAGACGTTATCAAGGAACACCCTGTTCTATTGAACCGGGCACCTACCTTGCACCGGTTAGGGATTCAGGCCTTTGAACCAATCCTGGTTTCCGGTAAGTCCATGCGGTTACACCCACTGGTATGTACCGCCTACAACGCCGACTTTGATGGTGACCAGATGGCCATCCACGTTCCATTGTCCGATGAAGCGCAAGCGGAAGCACGACTGCTGATGCTGGCCGCTCACCACATTTTGAGTCCTCGTGACGGGGAACCAATTGTTTCACCATCACAGGATATGGTTATCGGTAACTACTACATGACCACTGAAGATAAGGGTCGTGAAGGAGAAGGGATGATCTTCAAGGACACCGATGAAGCTGAAATGGCTTACAAGAATGGCTATGTTTCATTGCAAACCCGGGTTGGGGTTCAAGTATCCTCCTTCCCAGATAAGCCGTTCACCGATGAACAACGGGGCCGGATCATGGTAACTTCCGTTGGTAAACTCCTCTTCAACCGGATCATGCCAAAGGACTTTGCCTACATTAACGAACCAACCGACGCTAACATTCATGAAGGGGTTGACGACAAGTTCTTCCTGGAACCTGGCCAAGACATTCACGAATACTTAGAAAACGCCCCACTGGTTCCACCATTCAAGAAGGGCTTCCTGTCCGATCTGATTGCTGAAGTTTACAAGCAGTACAAGGTTACTAAGACTTCTCAATTCCTGGACCGGATTAAGGACCTTGGTTACTACGAATCCACAATCTCCGGTTTAACAACGGCGATGTCCGATATTCATGACCTGCCTGAAAAGCCCGAAATTATCAAGAAGGCCCGTAAGCAAGTGGCCCTGATTACCAAGCAATTCCGTCGTGGTCTGATTACGGATGACGAACGGTACGAACGAGTTATCGGTGCTTGGAACGACGCTAAGGATGAAGTGCAAAACAAGCTGATTGAGCACATGGACATCCACAACCCAATCAACATGATGTCTGACTCCGGTGCGCGTGGTAACATTTCTAACTTTACCCAGCTAGCCGGGATGCGTGGTTTGATGGCCTCACCAAACGGTAAGATCATGGAACTGCCGGTTCTGTCAAACTTCTACGAAGGGCTGTCCGTTCTGGAAATGTTCCTTTCCTCACACGGTGCTCGTAAAGGGATGACTGATACCGCCTTGAAGACCGCCAACTCAGGTTACCTGACCCGGCGGCTGGTTGATGTTGCCCAAGATGTGGTTGTTCGTGAAAAGGACTGTGGTACTGACCGTGGCCTGGAAGTTACCGCCATTACTAACGGGAATGAAATGATCGAACCACTGTATGACCGGATTATGGGTCGTTACACGATGAAGTCCGTCTTTGATCCAAAGACTGGTGAAAAGATTGTTGGCAAGAACGTGCTGATTGACGAAGACATGGCCCAAAAGATTGTTGATGCCGGTGTTAAGAAGGTTACCATCCGTTCCGCCTTCACTTGCAACACTGAACACGGTGTTTGTGAACGGTGCTATGGTCGGAACGCCGCTACGGGTGACCGAGTAGAAGCCGGTGAAGCTGTTGGGACTGTTGCCGCTCAATCAATTGGTGAACCTGGTACCCAGCTGACCTTGCGGAACTTCCACACTGGTGGTGTTGCTGGTAACGACGATATCACCCAAGGTCTTCCTCGTGTGCAAGAAATTGTGGAAGCACGTAACCCTAAAGGGCGGGCAACCATCACCGAGGTTACTGGTGAGGTTGTTTCAATTGAAGAAAACCCGGCAGAACGGACTAAAGACGTTACTGTGAAGGGCGAAACTGACACGCGGACTTATACCCTGCCAATCACGGCACGGATGCG
This sequence comes from Limosilactobacillus panis, assembly GCF_019797825.1. Classification (NCBI taxonomy): domain Bacteria; kingdom Bacillati; phylum Bacillota; class Bacilli; order Lactobacillales; family Lactobacillaceae; genus Limosilactobacillus; species Limosilactobacillus panis. The sequence continues at coordinate 1,605,442 of NZ_CP081855.1, read as the reverse complement.
GGTTTCAGAAGGTGATTTTATCCACCGGGGAACCGCACTGAACGAAGGGTCAATTGATCCTAAGGAATTAATCCAGGTTCGGGACGTTCTTTCAACGGAAACTTACCTGTTGGCCCAAGTTCAGGGTGTTTACCGGATGCAGGGTATCGACCTGCTGGATAAGCACGTTGAAATCATGATTCGTCAGATGATGCGGAAGGTCCGGGTCATGGATCCAGGTGATACTGACCTTCTTCCTGGTCAACTGATGGATATTGGTCAATTCCGTGAGGCTAACAAGCCAACGCTTTATGCTGGTGGTATTCCAGCGACGGCCCGGCCAGTTATCCTTGGGATTACCAAGGCCGCTCTGGAAACTAACAGTTTCTTGTCGGCAGCTTCATTCCAGGAAACCACTCGTGTATTGACCGATGCTGCTATCCGCGGTAAGAATGACCCACTTGTTGGTTTGAAGGAAAATGTTATCATTGGTAAGATTATTCCAGCTGGTACTGGGATGAGTACTTACCGGCACATTAAGCCGAAGGAAGTTAGTGTTGCTGCATACTCCATCAAGGATTTAGAAGCCAAGATGAAGGAAGAAGACAAGCAAAACTAGTTCTGTAAAATTGATAAAAAGGGTTATGGCATTTGTCATGGCCCTTTTTTATTACGATGAAGAGGGGGAGTAAGGTGGCAAAAAAATATAAAGTTGAGATACCGGCGGCGGCCTTAAAAGAGACCGACTTTGATCCGGGGGATGACCTTTCCTTAAGCGTTAGTCATAAGCAGTTTGTTATCCGGTCAGCAAAGGTGACTGACCAGATACCGCAAATCAACATTGGCTTCTATACGGTACCAGCCCTGTTAATGATGGTTATTTTCTTTGTGTATAGCCGGAGTTTGGGCGTTAACCAGGTGGCCCTAACTGGAGAAGATTATTCGATTGCGAACGCGGGGACCTTGCTGGGAACAATCAGTGGGATTGTGATCTTTGTCATTGCGGCAATTTGGACGAAAGTTAACCAAACGGGGCCCACTAAAGAATTGTATTGGCGAAACCTACCGACGATTGTAATTGCTTGTGGACTGATTCTGGCTTTTTCCTTTTTGGCGGCCTTCTGGTTGCTCGGTCGCCTGTTTATGGATGCTAGCTTCGACATCTACACGTCAACTGTAATGATCTTCATGATCCTGGCGGTTGTTAACTATGTAATGATTAACTTAGCCATGACACTAACCACTAGTATTATCACCAACCTGCTGACCATCATGATTATTGGCGGAATGCTGTTTGCAATGCTGACCAACTCAAGCCGGGACTGGTGGAAGCACAACTTTAGCTTCTTGGGAACAGCAGAGAATTCTGCTAATTTTCAGTTCAACGTAACCTTGATTTTCTCTGGGGCGTTGATGTTGACCCTGGTGGACTACCTGTTTGTTAACCTTCAAAAGAACTTTAAGGGACGGCGGATTCTGATTTTGCGTTGGCTTCTCTATGCACTTTCCGCGTGCATCGCCTCGATTGGCCTCTTTCCGAATGACCCGCAGTTTCACATTCTCCATGACCGGATCTCGATGTGGCTGGTTTACATCATCCTAATCCTCATCGTTGCCCTCCGGTGGATTCTGCCGCGGGTTACCAAGCAGTTCTTAACCCTGTCCTATACGTTAGGTGTGGTAATGGGCGTGGAGTACATCGTTTTTAAACTGACTGATTACCTATCATTAACGGCGTTTGAGCTTTTGGAATTTGGCCTAGCCTTTTCTTGGCTGCTTTTGTTACTTCAGAACATTGAAAATCTGGCCAATTTTGGTCACAACCTTTTTATCGTAACGGTTAAGGACGATTCAAAGAAATAAATGACGGGAATAAGACAGAACTAGCTTGCTAGTTCGTTTTTCAAAGTGAAATAGGCCTAACCCCCGTCGACGCGAAGTAAGTTTTTAGAAGGGATCGGCTTTAGTGTTCGGAAAATCCGAATACTAGAGCCCCTTTTTTATATAATTTCATTTTTAAGTAGAATCAGAACCATCGCGAGGGCGGCAGCCAGCCCAGGTATAAAGGGAATCTTTTCTTTAATTGGCATTCGCAGGGTGAGTAGGAGCGTGAAAAAGGACCCAAGCATGATGACGTAAAGGGTGGGGTACCAACCAATAGTGAAAGTTACGACCAGGAGAAATTCGCCGTCTCCAATTCCTAGATAACTAGTCAGACAACAGCAAGCTAGAAACAGGAGTAGCAGAGCCGATGCAATCATATTTTCCCATGTCCAGTTCTGGTGATGGGTACAAAAGAAAAGGGGAAACAGACCCAGTAGGCCAACGGGGTAGATAAACTGATAAAAGAAATCGTTGCTAGCTAAGCCGACGAGGGTAGTAATCACTATAAAAAAAGCAGCTGAATCACCAAGGCCGGGGCCACAGAGTAAAGCGGCCGCGGTACCCGCCAGCAGTTCGCTGAGGGGGAAAAAGACGGGAATCGGCTGACGACAATAATGACAGTGACCACCTTGAATGAGGTAACCAAGGATGGGAATGAGCTGCCACCATCTCAGGCGGATATGGCAGGCGTCACAATAGGATCGTGGAGGAGCCCAGGGGCACTGCTGGTTGCCAATCCGTTGACCACAAAGGGCGGCAAACGAGGCGAGAACGGTTCCGATAAGAAAATAGTAGCTGGTGAAAAACAAAATAAGCACCTCCCTACCTATAAAGAACGGGAAAAAGGCCCAATTAACCTAAAATAACTATCCGCCGTTCATTGACATTCTATTTTGGTCGTGATACTCTATTTAAGGTGCTTTTTTAGCAACGAGTGTCTGTCGTTGGGCAGACGAATGCGTCAACGAAGGCACACTAATCTAATATTCATCCAGCACTTTTTTTATTCATTAAAAAGAACCACCTGGATGTGTGGACTTAAATTAAGGAAGGGGAAAAATTATGCCAACCATTAACCAATTGGTACGTAAAGGCCGGAAGAGCCACAAGGGCAAGTCAAAGTCACCAGCTCTTGGTTATGTTTACAACACTTTCAAGAAAGAAGAAGTTAAGACACCTTCTCCACAAAAACGTGGGGTTGCTACCCGTGTCGGGACGATGACTCCTAAGAAGCCAAACTCAGCTCTGCGGAAGTACGCTCGTGTACGTCTTTCCAACCTGATTGAAGTTACTGCTTACATTCCAGGTATCGGTCACAACCTCCAAGAACACTCCGTTGTTTTAATTCGTGGTGGTCGTGTTAAGGACTTACCAGGGGTTCGTTACCACATCATCCGTGGTACACTCGATACCGCTGGTGTTGAAGGCCGGATGCAATCACGGTCCAAGTACGGTGCCAAGAAGCCGAAGAAGAAGTAATTTATAAGGAGGAGTTAAGTAATGCCACGTAAAGGACATGTACAAAAGCGTGAAATCTTACCGGATCCAATGTACAACTCAAAGCTGGTTACCAGCCTGATTGACCACTTGATGATTGATGGTAAGCGCGGAACTGCTACAAAGATTTTGTACGCAGCTTTTGATCAAATTAAGGAAGAAACTGGCAATGATCCAGTTGAAGTATTCCAACAGGCGATGGACAACGTTATGCCGGTACTGGAAGTCAAGGCACGGCGTGTTGGTGGTTCTAACTACCAAGTTCCAATCGAAGTTCGTCCAGAACGGCGGACTACTTTAGGCCTTCGTTGGATTGTTCAATACGCACGTTTGCGTGGGGAACACACCATGGTTGAACGTCTGGCACGTGAAATCATTGATGCTTCTAACAACACAGGTGCTTCAGTTAAGAAGCGTGAAGATACGCACCGGATGGCAGAAGCCAACCGTGCATTCGCACACTACCGCTGGTAATCACTGTCAATTGAGACCAGTCGCTTAACTGGTCGAAAAAGGGGTGACGTAGTTGATTAATAACCGTCATCCCTTTTTCTAAAAATGACGAAATTATTCATAATAACCATATTTTGGAAGGAGATACATTCTTAAGATGGCTAATAAACGTGAATACCCACTCGCTAAGACTCGTAACATTGGTATCATGGCCCACATCGATGCCGGTAAGACGACTGCTACTGAGCGGATTCTTTACTACACTGGTAAGATTCACAAGATTGGTGAAACTCACGATGGTGCTTCACAAATGGACTGGATGGATGAAGAAAAGGAACGTGGTATCACTATCACTTCCGCTGCCACCACGGCCGTTTGGAAGGATCACCGGATTAACATTATTGATACCCCAGGACACGTGGACTTCACTGTCGAAGTTGAACGTGCATTGCGGGTGCTTGATGGTGCCGTAACGGTTCTTGATGCCCAAGCCGGTGTTGAACCACAGACTGAAACTGTTTGGCGTCAAGCTGACCAATTCAACGTTCCCCGGATTGTTTTTGCTAACAAGATGGACAAGGTGGGTGCTAACTTTGACTACTCCGTTCAAACGATCAAGGACCGTCTGAACGTTACCCCACTGCCAATCCAAATGCCAATTGGTGCCGAAGACTCCTTCGTTGGGGTAATTGACCTGGTTAAGATGGTTGCTTACGTTTACGATGAAGATAAACTTGGTACTCACTGGGATACTGATGATATTCCGGATGACATGAAGGATGAAGCTCAAAAGCGTCACGAAGCCATGATTGAAACCCTGGCCGACATTGACGACAACATCATGGAAAAGTACCTTGAAGGTGAAGATATTTCCGTTGATGAAATCAAGGCTGCTATCCGTAAGGGGACTCTGGAAGAAAAGCTCTTCCCTGTACTGGCTGGTTCAGCTTACAAGGATAAGGGTATCCAGATGATGCTTGATGCCGTTATCGACTACCTGCCATCACCACTGGATGTTAAGCCCTTCGTTGCTCACGATGCTGATGGTAATGAAGTTGAATTAACTGCTGGTGACGACAAGCCATTCGCTGCTTTGGCATTTAAGATTGCTACCGACCCATTCGTTGGTCGTCTAACTTTCTTACGGGTTTACACTGGTTCTCTGCAATCTGGTTCCTACGTTCTGAACGCTACGAAGGACAAGCGTGAGCGGATTGGTCGTTTGCTGCAAATGCACTCTAACCAACAACACGAAATCCCAGAAGTATTCTCTGGTGATATTGCTGCTGCTATCGGTCTGAAGAACACCACTACCGGTGACTCTTTGACCGATTCTGACCACCCACTGCAACTTGAATCCATGGACTTCCCTGACCCAGTTATCCAAGTTTCTGTTGAACCTAAGTCCAAGGCTGACCAAGATAAGATGGACAAGGGTCTGCAAAAGCTGGCTGAAGAAGACCCAACGTTCAAGGCTGAAACTAACCCTGAAACTGGTGAAACTCTGATTGCCGGAATGGGTGAACTTCACCTAGACATCATTGTTGAACGTCTGCGTCGTGAATTCCACGCTGAAGTTAAGGTTGGTAAGCCACAAGTATCCTACCGTGAAGCATTTACTAAGCAAGCAAGTGCCCAAGGTAAGTTCGTTCGTCAATCTGGTGGTAAAGGTCAATACGGTGATGTATGGATCGAATTCACACCACTTGAAGAAGGTAAGGGCTTCGAATTCGAAGATGCCATTGTCGGTGGGGTTGTTCCGCGTGAATTTATCCCTGCTGTTGAACAAGGATTGAAGGAAGCTATGCAAAACGGTGTTCTTGCGGGCTACCCACTTGTTGACATGCACGCTAAGCTCTACGATGGTAGTTACCACGAAGTCGACTCTAGTGAAGCGGCCTTCAAGGTTGCCGCATCCCTCGCTTTGAAGAATGCTGCTAAGAAGGCGGACCCAGTCATCCTTGAACCAATCATGAAGGTTGATATCGTTGTCCCAGAAGACAACATGGGTGATGTTATGGGTCAAGTTACTGCTCGTCGTGGGACGATCGATGGGATGGAAGAACGTGGTAACGCTCAACTGATTCACTCATTTGTTCCACTGTCTGAAATGTTTGGTTACGCTACCGCCCTGCGTTCTGCTACGCAAGGTCGTGGTACCTTCACGATGACTTTCGATCACTACTCAGCTGTTCCTAAGTCTATCCAAGAAGACATCATCAAGAAGAATGGTAACAACAACTAATTTTTAATGAATTGCCAAAAGGATAGTAATTGCTGATGCTTTTGGTAGATAAAGGGGACTCAGTATCCGTTTTGTCCGGATACTGAGTCTCCTTTTTTGTTTGGGTTTCCTAATGCGTCCTAAGTTAAACGTTTTAACGAACTTTTTAATTCTTTACATGCAATATAGTTCGTGTTATCCTATGAAATATATTAAAGTAATGAGGAGTAATTAGGAAATGGAAGAAAAAGCACAACTAATGTTTGGCCCAGATGATAAAATCTCACTTACCGAGGCGACCCTGTTGGGTTTGCAACATGTATTAGCAATGGATGTGTATGTGCCACCGATTATTTTGGCGGGGATGCTCTCCATGGGCGCGGCCGACTCAACCGGTCTCCTGCAAGCAACTTTCTTAGCTGCGGGAATTGGGACCATCCTACAAACGGGAATTTTTATGAAGATGCCGGTTTCCCAAGGTCCCTCTTTCGTTCCCCTGAGTGCTGCGGCGGGTGTTGTCCTTGCTAGTGGTGGGTTAAAAGGAAGCGGGATGGCAACTTTGTTAGGCTCATTAGTTATTGGTGCCTTCCTGCTGATTATTCTTGGCTTGAGTGGTGTTTTTCAAAAGATCATTAACTATCTTGTGCCAGCAGTAGTGGGTGGAACAATTATTACCTGTGTTGGCCTCTCGCTAATTCCGTCGGCCCTCAATGATAACATCTTTGAGGCCCAGGGAAATGTTTACCAGAACATGGAACTAGCAACGGTAACCGCGGTAACCTTATTAATTTGCGTTGGAATTAGTATTCGCTTTCCCCGCGTGCAAAAGCTGTTCAAGGCCGGCTCAATCGTCATTGCCTTGTTGGTCGGAACGGCAATGAGTGCTAGCATGGGACGCTTTGATTGGCATTCCGTTGCCGTATCCCCGTGGTTTAGCTTACCTCAACGAACAATGTTACACTGGGGAATCCATTTCAATATGACCGCGATTTTCACCTTCATTATTATCTACGCCATCCTGACCACGGAAACCACGGGAACATGGTTTGCAATGGGCGCGGTAACGAACCACAAAATTACTAAGAGACAGTGGAATCACGGGATTGTCGGCGAAGGGCTTAGTTGCTTGATTGCGGCTTTTAGTGGGACCACGCCAGTTACTGGCTACTCAACAAATGCGGGGATTATCTCAATTACTGGGGTTGCCAGTAAACGGGCTTTCATTTCTGCCGGGTGCTGGTTTATTGTACTGGGCTTCTTTACAAAATTATCCGCATTTTTGGCGGCAATTCCGGCACCGGTGATTGGTGGTGTCTTTGCAATTATCACGGTTACCATCATGTTAAACGGGTTAAACGTTATCCGGAATTTGCAGACTGGTGAAAGTGATATTTATGTTATTGGTCTGCCAATTATCCTAACAATTGCGCTGGTCTTGCTACCGAAACATGTTCTTAATGCATCTCCCCAGATGCTTCAGTACTTACTCGGTTCACCAATTGCTATTGCGGCAATTACCGCCATTATCCTAAACATTTTGATGCCACGTCGGCAGCATTTATAATCCTACCAAGAACTAACTAAGCAGATCACTATAAATGATTTCGCCAAGGGACGGGGAAACTTCGCTTTTTCCCGGTCCTTTTTACTTTTAAAATATTTGATGGAAGTTAACTAATCATGAATAAATAGTGATTATCTTAAACCGCCACTTAACACTTCCATTAATATTGTTAAGAAGGAGAGCAGATAAATTGCGGTTTTTGTTGCACTGTAAAACAAGAATCGTCAAACGAAATTGACTTTAATAACTTTGAAATTTTATAATAAAAACATTACAAAAATATTATTTGCTTTTAATCCTGCTAATAATGTTCAAGATTTCCTGGAGGTGTCGTAGTAAATGGGAAGACAAAGAAACATTGACACCGCATTTTTTGGACAGCCTCGTGGATTATCGACCCTGTTCTTTACTGAAATGTGGGAACGGTTTAGTTACTATGGAATGCGGGCAATCCTGATATTTTATATGTACTATGCTGTCACAAAGGGTGGTTTAGGCTTTAACCAGGTAACCGCTGCCTCAATCATGTCGATTTACGGCTCGCTGGTTTATTTGTCCAGCGTAATTGGCGGTTGGCTTTCGGACCATATTTGGGGATCCCGGCGAACAGTCTTTTATGGTGGTGTTTTGATCATGTTTGGTCACATTGCCCTTTCGCTCCCCTTTGGTCGGTGGGGATTGTTTGCCTCAATTGCATTGATTGTTATGGGGACCGGCTTACTGAAGCCCAACGTTTCTGAAATGGTCGGTAGTCTTTACAGTGATGAAGATAGCCGGCGGGCATCCGGATTCTCCTTATATCTTTTTGGAATCAACTTGGGAGCTGCCGTGGCACCATGGGCAGTACCGTGGGCGGCGGATGGTTTTGGTCTAGGACTTTTTCATGGACAGATGAATTTCCATGCCGGCTTTTCTTTGGCAGCTGTTGGAATGTTCTTTGGGTTAGTCCAGTACCTAATTGACGGTCGTAAATACTTGCCGTCAGTAAGTCTTAAGCCTGAAGATCCACTGAAGGCGGGACAAGGTCGCCCGGTAATTAACAAGACGGTTTGTGGTGTTGTATTGCTAGCAATCATTCTTGGTGTTATGGGGTTAGCCGGTAAATTGACCATTGCAAACGTCATCATGTTGATTACGATTGTTGCTATTTTACTGCCAATTTACTACTTTGTTTTGATGCTCCATTCCAAGAAAGTTACCAAGATTGAACGGGCTCGTGTGCGGGCTTATATTCCATTATTCTTTGCGGCGGTTATTTTCTGGATAATTGATGAATCTGGTTCAGTTGTCCTTGCGCTGTTTGCTGCTCAACGGACGGTTCTTCATATTGGGAGCTGGCATTTTGCCGCCGCCAATTTCCAGACGCTTAATCCATTATTCATGATGATCTTAACACCACTGTTTGCCGTTTTATGGGACCACCTCAAAAAACGGCCAAGTGCACCGGCAATGTTTGCCCTCGCCCTTGTCTTTGCTGGATTATCCTATGCCTTTATGGCCTTACCAGGATTAATTCATGGTACTACTGCCGGACGGGTATCACCATTCTGGCTGGTGGGTTCTTGGTTCATTGTTGAACTTGGCGAAGTTACTCTTTCGCCAGTTGGCCTATCGATTACCAGCTCATTAGCCCCACAAGCATTTAAGTCGCAGATGATGAGTATGTACTTCCTAGCTGACGCTGCTGGGCAAGCGGTTAACGCACAGATTGTTAAGTTCTACTCGTCAGCTACCGAGGTGCCTTACTTCCTGACAATTGGGACGACTAGCATTGCGTTTGGTATTTTGCTGTTCTTCTTTGTCAAGAAGATTCGTAGTTTGACCGAAGAGTAAGAAAAAGGGGTGAAGAAGTTGGATAAAGAAAAGCTGACGACCGCGTGGCAAAGGGTAATGGCTAAGTGCGGAAACCAGGCGGCAGTTGCTATTCAATTTGTAAATGACGATGAAGTCCTGGCAACCACTAATGCGCCGTCTTTTCGCTACGAAACGGCCAGCACTGTCAAAGTAGCTGTTCTAGCGCTCCTGTTAAAGGAAACGGGTGGCCAGCTTAACGCGACCCAGCGAGAGCTTACGGAACGAATGATTCGTTATAGTGATAATGATGCGACTACGACGATTCTGGAAAATTACTTGGGCGGGATGCTCTCACTCCAGTCCCTATACCAGGATTTGGGGATGGATAACACCACCGCTTCGTCATGGTGGGGGACCACATTAACCGTCCCAAGCGACCAATTGAAACTGTTACGGATGATCTACTGTAACTCACCTGCCAACTACTTGAGTGACTCATCACGGGCCTATATCAAGAAACTGATGGGAGAAGTTGCAATCAGCCAGCAGTGGGGAATTTCAACCGGAAAGAGTGAATACTATCTTAAAAACGGCTGGCGCCCCGCCAGTGACAATGGCAAATGGGAAGTTCACAGTATTGGTTATGTTCCAAATGGTCAAGAAAGCTATATAATTGCTATTTATACCCGTAATAATCGTAATTACGCTTCCGGAGTCAGTTTGGTCGAGGACCTTGCACGGGCAACTCAAAATAGTATCTAATGTTTAGGAAGCTGGGAAAAAAGCTTCAGAGCGCTCCGTATGGCTAGTATAGGACGATCGTTGGCACGTTACGGGCCGGCGATTGTCCGTAACTAGACACTAGGAGCGTGCTTTTTTTCCGCGATTACTATGTAATATTCTAGAAATACAAAAAGGGGGTGAGAAAAATTGTAGTTTTTTCTCACCCCCTTTTTAGGTTTAAAAAAGAAACCATTTTCTATTACAAAATAATTTCATTCAAAAATAATCGATTTAAACACTTGATATGACGGCGATTCTTTAGTATTATGGATAGGTGCTTGAGCGTTGGAGGTAGATTTGCCCTACCCCCATAGCGGTTTAAGCTGCGAAGCGATGATGCGGAAGGTTGCGACACACCCGGCCGCTTTGCCACAGGATGTGGCGGTAATTTCCGCGGAGCTAGTCAAATTTTAAATCTGACGAAGGAGGGAACATAATGGCAAAACAAAAGATTCGTATTCGGTTAAAGGCTTATGAACACCGTATCCTCGACCAATCTGCTGATAAGATCGTTGATACCGCTAAGCGGACAGGTGCTCAAATCTCAGGTCCAATCCCGTTACCAACTGAACGGACTCTCTACACTGTTATCCGTTCACCACACAAATTCAAGAAGTCGCGGGAACAATTTGAAATGCGGACTCACAAGCGTTTGATCGACATCATTGATCCAACACCAAAGACTGTTGACTCATTAATGAAGCTCGACCTGCCAAGTGGTGTTGACATCGAAATCAAATTGTAATTATTTTCTACTATATAAAAGAACAAACTAAAACATTGAAATTGGAGGTGTACTCATGGCCAAAGGAATCTTAGGTAAAAAGGTTGGAATGACTCAAGTCTTCACTGACAATGGTGAATTGGTTCCAGTTACTGTTATTGATGTAACACCAAACGTTGTTATGCAAATTAAGACTGTTGAAAACGATGGTTACAACGCTGTTCAACTTGGCTTTGATGACAAGCGTGAAATCTTGAGTAACAAGCCTGAACAAGGTCATGCAGCAAAAGCAAATACGACCCCTAAGCGCTTCATCGGTGAAATCCGTGACGCTGAATTAGGGGATGACATCAAGGTTGGAGACGAAGTTAAGGCTGATATCTTCAACGAAGGTGAAACTGTCGACGTTACGGGTACTACCAAGGGTCATGGTTACCAAGGTAACATCCACAAGGATAACCAATCACGTGGACCTATGGCTCACGGTTCTCGTTACCACCGTCGTCCAGGTTCATTGGGTGCCATCATTAACCGTGTATTCAAGGGTATGAAGCTCCCTGGCCGGATGGGTAACAAGACTGTTACTATGCAACACTTACGAGTTGTTAAGGTTGACTTAGATAACAATGTATTACTCATCAAGGGTAACGTTCCTGGTGCTAATAAGTCATACGTTACTATTAAGAACTCTGTGAAGGCTAACACTAAGAAGAGCCTGAGCAAGCAACACAACAAATAATAAGAAAGGAGGAAGTAAATAATGACTAGCGTTAATCTGTACAAGCAAGATGGTAGCCAAAACGGCACTATCGAATTGAATGCTGATGTTTTTGGTATCGAACCAAATCAAAATGCTGAATTTGATGCTATCTTGCGTCAACGTGCTTCCCTGCGTCAAGGTACTCACGCCGTAAAGAACCGCTCTGCTGTTAGCGGTGGTGGTAAGAAGCCATGGCGTCAAAAGGGAACTGGTCGTGCTCGTCAAGGTTCTATCCGGGCACCACAATTCCGTGGCGGTGGGATCGTCCTCGGACCTACCCCTCGTTCTTACAAGTACAACCTTCCTCGTAAGGTTCGTCAACTTGCTATCAAGTCAGCACTTTCCCAAAAGGTCCTGGACAACGCATTAGTTGTTGTTGATGCATTGAACTTTGATGCTCCAAAGACCAAGGAATTTGCTGGTGTAATGAACAACTTGAAGGTTGCTGAAAAGGCACTGGTTGTCGTAACTGACGATGACAAGAACGCTGCTTTATCTGCACGCAACCTTGCTAACGCAACTGTTGTTACTCCTGCTGGTGTTAACATCTTAAACGTTGCTGACGCACAAAAGATTGTTATTACTAAGTCAGCTCTTTCTCAAGTAGAGGAGGTGCTCGCATAATGGAAGCACGCGATATTATTTTACGTCCTGTAGTTACTGAAGCTTCAATGGCTGGCATGGACAACAAGCGTTACACTTTTGATGTTGATTTACGAGCAACCAAGACACAAGTCAAAAATGCCGTTGAAGAAGTTTTCGGCGTTAAGGTTGTTAAGGTAAACATCATGAACGTTAAGGGTAAGAAGAAACGTCAAGGCCGTTACGTCGGCTACACTAAGCGTCGTCGCAAGGCAATCGTTACTCTTTCTGCCGATTCAAATGAAATTAAACTGTTTAACGATGACAGTGAAAAATAATCATTAAAAAAAGGAGGAAAACATAGTGGGAATTCGTAAGTACAAACCTACCACTAACGGTCGCCGGAACATGAACGGTTATGACTTCGCTGATATTACGAAGAACACACCGGAAAAGTCATTATTGGCTCCATTAAAGCACACAGCCGGCCGGAACAGTTATGGTCACATTACTGTTCGTCACCGTGGTGGTGGTGTTAAGCGTCAATACCGGATCATTGACTTCAAGCGGATCAAGGATGATGTTCCTGCAACCGTTAAGGCTATCGAATATGATCCAAACCGGACTGCCAACATTGCTTTGCTTGGTTACGCTGATGGTACTAAGTCATACATCATCGCTCCAAAGGGCTTGAAGGTTGGCATGACTGTTCAATCTGGTCCAGATGCAGATATCAAAGTTGGTAACGCTCTTCCATTGAAGAATATTCCAGTTGGTACTATTATCCACAACATTGAATTAAAGCCAGGTAAGGGTGGTCAACTTGCTCGTTCAGCAGGTGCCTCTGCTCAATTACTTGGTAAGGATGAAAAGTACGTTCTGGTACGCCTTTCATCTGGTGAAGTACGGATGGTTCTGGCAACTTGCCGGGCAACCATCGGTACTGTTGGTAACGACGAACACGCCCTCTTAATCAAGGGTAAGGCTGGTCGGACCCGTTACGCTGGTCAGCGTCCACATGTTCGTGGTTCTGTAATGAACCCTAATGATCACCCACATGGTGGTGGTGAAGGTAAGCAACCAGTTGGTTTACCATCTCCTCTGTCTCCATGGGGTAAGAAGACTGTTGGTAAGAAGACCCGTTCACACAGGGCTCGTTCAAACAAGTTCATTGTTCGTGGTCGGAAGCGCGGTCCACATACTCGTTAATAATTTACGTCTAATACCCGAGAGGAGGTACACTAAATGGCTCGTAGTTTGAAGAAGGGACCTTTCGCTGATGCTTCATTACTGAAGAAGGTTAAGGCTCAAGAAGGTTCTGAAAAGAAGACAGTCATCAAGACCTGGTCACGTCGTTCAACCATTTTCCCAAGCTTCATTGGTTACACCTTTGCAGTTTACAATGGTCGGAAGCACGTACCAGTTTACGTACAAGAAGACATGGTAGGTCACAAGTTGGGTGAATTTGTCCCAACTCGTACTTTCCACGGTCACGCAACTGATGACAAGAAGACTGGTACTACTACTAAGTAAGGAGGGTGAATTAATAAATGGCTGAAAACATTACATCAGCTAAGGCAACCGCTAAAATGGTTCGCGTGCCTGCACGTAAGGTTCGTCTTGTTTTAGACGCAATTCGCGGCAAGAGCGTTGCTGAAGCATTTGCTATTCTGAAGTTCACCAACCGTGGTGCCGCTTCAGACGTTCAAAAAGTATTAAGTTCTGCTGTTGCAAACGCTGAAAACAACTTTGATTTAGATCGTGCTTCTTTGGTTGTAAGTGAAGCCTATGCAAACGAAGGACCAACCCTGAAGCGGTTCCGTCCACGTGCAAAGGGTTCTGCTTCGCCAATTAACAAGCGGACTAGTCACATTACAGTGGTTGTTACAGAACGATAGGAGGAATGAATAGTGGGTCAAAAGATCAATCCTAATGGTTTTCGTGTTGGAGTCATTCGTGATTGGACTGCAAAGTGGTACGCTGATAAGGACTTTGCTAACTACCTGAACGAAGACCTTCGGATCCGTAAGTACTTTGAAAAGCGACTTGCTGATGCCTCTGTATCAACCGTTGAAATTGAACGTGCCGCAAACCGCGTCAACGTTTCAATTCACACTGCCAAGCCAGGAATGGTAATTGGTAAAGGTGGTTCAGAAGTTGAAGCACTTCGTAAGGAATTAAACAAGTTAACTGGCAAGCGTGTTCACATCAATATTGTGGAAATCAAGAAGCCAGACTTGGATGCTCACCTTGTTGGTGAAAGCATTGCTCGTCAACTAGAAGCTCGTATTGCTTTCCGTCGTGCAATGCGTGGAGCTATGCAACGTGCAATGCGTGCTGGTGCAAAGGGTGTTAAGACCCAGGTTGCTGGTCGTTTGAATGGTGCTGACATGTCAAGGGTTGAATCATACTCTGATGGTACTGTTCCTTTGCACACTCTTCGTGCTGATATTGATTATTCTTGGGATGAAGCACATACTACTTACGGTGTTCTGGGTGTTAAGACTTGGATCTATCGTGGTGAAGTTCTTCCTGCCAAGAAGACCGCTAACGATGATGAAGAAGGAGGGAAGTAAAACATGCTAGTACCAAAGCGAGTAAAGCACCGTAAGGTTCAACGTGGCCACATGCGTGGTGAAGCTAAGGGTGGTAAGACTGTTGCCTTTGGTGATTTCGGTCTGCAAGCACTTGATTCTCACTGGATCAGTAACCGGCAAATCGAAGCTGCCCGTATCGCAATTACCCGTTACATGAAGCGTGGCGGGAAGGTTTGGATTAAGATCTTCCCTCAACTTTCTTACACCAGCAAAGGTGTTGGTGTCCGGATGGGTAATGGTAAGGGTGCTCCTGAAGGATGGGTTGCACCAGTTAAGCGCGGCAAGGTAATGTTCGAAGTAGGGGGCGTTTCTGAAGAAGTCGCTCGCGAAGCTTTACGTCTTGCCGGTCACAAGTTGCCAGTTCGCACTAAGATCGTACAACGTGAGGAAGTAGGTGGACAATCTAATGAAAAGTAAAGATTACGTACAAGAACTGAATGGATTAACCACTGACAAGCTACTTGACCGTGAAAAGGAATTGAAGGAACAATTGTTTAACTTACGTTTCCAATTAGCTACTGGTCAATTGGAAAACACTGCAAGTCTGAAGCAAGTACGTAAGGACATTGCACGGGTTAAGACAGTTCTTCGTCAACAAGAATTAAACAAATAAGAATACGAAAAGGAGGATTAGCGCATGAGTGAAGAACGTAATGCACGTAAGGTTTATCAAGGCCGCGTTGTTTCTGACAAGATGGACAAGACCATCACTGTTGTGATTGACACTTACAAGAGTGCCCCAATCTACGGCAAGCGTGTTAAGTACTCAAAGAAGTACTACGCCCACGATGAAAACAACGAAGCAAAGACCGGCGACACTGTACAAATCATGGAAACTCGGCCACTGTCAGCTAAGAAGCGTTTCCGTCTTGTAAAGATTGTCGAAAAGGCTGCTACCCTTTAATTAGCAGATAACTCTAAAATTCGTATTCTAATTCTTATTTGTAAATGGAAGGAGGACATTAACCGTGATTCAACAGGAAAGTCGGTTGAAGGTCGCTGATAACTCTGGTGCCCGTGAAATCCTTGTTATCAAGATCTTGGGTGGTTCCCGGGTTAAGACTGGTAATATTGGTGACATTATTGTTGCTACTGTAAAGCAGGCAACACCAGGTGGCGTTGTTAAGAAAGGTGACGTTGTTAAGGCGGTCGTAGTACGGACTAAGCATGGTCTGCACCGTAAGGACGGCTCTTACATTAAGTTTGATGAAAACGCCGCTGTTCTGATCAACAACGATAAGAGCCCTAAGGGTACCCGTATTTTTGGACCAATCGCTCGTGAACTTCGTGGCGATGACTTCATGAAGATCGTTTCTCTGGCTCCAGAAGTTCTGTAAGATTTAACCAAAAATAAGGAGGTGCACAATCAACATGTTCATTAAAACAGGTGACAAAGTTCGCGTTATCGCCGGTAAGGACAAGGGTAAGGAAGGTAACGTTAAGAAGATTTTCGCTGCCCAAAACCGTGTTATCGTTGAAGGCATTAACAAGGTAAAGAAACACCAAAAGCCAAGTAACGCTAATCCAAATGGTGGCGTTATCGATACGGAAGCTGCTATTAGTGCTTCAAACGTTATGCTGATTGATCCTTCTACCAACGAACCAACCCGTGTTGGTTTCAAGTTCGTTGATGGCAAGAAGGTTCGTTTTGCTAAGAAGTCTGGCAAGACTCTTGACTAATTGAGGAAAGGAGGAATAACTACCAATGGAAAACCGTTTAAAAGCTAAATACGAAAGCGAAATTCGTCCCGCTTTGATTGAAAAGTTTAACTACTCTTCAGTAATGCAAGCACCAAAGGTTGACAAGATTGTCTTGAACATGGGTGTTGGTGACGCTACCACTAATTCCAAGAACTTGGATGAAGCCGTTGAAGAACTTGGCCTGATCGCCGGTCAAAAGCCTCTAATTACTAAGGCTAAGAAGTCAATCGCCGGTTTCCGTCTTCGTGAAGGAATGCCAATTGGTGCTAAGGTAACCTTACGTGGTGAACGGATGTATGATTTCTTGGATAAGTTGATCAACGTGGCTCTGCCACGGGTTCGTGACTTCCACGGTGTAAGCAACAAGGCCTTCGATGGTCGTGGTAACTACACTCTCGGCATTCGTGAACAATTAATTTTCCCAGAAATTGATTACGATAAGGTTAACCGTGTCCGGGGCTTAGACGTAGTTATCGTTACTACTGCTGAAAGTGATGAAGAATCACATGAATTACTTGCCAAACTCGGCATGCCATTTGCTAAATAAAGGAGGTTCCACAAATTGGCTAAAAAATCAATGATTGCTAAGTGCAACCGTCCAGCTAAGTTCTCAAGTCGTGAATACACGCGTTGTGCACGTTGTGGACGTCCGCACTCAGTTTACCGTAAATTCCACCTATGCCGGATTTGCTTACGTGAACTTGCCCACAAGGGACAAATTCCTGGTTTAAAGAAGGCTAGCTGGTAAACAAATCACCGACAAAAGGAGGAAAACATCGATGTCTATGAGTGATCCAATTGCAGATTTCTTAACACGGATTCGTAATGCCAACATGGCGCAACACGAATCAGTTGAGGCTCCTGCATCAAAGATGAAGAAGGACATCGCCGAAATCTTGAAGAACGAAGGTTTCATTCGCGATGTTGAATATGTTGACGATAACAAGCAAGGCATCATCCGTGTGTTCTTGAAATACGGCAAAGATGGTCAACGGGTTATTTCCGGCTTAAAGCGTATTTCCAAGCCAGGGCTGCGGACCTATGTCAAGGCTGATGCTGTGCCAAAGGTTCTTAACGGATTAGGTATTGCGATTATCTCAACATCTGAAGGCGTTGTAACTGACAAGGTAGCTCGTGCCAAGAACATTGGTGGCGAAGTTATCGCTTACGTTTGGTAATAAATTATATATAGTTAGGAGGTGCACGCATGAGTCGTATTGGTTACAAGGAAATTGACTTACCAAAGGGCGTTGAAGTTTCCCAAGATGGTAACGTCGTAACTGTTAAGGGTCCAAAGGGTACTTTGTCTCGCGAAATCTCACCTTTGATTAAGATGACTGTCGCTGACAACGTTGTTAAGTTTGACCGTGATGAAGATACTAACAAGTTGAAGATGATTCACGGTACCACCCGGGCTAACATTAACAACATGGTTGAAGGTGTTGTTAATGGTTACAAGAAGGTTCTTAAGTTGGTCGGTGTTGGTTACCGTGCTCAATTTAAGGGTCAAAAGCTGATCCTGACTGTTGGTTACTCTAACCCAGTTGAGATTGACAAGCCTGATGATATTGATATCAAGGTTCCTGACAACACAACCATTGAACTAAGTTCTATCAATAAGGAACACCTTGGTGATTTTGCTGCCCAAGTTCGTTCCGTTCGTTCACCTGAACCATACAAGGGTAAGGGTATTCGTTATGAAAACGAACACATCATCCGTAAGGAAGGTAAGACTGGTAAGTAATCTGTTAAGTAGATTAGTTAGCCGTCTAATAATAAAAACAAACTATTTAATAAGAGGTGACTGTTGTGATTTCTAAACCAGATAAGAACAAGATCCGTCAACGCCGTCACATGCGCGTTCGCGGTAAGATTTCTGGTACTGCGGAGCGCCCACGCTTAAGTGTTTACCGTTCAAACAAAAACATTTACGCTCAATTAATTGATGACGTAAAGGGTGTGACGCTCGCAAGTGCCTCCACAAACGACAGCGAAGTAAGTGGTAAGACTAAGACTGAACAAGCTAGTGGTGTTGGTGCTTTAATTGCTAAGCGCGCTGCTGCTAAGAACATTACTAATGTTGTTTTCGACCGTGGTGGTTACCTGTACCACGGACGTGTTCAAGCTTTAGCTGAAGCTGCTCGTGAAAACGGACTTAAATTCTAAAGAAAAGGAGGAATAACCTGCAATGACATCATCAGAATACATTGATCCAGCAAAGTTGGACTTAGACGATCAAGTTGTTGCCATCAACCGTATTACTAAGGTTGTTAAGGGTGGTCGTCGGATGCGTTTCGCTGCATTAGTTATCGTCGGCGATCGTAAGGGCCACGTTGGCTTTGGTACTGGTAAGGCTCAAGAAGTTCCTGAAGCTATTCGTAAGGCCCAAGCTGCTGCTGAAAAGAGCCTGATCACTGTTCCAATCGTTGGTACTACTATTCCACACGAAGTTATCGGTACTTACGGCGGTGGAAAGATTATGTTGAAGCCAGCCGTTGAAGGTTCTGGGGTTGCTGCCGGTGGTGCGGTACGTAACGTTATGGACCTCGCCGGTGTTGCCGATGTTACTTCCAAGCGTCTCGGTTCTAACACTCCTGTTAACGTTGTTCGGGCAACATTTGAAGGCCTGAAGCAATTGAAGAGCGCCGAAGAAGTTGCTAAGCTTCGTGGTGTTTCAGTAGATCACTTGGCAGAATAAGGAGGGCATGAATTTGGCTAAAGTTAAAGTTACCTTAATCCACAGTGTTGCCCACCGTGAACCTACCCAACGTAAGACCGTTAAGGCTCTGGGTTTAGGCAAGATCGGTAGCTCAAACATTCTACCAGACAACGCTGCAACACGTGGTCAAATTTTCAAAGTTGCACACTTAGTTTCAATCGAAGAAGTTAAGTAATTAAAATTAAATAATAAGGAGGTGCCTACCAAATGAAGTTAAATGAATTGAAGCCTGCTGCAGGTTCTCGTTCAAAGCGTCTTCGTAAGGGTCGTGGCCTTTCATCCGGTCATGGTTTTACTTCTGGACGCGGTACTAAGGGGCAAAAGGCTCACGGCAAGACTCGTCTTGGTTTTGAAGGGGGCCAAATGCCACTCTACCGGCAAATTCCAAAGCGTGGTTTTACCAACATTAACCGTAAGGAATACGCTATTGTTAACTTGACTGCTCTGAACAAGTTCGATGACGGTACTGAAGTTACCCCACAAGTTCTTGTTGAAAATGGGGTTGTTAAGAACTTGAAGAGCGGTGTTAAGGTTCTTGGTAGCGGTAAGCTTGAAAAGAAGTTAACTGTTAAGGCTAACAAGTTTTCTGCTTCTGCAGTTTCTGCTATTGAAGCTGCGGGCGGTAAAACTGAGGTGATGTAATTTGTTCAAAGCCGTCATAAACACCCTTAAGGTTAAAGAGATTCGTAAGAAGATTCTCTTTACATTATTTGTGTTGATTGTTTATCGAATTGGGGCGGCTATCACTGTTCCGGGAGTTAATGCTGCAGCTTTGCAGGAAATTTCCTCGACCGGGTTAGCATCGATCCTCAATACCTTCAGTGGTGGTGGACTGGAAAACTATTCATTATTCGCGATGGGGGTTTCCCCGTACATCACTGCGCAAATTGTTGTTCAGCTACTGCAGATGGACATTGTCCCGCGGTTTGTTGAATGGAGTAAACAAGGTGAAGTAGGGCGGCGAAAACTTAATCAAGCAACCCGGTGGTTAACAATTGTTCTTGGTTTTATCCAATCAATTGGAATTACCGCTGGTTTTAATGCGTTAAGTACTATTAAGTTGGTTAATCACCCGAATGTGCAAACATATTTGACAATTGGTTTAATTCTGACTGCTGGAACAATGTTTGCCACTTGGATGGGTGATATGATTACTGAACGTGGTATCGGTAATGGTGTCTCCATGCTGATCTTTGCTGGGATTGTTGCTCAGATGCCTGGTGGAATCAGACAACTTTGGGATGATCAAATTGCTGGTGAATCTGGTTCGGCCCTATGGTCAGGAATTGGATTTATTGCCTTAGTAATTTTAGCGTTAATAATCATCGTGGCGTTTGTAACTTGGGTTCAACAAGCGGAACGTCGTTTACCAATTCAATATACCCGTCGAACAACTACCTCACCATCGA
Organism: Limosilactobacillus panis; assembly: GCF_019797825.1. NCBI lineage: Bacteria > Bacillati > Bacillota > Bacilli > Lactobacillales > Lactobacillaceae > Limosilactobacillus > Limosilactobacillus panis. The sequence continues at coordinate 1,584,772 of NZ_CP081855.1, read as the reverse complement.
GTAGTTATCTACCATTGAAGATCAACGTTTCCGGGGTTATTCCAGTTATCTTTGCTGGATCCTTTATTTCGACTCCGCAAACAATCTTAATGGCTTTCCAGCAAAGCCATGGTGGTGATACTTGGTATCAAGTTTTAACAACGGTTTTCAACATGCAGTCCGGACCCGGAATTGCATTATACACATTGTTGATTGTTGTATTTACCTTTTTCTACGCCTTTGTTCAGGTTAATCCGGAAAAGCTTGCAGAAAATCTGCAGAAGCAGGGTTCTTATATCTCTGGTGTCCGTCCCGGACGAGGGACCCAGGACTTTGTTTCTAGTTTGTTAATGCGTTTAAGTACGGTTGGTTCACTGTTCTTGGGATTGATTTCGTTAATTCCATTAATTGCAAGTAACGTTTGGAACCTCAGTCAGTCAATCGGGCTCGGTGGTACGAGCTTGCTAATTATTGTCCAGATTGCCTTAGACGTAATTCGTCAATTAAACGGGTTAACAATGAAGCGTGAATATATTGGATTTATTCGTGAACCAGAAGGAGGAAATGGCAAATGAGTATGAACCTTGTATTAATGGGGTTGCCTGGTGCTGGTAAAGGTACCCAAGCTCAAAAGATTGTGGAAGATTTCGATATTCCTCATATCTCAACTGGGGATATCTTCCGTGCGGCAATTAAAAATAAAACGCCAATGGGAGTTGAAGCTAAAAAGTACATCGATAAGGGTGAACTTGTTCCTGACGAAGTTACTAACGGCATCGTTAAGGAACGGTTAGCTCAGGATGATACCAAGAAGGGCTTCATGCTTGACGGCTTTCCTCGTAACCTTAATCAGGCGGATGCCCTGGATAAGATGTTGGCTGAGAGCAACCGGCAATTAGATGCAGTTATCAATATTCATGTCGAACCTGACGTATTGGTAGAACGTTTAAGTGGTCGGTTTATTTGTCGCAATTGTGGTGCAACGTATCACAAGATTTACAATGCACCGAAGGTTGAAGGAACGTGTGACGTTTGTGGCGGCCACGACTTCTACCAACGTGATGACGATAAGCCAGAAACGGTTAAGAATCGTTTGGATGTTAACATTAAGTTGAACACACCACTGGTAGATTACTACCAAAAGAAAGGTGTTTTGCACACGATCGATGGTCAACAAGACATCGATAAGGTTTATGAAGACGTCAAGAAAGTGCTCAATAACCTTTAATTAGGTGGGATACCTTGCTATAGGGAGCGGATTATGCTAAACTAGGCAAGGTTTATCTAACTGACAGTGGGAAGTGGTCTGCTTCCCACCGTTTTTACGTAATTTCTTGATTAAGCAAGGAGGAACCGTTTCGTGGCAAAAGCCGATGTGATTGAAGTTGAGGGCAAGGTTACCGAAACCCTGCCTAATGCGATGTTTAAAGTTGAACTGGAAAATGGGGCGGAGATTCTTGCTCACGTTTCTGGGAAGATCCGGATGCACTACATCAAGATCTTGCCTGGTGACCGAGTAAAGGTTGAAATGTCCCCATATGATTTGACTAAGGGTCGGATTACGTTCCGGTTTAAGTAATAATTGTTAATCTAGAAACTCTCTAGGAGGATATTAAGAATGAAAGTAAGACCATCAGTCAAGCGGATGTGCGAGCACTGCAAGATCGTTAAGCGTCATGGACGTGTTATGGTTATCTGCTCTGCTAACCCTAAGCACAAGCAACGTCAAGGCAAGTAATTTTATTAATTAGAATGGAGGTGCACTAAATGGCTCGTATTGCAGGTGTCGATTTACCTCGTGACAAGCGAATCGTGGTCGGCTTAACTTATATTTACGGTATTGGTGATTCCCGGGCTAAGAAGATCCTGGAAGCAGCCGGTGTTTCAGAAGATGTTCGTGTTCGTGACTTAACTCCGGACCAAGAAGAAAAGGTCCGTGGTCAAGTTGAAAACATCGAAGTTGAAGGGGACTTACGTCGTGAAGTTTCCATGAATATCAAGCGGCTCCAAGAAATTGGTTCTTACCGTGGCATGCGTCACCGTCGTGGTTTACCAGTTCGTGGTCAACACACCAAGAACAACGCCCGGACTCGTAAGGGTAAGGCAGTAACCATCGCTAATAAGAAGAAATAATTTAATTTTATAAAAAAGGAGGTTAGTACTGGATATGGCAACCAAAAAGGGTACGCGTAAGCGTCGTGCAAAAAAGAATGTTGAAACTGGTGTCGCTCACATTCACTCAACATTCAACAACACTTTGATCATGATCACTGACGTTCAAGGTAACGCTGTTGCTTGGTCTTCAGCTGGTGTATTGGGCTTCAAAGGTTCACGTAAGTCGACACCATTTGCTGCTCAAATGGCCTCAGAAGCTGCTGCAAAGCAAGCAATGGAACATGGTATGAAGACTGTCGAAGTTGAAGTTAAGGGTCCAGGTTCTGGACGTGAAGCTGCAATTCGTGCTCTTCAAACAACTGGTTTGGAAGTTACTGCTATTCGTGATGTAACTCCAGTTCCACATAATGGTTCTCGTCCTCCAAAGCGTCGTCGTGTTTAATGGGCATTGGTGGAGAACGAGTTTTCCACATTTGTCTTTTCGCAAAAAATACGAACCACGTTTGAAAGGGGTACAGGGATAGAATGATCGAATTTGAAAAGCCAAACATTCATAAAGTTGAAGAAACGGATAACTACGGCAAATTTGTTGTAGAACCACTTGAACGCGGTTATGGGACCACTCTCGGTAACTCACTGAGACGGGTTCTGATTGCTTCATTACCAGGTGCTGCAATTACCACCATGCAAATTGATGGCGTTTTGCACGAATTCAGTACTGTTAAAGGTGTAACTGAAGATGTAACCCAAATTATCTTAAATCTTAAGAAGGTTTCTCTTAAGCTGAATTCTGAAGATCAAAAGGATTTGGAATTGGATGTTAAGGGACCTGCTGAGGTAACCGCCAGTGACATTCAGGGAGATAGTGAAGTAACTATCTTAAACCCTGACTTGCATATCGCAAATGTCGCTGATGGTGCTGAATTACACATTAAGATGACAGCTGATAAAGGTCGTGGCTACCTTTCAGCTAATGATAATAAGGCCCGGATGGAAGATCTTCCGATTGGTGTTTTGCCGATTGATTCCATCTACACCCCAATTGAACGTGTTAACTACACCGTTGAAAATGCGCGGGTTGGTCAACGTAGCGACTACGATAAGCTGACTTTGGATGTTTGGACTGATGGTTCATTAACGCCAATCGAAGCGGTTAGTTTGGGTGCTAAGATTTTAACTGAACATTTGGACATGTTCGTTAACTTAACGGAAACGGCACAAAATGCCCAAGTGATGGTTGAAAAAGAAGAAACCCATAAAGAAAAGACGCTTGAAATGACAATTGAAGAACTTGACCTTTCTGTTCGGTCCTACAACTGTCTTAAGCGTGCCGGCATTAACACTGTTAAGGAACTGACAGACCGTACCGTTTCAGACATGATGAAAGTTCGGAACTTAGGACAGAAGTCATTAGAAGAAATTAAACTGAAATTAAATGATCTCGGCGTTTCATTCCGTCAAGATGATTAATTGATACCAATTGCAAAGGAGGGAACCACTTCATGAGTTACCGTAAATTAGGACGTACAAGTTCACAACGTAAGGCTTTATTACGTGATTTAACTACCGATTTAATCGTTAATGGTCAAATTACTACTACTGAAGCACGGGCTAAGGAAGTTCGTAAGACTGCTGACAAGATGGTTACGCTTGCTAAGCGTGGCGACCTTGCTTCCCGGCGGAAGGCAGCTGCATTTATCCGCAATGTCGTTGCCGATGTTAAGGAAGACGGCGACAACATCCGTATCCAATCTGCGCTTCAACACCTGTTTGAAGAACTTGCTCCAAAGTATGCAGACCGTAACGGTGGTTACACACGGATTTTGAAGACGATGCCTCGTCGTGGTGACGGTGCACCAATGGTTATTTTGGAATTCGTTGACTAATTATTGTTAACTAAATACGTAATAAAGAATCACTATCACTGATGGTATAGAGCGTTACGATGGTGGGAACTCCCTAGTCTAGCTCGAATGCGGAAACCCCGTGCACTGCAGTGGTAAGTGATTTTTTATTTTAAATTGTTTTAGAGCAAATGGGTGTTCAACTGGCGTAGTTCGTAAGCAGTCAATAACGACACGTCTAGTCACGATCAGCCAATCCTCCTATACTAAAATCACAAGATTCAGTACAGGAGGATTTCTTTATGGAAGAAAAGGGCTCTTCGTCAAGAAGTACTGATAAGATAAATTGAATAATTTCTAAGCAGCTCTTGCCTGACCCTGGACATGAGCTGTTTTATTATGCCAATTAATGGCGATATAAGAATTCGGCAGGGAAATCAGGATACGAACGCGGAAGTGGAAGAAGTTACGAAAGCCATAGGCAGTCCGTTTGATAACTTTAATCTTATTGTTTGTACCCTCAACGGGACCATTCGTGTAATGATCATATTTGAAGCTGGCGATGATTTCTTGACGATGGGTTCGCAGAGTGCGTTGGACCTTCTGAAACGCTTGGGGAAGCGCGGTCCATTTGATAGCTAATAGTTGGTTGAGAGCTGACTTACTCCGATGATTAACTGCTAAAATCAGGTCTTGGTAATATTGATAGGCCTGCTTAAGCTCGTCGTCGAAAGCTAATAAACGATGAATAACCTCAATATCAGTTAGCTGGGCGTAACCAAAATTGCGGCGGCGCCAAAAGTTATCATACTTGAGGAGTGCACTAGGGGTTAAGAGCAGTTTCCAAAAATGTTTGAGAGCTCGCCATTGCCGGGAACTTTTTCCGGCACGGTTCATTACTTTAATCCTAGTTTGGTTCAGGGCACGGTAAGCTTGAGCTACGACATGGAAGTGGTCCGCGATAATTAAAGCATGCGGAAATAGCTCTTGAATCAAGCGGCGGTAAGGAGTATAGAGATCGACCGTAACAGTTTGAACCGCTAAACGAGCGCGGTGACTATAACGCAGGAAGTAATTGCGAAGAAAGCTACTCCGGCGTGAAAGAATGATATCGAGCGTTCGATGGTTCTCAATGTTTACGAGAATCATGCTCATTCCGCTGGGCGCAAAGCGACCAGAATGAAAGTCATCGAAGGCAATATGACGGGGAAGCCAATGGTAGTTAGGCTTAAAGACATGATCAAGGTGATTAATTACGCGCCTGACGGTCCAGCCCGAAACAGAAAAATCATCGGCGATATCAGTTTGGGATTCATTCTTAACCAGTTGCATCATAATGCGTTGCTTAATACTCGTGGCGATATGGTGACGATATTGGACATCCTCGACCGGAGCTAATTTCGTCACTGTTTGTGGACATTGAGGAGAAGCTGGGCAAATATACTTCTGCTTTTTAATCGACCAAACAGTCGGCTTGTAATGAAGGTCTGCCCCATGATAGTTAACGATTTTAATGCCATTCTTGTACATTAGCCGGCCACAATGAGGACAATGCATGGGGTAGGATTGAACAAGATGGACCACAATATAATCGCCGTGATCGGCAATCGAGTCTTCTTTAGTATTGGTATCAAGTTCAAGATGAGTGTCTTTAATTCCGAGAGCAGTTCTGATAGAATTATCCATGAAAGATGGTCCTTTCTTAAACGAAGACGGGGGTCAGCCATCTTTCGTTTTTTATTTTAAATTTAAACCAAAATAAGCACTGATGTTAAATCCATCAGTACTTAAAATTGTAGAACCAAGAAAAGCACGACGTTGTAGCACCGGTTTTCAGAACCAAAAAGGAGACACTTGATAAGCCTAAATTTTTACCGCGACCGGTCGTTAAAATGAAAGCTGGAAATATCCAATTAACAATCTTCAAGGGCACCAATCCCAGCCTTGCGGCCGAGATTGTAAAGGCTGTGGTCCGTTATGCTCATTAACTGGCACGATCCAGACCATGTTTATCTGGTTTGCGGGAAAACCGACTTACGTAAAGGAATTGATGGGCTGGCGATGGTTGTCGCGGAAAATTATGGACTAGAATTATACGATAATTCTCTGTTCCTCTTTTGCGGGTCACGTAATGATCGGTTCAAAGGGTTACTTTGGGACGGTGAAGGCTTTATTCTCCTTTATAAGCGCTTTGAGAATGGTCACCTGAGTTGGCCAAGATATAGTAGCGAAGCTAAAGAACTATCAGCCAGGCAATTGGATTGGTTACTGAAGGGATTAAACCCGTTGCCAGTTCGTAAAATCAAAGCTGCCCAACCAGGTACTTTTTATTGAATTACCTCTGTTTAAAATCGTTGTTCTTTGATATAATTACCGAAGAATAAGTTAAAGGGAGGTGACGTACCATGAGTAAGAGCTTAGTAGAAGAGAATCGAGAGCTTAAGCAGCAAATCAAGGCTTTGAAGGACCAGGTTAATAAGTTGACGGCGATTATTAAGCTTCAACAAAACCAAATGTTTGGGAAAAAAACTGAAGTAATTGAGTCCGTAGTTGATGGTCAACAATCACTGTTTAGTGATGATGAACTAGCTCAGCTGCAAGATTCTAATGTTTCAATCACGGAAGTGATTGAAAAGCAGACAAAACAAGTGGTGCGTCACCGGAAAGCCAAGGCTTCTGGTCAGCGAACCGCTTTTTTGGATGGTTTACCTCAAGTGGATAAGACGATTCATTTAACTAATACGAATTGTCCAAAGTGCCATGAACAGATGAAAAAGATTGGTAATCATTTGTATAGCCGCGAAGTCCGGCTGAAGCCAGCCGAGTTATATTGTGTGAATTTATACCAAGAAAGCTATAAGTGTAATGACTGTGACGAAGATGGTAAAGATATCATCATTAGTAGCGAGATGCCACAGTCGTTATTACCACACAGCTATGTTTCTAGCAGTATCTTGGCTAAAGTAGCTGAATATAAATTTGCCTTAGCTTTACCCTTTCATCGACAAGTAAAGCTCTGGCAAGCCGTTGGTTTGCCAGTTAGTGGTCGTCAACTCGCAACTAATATCATTACAGTTAGTCAAACATACTTGAGGCCACTGTATGACCGGCTAACCCAATTAATGCAAGGTGAAAACGTAATTCAAATGGATGAAACGCCATTTAAGGTCATTGATGAAGCTAAAAACACCAGCTATTTTTGGGCAACCAAGACGACGAGCGAATTTAGTCGTCATCATATGGTGATTTTTCACTATCGTAATACACGCTCAGGGAAAGTAATTGGCGATATTATCGGACAGGACTATCCGGGCTTTATCATGTGTGATGGCTATGGCGGTTACAGTAATCGTTTATATCCCAATGCCCGATTTGGCTCATGCTTGGTTCATATTCGTCGGGAGTTTATTCGAATCACTAAATTACTGAGTAAGGAGCAATTAAAGTATTCGAAAGCTCTCCATGCGGTAAAACTACTCGGGGCCGTTTTCCATAAGGAAAACGGATTAGTATATCAAACTGAAGAGGAAAAGCGGCAGCAAAGAATTACTCATGTGAAACCGTTGCTTGATAGGTTTTACCAGTACTTGGGAAGTATCACTTCACCACAGGGCCGGCTATGTGCAGCCATCAAGAATGCCTTAAAGCTTCGGACAAGAGTATATCGGATTTTTGAAAATGGACAAATTCCCCTAAGCAATAACTCGCTAGAAGGAGAGATCCGTTTTACAACCTTGGTTCGTAAGAACTGCTTGTTTGCGAAAAGCATTCGTGGAGCTGAAGCCAATGCGATTTATTACACGTTAGTGGCAACAGCGAAAATTAATAAACTAAATGTATATAAGTATTTCAAATACCTGTTTGATCGACTACCCAACCAGAAAAGTAGCAATATTGAGGCTTTTTTACCATGGGCAGAAGAAGTGCAACGAGTATGTCGTAACTAAAGAAAGGGCGTGAACCGCAAGAAGCCGCGGCTCACGTCCTTTCACTTGTTTTCAATACGTATCGTTATTGACTGCTTACCGTAGTTCACGCTAAAATGGAAATACTAACTGTGAAGGGATCAGTAACTTGGACGGAATAGTTTTAAAAGATATTACATATACATATCCGGGAGCCACGACTCCCGCCCTCAACGGATTAAACCTGACAATTTCCCGTAACCGGTGGACAACTTTAATTGGGAAAAACGGGAGTGGGAAGAGCACCATTGCTCGCTTGATAGATGGTCTCCTTGTCCCAAGTCAGGGGAGCATCACGGTTAACGGCCTAACGGTGATAGAAAAAAACCTTAGTAAACTCCACCAGCAGGTAGGGATCGTTTTTCAGAACCCAGAGAACCAGTTTGTGGGGGCAACGGTGGCTGATGACATTGCCTTTGGCTTAGAAAATCTCCAAGTTCCCCGAAAGAAGATGGAGTCCCTTATTAAAAGGTCACTGGAACGGGTTGGAATGACTGCGTTAGCCGACGCGGAACCGGGAATGTTGTCTGGCGGTCAAAAGCAGCGGGTCGCGATTGCTGGAATTTTAGCATTGGAGCCCGAAATAATCATTCTTGATGAGGCTACGAGTATGCTTGACCCTGCTGGTCGGCAGACAATTCTTGATCTTATTAGTAGGTTGCGGCGTGATAGCGGGTTGACCATTATTTCGATTACTCATGACCCGGTTGAAATGGAAATGGCGGACCAAATTGTGGTCGTGGGCGATCACCACGTTATTGAAAATGGTCCAGCAGCAGATATCCTGCAAAGAACGGCCTTACTAAGAAAACTTGGTGTTGGTATCCCGACCGGTCAGCGCCTACGTGATTTATTAGTTGCTAGGGGGGTCACAGTTCCCGAGCAGTACTTTACGGAAGATGAAATGGTGAAATGGTTATGGCAGCAATTGAGTTAAACAACGTTAATTTTACCTACCCAAATTCGCAGCGAGGCGATACTAATACTCTTACCGATATTAATCTTTCGATTGCCGCGGGAAGTTATACCGCAATCATCGGTCACACCGGGTCGGGGAAATCAACCTTGGTATCGCTGATTGATGGTTTATTGGTACCATCAAGCGGTCAAGTAAGAGTTGGCCCGGTGACAGTGACGAGTGAAGCCAAACAGGCAGATTTGGCCCACCTTCGTCGGCACGTCGGCTTTGTCTTTCAGTTTCCTGAACAACAGCTTTTTGCGGAAACGGTCGCTCAGGACGTTGCCTTTGGACCGGAAAACTTGGGATGGTCTCCAGATGAGGTTAAGGCAGCGGTCAAACAGTCGATTGCCGATGTCGGCTTACCAGAAGAGATTGGTAAGCGATCACCTTTTATGCTCTCCGGTGGGCAAATGCGGCGGGCGGCTATCGCCGGGGTGTTGGCGATGAAGCCGTCAATCCTGATTCTGGACGAACCAACGGCCGGCCTCGATGCCCAATCAACTAACCAGTTACTGGCGTTGGTCGCTAAGCTAAATGCGGCCGGAACGACCATCATCTTGATTACCCACCAGATGGAACAGGTGGCTGCTTACGCGGACCAAGTAGTGGTAATGAACCATGGCCACCTAGTAACTAGTACTGTTCCTCAAAAGTTGTTCAGTAACCCGCAGTTACTGGCGGATAACCACCTGGCTCAACCGGTGGCAATTAAGATACGGAAACGCCTTCAAGACCGGGGCCTTTCTTTGCCCCTTTCCCTAACTCTCGATGATTTGGCAGACAATCTGGCTAGCCGAATGGGAGGTGTGATGGATGAATAACGCAATTGTGTTCGGGAGTTACGTTCCTGGCGGCTCCCTCCTTCACCGCCTCGACCCGCGAACGAAGCTTTTTTTGTGTGTGGCATACGTGGTATTGGTTTTCTTTGCCAACTCGTTTGTGACTAGCGCATGGCTAACGGTAGCTTTGCTAGTAACGATGGTCCTCAGTCAAGTGGGCTTTGGACTTTACTGGCGTGGTATCCGGCCTCTAATGTGGATCATATTGATCACGGTTGCTTTTCAAATCCTGTTTAGCACGGGAGGAAAGGTATATTGGCACTGGGGAATTATGTCAATTACCCATAACGGCCTGGTCAACTCAATGATCATCTTTTTCCGCTTTATGGTGATTATTACCGCCTCCACCGTTTTAACGGCGACAACGCCGACCCTGCGGATTGCTGATGCTCTTTCTTGGTATATGAAGCCATTGCGGGTAGTTAAGGTGCCGGTCAATCAGATTACCCTGATGATCTCAATTGCGCTCCGCTTTATTCCTACAATCATGGAGGAAACGGGGAAAATCACTAATGCCCAGCGTTCCCGGGGGATGAACTTTGCGGAAGGTAACCTCGTCCGGCGGGTCCGGCGGATGGTACCAATCTTGATTCCGCTCTTTGTTGATTCCTTTAAGCGAGCGGAAGAATTGGCAACCGCGATGGAGGCCCGGGGATATGACCCGGCAGCACCACGGACACACTACCGCCAGCTCCACTGGGCAAAGCGCGACACCATCAGTCTCTTTCTGTTCGCTGTTGTAACCGTTATTTTAATTGGCTTACGAATTATTTTATAAAAGTCCGCTACTGAAATAAAAAAGATAAACAAGCTTTTTAAAACGCTAAATCATGATTCTGGTACTTAGCTATAAATTATACTTTTGATTCGACTGTAATTTTTTTAGGTCGAATTGATTGCATAGGGGATTAATTGAACGTGTCTAAATTTCGTGCTGGCCTCCTTTTTTCATACTTGTATCTCCAGAGACGACCAGCTAAAATAGGAGAGATAGTTTATGAAAGGAGCGGCAGAAATGTACCGTTACAAGATCACGTTTGCCTATGATGGAGCAAACTTCTCTGGCTTTCAGATTCAGCCGCACAAGCGAACTGTTGAGCAGGTCCTAAAAAACGCGGTCAACAAGATTGCTAAACACCCTAATCCGCCGATTTCGGTCATTGGGTCTGGGCGGACCGATGCCGGTGTCCACGCCCTAAACCAGGTAGCCCACTTTGACATTCCTTATCACCTGAGTAATGATTCAATGCGCAAAGCCCTCAATAGTATCCTTCCCTTAGATATCCTGGTGAAAAAGGCTGAACTGGTCGACACCAGTTTTCACGCCCGCTTTAGTGCCCACCGCAAGACCTACCGTTACCGGGTTGACCAGGGGGAATTCGTTAACCCTTTTAAGCGTAACTATACAGCACACTTTAAATACCCCCTTGATATTGCAAGAATGCGGAATGCGGCCCGGGACTTCATCGGCGAACATGACTTTACCAGCTTTGTTGCCTCGGGAAGCCAGGCCAAGAGCAATGTCAGAACGGTAGAGAAAATCACCATTAACCGGGACCCCACCCAAAATGAGGTCGTTTTTGAGTTTACGGGGAACGGGTTCTTGTATAACCAGATCCGGATAATGGTGGCCTTCCTACTGGAAGTGGGGAGCGGCCAGCGCCCGGTCAGTGACGTCAAGCGGGTGTTGGCGGCCAAGGACCGTACCCAGGCCCGGATGACAGCTCCCGCCAGCGGCTTATACCTGGTCAGGGTTGATTATGGATCTAATGGCGAGAATGATTGACGAACAAATAAGAAAAAGGTATACTAACACTTGGTATTTCTTTTCCATCTAATAACTCGGTACACTATTATATGTAAAAGAAAACAAAATTGGAGGAACTAATCGTGAGAACGACATACATCGCTAAACCTGGTGAAGTTGATCGCAAGTGGTACGTTGTCGATGCTAAGGATGTCCCAATGGGTCGTCTGGCTACCGTCGTCGCATCTATTTTGCGTGGTAAGAACAAGCCAACATTTACTCCCCACGTTGACACTGGTGACAACGTCATCGTTATCAACGCTGCACAAGTTAAGTTAACTGGTAAGAAGGCATCTAAGAAGATGTACTACCGTCACTCAAACTACCCTGGTGGTTTGAAGGCCCGGACTGCCGGTGACTTCCGTGCTAAGGAACCAGAGAAGTTATTGGAAACTGCTATCAAGGGTATGCTTCCCCACAACTCCCTGGGTCACAAGATGGGCTTAAAGCTTCATGTCTACGCTGGCGAAGACCACAGTCATGCAGCACAAAAGCCTGAAGCATTGGACATTACAAACTTAATCTAAGGAGGGAATGGAATTGGCTCAAACTGTACAATACAGAGGTACTGGTCGTCGTAAGGACGCTACCGCACGTGTTCGCTTAGTACCAGGTTCTGGTAAGATTACTATGAACGGTAAGGCAATCGAAGACTACATTCCATTTGCCAACTTACGTGCTATCGTTAACCAACCATTTGATGTTACTAAGACTAACGGTCAATACGACGTTATTGCTAACATCAACGGTGGTGGATTCTCCGGTCAAGCCGGTGCAGTTCGTCACGGTATTGCCCGTGCCCTGCTCACCGTTGATCCTGACTTCCGTGACGCTTTGAAGAAGGCCGGTCTTTTGACTCGTGACCCTCGGATGAAGGAACGTCGTAAGCCAGGTCTGAAGAAGGCTCGTAAGGCTGCTCAATTTAGTAAGCGTTAATATTCGATTATCGCTTCAATATCAGAGATCGAGGTTTACTCGATCTCTTTTTGTTTTAAAATCATACGGGCTGGTTATTAAAATAATGATATAATCTGAAGTAGATATTTTAAAATTGGTAGAGGAGGACAATTTCTTTTGGCAAGGCGAAAGGGAAAAAAGCGCAAATCAGGGACGAAGACGTTAATTTGGCTACTCGTCATTATCGCTCTATTCCTGGGGGTCTACGCTGCACATCACTATTACCGGATTTGGAACCAACAGCGGATTGAACGCCAGATGGAGCATCAAGACCGCGAGGCAAAGCGTCTGTTCATCAAGCAGGTTGCTCCTGAGGCCCAGGCAATGCAGAATACTTACCATGTCTGTGCTTCGGTAACCATTGCCCAGGCAATTCTGGAGTCCCAGTGGGGGACAAGCCAGCTGGCATCCCAGTACCATAACCTTTTTGGAATTAAGGGGACAGACCCCAGCAATTCTAAGGTGATGACGACAAAGGAGTACATTAACGGACGTTGGATTGTCACCAAGGGTCGTTTCCGGGTTTATGACAGTTGGAGTGATTCCATTAAGGATCATACAAAGCTGATGTTAAACGGGACCGACATGAACAAGCAGAACTACCAAGACGTGGTCAATGCGAAGAACTATAAGGAGGCGGCTGAGGCCTTGCAGAAATCGGGCTACGCAACCGATCCAGACTACGCCAAGAAGCTCATTTCGGTAATTCAGACTTATAAGTTATATAATTATGACAAGTAGAGAATCAAAGGAGTAATCACCATGCAGGAATTAAACGAAAAGGTCGAAAAGTTTGGGACGGTCCTGCCGGGCAATATCTTGAAGGTGGATGCCTTCTTGAATCACCAGGTTGACCCTGAACTGATGCTGCACATCGGTCAAGAGTTTGCCAAGCGCTTTGCGGGTGAAGGAATTACGAAGATTTGGACCGTGGAATCATCTGGAATTGCCCCAGCAGTAATGACCGGGTTGGCAATGAAGGTTCCCGTTATTTTCGCACGGAAGCACAAAAGTTTAACTCTGAACAAAGACATGTACGTTGCTGATGTTTACTCGTACACTAAGAAAACGACTAACCGAATTTCGATTTCTAAGAAGTACGTCTCACCGGATGACAAGATTTTAATGGTTGATGATTTTCTGGCTAATGGTCAGGCAGTTGAAGGAATGTTAGAAATTGCTGACCAGGCCGGCGTTAAGGTTGCTGGTGCTGGAATCGTGATTGAAAAGAGCTTCCAGCCTGGTGGCAAGGAACTACGGGACCGGGGCTTCCGGGTTGAATCCTTGGCCCGGATTAAGTCGCTGGCCAACAATCAGATTGAGTTTGATAAGGATTAGGGGGACGACAATGAGTACAAACGCTATTTATCCAGGAAGCACGATTGGCTTAATTGCTGTTAACCGGAATGTGGGGGCCCTGATTGCCGCAGCAAAGAAGGCTGGCTTTAACGTGGGTGTCTACTTGGATCACGCCCAGCCAGCATTAACAAAGATGGCTGATTTTACCATAGTGGGGCCCTACAATGATAAGGCCAAACTAACTGAGTTTGGCCAGGACTGTGACGCCATTATCTACCAGACGCCGAGTGTTGACTCCCGGGTCCTGCACTTTTTAAGCCAGTTTGCGGTAATCCCTCAGGGAATCAATGGCCTGGAAATTGTCCAAGACCGTCTGATGGAACGGGCCTTTTTGGACCAGATTAACATTAACATTGCCCCCTACGTAACGGTCGTTAGCCTGGATGATGTTTACCAGTCAATTGACTCCATCGGCTATCCGGCCTTATTGAAGCCAATTCAGCGGGGAATTGGTGAGCAGTCCATGATGATCAACCGCCAGTCGGACATTGCCCGAGCCGGTGACTTCATCAACACGGGAACCTACCTTTTGGAATCTTGGATTGACCACACTGCTGAATACACGATGACGGCGGCAACCGATGGGAAAGACGTCAAAATCTACCCGCTGGCAAAGCTTAAGTTTGCCCAGGATCGGAAGCTGATTGCTGTTGAAACGCTGGCCGTAGTGGATGATGACCTGTTGACAGAGATGCAGCGAATCGTGAAAAGTGTTGCGGCATCGTTGGAATACCGGGGTGTCTTCTCCCTTAACTTTTACGTTACGGCCACCGGCTCGCTGTACGTGAAGAATATTGAATTGGGCATGACTTCGATTGCCAACGTTTACGACAGTGCCGCCAACGTGACCCAGTATGAGGAGCAGGTTCGGGCAACGGCGGGGATGCCCCTCCACGTTATCCGTTCCCTACAACCGACTCTCTTGATGGTAGCCCGGTACTCACAGGAGGAGGCAATCCAGCGTCAGTGGATGCTGAAAGACAACTGGCAGTTCCGTCTCTTTAACCTCAGTAATCCGGATGATGATAGTCTGCTGGGCTTCGTCTGGATTACGGGTAGCAGCCTGACCGAACTGGAGGAACAGGTGGATGACACCGAAGTTTGGACAGAACCCCTCGCTGCACAGGATGAGCAGAAGACAGAAGATGACAACGATCAACTTTAACTAGAAAGTAAAACTGAAAAATTAACGCACGCTTTTGACTAGTATTGAAGCCAGTTTCGGTAGTCAATAGGGTGCGTTTTTTGCGATTACTGGGTAATGTTTGGAAATACAACAGGAGCCGGCAGGCAAATTAAAACTTTTTACCAGCCTTTTGCTTTTTGGAAAAATTCGTAACAGATGTTCGTTTTAGTCAAAAGTAAATGCATTATTTGGTATAATATTAGCCGACTGATTTTTTAGAGAGGATGGGACGGCGTGAATAATAGTCAAGCACTACTAGATGGAATGAACGATAAGCAAACCGAAGCGGTCTTAACAACGGAAGGACCGCTGCTGGTTATGGCTGGAGCTGGTTCCGGGAAGACACGGGTATTGACCCACCGGGTGGCCTACTTGATTGAAGAAAAGAATGTTTTTCCATGGAACATCTTGGCGATCACCTTTACCAATAAGGCCGCGCGAGAAATGCAGGAACGGGTCGGCAAGCTTCTAGGCGAGAGTGCCCAGGATATTTGGGTGTCTACTTTCCACTCCCTATGTGTGCGCATCTTACGACGGGATATCGAGAAGATTGGTTATAACCGGGCCTTTACCATCGCAGACACGGGTGAACAGCGGACGCTGATGAAGCAGGTCTGTGCTGAGTTAAACATTGACCCCAAGAAGTTTGACCCGCGGAGCATCCTCAGTACGATTTCAAATGCGAAAAATGCCCTGCTGACACCTGACGACTACGCAGCCAAGGCTAGCGATAACCGTAACCCACATAGCATGTACACCTCCGTGGTTGCCCGGGCTTACAAGCTTTACCAAGAGCAGCTTGAAGCCAACCAGGCCCTTGACTTTGATGACCTGATTATGAAGACGATTGAGCTTTTCCAAAAGGATCCGGAGACCTTGGAATTTTACCAGGACCGCTTTCACTACATTCACGTCGACGAATACCAGGATACCAACGATGCCCAGTACAAGCTGGTTCACATGCTGGCCGACAAATACCAAAACATCTGTGTGGTTGGGGATGCGGACCAGAGTATTTACGGCTGGCGGGGTGCCAATATCGAAAACATCCTGAACTTCGAACATGATTATCCCAACGCCCACACCGTCATGCTGGAACAGAACTACCGGTCGACCCAGACCATTCTGGATGCCGCCAACGAAGTGATTAAGAACAACAGTGGGCGCAAGGACAAGAACCTCTGGACCAAAAACGGCCAGGGGGACAAGATCACCTACTACCAAGCCCAAAACGAACATGACGAAGCCCAGTACATTGTCGCTAAAATTAAGGAAGAGCACGACAAGCACGGTTACCACTACAACGACTTTGCCATCCTCTACCGGACCAACGCCCAGTCGCGAATGATTGAAGAGACCTTTATGAAGTCCAGCGTCCCCTACACGATGGTGGGGGGCCACAAGTTCTATGACCGGAAGGAAATCCGCGACGTCCTGGCCTACCTAACTCTGTTAGTCAACCACCAGGATTCCATGAGTTTTAGCCGTATCGTTAACACACCTAAGCGGGGCATCGGCCTGACAACGGTTGAACACCTCCGGGAGTTTGCCAACGACAACGGCTGGTCTCTGCTGGAGGCGAGTCAGAACGTTGATATTGCCAATAATATTTCCTCCCGGGCGCGGACAAAGCTGGCGGATTTTGGCCAGTTAATTGCTGATTTGGACAAGCAGGTTGAGTACTTGAGCATTACTGACCTGACCGACCAAATATTGGAGCGGTCGGGTTATAATAAGATGTTGCAAAAGGAAAATAACCTGGAGAACCAGACTCGCCAGGAGAACCTGGATGAATTTAAGTCGGTGACCCAGGAATACGATAAGCAACACGAAGACGATGACACGCCGAACCGGCAGAAACTGGTTAACTTCCTAGCCGACCTGGCCCTAATTTCTGATCAGGACGATGTTGATGAGCAGGAGCCAGCGGTGACGTTAATGACCCTCCACGCCGCAAAGGGGCTTGAATTTCCGGTCGTCTTTCTGGTTGGCATGGAAGAGGGAGTTTTTCCCCTTTCCCGGGCCCTGATGGAAGACGATGAGCTGGAAGAAGAACGGCGGTTGGCCTATGTGGGAATTACCCGGGCCAAGAAGAAACTCTATTTGACGAACGCCGTTTCCCGTCTCCTGTACGGACGGATCCAGCGGAACAAGCCGTCCCGCTTTGTGGAAGAAATTGACCCGAAGCTTCTCGACGAAGAGGGGGGTCAAATGAATGACGACGTTCCATTCAGTAAGAAGGCCGCCACGATGGGAACTTATCGCCAGCGGTCAACGCAAAAGCACCATTACCGGGATGCCGGTAAACGGGTCAAGCCAATTACGAATACCGGTACCGGTGCGGACAAAGTAAGCTGGAAAGTTGGCGATAAAGTTACCCACAAGAAATGGGGCCAAGGAACGGTCGTCAAAGTCAACGGCAGCGGGAACGATATGGAACTGGACATCGCCTTCCCTGCTAAGGGGGTCAAGCGGCTCCTGGCAAGTTTTGCACCAATTCAAAAAGTAAATTAAAAGTGAGGCCAGAATAATGGATAAGCAAATACCAGTCGACCAGCTAACCCTGGCGGCGGCCAAACAAGAAATTGTTCCCCTGAGAAAGCAGTTAACCCAGTGGGGCAAGGAGTACTACGAACAGGACAACCCAACCGTTGAGGACTACGTCTATGACAGGGCCTACCAACGTTTGGTAGCCCTGGAACAGCGTTTTCCGGAGCTGAAGACGAGCGATTCGCCAACGCAACGGGTTGGGGGTGGCCCCCAAAGTCAGTTAACGAAGGTGACCCATGATATCCCGATGCTGTCAATGGGTGACGTCTTCTCCATTGATGAGTTGATGGACTTCAACCAGCGGCAACAGGATAATAAAGACGTTGAAGTGGCGCCTGAGTATAACCTTGAATTAAAGATTGATGGTCTTTCCTTATCCTTAGTTTATGAAAACGGCAAGTTAGTTCAGGGTTCAACTCGGGGGAACGGGGTCATTGGTGAAGATGTCACCGCCAACGTGATGACGATTAAGTCGGTTCCCCACGAACTACCCGAACCCCTTTCCCTTGAATTCCGTGGTGAGTGCTACATGCCGAAGAAGTCTTTTGTTAAGCTCAACCAAGAACGGGAGGCGGCTGGTCAACCAATCTTTGCTAACCCGCGGAATGCGGCGGCGGGGAGCCTTCGCCAGCTTGACCCGCACGTGACGGCTAAGCGGGATTTGGATACCTTTATGTACTATGTTCCTGAGTATCAGAAGCTGGGCGTTAAGACCCAGGCGGCAGCCCTCGACCGGATGCGGGAACTCGGCTTTAACGTCAACCCGAATAACCGGGTCGTTCATAACCGCCAGGAGATCACCGCCTACATTGAGGAATACACGGCCAAACGGGACCAGCTTTCCTACGGGATTGACGGAATCGTGGAAAAGGTCAATGACCTTGACACTGAGATTGCCCTCGGGAATACCGTTAAGGTTCCCCGCTGGGAAATTGCCTACAAGTTCCCACCTGAGGAGCAGGCGACGGTGGTCAGAGATATTGAATGGACGGTTGGGCGGACCGGTAATGTTACACCGACTGCGGTGATGGATCCGGTTCAACTGGCGGGGACCACGGTGAGTCGTGCTTCTCTCCATAATCCCGACTACCTCCAGGAGAAGGGGATTCGGGTCGGCGACACCGTTTACCTCCACAAGGCAGGCGACATTATTCCTGAAATCTCCCGGGTCGACCTGAAAAAGCGGCCGGCTGATAGTAAACCATACGAGATTCCGACAACCTGCCCAGTCTGCGGCGCCAAGTTGGTCCACTTAGACGATGAGGTTGCCTTGCGGTGCATCAACCCGATGTGTCCGGCCCAAATTAAGGAGGGGTTGGCCCACTTCGCCTCTCGGAACGCGATGGACATCGATGGCTTAGGACCGAAAATTATCCAGCAGCTCTGGAACAAGAAGTTAATTCATGACGTGGCTGACCTGTACAGCCTGACGCGGGACCAATTATTAACTTTAGATAAATTTGGTGACAAATCCGCCACTAACCTATTGACATCGATTGACAATAGTCGTAATAATTCTGTCGAACGCTTATTATTTGGTCTCGGTATTCGCCATGTTGGTGCTAAGGCGGCCCGGCTGATCATGGAGCATTTTGGCTCCCTCGACCAGTTGATGGCAGCAAGCGCTGATGAGGTTTCCGCGGTTGATGGCATCGGCCCCACCATTGGTGAGAGTGTGGAAGCCTACTTTGCTAACCCCCAAGTAGTCAAGCTGGTTGATGAACTCCGGGATGCCGGCATTAATTTCGCTTACCTGGGGGCCACCACACCAGTCAACCCAACAAGCGAATGGAACGACCGCCGGGTAGTTTTGACCGGGAAGCTGGAAGAAATGACCCGGAGTCAGGCGAAGGATTGGCTAGAAGCACATGGGGCAAAGGTTACTAGCAGCGTTTCAAAGAAAACTGATATTGTCATTGCCGGGACGGCAGCGGGAAGCAAACTGACGAAAGCCCAGGACCTGGGAATCACGGTTTGGAATGAGGCCCGCTTTGCCCAAGCAATGAAGGAGGAACAATAATCGTGAAGTTAAAAGTTAAGAAAATTGCAACAGCTGCGGCCCTTTTGATGAGCACGGTCGTCCTTGCTTCATGTGGCTTTGGGCACAGTTCGTCTAAAAACTATAGTACGACTGGCTCTGGCAACGGAAATTATCAAGGGGTTATTCAAAATGGTCGCTACAAGACCAGTAAGGCCCGGGGAATTAACGTTGCCCAAAACGATAATCCGTACAACCAAAAGAGCTTTGAAAGTGGTTTGACCCAGGTTTCCAAGCGGGTCTTTTCACCGAAGTCCTATATCTTCCAGGAAGGCCAATACTTGAACACCAATACCCTGCAGAGCTGGCTCGGCCGGAAGTCGAAGAAGAACCCGAACGGTCTTAACCCAGTCCGGGGTAAGAAGAGCGACCCGAATCCGGAATATATCCAGCAGATTGAGGAGCAGGACTACATGACGGATAGTGGTCGGTCGATGAAGCTGAAGGGAATCGTTATCGGGGTTGGAATCAACTCCGAATACAATTACCAGAAGAAGACGGATGGTCCGTCCTTCACTAAGGACATTAGCAAGGATGAAATGCGCCAACAAGGTGAAATTGCTGCCCAGAAGATTTTGACCCGCCTGCGGCACACTAAGGGCGTCGGTGACGTGCCGATTGTAATTGCCCTCTATAAGCAGGCGCCCGACGATAGCCTGGTTGGTGGAAGTTACTTTGCCTACAGCAAGAACAACGGTAACAAGATCAGTAGCTGGACGAACCTCCACTACAAGACAGTTGTTCTTCCGAAGGCATCAGCAACGAACTCCCGGACCAGCGCCGATTCACAGGATAATGACAACTTCTCGAACTTCAAGAGTCAGATTCAGAGCTTCTTCCCGAACCTGAGTGGGGTCACCGCCCAGGCCCAGTATAATAATGGTCAGCTGGCGGGAATGCACATCACGGTGACAACCCAGTTCTACAGTCAGACGGAAATCACCAGTTTTACCCAGTACATTGCCCGGGCCGCCAAGCGTTACCTGCCGAGCGGAATCCCGATTGATATCCGGATCCAGGCTGACTCTGAGATGCAGGCGATTGTTTACCGGGATTCCGGATCTAACACTTTCCACACCCACATTTTGGATTCTTACTAATACTTTTAAACTAAAAGAGGTCGGTTTTCAGCCGCCTCTTTTTATTTGCGCAAACTCCGACCGCAAATTGCTGAAAATACGACGAGTTCTGTGCTAAAATTGTTAATTGTATGTATACCTAAATTTTGGAAAAGAGGTAGAAATGATGGCCAGTAAAATCACTGAGCAACAAGTAGAACACGTTGCTGAACTTGCTAAGCTTGAATTCCCCAAGGACGAGCTGGGTAAGTTTACCACACAATTAGGAAGCATTATTGACATGTTTGAAGACCTCACTGCTGTTGATACCGATGGTGTTGAACCAATGACTTCAGCAACCGACCGGGTTAACGTGATGCGTGAAGATAAAGCTGTCAAGGCCACGAAGGAAGAGACCGAAGCACTGCTGAAGAACGCTCCGGACGAAGATGGCGGCTACATCAGAGTTCCTGTAATCATTGACGAAAGTGAGGATGGCGAATAATGGACTTCTATCAAACCGACTTAAGTCAGCTGCACAATGACCTGGTCAATAAGAAGATTAGTGCCAGTGAACTGACGAAGGCAACCTTCGACCACATCAAGGCCAATGATGACCAGGTCAAGGCCTTCTTGACCCTGAACGAAGATGCCGCAACTAAGCGTGCCCAAGAAATTGATGATGCCGGGATTGCGGCTGACCAACTCGTTAGTGGGGTACCACTGGCTGTTAAGGACAACATTCTGACCAAGGGGTTGACGACTACGGCCGCTTCCAAGATCCTGGAAAACTTCAATCCCGTTTATGATGCCACAGTTGTTGATAAGTTAAACCAGGCTGGCTTCATTAACGTCGGGAAGACCAACCTGGATGAATTTGCCATGGGTTCGTCCACGGAAAACTCAGCCTTCTTTACCACCCACAACCCATGGGACCTGACCCGGGTTCCTGGTGGTTCTTCAGGTGGTTCTGCAGCGGCAGTTGCAGCGGGCGACGTCCTCGGGGCCCTCGGTACTGATACTGGTGGTTCCATTCGGATGCCTGCCTCTTTCAACGGAGTCGTCGGCATGAAGCCAACATACGGCCGGGTTTCCCGGTGGGGGATCATTGCCTTTGGTTCCAGTTTTGACCAGGTTGGCTGGCTGACCCGGACCGTTAAGGACAATGCCTACTTGATGGCGCTGATTGCTGGTAATGATAAGCACGATATGACGTCTTCTCTGAAGGAAGTACCAGACTGGGCTGCCCACCTGAATGACGACACGAGTGTTAAGGGCCTGAAGATCGCCGTTCCAAAGGAATACTACGATGACTTAAACGACGACGTTAAGAAGGTTGTCAAGGCAGCCTTAGACCACCTGGAGTCACTGGGCGCTACGGTTGACAAGGTTAGTCTGCCCCGCACTAAGTACGGTGTTCCAGCTTACTACATTTTGGCATCATCTGAAGCTTCATCGAACCTGCAACGGTACGATGGGATTCGTTACGGTTTCCGGGCTAAGGATGCCAAGAACCTGGATGAAGTTTATGTTAAGTCCCGGACGGAAGGTTTCGGTGAAGAAGTCAAGCGGCGGATCATGCTGGGGACCTTCTCCCTGTCCGCTGGGTTCTACGATGCCTACTTCAATAAGGCCGCTAAGGTTCGTCGCCTGATCGCCCAAGACTTCGATAAGGTCTTTGAGAACTATGACCTGATCATCGGGGCTACCGGGGCCACGACCGCCTTTAAGATTGGGGCCGAAATTGATGATCCAAAGACGATGTACATGAACGATGTCCTGACCGTGCCGGTTAACATGGCTGGCCTGCCAGCAATGTCTGTTCCGGCCGGCTTTTCTGAAAAGAACGGGATGCCAGTTGGTCTGCAGATCATTGGGAAGCCATTTGACGAACAGACCATCTACAACGCTGGTTACGTCTTTGAACAAACCACTGATTTTCACAAAAAGGCACCAAAGTTAGGAGGGCAAAACTAAGATGAACTTTCAAACTACCATCGGACTAGAAGTCCACGTCGAATTGAAGACGAATTCAAAGATTTACAGTCCTTCACCGGTTGACTTTGGTGACCAACCGAACGCCAACACCAACGTCATTGACTGGGGGTACCCGGGGGTATTGCCAACCCTGAACAAGGGCGTTGTTCGTGACGGAATCATGGCCGGGCTTGCACTTCACGCTCAGATTGCCCACCACATGCACTTTGACCGGAAGAACTACTTCTATCCGGACAACCCGAAGGCCTACCAGATCACCCAGTCTGATACGCCAATTGCCCACGACGGTTGGATTGAAATCGAAGTCGACGGCAAAAAGAAGAAAATTGGAATCGCCGAAATGCACATCGAAGAAGATGCCGGTAAGAACACCCACACCAGCAAGTACTCCTACGTGGACCTGAACCGGCAGGGGACGCCCCTGATTGAAATTGTTTCTAAGCCGGATATCGCTTCACCAGATGAAGCCGTGGCCTACCTGGAAGCACTGCGGCAACGGATCCAGTTCACGGGGATTTCTGACGTGAAGATGGAAGAAGGGTCGATGCGGGTTGATACCAACATCTCCATCCGCCCAGTCGGCTCCGACAAGTTCGGGACCAAGACGGAAATGAAGAACATCAACTCCTTCAACTACGTCCGCAAGGCTCTGGCCTTTGAAGAAAAGCGTCACCAGCAAGTATTGATGTCTGGTGGGCACATTGCCCAGGAAACCCGGCGGTACGATGAACCAACCGGGACCACGGTTTCTATGCGGACCAAGGAAGGGGCCGATGACTACCGTTACTTCCCAGAACCAGATATTCCGGACTTGAACGTCAGTGACGACTGGATCAAGGAAATCGAAGGCGAAATGCCAGAAATGCCGGGTGAACGGCGTAAGCACTACGTTGACGACCTGGGACTTTCCGACTACGACGCTATGGTCCTGACCCAGACGAAGGAAATGTCAGACTTCTTTGAGGCGGCCGTTAAGGATGGCGGCGATCCAAAGCGGGTTGCTAACTACCTAATGAACGACGTTAACTCCTACTTGAACGACAAGCACATTGACCTGCCGGACACCAAGTTGACTCCTGCCAACCTGGCCGGGATGGTTAAGTTGATTGATGACGGGACGATTTCTTCCAAGATGGCTAAGAAGGTCTTCAAGGGGATTCTGGCCGGTGAAGAACCACAGGCATACGCCAAGGAACATGGTCTGGTTCAACTGTCTGACCCAGCACAATTACAGCCAATCGTTGACGATGTTTTGGCTAACAATGCCCAATCCATCGAAGACTTCAAGAACGGGAAGGACCGGGCAGTTGGTTACCTGATGGGTCAGATTATGAAGCAGACCCGGGGAAAGGCCAATCCACAAGTTGTTACCCAGTTACTGATGAAGTCCCTAAAGGCTAAGTAGGAGGATTACTATGCGTAAACGGGCACGGATTATTTATAACCCAACTGCTGGTCGTGAAGCCCTCCGCAACGACCTAGTAGACATTTTGGATATCTATGAAAAGGCTGGTTACGAAACGAGTGCGTTTGCGACAACACCAGCACCGAATTCGGCAAAGAACGAGGCGACCCGGGCAGCCAAGGAGGGTTTTGACCTGATTGTGGCCGCCGGTGGTGACGGAACGTTGAACGAGGTCGTTAATGGGATTGCCGGCTTAGAGAAGCGGCCCACAATGGCGATTATTCCGGCCGGGACGACCAATGACTACGCCCGGGCACTGCGGATTCCGCGTGATGATCCGATCGCTGCCGCCAAGCTGATCTTACGGAAGAACAAGAAGTTCAAGATTGATATCGGTAAGGCGGGCGACAACTACTTCATGAACATTGCTGCCGGGGGCACATTGACCGAATTGACCTATGACGTGCCGTCCCAGATGAAGTCCTTATTTGGCTATGCCGCGTACCTGGCCAAGGGGGCGGAGCTATTACCGCAGGTTAAGCCAGTCGATGTTTCCATCAAGTACGATGGTAATGAGTACCGGGGGATGGCCTCAACGATTTTCTTGGCCCTGACGAATTCGGTTGGGGGCTTTGAGCAAATTGTGCCGGACGCCTCTTTGGATGATGGTAAGTTCACGATGATTATCGTCAAGAAAAGTAGCCTGGCGGACATGCTGGGGTTAATGGCGAAGGCCTTGCAAGGAAAGCACCTCAATGATCCGCGGATTGTCTATGCCAAGGCAACCGATGTTGAGGTGACGCCGTTGAACAAGGATGACCGGCTGATGATCAACCTGGACGGCGAATACGGTGGTGATGCGCCGATGAAGTTCCACGACCTCAAGCAACATATCGAAGTGGTAGCTAACCTGGACGCCATTCCGGACGATGCCATTACTGAGTCGGCAGATTTCCGGCGAGTCGAAAAGGACTTCGTCGAAGGGGTCGACAAGATTAATAAGAAAAGCAAGTAGGGTAAAATTTAGTTTACCCGTAAGCAAAAAAGAGCCGTTAGTATTCGGAATTTTCTGAAAGCTAACGGCTCTTTGTGTATTCTAAATAAAAAGATTAAATCATTTACGGTTAATAAAGTTTTGCCGAGTATCATAGAGTAGTTGTTGAAATTTTTTCTGTTGCGCAATCGGTAATGTAGCCAGTGCTTCGCGGTTAACTTGTTCGGTAATGGCGTGTAACTGTGGAAGGATTGCTGTACCCTTGGCGGTTAAATATAGTGCGCTCTGTCGACCATCGTTTGCTGAACGCCGCTTTTCGATCCAGCCTTGTTTAGCTAAACGGTCGACTTGCCGTGTAATACTTGATTGGTCCCGGACAATCCTGGTTGCGAGCCCGGATTGACTAACCCCCGGTGTTTTTTCAATAATCATTAAGTAATAATAGTTGATTTCTGATAACGCTAGTGGCTGCAATAAGTGGTCTAAACGCCGGCGAATTAGGGCGTTTAGGATTGCTACTTGCCCGACAAAATCTTCTTGCATCGTTCTTAATGTGCTCCTTTCTTACATGCATATATTAAGCAGCCAGCCAGTGATAAGATGGCGAAAAGCAACGTCAATCCCATTGCCCAACGCATTCCCATAACCGAGTTATTTGGAACATCACTAATGACTACGACCAACGTAACTGCTAGGGCACCGGCAATTTGACGAAGGGCGTTGCTCATTGCGGTTGCCTGCCCAATATCGGATTTACGCATGCCCCGGTACGACTCTGACATTGTAGGTACAAACGCCATGCCGATACCAATCATCCGTCCTGTGTAAAGGAGAGTAAGGGTTAGTAAGGAAATATGAGCGGTAATCACCAGAGTAGGTGGCGTCGTAACGACACATAAGATTAGTCCCGGAATAGCCAGACGGTTAACGCCAATGCGGTCGTATAATCGGCCGACAATCATCCCCGTGATCGCGTCTAAAAAAGCACCGGGGAAAAGGATTAATCCCGCTACCATACTAGAAACGTGGAGACTGTTTTGCGCAAAGACCGAAACCATCTGTTCAGCACTAAGGAGGGTCATGAACAGGAAGGCACCGGCGATTAACATTAAGCTAAAGGACCAGTAGTGAAAAACCCGGAAGTCCAGGAGCAGCTTGGTTAATTTCTGCTGGTGCTGATAAAAAGCTATTGATACTATAACCCCAATTAATAGCATTGGGCAAGCAAGGAGTGGCGTCGTACTGACCAGAGAAAAGCCAGCCATGAAAAGTCCAGGACCCAAGATGAGCTCAATAATCGAGCGTTGATCCAGCATGAGATGGTGGGCGACGGTAAAGGCAGGCATCACGGCCCAGCCGGCTAGTAGGGTGAAGATCATAAAGGGAAGAACGACCCAGAAAATTGAGCGCCATCCCCAAAGATGCATCGTAAAACCTGCCAGTGTGGGACCAATCGCTGGACCAAACGCAATAACGAGGGATGATAGTCCCATAATGGTTCCCCGTTTCTGTGGTGGATAGATTGAAACCAGAACAGTCATCTGAAAGGAGATTAGTACCCCACCAGCCGCGGCTTGGATGAGGCGGGCAATCAAAAGGCAGATAAAGTTTGGTGCCAGGCAACCAAGGATGGTACCCAGAATAAAGAGGCTAATGATCCCCGAGAATAGCTGCCGGTTATTATACTTTTCGTAAAGGTTAGCCGACAGCGGGGTGGTAATTCCGAGTACGAGGGTGTAGCCGGTAGTGAGCCACTGCACCAGGTTGAGTGGCTGCTTCATCTCAGCTTGAACCACCGGTATGGCGGTGACAATCATCGTCTGACTCATTAGACCGATAAATGATGCTAGCAAAAGAAGCATCGCGGTTAAAGTTCGTTGACGGTTAGTAATGTTAAGAATAATTATTCCTCCTCATAATAAAATGCATCTGCATGTATTTACGGGTGAAATTATAGATGCAGATGCACTTATTTGTCAAGGTGGAACCAATCCTTATTAATGTCAACGGTGCGGCACACGTGACTAAGCCGGTATGCGGACTTAAAGAGGGGCTGGTTACTAGCGGGGGGTGCCGTGTATAATAGGGCGTAAGACCATTAATGGAGGAAGAAAAATGAAGGTTCAAATACCAGTACATAAGAACAACGATTACCAGGCAGAAGTGACCGACCTGACCTACGAGGGCAATGGGGTCGTTAAGGTTGACGACTTCCCAATCTTCTTGCCCAACGCCTTACCGGGGGAAAAGATTACCGTGCGGGTGACCAAGGTAGCCCGCCACTTTGCCTGGGGCCGGGTGATGGAATGGCAGAGTAAGAGCCCGGACCGGGTCGACGTCAAAGATAAGAAGTATATTCAGACGGGGATTGCACCTCTGGGGCACCTGAAGTATGCGGCTCAGCTGAAGTTTAAGCAGCACCAGATTAAAGAACTTCTGGAAAAGGCCCACCTGGGAGATATCGAAGTCCTGCCAACGATGGGGATGGACCGACCTTACCACTACCGGAATAAGGCCCAAGTCCCGGTCAAGATGGTGCGCGGCCAGCTGCAGACTGGCTTTTACAAGCGGGGGAGCCATACCCTGGTACCGATTGAGGACTTCTATATTCAAGACCCGCAGATTGATAAAGCAATCGTTGTGGTCCGTGACCTCTTACGGAAGTACCATGTGACTCCGTATGACGAGCGGACGGGCAAGGGCGTCATTCGAACGGTGATGGTGCGTCGTGGTTACTACAGCCATGAGGTGATGGTCGTTTTGGTCACCAACACGAAGCGGCTCCCGATGGCTAAGGAGATTGTGGCCGGTATCGTGGCCGGCGTGCCGGAAGTGAAGAGCATTGTCCAGAATATTAATGACAAGAAGACGAACCGCCTGCTAGGTGACCGTGATCAGACCTTGTGGGGTGCCGACGAGATCCATGACCAGTTACTGGGGATTGACTTTGCTATTTCGCCGCTGTCGTTTTACCAGGTCAACCCGCAACAGACGGAGCGCCTCTACCAGACTGCCATTGATAATGCCGGTCTGGATGGTAGTCAGACGGTGATTGACGCCTACTGCGGGATTGGGACGATTTCCTTAGCCGTGGCCAAGCATGCTAAGCAGGTTTATGGGGTGGAAATTGTGCCCGCCGCGATTGAAGATGCCAAGCACAACGCCAAGCGGAACGGAATTCGGAATGCGGAATTCGTGGTCGGTAAGGCGGAAGAACAATTTACCAAGTGGCAAGCAGCGGGACTGGAGCCGGACGTAGTGATTGTGGACCCACCACGCAAGGGCCTTGCGGAATCTTTAATTGAGGCGACTGGCAAGATGGCACCACGGAAAGTGATTTACGTTTCCTGCAATCCGGCCACCCTGGTGCGGGATATTCAACGTTTCGGTGAGCGGGGCTACCACGTTGTCAAGCCAATCCAGCCCGTCGACCAGTTCCCACAGACGACGCATGTTGAGAGTGTTACTGTCCTTGAACGCACAGAAAAATAGCCGACAAACCGCGTTATAATGGCATTTATAGATGATTGAAAGTGTACTTTTTCCCTTCTGAGCTATTGGAAAAAGTACACTTTTTCTATTTGAAGCTGGCGGGTCGAGTGTTCTATGTCCTATTTCGATAGTCGAGTAGGTGAATGTCCAGTTTGGCAGGTCGTGTCGATTAGGGTAGTGGAAGTAGAGGTGAGCCTTGATATGGTAGCGTTTGTGGTATGTACGAATCGGTCAGTTTGGTACTAAGGATTGAGTTAACAAAAATAATATTGAATTTATGCTAATTCGGTTAGAATATCGAAAATTCGCAGGAGAGTTGTATACTCGACGTATATGACAAAAATTATTCTTTTAACTGAAACTTGAAAGCTAATAATCACGCCAAAGGCGTGTGGTTATTGGCTTTTTTGGCAAAAAAATAAACGCAAGCTCTCCTGCGTTGTATACTTTAGTCGACCAAAACCAAGATACAAAGGAGACTTACGTCATGAATATTATAAGACAAAAAAATACAGAAAACGAGCTTCACAATATTGTTCATCAATTTACTTCCCTCATTGGTCTATCTAAACTCACCAAGTTGGTGAATTATCGCCGGAATTCAGAAATCAGCTTGATGAAGGTCATTGAATGGCTGCTCACGACAAAGTTCCTGGGACGCTCGCTTTATCGAGCCCATGAAACACCTAACTTTACCAGTCGCACCGTCAGAAATAATTTGAACGATGGCCGGATCAATTGGCAACGCTTGATTTGTCAAGTTGGGAGTCATTTAATCAAGCATTTACGACCGTTTATTGACCGCCGGCGGCGGTTAGCATTGATCATTGACGATACACTCTTTTCCCGTGAGTACGCCACCCAAACCGAATTACTAGCGCGAGTCTTTGACCATGACAAACAGTTATATATTAAGGGATACCGGGCTTTAACTTTGGGTTGGAGTGACGCCAATACATTCTTACCGATCAACTTTGCATTAATGTCTTCCAAGAAGCCACAAAACGTCCTTGGAAAATCAGCTAAAACAACCGATCAACGAACAATTGCTGGCCGGAGACGTCGCCAAGCACAGCAAAAAATGAACCTCGTTTCATTGCAACTTGTCAAGCAAGCCCTCGCAAATGGCGTTCTGGCTGACTATGTGTTATTTGATAGCTGGTATAGCTCACCAAAAATGTTCTATGAATTAACCAAGTTGGGATTAAACGGCGTGGGCATGCTTAAACGGTCCAGCAAAATTTACTATCAATATCGCGGACGGCAATATTCAGTTAAAGCATTATACAAGCGACTGCAGGCCTCAAAATATCAACCCAAGCAAGCTTATCAATACAGCTGCTTTGTCGAAGCGCACGTCGGGAACCAAAAATTCAAGCTTCGCTTGGTATTTGTGGCTAATCGGGTCCGTCAAGATGACTACCTAGTACTGGCAACGACTCAGTTAGGCCTTCAGCCACAAGCGATCATTCAACTATACGCCCGAAGATGGCAAATTGAGAATTACTT
Source organism: Limosilactobacillus panis (assembly GCF_019797825.1). NCBI lineage: Bacteria > Bacillati > Bacillota > Bacilli > Lactobacillales > Lactobacillaceae > Limosilactobacillus > Limosilactobacillus panis. Next base: position 1,554,716 of record NZ_CP081855.1, on the reverse strand, counting down.
TAAAGTTGCCAAGCAATACTTGCGGCTCGACAAATCACAAGTTCAAAATTATGACGGGCTTTGTGGCCATTTAGCAATTGTCATGATGACTTATGACCTATTAGCTTGGCAGGAACGGCAAAATCAGGATGATCGCACCATTGGGGATTTATTCTTTATAATGAACGAAGCCATGCCAGATATTGAGTTGTCTCAAGCACTGGTATGGCTTCTAAATTCGTTAAAAACGATTATTAATCATGAAGTTTATGCAAGAAGAGCCCAAATTATTCAGATGATGAATCAGTTCTTCACATTTTTGCCGAAACGGTTAGTTTCGCTGTTAACAGCAAGCTAAATGGTTAAATTAATTAAAATATGCCCTGTGATACCAAGGGATCAGTCTGTCTTCATACTTTCAAGTTTCAGGTATTTATCTAATAGAAGTGGAATGTAAATGAATGGGATAAATTCTTACATCAAGTTTTCAATAAGTATTTATCTAATAGAAGTGGAATGTAAATATCGTATTTTGAATAGGCAAACTATTAGAGTTAACTAGTATTTATCTAATAGAAGTGGAATGTAAATATTGCAAACACTAGCCGCGTCCTGGTATGGGTCGCCGTATTTATCTAATAGAAGTGGAATGTAAATCAAGTCGTCCGCTGGTAAGGCCCCTCAAACTGGTGCTGTATTTATCTAATAGAAGTGGAATGTAAATTTCATAATGGGCGAAGAAGAATTTGACGACGGCATGGTATTTATCTAATAGAAGTGGAATGTAAATATTTAAAGAGGCGTACCATCAGCTTCAACCGAAGCAGTATTTATCTAATAGAAGTGGAATGTAAATCTCGTTATCTTTTGCAAAAGTAATCTTATCTAGCTCGTATTTATCTAATAGAAGTGGAATGTAAATATCTCTTTGATCTCCTTGCCGGCCTGGTCCGGAATGGTATTTATCTAATAGAAGTGGAATGTAAATTCATTGTTCTTTACAGCGTAGTCTTCAATCAAACGATGTATTTATCTAATAGAAGTGGAATGTAAATCACGTCAAACTTTATGTAAAAGATGAGAATGGTAATGTATTTATCTAATAGAAGTGGAATGTAAATCATTTGCAAGTTGTAGCCTCTGTCTTGGATAAATGGCGTATTTATCTAATAGAAGTGGAATGTAAATGCCACAGGCTTGCTACTACAATTTTTGGGATAAGTGTATTTATCTAATAGAAGTGGAATGTAAATGTCTTTTACTCTTACTCCGGAATGGCTAACCTGTGGGTATTTATCTAATAGAAGTGGAATGTAAATACAACTTACCAAGATATGGTCACTAAGATGACCAGTATTTATCTAATAGAAGTGGAATGTAAATTCAAGTAGTCATGCACCACTTGAAAGCAATCAAAAACCCGTATTTATCTAATAGAAGTGGAATGTAAATGCTATACTCTTAATGCTTCTAACGTTAAAAGCAATCATTTAGTATTTATCTAATAGAAGTGGAATGTAAATATTTATGCCTGATTACTTACGTCTTACCTTATAGCTGTATTTATCTAATAGAAGTAGAACGTGAATTATAGTTACAAAAAAGAGGTGCCCCATGGCAACCAAGCTAGACAAACAATTCACCCAAGACGTCCTAAACACAGTGGACTTAATCCCGTACGGGTGCGTCACAACCTATGGCCAGATTGCCCGCATGATTTGCCGCCCGCGCAACGCCCGCCTCGTTGGTAAGGCGCTGGGCAAATTTGGCGGGTGCGGTAAGCATCCCTGCCACCGGGTCGTCACTGCAAACGGTCGGTTAGTGCCTGGCTGGATTGACCAACGACCCATGCTAGAAGCGGAGGGGGTGCCGTTCAAAGATGCGACCCATGTCGACATTCAAAAATGTTTTTGGCGCGGCATCTAGTTCCCGTAACCTGGCTCCGTGGCCGATTCCACGCTATGCTGCCGTCCAGCGCCAGACCAAGAATGGCTACGTCCAGGTCAAATACACCTGGGTAGCGGCCGGCTGGCATTACGAGGCCCGCTGGCATAGTCGGGTCCCCACCGCCCAAATCATCACCTACCCAAGCTGGCAACTCAACCGTGTCCATCCTGGAAAGGGCTATGGCAAAGATGCTGCTCCTAGAATGGCCCAAACCCTCGTCGGTGACCAGTGGATTGCTACATCCCGCATCCGCTACCTTATCCAGCAGGCTGCGAACAACCCAACTCCCGCAGCCCAAAGTTTTCTACGCGCGGTTCATCCACCAGCAGTCGTCACATATTTCCCGGGAAATAATCATTAGGTTAGTGGCTTCTTAACCTATAATAAAACTACTTAACTGCATACACTTGTTTGAGGAAAAACAAACATGAATAATCCATCAGAAGAGGTTCTTAACCTGCTTAACCAACACCATATTGACTACCAACTGATTAACCATCCCCCAGTCTATACTGCGGAAGCGGCAGATAAAATTTACATCAATTGCCACTTTGGTCGCGCCAAGAACCTCTTTTTACACGGCAAGCATCACTTCTACCTGGTTACCTTTCACGATGACCATCAGCTAGACCTTCGCGCCTTACGCAAGGCCCTCCACACTAGTCGCCTGTCACTCGTTTCACGTGATGACTTACCTAAGTACCTAGGTATCCGAAGTGGGGCGGTTTCGCCGCTTAATCTAATTAATGATAAGAGCCATGATATCGTTCTTGTGTTTGACCGAAATCTTATTCACAGTGGTCTACCAATTGGCTGCCACCCCAACGACAACACTAAAACGGTGGTCATTCCCGTCGACCGTCTCCTCAAGCTCGTTAAGGAATGGGGAAACCCCGTGCAAATTCTGGACTTGTAGGATCCTTTGCCGGCACTTTCAAAGACTAATACAGACATCTAGTAAAATAATTTATTAACATTGTCTCTAAAAAGATTGTCCATTATGTTCCAAAAGTGTTAGAGTGAGAATGATATATTATGATTGGGAGGATGCTAGATGGCTGATAAATATGACCAAATCAAGTCAGCTTTGAAAGAGCCCGAACTGAACGCCAAAATGTTTGCCTGTCAGTTCGGCTTAGAAGCTAAAAAGCATCGTGTCTTGACGAACGGCCGGGCCAGTCGGTACCCATATCCGGCTAATCTACGGTCGCGTCAATACAACATTTACCTGAATTCAGGGTTTACCGATGACATGATTGACTTTGAGACACCACCGGTAGTGGGAAGCCGGCATGCGGTAACTCACTTGAAGATGCTGGAACAGATTATGATCGAGCAGCTCCACAGCGATGAGCGCCTGTGGCCACTTAGCATGGCCCCCGCGCCGGTTTACCAACACGACATGGACTACTTAAAGGATGCCTACACCAAGCCATGGGCCCAGGCTAACCATGATTACCTGGGAAATAAATATGGGGTTGCCAAGGAAATCATGGGCGATGTCCATATCAACTTTGGTCTGGATAGCGACCTTGTATCAACGCTCTACCAGCGCTTTTATATTGACGAGTACGGCAATGAAGTTGACTTCCGTAACCACCTCTACTTCAAACTCGCCCAGGCCTATTATCTTTACCAGTGGCTGTTCACCTACCTGTATGGGGCCAGCCCGGTTGCTGAGGACATGCCGCAGAGCTTTCCGGACAACATTGAGCTTCCGGTTCGGAGTATTCGGGCCAGCGAGTACGGGGACGATAACAAAGCTAGTGAACGGATTACCTACAACTCTCTAGAAGAGCACGTTGACCAGCTGCAGGAGTACGTCGACAACGGGACCTTCTACAGCCTCAAAGAATTCTTCGGGCCTGTTCGTCTACGTCATCATGATCAGAATATGCGCGACTTGCGGGGAGTAATGGCAGCCGGAATCGACTATCTCGAATTCCGCAATTTTGACCTCGACCCGCTCTCCCGGACGGGAATCAGTGATGATACCCTGAACTTCTTGGAGCTCCTCTTGTTGGACGCCATTGTCTCACCCCTTCCGGATGACTTGACGACACGTCTGACCAAAGCGCGTGAGCTTAATAACGAGGTTGCCCTACAGAAGCCAACGGATGAGACCGGCTGGATGAAGGATGCCGCTAACAAGCTGATTGACGAGCTCCAGGCCTTTGTGGAAGAGTTCAATGCCCCGCGGGAGTACAAACTGGCGTTGACCTTTGTCAAGCGGCGGGTGGAGGATCCGACCCTGACCATCAGTGGTCAACTGGCTGATCGAATCGAAAATGGTAACCTTCTGTCTTTCGGCTTGAAGATTGCCAATGACCGGTACACCAACAATATCAACTACCAGCACCCGCTCCAGGCCATCAGCAAGGACTATTCGGATGACGTCCAACGCCTGTTGCGGGCGGCAATCGAGCTGGGGGTTCAGTTTGAATTGCAGCCGGATATGGTTACCCTCTATGTTGGGGGCCATAAGGAAATGTACCAGGCGGAAGAACCCCTCGACTTTAGTAAGGGCCCCCGTGAATTCGTTTTAAGCGCCTTTCCTGAGGCCCAGAAACTGCAGGAACCACAAGAATAAATATCTTAAAATACGCGTGGTGCTAGTACTCATTAGTATGTTTGATTTTACAAAAAAAGCCCAACATGGTTAGACTATTAAGTGATACAAAACTTAAATAGAAAAGAGCCTTAATCATGTTGAACCTTCTTAAGTCTAACCACTATTGCCATCATTTACAAGTTAATTTTGCTCAATTAAACCGTACCTGCCATCGCTGGTATAAGCTTTATGCACCTAAAAAGCTCGTTCAACGACCGAACATCAACCAAGTTAAAGTTGATGATAGTACCCTAATAGCCCTTCTGATTTGCCAAACTCAGTTAGGAATCGAATCGCAACGACGCTTTTGTATGATCTTGGTGAGCTCCATTTCTCGGTCACGTTTCAACCGTCGCACTCGCCAATTACTACCGTTACTCAGTTTAATTAGGCGAAAGCTAAACCAAGATGTTGATTTACATGGACAATTCCTAATTATTGATAGCTTTCCAGTACCAGTTTGTCATCCAGTTCGCAATTATCGAGCCAAGATTTTTCGGGGAAGTACTGATATTGGCTATAACGCTACGAAAAAACAGTATTACTATGGGTTTAAAGTCCACATGATTGTTAGTAGTGATGGTTACTTGCTCAACTACATCGTTACTAAAGCTTCTGTCCATGATAGTAAGGTCGCCGAAGAATTAATCTTAAACACTATGCCACTTGAGCACTTTTTATTAGCAGATGTTGGCTATGTTAGCCGTCAGCTTCATACCGACCTAGTTAGTGATGGCTATGAGCTTTGGACTCCATTTCGTCAAAACATGGCTGGCGCTAAGAAGCATAATTCACGAATCCTAAAAGCAATTCGCCGAACGATTGAGACCGACTTTTCGTTATTAAAATACTATAATGCCGAAAATAATCGTGCGCGAAGTTTAGCAGGCTTTCAAGAACGGTTAGAAGTGGCAATTTTAGCATCTAATATGGAGTATTGTCTAGAAAAGTTTCACTAGCACCACGCGTCTTAAAATAAATAAGTAGAGGTTGGCGTAGAGAGCGTCAGCCTCTCCTTTGTAATTAGCGAGGTGCAGGTATGAGAAAAATTGGAATTATTGGATTAGGCCACGTGGGGCGCCTCCTGGCAAATGAACAGGTAGTTACTGGCGAAGCAGATGAGTTGGTCCTAATCGACCAGGATGATGACCGTGCCCTAGCAGTGCAAACCGACCTAGCAGACGCGGCTACCGCCAGTGCCTATCATCCGAAAATCACCATCCAGGACTATGCGGCGCTTGGTGGGGCTCAAGTTGTTGTTGTGGCGGTCGGTAAGAGTGCCTTAGCTAGAGAACAGCCGATGGCCGAGCTGACTACTAGTGGTCAGGCAGTAAGAAAGATTGCCCCGAAAATCAAAGCGAGTGGCTTTAAGGGAATCGTCCTCAACCTAACTGACCCGAACGAATCCATCACCGCCTTCCTCCAGGAGGAATTACTCCTCCCGCCTAAGCAGGTAATTGGCCTGGGAACGGTTCTGGATACCGCCCGGATGCGCCGGGCGGTTGCTCATGCTGCCCACTTGTCTGTGGCCAACGTGACCGGCTTCGTCTATGGTCAGCATAACGGTCGGCAAAGTTTTGCCTGGTCTACCGTCCGGGTTAACGGCCAGGGGATTGATGAATCCATCAATGGTCACCGGCTGGACGAGAGTCAGCTCAAGGTTCAGGCTGACCTCAGTGGTTGGTACACCTTAAAGGGACTGGGTTACAACGCCAGTGCAGCGGTTGCCTGGGCCCGGCGGATTATCCGGGCCATCTTTACCGATGAGCAGTTAGGCTTGCCGGTAGCCATTTTCCAGCCGCAGTATTCGACCTACGTAAGTTTTCCGGCACTAATTGGGCGTCAGGGTGTGGGGAACCTGTTGCTGCTCAAGTTGTACCCGGTCGAAGAGATGGCTGTTAAGACCGCTGCAGCTGATATCAAACAGCAGTTGGCGACACTTCAAGAATTAAGCAAAGAGGGGAAAGCAGATGACAATTAACAAGCTAGCAGTTTACTGTGGAGCCTTAGAAGGCAAGGATAAGCATTACATGGTTGAGGCGGAGAGGCTCGGTGAGTGGCTAGCAGCCCACCAGATTGACCTGGTTTATGGTGGTGGCCGTCATGGCCTGATGGGGGCAATTGCCCGGGGGACCCTCCTGAATGGCGGTCTGGTCCACAGCGTGATTACCCAAGAACTATACGACCGTGGCGTGACCTTAGACGGGGTCACGGACCGGCAGATCGTTGCCAACATGGACATCCGCAAGGAAAAGATGATGAGCCTGGCGGATGGGATGCTGGCCTTTCCCGGCGGCGTAGGGACCCTGGAAGAAATCAGCCAGGCGGCCTCCTGGGTAACGCTTGGTGATAATAAAAAACCAGTTGCCTTTTATAATTACCGTGGTTACTACGATAATTTAAAAAAGCAGCTGGTTGAGATGACTAAGGCGGGCTTTTTAGAGAAGGAATACCTGAAGAGTCTGTACTTTGGGGATGACCTGGGCACGATTATTAAATTCATGAATGACTACCAGGCTCCCCACCACCGCACCTATGACAAATAAATTTTAAAATAAAAAAACGCTGTGTTGCAGCGCTCCAATAATTATTGAACTGGTTGAATTGTGTAAACCTGGTCGTCAGCTTCATCGGAAAGGGAAACTGGCCGTTGTTCATTGGCTCGAATCGTAATGTGGTAACCAAACTTATCAAGGAATACTAATTTGTCATTCTTAATTTGTTGAACAGTGGCCGGAATTATCTGATTGTCGATGCCCAATTTAAGTTCAGGAGAAATGGTGATTTTATGGAATCGATTACGTTCCTTGTCATAATATTGCCAAGTACCAGTGTAAAAAATTGGTAGCGCTGTTGTCGTGCTACTCTTCTTTGCGCGGCTGAACCCGAAGGTACTGCTGAGTCCAGCCATAAGTCCCGCGCCGAAAAGTAACATTCCCTTTTTCTTCATATTCCATCGATCTCCTCAATTAAGTATGTGATAAGTCATTTAACTTCCATGCTTATTATACACACATTTGTGTTATGGGAAGATTTCAATTCTGTTAAAAAGCCGCAATAATTGGTAAAATTAGTTGTAACAATCGTATTTATATTAAAGGAGAGAATTGCATTATGCTCAAGTTAGGAATTATCGGAACTCACATTATTACTGATCAAATGTTAGATGCCGCTAAGACTACTGGTAAGTATAAGCTGACGACCGTTTATTCACGGACGATGGACCGGGCCAAGGAATACGGCAAGCCTTATGGGGCCACGGAATTCTACGATGACCTTGACAAGTTCTTTAGTGAAGGAGACTTTGATGTGGTCTACGTTGCTTCACCAAACAGTCTGCACTACTCACAAGTTCGTAAGGCCATTGAAAACGATAAGTTCATCATCGTTGAAAAGCCATCGTTTGCTAATCCTGACGAATTTAGCGCCATTGAATCCCTCCTTGCTGCCCACCCGAAGGCCCGCTTAGTTGAAGCTGCGCGGCACATCCACACGCCCCTTTATAAGAAGGCGGCTGAGAAGGTTGCTGAGATGAAGCAAGATCACTGCCAAGGAGCCACAATTACAGTGATGAAGTACTCATCCCGTTACGACAAGGTCTTAGCTGGTGATAAGCCATATCCAAATATCTTCACTCTCGACTTTGCCGGTGGGGCGCTGATGGACTTGGGAGTCTACGCCGTCTACGGTGCGGTGACACTCTTCGGCGAACCAAGCACGGTCGTATACTACCCAACCCTCGCTAAGACAGGTGTTGACGCCAAGGGGGTTGCGATCCTCGACTACGATAAGTTCTCCGTTACCCTAAACTTCGGTAAGACTGCCAATTCGCACCTGTCATCAGAAGTTTATGGACTAAAGGATACCCTGGTTTTTGACAGTATCTTCAACACCAAGAAGGTTGTTTACTATGATGCCGACAAGAATGCTCACCCGCTGGACGTCCCGGTTGAAGAAAACTCCATGACCGATGAAATGAATGACTTTGCCGACCTCTTCACCAATCCGGATGATCCGGCCGAAATGAAGAAGTACCAGCACTGGATGGATCTAGCCCGGACGGTTAACTCCGTCATGTACTCCCTCCGGCAGTCAGCAAATTTGGTATTTCCAGCAGACAATGATCAAGAATAGGATGATAATGTTTGATTGAACAATTTAAGGAACATTTTGATAAGCTGTACAAACAACCAACGGCAATCCAGTCGGCGGTTGAAAAGGCTCTCCAGACCGATAAATCAGTCCTGGGGATTGCCCCGACCGGTTCCGGTAAGACCCTGGCCTTCACTTTGCCGCTTTTACCCAAGGTGATGCCGGGCTCTGGCACCCAGATTCTGGTCCTCGCACCATCACAAGAACTGGCCCTCCAGACCGCCCGAGTGATGCGGGAGTGGGGGACCATTATCGGTGTTAAGGTCCAGTCCTTGACCGGTGGTGCGAACCTCCGTCGACAGGTGATGCACCTACACAAGCATCCCGATGTCGTCGTCGGAACGCCCGGCCGGGTTTTACACATGCTGGATAACCACCACCTGAAGCTTGGTCACCTCCAGACAATGGTGATTGACGAAGCGGATGACCTCCTTCAAGATGATACCTTAGCAGTCGTTGAGGACATTGAGCGGGCGACCCCGCTGTCCACCCAGCTGGCTTTCTTCTCAGCTACCATGTCACCGGTCCTCAACCAGTTGAATGTGATGTTTGGTCGCGACATCGTGACCTTCGATGTTCGTGAGTCTGACCATTCGCGGGGTCCCGTCCGTCACGTCTATCTCGCCGCCCGGACGAATGTCCAGAAGACGGCGACCCTCCGGCGTTTGGCCAGCATGAAGGACTTCCGGGCCCTGGTTTTCTTCAACAGCACCCGGACACTCCATTACGCGGCCAGCCGGTTAAAACACGAGCACGTTAATGTCGGCATCCTCGGTGGGCGCCAACGGCAAACCGAGCGGGAAAAGGCGATGCGAATGTTCCGTAAGCGCCAAATTAAGCTGCTCTTAACCACCGATCTGGCGGCCCGGGGGCTAGACATTCCAAAGCTGCCCGGGGTGGTGAACTTTGATTTGCCAACTGCAACCAATACCTACGTTCACCGGGCAGGACGGACCGGCCGGCAGGGTGAACGGGGCATGGTCATTAACCTCGGAGATGATCATGATATCCGTGACCTGCGTAAACTTGTCAAGGACCTCGACGTGGACATTAAGCACTTCTACATTAGCGAAGACCACCTGACCGACCAAAAGCCGGTTGCTGGTGAGCGGGTGGTTCCCTACGTCAAGAAGGCTGACCACCGCCTGCAGAAGAAGCAACTGACGGGTGAGCCGCGGTTGAAGAAGTCGGTGGATAAGACTTTTGCAGGCTTTTCCAAGCCCAAGAAGCACCGCCACAAAAAGAACCGCAAAAATAAGGGCATTCGTCTGAAGCACCGTCGCCAAAATTTAAAATAAAAAAGGACATTATTGCTTTACCTTCACCGAGGTAAATGCGATAATATTCTTTGCTTGGTCCCATAGCATAATTGGATAGTGCATCCGCCTCCTAAGCGGTCGATTCCGGTTCAAGCCCGGATGGGATCATCATTTTAATTAGCAGCCTGGCGAAGGAGTTCCCGGGTTGCTTTTATTTTACGGAAATATTAGGTGTACAATAATAATGAATTTTATCGAAAGGAGCGAGCTAAGTGCAACCACCGTATCGAATCATGTTCCTCTTCGGAACCCGGGCTGAAGCATTAAAATTGGCACCGGTAATCAAGTTGGTGCGGACTGATTTGGATACCTGGCAACCGCTGGTGGTAACGACCATGCAGCAAAGCCAGCAGGAGGTTCTCCAACAGACGTTGGACTACCTGAAGATCAAGTCAGACTTTGATCTGGCCCGGGAGGCCAACCAAACGGCCGACCCGGTTGAGGGACTGAGCTTCCTGTTGCACAATCTGAATAACGTCGTCAATGCTGGCCAGCCAGATATGCTCTTGGTAGTCGGGGATGCATCCACCAGCTTAGCTGCCAGCCTGGTGGGCTTCTATCACCGCCTACCAATTGGCCATATTGAAGCGGGACTGCGGACCCATGATAAGCGGTTACCGTTTCCGGACGAGATGCATCGACGGTTGACTGACGACTTAGCCGACCTTTACTTTGCGCCGACAACCCACGCCCGTGATAACCTCCTGTTGGAACACCATCCGGCTAAACAGATTTACGTGACCGGGAACACGGTAATCGACATGGTAAAGCAGACCTTGGCTGGTGACGATAACATGTCAGCCTTGTTTCCGGAGATTCCAACGGACCACCACTTAATCATTCTGACGATGGAGCGCCCCGAATACTTTGGTGAACCGATGCGTCAGGTTTTTCACACGGTGCGTGATATTGTGGAGACCAATCCCAACGTTGAACTAATCTACCCGGTCTTTCCGGATCCGGAGGTCGTGGCGATGGCCGAAGAGGTCCTCGGTAAGCATGCCCGGATCCACCTGACCAAGCCGCTGAATCACTCGACCTTCCTGCGGCTGGCGGCCCGGGGAACGTTGATCATTACCGATTCGGGAAGCATCCAGGAAGAAGCACCCGCCTTGCACACCCCGGTCCTACTCCTGCGGGAAAAGACGGAGCGGCAGGAGGCGGTTGATGTGGGGGCCGTTAAGGTTGTTGGAACGGACCCGACCAGCATCCAGCAGGCGGTCTTTGAACTGCTCAATAACCACCGGAAGTACAAGCGTATGGCGGAAGCGGATAATCCCTTTGGCAATGGGCACGCCAGTGAAAAAATCTTACAGATTATTCAGAATTATCTAGCTCAGAAATAGAAGTAAGGCTCAAGCAGGGGAGAATACCCCGGGCTTGGGCCTTGTTTACTTTGCAGGTTACTTGTTTTCAATTTTCTTATTATTGTTAAAGATGAGCCACTTCGAGAAGATATAGTTAGCGACAATAACGATGACGTTGTCGATGACCTTGACGATGAACTGGCCAAGTGGGTCCTTAAAACCGAGCCCGGAGATTCCAACAAAGGTAATAACGATGTCGATGACTAAAGTCAGGGCCCGGTAAAAGAAAAAGCGGAAAATCTCAGCGATAAAGTCGCTGACAGTGGTGTAGTGGGAACCAAATACCCAGACCTTATTGGTGAAGTAGGCAACCAAAACAGACACAAACCAGGCGATGACTGTGGCAACTTCGTAATTCCAATGAATCCCGGAACTGAGAATCTGGAAGGTGGCCAGGTTGACAATCGTCGTCACCACACCCCAGAAGAGGTAGGCGACGATTGACTTGTACTTGTCCCACAGTTCTTTAAGCATTCAGTTCTTCCGCCTTTTTAACAAGTTCCGCCGTGAATTTGTCCAGCTTCTTGACGTCTTCACTGTCGGGGGCCAGGTTGATGTGGACGTTTTCGCTACCCTTAGTTGCCCCAGTGCCGTCGAAGACTTTGCCGAATTCGTCAACCGCCTTGCAGAAGTCGTCACCGTAGAAGGTGTCCCCGGAGCCGGCAACACCGTAAACCTTACCGTCCAGTTCTTCTTCTTGCAGGTCATCGAAAAAGTCCATCCCCTCGTCAGGCAGGGCCCCTTCGTCGTAGGTGTAAGGGCAGACAACACAGATATCGACGTCTTCGAAGTCCGCCGGGTCGGCTAAGGAGATTTCGGTGGTTTCAACATCGACGTCGTGGTCGTCTTCCAAGGATTCGGCGATCAGGTCGGCGACATCCTTGTTGTTACCAGTGATGGTTGCGTAAATTACGAGTGCTTTCATTATATATGCCTCCAAATTATTGATCTTTTTTAGTATAGCATGGTTTGGGTGTTTTAGCGGTGACAAGTGGTATACTAATAACGATAGAATGTCAAAAAGGAGATCCGAGAATGATTACATTAAAATCGCCACGTGAAATTGAAGCGATGGAAAAATCTGGTGCGGCCCTTGCCGGCATGCACCTCGGAATTCGCGAGTTTATTAAGCCCGGAATTTCCAGCTGGAAGATTGAAGAATTTGCCCGCAAGTACTTCAAGGCTGCCGGTGCCAAGGCCGAACAAATTGGCTTTGAAGGATACAAGTACGCTACCTGTGTCAGTGTTAACGACGAAATTTGCCACGGTTTCCCCCGCAAAAACCTTATGTTGAAGAAGGGGGATTTGGTTAAGGTCGATACCGTGGTCAGCGTGGATGGCTTCTTTAGTGACTCTTGCTGGTCTTACGCAGTGGGCGAAGTAAAGCCAGAAATCAAGAAGCTGATGGATGTTACCAAGAAAGCGCTCTTCATGGGAATTGACCAGTGTGTTCCCGGCAACCGGATTGGGGACATTGGCGCCGTTATCCAACACTACACCGAAGACGAAAATGGTTATGGTGATGTCCGGGAGTTTGTCGGGCACGGTATCCAACCAACGATGCACGAAGATCCCATGGTTCCGCACTACGGGGAACACGGTCAAGGCTTGCGCCTGAAGAAGGGCATGACCATCACTGTTGAACCAATGATTAATACCGGGACCTGGGAAGCCGACACCAGTGACCCAAGTGGCTGGTTAGCTAAGACGGCCGATGGTGGTTGGAGCTGCCAATACGAACACACCTTAGTCGTTACCGACAAGGGACCAAAGATTCTGACTTCTCAAGACCCCGAAGCGGATGCTAAGTACATCTATGACGACAACTACGCCAAGTACCTAGACCACTACGGCAAGATTGCCCGGGAAGTTGCCGAACAATTTAAGTAATGATTTCAACCTCAGCTGTTGGCTGGGGTTTTTGTATTTTAAACCTTGTTTTAAACGCTATTACTCACTTAACAAAATAAAGTTATTCAATAAATTTGCTTATAATAATTAAGCAAATATTATCAATTCTCATTATTATGTTACCTAATCTGCCTAAATTGTCATTTTGCACCGATAAATATGCAAACCATGTGAATGCATCTTTATACGCACAAAAGCTGAATAATCGCGCTACTTTGTATCATAAATGAATATTTTAGCGAAAATAATTGCATATTTTGATTAGAGTTTGATTAAAAAGGCCTGTAAACTCTTCAAATATTCAAAAAGTGAACTATACTTATTTTATTAAATAATTTCTTAATTTTATTTAAGATTATGAGTATTTATGGAGGAATAGGATATTGGAAGAACAGAGTGGTAATAAAAAAATTATTACTACCTTTGGCTTGGTCACGATGATCATTACCGCTATCTTCGGTTTTGGTAATGTTTCAAACGCCTACTTACAAATGGGCTACGGTAGTATTATCTGGTACGCACTGGCGGGGATTTGTTTCTTCTTCCCATGCGGCTTAATGATGGCTGAATATGGTTCGACATTTAAGGATGCCAAAGGAGGGATCTACTCCTGGTTGGCGGGTTCCGTCGGTGAACGGATTGCCTTCATGGGGACCTTCGTTTGGTTGGCATCCTGGATCGTCTGGATGGTTTCGACAGCTTCACGGATTTGGATCACCTTCTCCGCACTGATTTTTGGTAAGGATACTACCCAACAGTGGCACGCTTTTGGACTGACTTCGACGCAGTTCATCGGGGTGTTAGGGATCATCATGATCCTGGTCGTTACCTTCCTGAGCTCGCGGGGGATGAACTCCATCGCCAAGGTTGGTTCACTTGGTGGAATCTTCACCATTGCCGTTAATATTATCTTCGTCGTTGTCAGTTTCATCGTTCTGATTGCTGATAAGGGGGTCTTGAAGGAACCAATCCACGGTGTTAGTTCCTTCATCACTTCACCGAATCCCCAGTTCCAGAGTCCAATTGCCATTATTTCATTTGTCGCCTACGCGATCTTTGCTTACGGGGGGATGGAATCATTGGGTTCCGTTACTGATAGCATGAAGAACCCAGAAAAGACTTTCCCACGCGGCTTGATTATCGCCAGTGTATTCACGATTGGTGCCTATGTTTTGATGATCTTCATGCTAGGGTGGTCCGTAAATTACCAGCATGATTTAACCAAGAGTAGTGTTAACCTAGGAAACGTTACTTACGTGGTCTTTAACTACCTGGGCGTTACGATGGGGACATCACTCGGTTGGTCCCACGCGGCGGCACTGACTTTCGGGGTAATCATGACCCGGATTGTTGCCTTGGCACAGACGCTAGGCTTCTTGGGCGCCCTCTTTATCTTGATGTACTCACCAATTAAGGCCTTCATCATTGGGTCTAACCCAGATTTGTGGCCAAAGAAGCTGACCAAGCTCAACAAGGCCGACATGCCGGCTAACGCCATGTGGCTGCAAGCAATTGTCGTTTGTGTTATCGTCTTCCTGGTTGCCTTTGGAGGATCGGCTGCCCAAAAATTCTACCTGATCTTGACTGATATGGCCAACGTTTCAACCTGTTTCCCATACATCTTCCTGATTGGCGCCTTCCCATTCTTTAAGGCCAAAAAGAACCTCGACCGGCCATTTGTAATCTTTAAGAACCGGTTCTGGACGAACGTCTTGGTTGTCTTTGTGGAACTGATCCTGGCTTGTGGGATCATCTTCACCTTCATGCAACCACTGCTGGAGAAAGATTACCAAACCGCCTTCTGGACACTCGCCGGACCAATCTTCTTTGCGATTGTGGCCCTGGTCTTCTACCAGATTGCGGCCAAGAAGCGGCGTGCTAATAAATAATTTATTAAATCAAAACGCGACTGACGTTCATTTTCGTTAGCCGCGTTTCTTTGTATTATCGTCCACTACCCATTATTATTTGCTATAATGTCCCTATACTATTAAAGGGAGAATACCATGAGTAAGGAACCGGGGAAATTTAAGAACTTCGTGCTGCTCTTGATGCGGCACTTCACCATGGCCCAGATATCGAGTTCGGCGGCCATGTTGGCCTACTATACCTTATTATCGATTTTCCCAGCCGTCCTGGTGATTGGAAACCTCCTACCAATGATGGGGCTGGATGCCAATACGGTCTTGGCCTACCTCCAATCAGCGGTTCCCACGTCAGTCTATGAGTTTATCCGGCCCCTGATTTTTGACTTCCTCCGCCGGGGGAGTGGGGGCTTACTGACGACTGGGGCCTTGATTGCTCTCTGGTCGACCAGTCAGGGGATTGCGGCCTTCCAGCGGTCAGTTAACCTGACCTATGGGGTGGCCCGCAACCAGAACCCGGTGATTAACCGGGTGGTTTCCTTTATCTGGATGATCGTTGTCCTCGCCGTTATTTTCATCATCGTCCTCCTTTACGGATTTGGTGAACAGATCTTAAAGAGTATCCAGCCGTTTCTGCGCTTTAACCGGAGTTACATCTACCTATTTAGCTCACTGCGGTGGCCGGTTACCTTTGCGGTCCTCTTTTTAGCGTTGACCCTGTTGTACTACTTCGTGCCCAACGCTAAGGTTCACCTCCGCTATGCTGCGGCCGGGGCGCTTTTGGCCGCCCTTTTGTGGATGGGATTGTCCCGGCTCTTTTCCTACTACACGGTCTTCTTCCGTCACAGTGTGATTTCCTACAAGACGATTGGGGCCTTCATCGCGATGATGATCTGGCTGGACCTGTCCGGCTACGTCATAATGCTTGGGGCGGTGCTAAACGCTACTCTCCAGGAAGCTCACGAAGGGGTCCTGCGCGAACGGGAACACTTCTGGCAAATCATTGACCGCGAGGAACGGCGAAAACGCAAATAAAAATGGGCCCCAACGCGGGGAAATCCCGAACGTTGGCGCCCAACTTATCTTATAGGTGGTACCATGCTTTGCTAAGCAGCTGGTGCTTCTTTCTTTTCGTCGTTAAAGAGGACGGTGGAGACGGTATCAACGTACTTGGCGGCGATTGGCTTGGCGTAGATGTCCTCCTCGTCGCCCTTACTGAAGGCGTGGGCGTTAGCAATTTGGTCCATTGCCTGGCGGACGGCATCGGCGGAGAGGTTTTCACTAGCGTAGCTGAGCTTTAAGAGGTGCTTTTTACCAAGGTTGCCCTTGAAAGTTAAATTAAGAGTTCGCATTTGAGAAAGTTCCTTTCTTTAAGTTTATTCAGCGGTGATGAACTGGTCAGTAGTGATGATGTTAGTGGCGGTGCACTTTTCGCCGGTCAGGCTTTCGATGGCAGAGCCAACAATTGCCAGCTGTTCACCAGAGACATTTTGGGAGACGTTGTTGAAGAGGCGCTTGATGCCCTTGGGATGCTTATCTCCGACTAATGTTAACTGGACTTTGGCAGACTTAAATTGACGTTCCATACTCATGTTGAGCACTCCTTTATTGTGTTTTTCATAAGTAGTGGCCACTGCTTACACTTATATAAACGATTCAGAACGGAAAAAATGAAGGGTGAATCTTAAAAAATGGCGAAGATTTCTAAAATTACAGCACAGAAGCGGCGTGGTCGCTATAATGTCTATGTAGATGGCAAGTACGCCTTTCCCGTGGCGGAGAGCGTCTTAGTGAAGTTCCGTTTGATGAAGGGGATGGAAGTCGATCAGGACCTTATCAGGCGGGTCACAACTGCCGACCAACAGGCCCAGGCCTACGCAAAGATTCTCGACTACTTATCCTATCAGATGCGGAGCGAGAGCGAGGTCGAAAAAAAGCTCCATGACCTTGAGACACCACCGGAATTTGTGGACCCCATCATGGCCAAGCTCCGGGAACACCGCCTGGTGGATGACCACCAGTACGCACTATCCTATGTCCAAACGATGATGACCACTAGCCTGAAGGGCCCCGGTGTCATCCGCCGGCATCTTCGTATGAAAAAGGTTGGGGAAAATGACATTGACGCGGCCCTGGCCAACTTCACCAACGCCCAGCAAGTAGAAAATGCTAGTAAGCTTGCTAAAAAGTTATTCAAGCGGTACCGTAACCAACCAACTTTCCGCCGGGAACAGAAAGTCCGGCAGGGGCTGATGACTAAGGGTTACTCCAGTGACCTATTTGACCAGATCAAGGACCAGGTTGAGCCCGCAGCGGACCCCGACCACCAGGCGGACCTCTTAGCTAGCCAGGCGGAGAAGGTCTGGCGCCGCTATCGTCGCTACACTGGATTGGATCGGGAGCGGCGGTTCAAGCAGGCAATGTACCGGAAGGGCTTTGACCTGGATGCCGTGCAGCACTGGCTGAGTGAAAAACAGGAGGGACTTTCCTAACGAAGAGAATACTGGTATTATAGGTAAGATATATTACTAAGGTTTAAAGAGAAAAGAAAATGAAGATTCATATTAATGAACAACAACTAAATCATCAGTATGGCTACCGCTTCATCAAACGGCTTTTTGACATTGTCGCTTCATCAATTGCGGTGGTTATTTTGAGCCCATTATTCTTGATCATTGCAATCTGTATCAAGATTGATGACCCCAAAGGCCCCATCTTTTATACCCAGATTCGAGTAGGTAAGGATGGTAAGCACTTTAGAATGTTTAAATTTCGTTCAATGGTTACTAATGCGGATGAATTGTTGGCGAAGTTGCGGAGTAAAAATGAAGTTAACGGGGCAATGTTTAAAATGAAGAACGATCCACGCATCACACGAGTGGGTCGTTTTATTCGGAAATATAGCCTTGATGAGCTTCCCCAACTAGTTAACGTAGTCGGCGGGTCGATGAGCATCGTTGGCCCCCGGCCGCCGCTGGTCGGTGAAGTCGCTGAATATACTGAGTATGATAAGCAACGCTTGATGGTTAAGCCGGGTGCCACGGGAATGTGGCAGGTTGGTGGCAGAAACGACGTCGATTTTGACGAAATGGTCCGCCTTGACCTGACCTATATTCAAGAACGGTCAATCTGGCTCGATCTAAAGATCATGTTTGAAACGGTAAAAGTAATGATTGTGCCAAATGGTGCGTACTAAGTAAGACAAGGAGAAACGAAAGTGGATGTGAAAGTACTTGTCGCAGCGCATAAGAACTATGCGATGCCCAAAGACAGCCTTTATTTACCCGTATTTGTGGGTAAGGAAATTCACCCGGATGTTAACCATACATTCCAGGGGGACAATACGGGCGACAATATTTCCGTCAAGAACCCGACTTATAATGAGTTGACGGCCATTTACTGGGGCTGGAAGAACCTTGATTTAGATGCCATGGGACTTGTCCATTACCGGCGGTACCTTAGTATGAACCACCGTAAGTCCCTGGATGACGTTTTGTCTAAAAAACAGGCAGAAACCCTACTAACCAATCATGATATCATTTTACCACCCAAGCGGCGTTATTACATTGAAAGTAATGAGTCACACTACTTACATGCCCACCACCATGAGCCATTTGAGGTGATGCGGCAGGTGATTAGGGAGCAGTACCCAGAATACCTGCCATCCTTCGAAAAGGTTGTGAAGCGGACCTGGGCGCACATGTTTAACATGTTCGTAATGAAGAAACAGCCGCTTAATGAATACTGCACGTGGATGTTTGCGGTCTTGGCAGAAGTGGAAAAGCGGACTGATATTAGCAACTATTCGGCATACGAGAAGCGAGTATACGGATTTCTGAGTGAGTTACTCTTGGATACCTGGCTGGATAAGAACACTCAGTATTCAACGGTTGAGGTGAAGTATGTCTTCATGGAACACACCAACTGGTTCAAAAAGGGCGGCAAGTTTATCTTACGCAAGATTACTGGCCATGCCTAAGAAAGTAGGGGGAATCTGAAGTGGCAAAGTTATCGATCGTCGTACCGTGCTACAACGAAGAGGAGACCGTCCCGTTGTTTTATCCAGCAGTGGAAAAAGTTGTCCAGAAAATGCCGGTTGAGGTTGAATACTGGTTTGTCAACGATGGTTCGGCTGACAATACATTGACTGAGATGCGGAAGCTCCACGAAAGGGATCCGGAACGTGTGCACTACGTCTCCTTCTCCCGGAATTTCGGTAAGGAGGCCGGCTTATACGCCGGACTGGAGGCAACGACCGGTGATTACGTGGTTGTGATGGATGTGGACCTCCAGGACCCACCGAAGTACCTGCCAGAGATGTATGACTATGTCTCGTCTGGCGAATACGACTGTGTGGGGATGAGGCGGACTGACCGGAAGGGTGAGGCAAAGGTTAAGTCTTTCTTAAGTGATCAGTTTTACAATGTAATCAACCGCATTTCTGATACTAAGATTGTCTCGGGAGCACGTGACTACCGGATGATGACCCGGCAAATGGTCGACGCGGTTCTTTCACTGAAGGAGTACAACCGGTTCTCTAAGGGAATCTTTAACTGGGTCGGTTTTAAGACCAAGTACCTGCCATATAAGAACGTGGAGCGGGTTGCTGGAACAACCGATTGGTCAACCTGGAAGCTGTTTAGGTATGCTATTGACGGGATTACCGACTTTTCCGAGGCCCCGTTGGCGATTGCGACCTGGATTGGGGGCTTTTCCGCCTTTATAGCCGTAATTGGTATCATTGTCGTAATCGTGCGCCACTTTATTGCGCCTAACGGCAGTGCGTTTGGTTGGGCCTCACTGGTATGTATTATGTTATTTATTGGTGGTGTCCAGCTCTTCTGTTTAGGGATTGTTGGCCGTTATATTGGTAAAATTTATATGCAGACCAAGCATCGGCCAATTTATATTGTTAAGGAGAAAAAGTAGTGAGGTTATGTACGACAAAAGTTAAAGTTAACCGCTGTAAGTATAATTAATGAGGAAACATTAAATGGTTGTTTATGTAATTACCCACAAAGATTTTAACTATCATAGTTTACAAAAAGGCTATGTTCCATTATTAGTAGGAGCCTACAATAAAAAGAATAAGTATAATTTTTTAACGGATAATATAGGAGATAATATATCTCAAAAAAATAAGTATTTTTGTGAAGAGACCGGGTTGTACTGGATATGGAAACATTCAAATGATAATAAAGTAGGAATTTCTCATTACCGTCGTTTTTTTTCTGACTGCGCTAATCGGAAAATAATGTACCTGAACCTTTTGTTAAGAAATAACACTAAAATTATATCAGTAAAAAAGTTAGACAGAATCTTATCTGATGGTTATCAGTGGATCCTGTCTCAACCAGAACATGGAGGGGATGGTACTCTTTGGAATCAATTTGCAAGTAACCATAATCTTCATGATTTAGAAGTTACTGAAGCAACGATACGTAACTTAACTCCAGAATATTCTGATGCTTTTGGAGAAGTTATGAAGCATAGGTCAACCGGTTCTTTTTACAATATGTTTTACACCACCCATGAGCAATTAAACTTATATTGTGAATGGCTGTTTAAAATTCTTTTCGCTGTTGAGAAGAAAACCGATGTTTCTAACTACGATGACTATCAACAGAGACTTTATGGATTCTTAGCGGAGCGGTTGCTTAATGTTTGGATTTGCAAAAATAAATCTAGAGTAAAGTACCTACCAGTTTTTGAAACTGAAAAGATGAACAGAAATTATGTTTTAAACATACTGAAGAAGACGGTTTAAATTTACTGGAGAATGAGACCTTGAAAGATTTTAAAGTTGCTATCTTGATGTCAACATATAATGGCGAATTATATATAAGACAACAGATTGATTCGATAATTCACCAAAGTTATTCTAACTGGATACTATACATTCGTGATGATGGTTCTAACGATCAGACTGTAAAGATTATAGAGGAATATTCTAAAAAATATGATAATATTGTTTTCTTTAATAAAGACAATATTGAAAACTATGGTGTTGTCCACTCTTTCTTAGAATTGCTGCAAAAAGTTAACGCTGACTTTTATATGTTTGCTGATCAGGACGACTATTGGAAGGAGAATAAAGTTCTTGATACTTTGCATTTAATGTTGTCAGAACCATATGATAACTTACCAATTTGTGTACACACAAACTTAACAGCTGTTGATAAAACCTTAAAAAATGAAGTAGTAACTGAGCCCAAAAGAGTTTGGTCATCATTTCAAAAGGTTTTATTTAGTAACTGTGTAACTGGTTGCACTGTAATGATTAATAATGGATTAAAGAATAAGATAAAATTTGATAACATTAGGTATCAAAATGTTGTAATGCACGATTGGTGGGTGGCACTGATTGCTTCTCAATTTGGTAAGCTAGTATATTTGAAAAAGTCTACAATGTTATATAGGCAGCACGGTGATAATGTTGATGGCAGTCAGAAGAAAAATACAATTGGATGGCTCTTTCATCGTTTAACTCATTATGATTATGATAGATTACAAATGCGTAAAAACATTACTATGATTAACGAATTCTCTCATAACTATATTGAGGAACTAAGTGGTAAAGATAAAGAATATGTAAAAAGGTATAGTCAGTTAGTTAACAAGAGTAGTTTTTTGCATAACTTATTACTGGGTATTCAGTGCCCGCCCCAAGAAAGAACAATAGGTGGATGCTTATTTTTTGTTTACCTAATAACTTTTTTTTATAAAGACTTATTGTATTTAGGCTTGAAACCATGAGAACTTATATGTATAAAAGTCGGTAGCGTAGCTGTGATTGTGTAGTAGTTAAAAAGAATACATACGGTCTTTATTAAGAGGCAGATTGCAAGAAATAACTTGAACGAATTTAGTGACGTAGATTAAGCAGGAAGATCTCGATTGGTGTATGCCAATTAAGACATTTAAGTGGCCGGGAATTCAGATACCAATTGATTTGAATCAGCTTGTGATCGCTTAACTCTTCAATGGCTTGGCCTTTGGGAATAAAGCGTCGTAAAACTCGGTTACGGTTCTCATTACTGCCGCGTTCATGTGGTGAATAAGCATGAGCAAAATAAACCGGAGTACCAGTTCGCTGCTCAATTGCCTGGTAGTTAGCGAACTCTTTACCATGATCTACGGTAAGCGTCTTGAGCTTGTCTTGAAGTTGACTAGCTAGTTCAAGTACGGCTTGAGTCATGGACTGACTGTCGCGACCATGGAGCCGTTTAACAATTGTCAGGCGACTCTTACGCTCCACAAAAGTAGCCACAGCTTGACCTTTACGTTTGCCAGAAAGTACGGTATCAGCTTCAAAGTGGCCGAATTCCTGGCGAGTTTCGACTTTATGAGGCCGCTCCTCAATGGAGCGGCCGTGACTGAACGTACCACGCTTTTCTTTAGCACGATGACGACGCATTCCATGATCAGGCAAATCGGGCAACTGTATATCAAGCCATCCTTGATCAATCCAGTTATAGACCGTCTTGTAGGCAATCCCAACCACATGGGCAACTTGTTCAGGGGACCACTTCTGGACTTGAATCTTTTCTTCGATCAAGTGTTTAAGGTTTTTAGTGAGCGAAGACTTCCGCCCCCGTTGACTAACCTTGCGTTCAAAGTCAGTTTGCGCTAGCTCAGCCTTGTACTCACTATTTAGCCGGTGAAGTTCGTTAAAGACTGTGGTTTTACTAAAGCCTAAGTAATTAGCGATGTATCGCAAGGAACGTCCTTCATTATGAAGCGTTTCAATGACAACACGGTTCTGGAATGATAAAATAGTGGTGCTCATCAAGGTCCTTCTTTCTAATGGATTGTGCGGTAACACCATTAAAGACCTTGATGGGTTTTTCTGTCCACTTAAATGTTCAACTTAAATTTTACAATCTACCAAGACAATTATTTTCTGAATAAGACATCTTTATTATTCATAAGTGATTAAATAGTGGTAGTAACGTTATCACTGACAGTATTGACTGTATTCCGATTGACTGTATTCCGGTGTGTAAATATCATAATTCATTCAACTAAAGAGGGACAAAGGGTTAATCCTAAAGTTGAGTATGTTAGATGATATTCTTTAAAAGAAAGACACAAGTTGCTAAATTTACAACTTGTGTCTTTCTTTTATATAATCATTATTAAAAGCTAATTAGTTATGATGAACAATCTGTGCATTGCTTGGTAAACTACCGGACCAGTCTTTGTAGGTTGTACCAGATTGGTTAGGTGAAGTCTGCCGGTCCATCCCATCACTATCAACGTGATGGGTGATACCGTTTTTATCAGTCCAAACGGCAACATCACTCAAGCCTAATTGTTTGTGACTAGTAATTGATGAACTTTCACTAGTAGCACTGTTGTTACTCTTATTAGTCGTTACGCTATTATTTGCAGCGCTTGATGAACTACTATCTTCTTCTGATTGACTATCACTTGAACTTGATGACTTCTTGTTAGTAGCCTTTGAAGAGGATTGCTTCTTATTCTCATGACTCTTCTTATGCTTTGTAACCTTAGTTACCCGGTCTTTTGAGGTTGCCGACTTAGAAGAGTTATGGTTGGATCCGCAACCAGCTAGTCCGAACGCTAATGTCAGAACTAAAATTCCAGAGCAAACAAAGCGTTGTAATTTTTTCATGTTAAGATGTCTCTCCTATATTTTTAATTTGCAAACTATACTATTGAAATGTTTAATAGTATAATTATAGCATTTGTAAGAAATATCCGTCCACAATGTTAATTGATTAAAAACACATGTGACACAAATCAATATGCATTTTAACACTAACCTCTTTGACCATCAATGAAAATAAGGGGAGTTGCTGATATTTAAAACAATAGTAAAATACTTGTATAAAACTGAAATGATTGAAGGAAATTTATCATGAAAAAATATGATTATCTAGTTGTTGGTACTGGCTTGTTCGGTGCAACCTTTGCTTACGAGGCTGCCGAACGTGGCAAGCATGTCAAGGTAATTGACAAGCGTCCCCATGTTGCGGGAAATATTTATACCAAGGAAGTGGACGGCATCCAGGTTCACCAATATGGCGCCCACATTTTTCATACTTCCAACAAGCGAGTTTGGGACTATGTTAACCAGTTTGCGAACTTTAACCGTTACACTAATAGCCCGATTGCTAATTACAAGGGCGAAATCTACAACCTTCCTTTTAATATGAACACCTTCAATAAGATGTGGGGGGTAAAGACACCTGCTGAGGCCCTGGCCAAGATTAATGAGCAACGGCAAGAGATGGCAGGTAAGGAACCGCAGAACCTTGAGGAACAAGCTATTTCTTTGATTGGTCGTGACATCTACGAAAAGCTAATCAAAGGCTATACCGAAAAGCAGTGGGGACAAAAGGCAACGGACTTGCCAGCTTTCATCATTCGACGTCTGCCAGTTCGTCTGACTTATGATAACAACTACTTCAATGATGATTACCAAGGTATTCCAATCGGTGGTTACACCCAAATTGTCGAAAAGATGTTGGATAGTGACCTGATTGACGTTGAAACCAATGCTGACTTCTTTACCAAGAAAGACGAGTACCTGAAAGACTATCCACGGATTGTCTTCACCGGGACGATTGACCAGTTCTTTGACTACCAGCTTGGTGAGTTGGAATACCGGAGCTTACGTTTTGAAACGGAAGAGAAGAACGTTGGCAACTACCAAGGAAATGCGGTTGTTAATTACACGGATGCAGAGACACCATACACCCGGGTGATTGAACATAAGCACTTTGAATTTGGCAAGGGTGATAAGAATAAGACAATTGTTACCCGGGAATACCCTGCCGATTGGCACCGGGGGGATGAACCATACTACCCAGTTAATAATCAACGGAATAACCAACTCTATACAAAGTACCAAGAACTAGCTAAGAAAGAGCCTAACGTTATCTTTGGCGGTCGGCTTGGTCAATACCGTTACTACAACATGGATCAAGTGATTGCTGCTGCTTTAAAGGCCGTGTCTAAGGAGTTTGACAATTAAACTATGAAGGTAATTAAGAATTATCTGTATAATGCGGGATATCAAATCCTGAATATGTTAATTCCATTAATTACGGTTCCTTATATTTCACGTGTCTTGGGAGCGCATGATGTTGGAATTAATGAGTATACCAACAGCTGGGTTACCTTTTTCTACCTCATGGGACAGATGGGGATTACCCTCTACGGCAATCGGGAAGTCGCTTATCACCGTGATGACTTGTATGAACGATCACGGACCTTTTGGGGGGTGGAGTCCCTCCAGGTGCTAACAATTTCTGTATCGCTGGTTGCTTATTTGGCGGCAGTTTTTCTTTTCAGTACGACTTTTAAGTACTACTTCCTCTTGCAAGGAATTTGGATTATTGCTACTGGCCTTGATGTTTCCTGGTACTTTATGGGACTTGAGAATTTTAAGGTCACAGTTCTTCGAAATACCCTAGTTCGATTGATATCCTTAGTGTTAATCTTTACGGTTGTTAAAAACGTTAATGACCTTTGGAAGTACATCGCAATCTTGGGCTTAACGCAATTAGTGGGGAACATTACTCTCTGGCCGTACCTCAAAGGTAATATCGTCTGGGTAAGCATTAGCAAGTGGCACCCATTTAAACACTTCTACCCAGCGCTTCTGTTATTTATTCCAACAATTACGACACAAGTTTACCTAGTTCTAAACCGGTTAATGCTGGGGAGAATGTCAACTCAGACTGC
This sequence comes from Limosilactobacillus panis, assembly GCF_019797825.1. NCBI lineage: Bacteria > Bacillati > Bacillota > Bacilli > Lactobacillales > Lactobacillaceae > Limosilactobacillus > Limosilactobacillus panis. The sequence goes on along the minus strand of NZ_CP081855.1, from coordinate 1,528,849 downwards.
TTTAGGAAACTTTGGCCAGGCGGATAAGATAGTTAAATTTGTCTTAGCTGTTGTCACCGCAACAGGGACAGTAATGTTACCCCACGTTGCTAATAAGTTTGCTAAGGGAGACGTAAAGGGAGTTCGTTCTAGCCTGTATTCTTCCTTTAACTTTGTGTCCGCCATCTCCGTTCCAATGATGTTTGGCTTAATGGCAATCTCCGAACGTTTTGCACCATGGTTCCTTGGGGGTGACTTCATTCCCGCTGGTAGAATTATGTTTCTTGAAGCGCCGATTATCGTCTTGATAGCCTGGAGTAACGTTACCGGTACTCAGTATTTAATGCCAATTAACCGTGTTAAAGAATATACAACTTCCGTTACTATTGGTGCGGTCAGTAACATTATCTTCAACCTCTTCTTAATTGAAGGATGGGGAGCAAACGGGGCAGCAGTAGCTACTGTTTGCTCGGAATTCTTGGTAACGGCAAGTCAACTGGTAATGATTAGGCACACCATTAGTCGCCGCCGGCTGTTTGGCGAACAGTGGAAGTACTTCTTGTGTGGTCTTATCATGTACATTGTGGTCAACCGGATTTGCCTGACAATTAATATGACCGTTTCTAACCTTGTTCTGGAAGTTGTGGTTGGTGCAGGGCTCTACCTGTTAGGACTTATCATCACAAGAGCCTCTATCATTGATGAGGCACAAAAAATACTTAAGAAACGCACTAGCAAAAAGTAAATGTTTCTGCTGTGTTACAAGAATTTTAAAATATATTGACTCAAATTTAGCAAAGTAGCGATAAAAGCCTGGCATTTAGGCCTTTATCGCTGTTTTTAGCTTTTTTATTAAAATTTGCAATCTGGATCGCGGACGTATATCTTTATTATTAGTGTTAATAAGTCAACCTAAGTTTGACATTTGGAGGAAAACATTATTTTTAACCTTAAGAATTTCAAAAGCAAAATTTTACCAACAATCACCGTTTGCGGAAGTGCACTTTTCTTAATGCACGGTAAGGTTTCTGCTAATCAGATTGATACTACTAACCAAACTCAGACTGATGCCCAGACGACGGCAACAGTCAATAACACTAGTGCTAATGGCACCTCAAATGATAATGACAATAATACTGCTACTTTAACAAACAGTACTGCTTCAGCAACAAATTCTGCTGCAGATTCTCAAAATAGTGCTGCAACTACGGCAACTGATAACGCTGTTTCAGTAACGACAACTACGGTCACTGCTGCCGCTACTGCAACGACTAGTGATAATAGTCAGGAATCTAACTACAATCAAAATGATAAAGGCAACTACGCTTACCTGGATTCTGTTAAGCTGGGTAACGACGGACAACTACAAGTTTCTGGTTGGAACGCCACTAACTCTTCAGAAGGCAAGCCATACCACTACATCATTGCTTACGATAACACCACTAAATCTGAAATTACCCGGACTCAAGTTACTGATCCGGTTAGCCGGCCAGATGTGCAAAAGGCCCATAACGTTTACGGAGCTGCTCAGTCCGGCTTTAACGTCAATTTGAAGCTTTCCACAGATGCCTTGGCTAATGCGGATTCAATTAGCTTTATCAGCCGCTACAGTGCTTCTACTTCTGGTAATTCGAACTACACTGATTTTTGGTTTGCGCCGATTACCTTTGATAAGGAAAACCATGCTTACCTTGATAGTGTGACGGTAAACAATAACCAACTGCAGGTTACTGGTTGGAACGCTACTAATCTGGCTGCTAACAAGCCATACCACACCATTTCGGTATACGACCGGACAACCAAGCAGGTCGTTGCTAGTCAAACGGTCAAAGCAGTTAGTCGGCCGGATGTTGCTAAGGCCTACCCGGACGTTGATAATGCTGATCAATCTGGCTTTAACGTCAATTTTGACTTGAGTAAGCTCAACTTAAACCACCAGTTACAAATCATCAGTAGCTACAGCGCTGACGCTAATGCTCAACTTGCCGATGATGTTAACTATTACTTCACCCCAATCACTAACGGTAATTACACTAACCAAGGAAACCTGGATGGTGTTGATATCAGCAATGGTAAGCAGTTAATTGTTTCCGGCTGGCATGCTGATGATATTTCCAAACTGGAAAGCAACCACTACCTGATTCTGTTCGATAATACGGCAAACAAGCAGGTTACTGCGATTAAGCCCAGTACAACTAGTCGCCCTGATGTTGCAAAAGCCTATCCATCTATTATTACGGCTGCTCAATCAGGTTTTAAGGGTAGCTTCAACCTCAGCGACCTTAACTTGACATCTGGGCACTCTTATTCGTTAGTAAGTCGTTATTCAACGAGTGCTAATGGTAACGGCGGTGATGGTCAGTATACTGATAAGTGGTTTAGCTTACCATCATTTAACAAGCATGAAAATAACTTGGATAGCATTGAAATGACCAGTGAAGGTTTGCATGTTAAGGGTTGGATGGCCAGTGACTTCTCCCTTAATCGTAACAATGCCTACATCATTGTATTATCAAATGGTAAAGAAATTGGCCGTCAAAAGGTTAACCTGTATAATCGGGCTGATGTTGCCAATGCAAAGTCAAATGTTTACAACAGCCTTAAGAGCGGCTTTGATACCACCATTAAGTTTGACCCAGCGCAAGTTACTGGTAATATTCAAGTCTTGATGCGGTTCTCCGGTGCTGAAGACGGTAACAGTGATTACGATGACCAGTACAGTACTACTTATGCTACTAATGCTGGTTCTTTTGACCAAATTAACGTTAGTGATAATGGTATTTATGTCAGTGGTTGGCACGCTAGCAACCAATCTGCTAATAAGCCTTATCAATACTTAATCTTTGTCGATGCAGAAAGTGGTAAGGAGCTATACCGGCAACGAGTCTTAGATATCAACCGAAGCCGTCCTGATGTTGCTAGTGCTGAGCCAGCAATTACCAATAGCGGCAAATCTGGTTACCAACTTGGCTTCAACATTCCAACAAGTCTTGACCACCACACAGTCCGGGTTATCCACCGGATTACTAACGATGTGAATGGTAACGGAGACTACGTTGATGTTGAATCACAACCGGTTTCTATCCATGCTGATAAATGGGCTTGGCCGTTCCCAGCGGTTGGTGAAGGTTACTTCGCCGGTGCTCAGCTGTTCGGTGTTAACCCTGGTGGTGAATTCCGTCTAAACGGCTTCCACGATGGTCTTGACTTCGGTTCATATGACCACCCCGGTGCCCATGTTCAAGCAATTCACTCCGGTAAGATTGTCAGCGTTGGTTATACCGCTGGTCTGGACTGGTATGTTCTAGAAGATACCGGTGATTACCTGATCGTTTACCAAGAAGCGTTTGCTAGTCGTGGTGACATCCACGTTACCCCAGGTCAACAGATTAATGTTGGTGACGTTATTGGTACTCGGGATACTTCGCACGTTCACATTGGGATTACTAAGAACCATAACTTCAACTACGATTTAGCCAACTCCTTTAATAATAACGGGACTTGGCTGAACCCGCTTGAAATTATCCGAAACGGTTTAAATGGTTAAATAGGTCTTTGAGGTCGAGTATAAATACCCGGCCTCTTTTTCTAGGGAGAGAAAATTATCATGAAGATTATTGATTTTAGTCATGCCAAGCACGTGGCAATGACGACGTTGGCGATGACTAGTTGCGGCTTTGCGCTATGGCTATCACAGGTGAATGGTCAAGCTGACGTAACAACGACCAACCAAACGGTAACTGCTGAAAAATCCACTAACGTTGGACAACAGGCAACGCAGGCAAGTGCTACAACTACAACTGCGGTAGCAGCGAATACTGATCAAGCAACGAATAAAGTGAACTCAAACGATCAAGGAAACTACGCCAATATGGATAGTCAGGCTGTAAATGATCAGGGACAGTTAATCGCCCGTGGCTGGCACGCTACCAATGGTTCGGCTACTCGGCCTTATCACTACATTATTGCCTATGATCAAACTAACCACCGGGAAATCAGCCGACAGAATATTACGGACCAAGGGATTAATCGGCTGGATGTTCAGCGACAGCATAACGTGGCTGGGGCAGAAAAGTCCGGCTTTGCAGTTCAGTTTGATCTTTCAAAAGTCCTGCCAACCACGAATAGTGTTCAATTGATCAGCCGTTATACAGCTGATAAGCAGGGAAATGGTGATAGTGTTGACTACTGGTTTGCTCCACTGACCATTGACCATAATAACTACGGGAACTTGGATAGCGCGGTGGTTAAGAATAACCAGTTAGTACTGTCCGGCTGGCACGCTACTAATCGAGCCGCCAACAAGGATAACCACTACATTATTATTCTCGACCGGACAACCGGTAAGGAAGTGGGGCGGCAGCTAGTTAAGGCTGTTAGTCGCTCTGACGTTGCTAGGGTTTATCCTGGGGTTGACAAGGCCGGTCAATCTGGTTTCACGGCCACCTTTGCCATGGGTAACCTCAACTTTAACGACCAACTCCAGGTATTGAGCCGTTACACCGGTTCCGCCGATGGTAACAGCGACTATGTTGACTACTACTTTGCCCCAATCACAAACGGCCACTTCTCTAACCAGGGTTGTCTGGATAGCTGGGACTTAAGCAGTGGTCGGGTGAATGTCACCGGTTGGCACGCTAATGATGTCTCCCAGTTTGAAAATAACCACTTCCTAATTCTGTTTGACAACACCGCCAATAGCCAGGTGGCAGTGACAAACGCCCAACAGGTTACCCGTGAGGACGTTGCTAAGGCCTTCCCAAACGTGAAGACTGCCAAGAACTCTGGCTTTACGGGTAGCTTCAGCCTGCAGAATGCACTAGTCGGCGGGCACTCCTACTCAATCGTTAGTCGTTACTCCACCAGTAATAAGGGTAACGGCGGCGACGGAAAGTACGTTGACTTCTGGTCTGCTCCGAAGGTCTTAAACCAGCACCACTACTTCATCGATAGTCAGAAGATGACCAAGCAGGGGTTGCAGATTAGCGGCTGGATGGTCAGTGACTATTCTGGCTCGGATAGTCACCCTTACATCATCGTCTTAAATGGTAACCAGGAGATTACCCGTCAGCAGTTGACCTTGAACGACCGGCCAGACGTTGCCAAGGTGTACAGTGGAATCTATAACAGTAAGAAGAGTGGCTTTAATACTCTTGTTAAGCTTGATCCAACCACCATCACTCAAAACATGCAAATTGTTCTGCGCTTCTCAAGCGATGGTAGTAAGGGGGAAGGCAATAAGGATGACCAGTGGACACCCGCTTACGCAAGTAACCAGGGAGCCTTCGACCAGGTAACGGTTAACGGTAGTAATATCTACGTAAGTGGTTGGCACGCAAGTAACGTCTCCGCAAGCAAACCTTACCAGTGGCTGATTTTCCTGGACCAAAACGGTCATGAACTGACTCGCCACCAGGTTCAAGATATTAACCGGGCCCGACCGGACGTTGGAAATGCCGTTGGTTACATCCTGAACAGTGACCACTCCGGCTTCCAACTAACATTTGCTCTGCCGGATAGTGCCCAGCACAAGATTGTTCGGATTATTGACCGGCTAACCGATGATGTCAACGGTAATGGGAACTACATCGATTATTATTCTGGCAACGTCTCCATTAACTCCGGTGCCCAAACCAGTGGTCTCAAAACACTCTACTACGACGCAATGGGGAACATTGTGGGAGCCTTTAATAACGCTGAGGTAATTTGTCAACTTCCTGAATTGCCAACGGGATGTGAAATTACGGCAGTCACGATGATGCTTCGCTACGCGGGCTACAATGTCAACAAGATTCAACTGGCCAATGAGATGCCACGGAGCAGCAATGGTGACTTTGGCTTCGTCGGTAATCCATTCAGCCCGAGCGGCTGGTGGGTTTTCCCAACTGGGGTTGCTCCCGTGGTTAACCACTACGTTGGCCACAGTCAGGTGATGACCGGGACAAGCCTACAAGCAATTCAAGAAAAGCTGCGGGAAGGGCACCTGGTTGTCGTTTGGATGGCCAATATGAATGGTTTTGTTAACCATGCCATTGCTTTAACTGGTTACAACGCTAACGGGTTCGACTACAACAACCCGTGGACTGGTCGGAAGGAAGCAATGTCCTATGGTGAATTCTATTCCCACTGGAACGCCGACCGTCAACGGGCATTAAGTTACTAGTGTCTTAGTATGGAGGATATGAGGTATGAAAAAAGGATTACTTTTTGTTCCATTTATGACCGGAAAAGGTGGAACAGAAACCGTTATTCATAACTTATTTGAGGCATATAACAAAGTCAATGTTTCTAAAGAGTATGAGATATCTGTTTATTCAGTTGGTGGAAGCCAGGATTATAACTGGACGAGACCAATTGATAAAATAAATATTAAGTATATCAGTGATCGAAGGATAGTAAGAACGCTTTACTATTTGACATTTTTACCAGGGTACTTGTTTAGGGTATTGAAGAAAGAAAAACCTGATTTTGTTATTTCAACAAACCCAGTAATGTGGTTTTTGTCTTTTTATATTACTAAATGCTTGTCTTTAAATACAAAGATTGTATCGTGGTATCATTATTCGTTAAAGAGAAAACCAGTAAAGACACTTTTTTTAAAGGCTGCAGATTATTATTTAGCAATTAGTAATTCTATTAAAGAAGAGTTGATTCAAAATGGTGTTGACAAATCTAGAATATATACAATATATAATCCAATAATCACTAATGGGAAAGTTATTAAAAGGCCAATAAGTAAAACTAGGTTTATCTACCTTGGACGCCTTGATCTTAATGGACAAAAGAATCTTCAAGATTTAATAGATGCATGTAGTCTTCTGAAAGGCGAATGGTCATTAGAGCTTTATGGTGACGAGACTAATGCAGAAGTTATTAAGAAATATGCCCAACAGAAAAGTATTAAAGATAGTTTTACTTTCCACGGATTTGTTAATGAACCATGGGATAAAATAAATGAAGCTTCAGCATTAGTTTTGTGTTCAAAGTTTGAAGGTTATCCAATGGTAATAGCTGAGGCAATGTCTCATGGTGTCTTCTGTATTGCGTCAGATATAGATGGATCAAATGAGTTAATTAATGATCATAATGGCAAGATGTACCAACTTGGGCATACAAAGGAACTGGCAAAGTACATGCAAAGAGTTATTAACAATCCTAGTGGATTACCAGCTCAAAGGGAGATTCAACAATCTGTTAATAAGCTTTTGCCGCAAAGGTATATTGCCAGATTTAATGATTCAATTCGAGAAATATTAAAAAATAGGTGTAGCGATGAATAAAAAGGTTGCTGTCTTAATGTCGACATATAATGGTGAAAAATATTTGGAAGAGCAGATCCAGTCCATTATTAATCAATCGTACAAGAATTGGGTCCTGTACATTAGGGATGATGGCTCCAAAGATAGAACTGTCAATATTATCGAAAAGTATACTGACCATTATGATAATATTGTCTTTTTTAATAAGAATAGAGTAAAAAACGTTGGTGTTGTTAAATCTTTCATGGAACTGTTAGCAAATGTTACGGCCGATTGCTATATGTTTAGCGACCAAGATGATGTTTGGCTTGAGAATAAGATTAAGAATAGTGTTGATGAGTTAAGTAAAAATGAGCCTGGCCCGGTATGTGTATTTACAGACGTTGAGATAGTTAATCAGAATTTAGCACCGGTTAGAAAAATGAACGGTAGTAAGGTTTGTACAGACTTCATATCATTATTATTTACTAACTATGTAACGGGATGCACAATGTTATTTAATGATGAATTAAAATCATTAATTAAGTTTAACCAAATTAATTACCAAAACATCTTTATGCATGATTGGTGGATTGGGTTATTAGCGTCCGCGTTCGGTAAACTAGTTTATCTAGATGAAGCGACTATGCTATATCGACAGCATAGTGACAATGTGGTAGGAAGTAATAAAAAGAACACACTTCCTCGTATTATTTATCGTTTAACACATTTAGATCAAGAACGTGCTAATGTTAAGCGTGTTGTTAATATAGCCTATGAGTTTAGTCGAGAGTATCCTTCATCCTTAGAAGGAAAACAGCAACTCTATATTGATAAATATGCGGCACTTACAGATAAGAGTTCGATATCTAATAATTTGAAGTTAGTAATGAAGTTGGTGCCTCAACGGTTGAATCCCAAAGGAAAAGTATTTTTTAGTTATCTATTAGTGGTTTTTCATAATGACTTTCTTAAATAGAAAAAACATAAATAGGGCTGATTTTTAGTAATTCCTTTAGGAAGATTGTTTCTTTTATATTTCATTATCGGCCCTTTTTATAAACCTCTTGTAACTTAGCTGTAATTTAAGAATGTTAGTATATTCATGGTGTTTAAGTTAAATTATTAGTTAGATTTGAGGGAATATTAATACACAATGAAGAACAAGAAACAATCAAGAATTAAAATCGTTTTACCTGTTTTATTTACTTTCGGTGCATCTTTAATGTTTTTCCAAGCCGATGCGCAAGCTGATAGCACTCAAACAACTACTAGTGCTAACCAACAGGTAGCTTTAACTGCCAATGTCAACACAACTAGTCAAAATACTAATTACCAAAACTTAAATCAAAGTACGAACAACCAGCAAAATACTGCCCAAGCAAGCACACAGATGGCGGTTGCTGGTGCAAATGATGGCGTCAGTTTAAATGAACAAGCTGTTCAACAAGCAAATAGTAAACCGGTGATTGATACTAATCCTGGTTTCTCTACTAACCAGTACAATGTAACCGCAACCCCAGTTTCATCTTCAAATGGGGTTAATGGGGCAGCTTCTCTGAATACTGCCGGCCTTTCTAGCTGGAACATTAACTTTTTAAATAGTATCCATGATGGAGCCCTGAACGGTTGGCGCCAATACGGTGTTCTTCCGTCTGTTACCGCTGCTCAAGCAATTTTGGAAAGTGGCTGGGGCCAGTCTGGTCTAGCTACTCAAGGGCACAACTTGTTTGGAATTAAAGGTTCTTACAATGGGCATTCCATCACGATGCCAACCCGGGAAGTTTACGGTGGACGGAGTGTCTACATCAATGATGCCTTTCGGGCTTACGCCAACAACAATGAGTCTGTCCAAGACCATGGTCGCTTCTTAGCTGTTAACAGTCGTTACCATAACTTACTATGGCAGACTGATTACCGGACTGTTACCCGTTTGATTCAAGCCGACGGGTACGCAACTGATCCTTACTACGCTGTTAGTTTAAATGCGGTAATTGAACGCTATGGTCTAACTGCTTGGGACCGTGAAGTGGCTGAAGTTAATACTGGTCACATTGATAATCTGTCAGTGATTGGTAGCCAAATTAATATTCGGGGCTGGCATGCATCTGACTCGTATAATAATAAAATGCACCACTTTATTATTCTTCTAGATGGTAACGGTCATGAATTTTACAGGACAGAAGTAAATGGTGATTACCGTCAAGATGTGCAAAATGCATACCCAAATGCTGATATTTCCGGCTGGGGTGGCTTCAATATTAACGTTCCTTACTCTTCAAATCTTGTGGGCAAAAGTATTCAAGTAGTATCTCGTTATACCTATAACACTAATGGTGAACCAAATGGAGGCAAGGATTTATACTTTAATTCTGTATCTTTAAATGCTAATACTGGTTCTCTCGATAATATGAGTTTGGACGCTAAAACGGGAACAATTAACATTACTGGTTGGCATGCAGCTGATGCAAGCATGAACAAGAATTACCACTATATCATTATTTATGATGCTTCTAAGCATGCGGAATTAGGTCGTTACCTTGTTGAAAGCGGGTCACGTGGTGATGTTGCCAAGGTCTACAATATTTATGGTGCAAATAAGTCTGGCTTCAGCTTAAAGTTGAACTTTAACCCGGCCTTAGCGGGCGACCAGATTCAGGTAATTTCCCGTTACAGTGACTCACAAAATGGTGAAGGAAACTATGTTGACTACTGGTTTGCTCCAAAAACCTTCACTGAAAATCGTGGGAACTTGGATTCTTTCGTTGTTAAGGGAAACCAGCTCCATGTTACTGGTTGGCATGCAGCTGATGCAAGCATGAACAAGAATTACCACTATATCATTATTTATGATGCTTCTAAGCATGCGGAATTAGGTCGTTACCTTGTTGAAAGCGGGTCACGTGGTGATGTTGCCAAGGTCTACAATATTTATGGTGCAAATAAGTCTGGCTTCAGCTTAAAGTTGAACTTTAACCCGGCCTTAGCGGGCGACCAGATTCAGGTAATTTCCCGTTACAGTGACTCACAAAATGGTGAAGGAAACTATGTTGACTACTGGTTTGCTCCAAAAACCTTCACTGAAAATCGTGGGAACTTGGATTCTTTCGTTGTTAAGGGAAACCAGCTCCATGTTACTGGTTGGCATGCAGCTGACCAGAGCATTGCCAAGCCATACCACTTTATTATTATTTACGACGCAACTACTCACCGAGAAGTCAAACGTCAGATGGTAGATTCCTTGTCGCGGAACGATGTTCAAAAGGTCTACCCAAATATTTATAACGATGCTCAGTCCGGCTTTGACATGACAACCACTCTTGACCCTTCACTGAACGGTCACGAAATCCGGATTATCTCCCGGTACAGTGACGCCAAAAATGGTGAAGGCAACAAGATTGACTACTGGTTCAACCCGGTTAAAGTGACAATTCATTAATTATAACAAGTAAGGAAGAATGGCTTTTGTGCCGTCCTTCCTTTTTAATTTATCTATGAATTTAACCACGGGCCCTTGCTAAGTGTGATAAAATGTAACATGGATTTTGGCATTTAAGGAGGCCACTATGAAAGGAATTATTTTAGCTGGTGGGTCTGGCACCCGCCTGTACCCAATCACGCGGGGAATATCCAAGCAGTTGATTCCAGTATACGATAAGCCAATGGTTTATTATCCATTGTCAACCTTAATGCTGGCGGGGATTCGTGATATCTTAGTTATCTCGACTCCCGAATACACCCCTCTGTTTAAGGAGCTCTTGGGAAACGGTTCAGACCTTGGTCTGCACTTCACCTACAAGGTGCAGGAGAAACCTAACGGCCTGGCGGAGGCCTTCATCCTCGGCGCTGACTTCATTGGTGACGATTCAGTTGCTTTAATTTTAGGGGATAACATCTACTACGGTGCCGGTCTTTCCGAGCTTGTCCAGGCGGCGGCTAAGAAGACCGAAGGGGCCACCGTATTTGGTTACCACGTCAACGACCCAGAACGGTTTGGGGTGGTTGACTTTGATGACCAGATGCACGCCTTGTCAATTGAGGAAAAGCCCGCCCACCCGAAGAGTAACTATGCTGTTACGGGGCTTTACTTCTACGACAATAACGTGGTTGATATTGCTAAACATATCAAGCCGTCTGCCCGGGGTGAACTTGAGATTACTGACGTTAATAAGGAGTACCTGCGCCGGGGGAAGCTTGATGTTGAGCTGATGGGCCGGGGCTATGCTTGGCTTGATACCGGGACTCATGACTCGATGCTTGAAGCGGCGAACTTCATCGCAACGATTGAGCGGCGGCAAAACCTTAAGGTGGCCTCAATTGAGGAAATTGCCTACCGGATGGGTTACATCGATAAGGATAAGCTTGTCCAATTGGCACAACCACTGAAGAAGAATGATTATGGCCAATACCTCTTACGGCTGGCTAAGGAAAACTAAGGAGATAGGAAATAAATGTCATTAAAAGTTATCGACACTACGTTACCAGATGCAAAGATTGTGGAAACTGATGTCTTTGGCGACCACCGGGGCTTCTTCACCGAAACCTACACCAAGAACAAGTTTGAGGCGGCAGGCATCAACGTTGAATTTACCCAGGATAACCAGTCGCTATCTGTAGAACCCGGTGTTTTGCGGGGGATGCACTACCAATTAGCACCATACTCCCAAACTAAGCTCCTGCGGGCCGTTACTGGGGCCATTTACGATGTCATCGTCGACATCCGGAAGGGGTCACCAGCTTATGGTATGTGGGAAGGCTTCATTTTAAGTGAATACAATCACCGGCAACTGCTGGTTCCCAAGGGCTTTGCACACGGCTTTGTTACCCTGACGCCAAACGTTAACGTTGCCTACAAGGTCGACGGCTACTACGCACCAGATGCTGACCGGGGAATTGCTTACGATGATCCTGACTTAAACATCAAGTGGCCAATGCCAACTGACCACCTGATCCTGTCCGAAAAGGACCAACACCACCCATCCTTCAAGGATGCTGAAATGAACTTTACTTATGGGGAGGAAAAGTAAATAATGAATATTCTAGTAACCGGTGGAGCCGGCTTTATCGGTAGTAACTTCATCCACTACATGCTCAAGAAGCATTCTGACGATAACCTGATTAACTTAGACCTGCTGACTTACGCAGGGAACATCCACAATTTGGATGATATTAAGGATAACCCCCACTACCACTTCGTTAAGGGGAATATCGTCAACCGTGAACTGGTAACCCACCTGGTCCACGAATTCAACATCGACCACATTGTTAACTTTGCGGCTGAATCACACGTTGACCGCTCAATCCTTCACCCAGACATCTTTGTAGAAACCAATGTTCAGGGGACCCTGGCTTTGCTGGACGTTGCCAAGAAGGAAGGTGTTGAGAAGTTCCTGCAAGTATCAACCGACGAAGTCTATGGTACCCTGGGGGCAACGGGCTACTTCACGGAAGAATCCCCACTGCAACCAAACTCACCATATTCGGCAAGTAAGGCTTCAGCGGACATGATTGTACGATCCTATTTTGAGACTTACGGCTACAACGTCAACATTACCCGTTGTTCTAACAACTACGGTCCATACCAATTCCCGGAAAAGTTGATTCCACTGGTGACCTCCAATGGGATGGAAGGTAAGGACCTGCCAATCTATGGCAACGGTAAAAATATTCGTGACTGGCTCTACGTTTCCGATCACTGTCAGGCAATCGACCTGGTCCTGCGGAACGGTAAGCCGGGTGAAGTTTACAACGTCGGTGGCCACAACGAACGGACTAACAACGAGATTGTCCACCTGATTGTTGATAACTTAGGAATTTCTGAAGACCACATCAAGTACGTCAAGGACCGCCTGGGCCACGACAAGCGTTACGCTATCGACCCAAGCAAGATTGAGAAGGAGTTAGGCTGGAAACCGGAATACACCTTTGATACAGGAATCGTTAAGACAATTGACTGGTACAAGAACAACGAAGCATGGTGGAAGCCACTGAAGGCTAAGGCCGCTTTGAAGTAATATAAATAAAATGAAGTTGTAACATCCGGTAACCTAACGTGATGTACAATGGATAATAACGAATAGGGGTAACGGTAATTGCTTGCCGTGGCCCCTTTTTAAGGAGGAAAACTGATAATGGCAGACATCCTAATCACGGGAGCAAATGGTCAGCTCGGGACGGGACTCCGTCACTTACTGGACCAGAGGGGGATTGACTACCAGGCCTTTGATTCGCAGGGTCTCGACATTACTGACCGTCAAGCAGTTGCAAAACGGTTTGCAGCAATTAAACCCAAGGTGGTTTTCCACTGTGCCGCTTACACGGCAGTTGATAAGGCGGAAGACGAGGGGAAGGAAGCCAACTGGCAGGTCAATGCTGAGGGAACCAAGAACATCGCCCAAGCGGCCCACCAGTATGGTGCCACCTTGGTTTACATCAGTACTGACTATGTGTTCGACGGTACGAATGCGGGTGAGTACTCGACAGATGCAAAAACGAACCCGAAGAACGAGTATGGCAAGGCCAAATTGGCGGGTGAGCAGGCCGTCCGCGAGACGATGGATAAGTATTATATCATCCGGACTTCCTGGGTGTTTGGCGAGTTTGGCAAGAACTTTGTTTACACGATGCTTCGCCTAGCTAAGACCCATGACCATCTGACGGTTGTCAATGATCAGACGGGCCGACCAACCTGGACCCGGACCTTAGCTGAGTTCATGCTCTTCGCCGTTCAGAACAAGATAGCTTACGGCACTTACCAGCTCTCCAACGATGGTTCCTGTACCTGGTATGACTTTGCCTGTGAAATCCTGAAGAATAAGGATGTCACGGTAAGCCCAGTTACCTCCGCAGAATACCCGCAAAAGGCTTACCGACCGCGTCACTCAATTATGAGCCTCGACAAGGTCAAGGCAGCGGGATACCAGCCAATTAGCTGGCAAGAAGCCTTACATGATTTCTTAAAAGCGATTGATTAATGATTCTCAGGGAAGGATATATTGATGGAGTTTATTAATTTTGAACATGCTAAGAAGGTTGCCATGACTGGTTTGGCCATGACGAGTTGTGGATTCTTGCTGTGGGTTTCACAAGGTACATCCCATGCGGATGATGACGCCCCAACCACGGTTGCAACGACTCAGGCACAGCAAACAAATACTGATGGCACGACCACCCAGCAACAGGCAACGGTTAACACGGATAATAGTCAGGCGGCAACGGCTAATACCCAGATGCAGGTGGCTGCTAGTCAGAGCTATAACCGCAACGACAAAGGCAACTATGCCAACATGGACAGTATTAGCCTTAATCCGGATGGCAGCCTTAATGCCATTGGCTGGCACGCTACTAATGGTGCTGAGGGCCGCCCGTACCACTACATTATTGCCCTCAACCAGAACAACCACGAAATTGCCCGGCAGAATATCACCAACCAGGAAGTTACCCGCAATGATGTTCAACGGGTACATAACGTGTACGGGGCAAGCCAATCGGGCTTTAACGTCCACTTTGACCTCAGTAAGGTAATAGGAAGCACTAGCTCAGTAACCCTGATTAGTCGTTATACGTCAGACCCACTTGGCAATACGAATGATGCTGACTACTATTTTGCCCCTGTCACAATTGACCGGCGAAACTATGCCAATCTGGATGTGGCAACGGTTACTAAGAATCAACTAAGGGTTACTGGCTGGAACGCCACCAATCTGGCGGTAAATAAGCCGAACCACTATATTATTCTACTTGACCGGACAACGGGCAGTGAGGTTGCCCGGCAGTTGGTTAAGAATGGTCAGAATCGTCCCGATGTTGCCAAGGTATACCCCGGTGTTGAGGGGGCAGGACAGTCTGGCTTTGACATCTCCTTTAACCTGAACGGAGTCAACTTTAACCACAAGTTGCAGTTACTGAGTCGTTACACCTCCAGCAAGGATGGTAACAGTGATTACGTTGACTATTGCTTCACCCCAATCACGAATGGTAACTACGCTAATCAAGGAAACTTAGATAGCTTTAATCTCAGTAGTGGTAAGCTTAACGTTACCGGCTGGCATGCCAATGATATCTCGAAGTTTGAAAACCAACGGTATGTAATCATTTATGACAACACCGCTAACAGCCAGGTGGCTAGCCAGAAGGTTGATGGCATATCCCGGGATGACGTTGCTAAGGTCTATCCGTCAATCGCAACAGCGGGACAGTCGGGATTCAATGCCAACTTTGACCTAGGTAGAATCAAGCTGATGGACGGTCACTCCTACTCGGTTGTGAGTCGGTATTCCACCAGTACCAATGGTAACGGTGGTGATGGCCAATACACCGACTTCTGGTCTTCACCAGTTGTTTACCATAACCAACAGGCTTATTCGATTGACCAAATCAAGATGACTGATCAGGGACTTCAGCTTACTGGCTGGATGGCCAGTTCCCAGTCGCAAAGTAAGGGAAACGCCTACGTAATTATTTTGAACGGTAATCAAGAGGTTGCTCGTCAGAAGCTGGCGCTCACTAGCCGTCCCGACGTTGCCAAGGTATACCCATTAATCTATAGCAGTGCTAATAGCGGCTTTAACACGCTGGTTAAGTTTAACCCAGCAGAGATTACGGGTAACATGCAGATTGTTCTCCGCTTTACTGACGATCCGGCCGGTAACGGTAACAACACTGCTGACCAATGGTTACCTGCTTACTCCTCAAACCAAGGGAAGTTTGATGACATCCGGATCAACGGTCGTTCAGTATACGTAAGCGGCTGGCATGCGAGTGACCAGTCCGCTAACAAACCGTACCAGTACCTGATTTTCTTGGATGCTAACGGCCATGAAGTTTACCGGCAACGGGTTCTGGATATCAAGCGAGCTAATGCTACTGCGGCTGCCACGGCACCATACATCCTGCACAGTGCTAACTCGGGTTATCAACTTGGCTTAACCCTGCCGGCAAGCGCACAGGGTAAGGTCTTCCGGGTAATTCACCGCTTTACGGATGACGTTAATGGAAATGGAAACGGTATTGATCTTTACTCGGAACCTTTGCTGCGATACAATATGACAGCTAACGCAATCAACCGCTATATCTTGCAGAATAAGGTTGGTCACGCAAGCATTCGGACTGATTATGTAATTCCGGAAGTGACTGATAAGTATAGTAAGACCAGTGATGGTCGACCAGACATGGTAGTAGTTCACGAAACCGCCAACCCAAACGATAATATTTACGGTGAAATCAACTTTGAAAAGCAACACTACGAAAATGCCTTTGTCCACGCCTTCGTTGATGGCAACAACATCATTGAAGTCTCTAGTACGGACCGCGAAGCCTGGGGGGCTGGATACCCGGCTAACGGACGGGCCGTCCAGTTTGAACAGGTTGAGGTTTACGGTGCTGGCAACTTCGTCCGTGAATTAGTCAACGGAGCCTACTACACGGCATATAAGATGAAGCAATACGGGATTGTGCCGACCTTGGCTTGGTACAACGGTCAGACGGGCCAGTACGGTGGTACATTATGGTCCCACCACATGGTTTCTGAATACATGCACGTGACGGACCATACTGACCCTGATGGCTACTGGGCTAACCGTGCTTCACGTTACTTTGGTACATCATACACGATGAGTGATTTCTTCGAACTCGTTAAGTACGAATACCGGCAACTATAAATCGTCAGGTGATTAGAGATCGGGACTGAACTCCCGATTCCTTTTTGTTTTTATCCCAATCACTTCTTGTGAAACCGGATACGGTGATATGTTATACTGGCAATATAAAATTAAATGGATTGAACTTTTTGGAGGATAACCATGGAAACAAAAAAGCATTACAAGATGTACAAGAGCGGAAAACTGTGGGTTTCAGCAGCAGTTGCCACCCTTGCCTTAACCGCAGGGATGGCTTATGGCCCATCGGCAAATGCTGATACTGCGCAGCCTACGCAGCCAACCCAAGCTGCTAAGCAGACGACACCTGCTACCGATAAAGCGGCAACTAATAATCAGACCGATAACCAAACTAGTCAGGGACAGACTGACCAGCCGACAACAAATAATACTCAACAGAGTAACAAGAGTAATCAACCGGCGGGTAACCAAAGCGCCCAGCAAGAAGATAATAAGGAAAATCAGCCGAGTGGCAACAAGAGTACCCCAAATAATGACAATAAAGGTAGCAAGGACACCAAGCAAGGCGATAAGGGAAATCAGCCAAGTGGCAACAAGGGTACCCAAAACAATGATAATAAAGGTAACCAGAACAACCAGCAGGATAATAATGGTAAAAAGCCAACCGACGACCAAGGTGACCAGAGTAACAAGAATGCTGATTTAAGTATTAAAGGTAATTTTGGTTCGCTAGATGTTACGAATATTGCTAATAACCAGCTTCATGTAGTTGGATGGAATGCAACAAATGATAGCAAAGGTAAACCGTACCACTACATTTTCGTTCTGCATAACGGTCAAGAAGTAGGTCGTTATCAAGTCGATACCGCCCAAAGTAATCGGTCTGACGTTGCCAAAGCATATAATGTCTGGGATGCTACTAAGTCTGGCTTCGATGTCAATATTACTTTGAATATGAATGAGATTAAGGTTGGCGACCCACTTCAAGTCATGTCACGTTGGACTGCTGATCCAGATGGAAACGCTACAGATAAATTGCCAGCTGTTGACTTTTATTTTCCTAATTTATATGAAATTAAACCGAGTGCTAACCAGGCTCATTTAGATAGTTTCGGGACGTATGCAAATAACCAATTGAAGGTTGTCGGTTGGAATGCTACCAGTCAATCACTTAATTATCCATACCACTGGCTAATTTTATTTGATACTACGACCAATAAAGAAGTTAGTCGTCAAAAAGTTGATAATATAAAGCGAACCGATGTTGCTAAAGCGTATCCAACTATCTTAAATGCTGATAATTCTGGATTCGAAGGTACTTTCAGTCTTAAGGGTATTAATCTAATTGATAGTTTGCAGGTCATTAGTCGCTACAGTAACGATATGGTGAATGGTGAGGGACAATATGTTAATTATTGGTTCCCTGCTCAAAAGTTAATTAAAGGGAGTACAACGATTGAGGGTTCCCTGGATACATTTGAACTTAAGGATGGCCGTGTTCATGTTGCCGGTTGGAACGCTACCGACTGGTCAACGGTTACTCAGAATCACTTCCTCATCTTGTGGGATAACACAGCCAAAAAGCAGGTTGCCTCAAAGCTCGTTGATAACGTTGCACGTCCGGATGTAGCTAAGGCCTACCCATCAATCAAGACCGCCGGCAACTCTGGCTTCGACACCTCCTTTGATCCAGTTATCCTAGTGCCTGGCCATACCTACTCATTAATTAGTCGATATTCAACCAGTAATGAGGGTAACGGAGACACTGGTGCCAATGTTACTTGGTGGTTTATTAACAGGCACCTGACATTCAATCCTAACAAAGAAAATGTTGGTAACCTTGATAATTTTGACATTAGTGATGGTAAACTTCAGGTCACTGGTTGGCATGCTAACGATATGTCAGAATTAGAATCCAATCATTGGTTGATTCTTTTAGGCAGCAATAACAATGAAGTATCCCGGGTCCAAGTTACTAATGACGCGCGTCCGGACGTGGCTGCAGCGTTTAAGGGAATTAAGACCGCCGGTAATTCTGGCTTTACGGCTAGCTTTGATAATTTGAAGCTTAAACCGGGAACCTACACTTTAGTTAGCCGGTATGCAATTAATCCTAATGACCCAAGTCAATACACGGACTACTGGTTTAAGGATGCTATCAAGATTAATCCTAGTCAGCACGCCTCAAATATTGATAGTTTCACTGAAAACAAGGATGGTAGTTACCAGATTACTGGTTGGATGGCAAGCAATGCTACAATGGCGATGAAGGACGTTCACCCATACTTGATCTTGGTAAACGACAAGGGGCAAGAACTTGGCCGGACGGAAGTGAAGTTAGAGGCACGTCCTGACGTTGCTAAAGCCTTTCCAACAATTTACAACAGTGCAATCTCCGGTTTTAATGCTAATCTCAAGTTGAATAAGGGTATCAAGATTGATAAGAAGACTAACGAAGGCCTTCAGCTTTACCTGCGTTTTACGGAAGCTAAGGATGGTAACCCGACAGCTGAATTAGTAGCTGATGACCAGGTTAATACTGGTTTCATGATTAAGGACGGCCAACTCGTCAAAAAGGCTTAGAAAACTCAATAAGAGGTAACAAAAAAGGTTCACTCAGTCGTTGTTTGGCTGAATGAACCTTTTTAGTATGTCAATTTAGTAATCGTAACGGGTTTGCGGTGAACGATAGTACCCGGTTCCGTATGAAGAACGTGGACTGGTTTGTGATGATGAATTATTTTCATCATCTTCATCTGAGGAGGATTGGGACTGGTGACGACTACTGCTAGTTACGTAGTCACTACCATTACCGCTACCGGGATCATTGTAAGAGGCACCACCTGGCAAGATGAAGTCAGTCTTATTATAGCCGTTGTAATTTGGCTGTGACTTGTACATCTTTGTTTCATGGTTAACCACTTTCTTTGGCTTGAGGCCAAGCTCCTTACGAACCAGCTTAGAAACCCGGTTGATCTCCTTTGGACTAGCAATTTGGAAAGAAGCCCCGTCAATCATGGCGTTTTGGCCTTGGAAGTGGTAGGTCGTGACATTGTTCATGGCACTGTGATAGTTACCATACAGGGTTGCAATGTCATCGATTGGAATATTGGCCTTAACACCATCCCCAACCGCATCCATGATTTTGTTGGCAGAACTAATGGATCCGGATTTCTTAAACTTCTTAATGACGCTGGACAAGATTTGTTGTTGCCGCTTTTGCCGGCCGTAATCGTTATTTGGATCTTGGTACCGCATCCGTGAGTACTTTAAGGCCTCATTACCATTCAGGTGTTGTTTACCCTTCTTGAAGTGGTGGCCTTCATAGGTAAAGGCGAACGGGTTATCAACCTCGACACCGCCAAGGGAGTTAACTACCTTCTTGAGGACCCCCATGTTGATAACGGCGTAATAGTCAATTGGCACGTCAAGTAATTCGCTGACCTGCTTAACTGTCTGCTTTGGCCCCCCAATAGAGTAGGCGGCATTAATTTTGACGTAATCCGCACCGTCATCGGTGTTGACACGAACTAGGGTATCACGCGGGATACTTGTCATGGTAATCCGTTGTGTCTTGGGGTTAATAGTGAAGAGTTCGATTGAGTCGGTATTCCCACCAGCATTACCCCGGTGTAGGGCGCCAACATCAGTTCCCATGGCCAGAACCGAGACTGGCTTACCTTGTTGAAGTTTCTTGCTGATTTTGCCGTTACCGTCACTGAAGACCCCGGTGGCCATTTTGTGGACCTTGTGATATTCGTAGAAGCCACCACCGACAACCAGGATGATTAGTAGCCAGATTAGGGCTTTCATCCACTTTGGTGTGTGGAAGTGGTGTTTTTCTGGAACTGGCGGTGGGGTTGGCCGGCCTGCCTTAGGCTTTTTATGATGGTGATGATTAAATTCATGGTGGGAACGCTCAGTCGTTTCCTCATCGTGAGCGTTCTTATAAATTTGCTCCTCTAGTCTTTTTCGGTATTCTTCACGCGACTCGCGTTCGTTGTTGTTATTGTCCATAGCAAAAGTACCTCGATTTTATTTCTAACGTTACTAATATAGCAAAAAAACGGGTGATTGTTCAACGTTAATAAGATAGCTTTAAACTTCTGTAACTAATTTTAAATTGTATTTCTGGAAACATTAAGTTAAAATTGCCCTGTTAAAATTAAACAGGTTGATAGTTAAAAGGAGTACATGATGTCTGAAGAAATGTATATTATTATTCCAGCATATAATGAAGCGGCTAATATTGCCAGGCTAATTAAAGACTGGTATCCGGTAATTGAACGTCATAGCGGAGATGGCCATTCACGATTAGTAATTATTAATGATGGTAGTAAAGATAATACATATGAATTAATTAAAGAAGCGGAAAAGCAGTATCCTCTTTTGGAAGGACTTACAAAAGCAAACGGGGGCCATGGTTCAGCTGTATTGTATGGCTATCGTTATGCGATAAAAAATAATGCTGACTATGTTTTTCAAACTGACTCTGACAATCAAACTAATCCAGCTGAATTTGAACAGTTTTGGCAGTTAAGGAAAAAATACGATGCTGTTATTGGGAATCGTGTACATCGTCAAGATGGTATACAACGAATAATGGTCGAAAAGACGTTACTCATGATTTTGCGATTTTACTATGGTGTAAAAATCCCCGATTCTAATGCCCCCTATCGGCTTATGAAAGTGGAGTTATTGAAAAAGTACATTTCCAAGATGCCATCAGACTTTAACCTACCGAATGTTATGCTAACTACGTATTTTGCGTACTATCATGAAAAAATTAAGTTTTTACCAATTAGCTTTGTAGCGCGTCAGGAAGGCACAAACTCTATTAATATTCCTAAAATTACTAAGATTGGTTGGAAAGCCTTGGGTGATTTTAGAATGCTAAAGAAGCAAATGAATGATTAATGGTGGTACCAAAATGAAAAATGAAAATCATTTAAACTTGATTTACTTATTATATTTATATTTACCAATACTTATATTTGCAGTTAGTTGGTTAAATCCAATCGTTGGACTTCCAGCAGCAATTATCAGTGTTTACCTGATATGGAGGTGTTCTTCCTGGAAGAAAAATGGAATTAGTAGCCTTTTTAAAAGGCATTGGCCGTTCTTAATAGTTACCCTGTGTATTGTTATTAGTTGGGCACTTTTATCTGGACTAGGTGGTTATTTTCAGCAATCGTACGACTGGCAAAAGCATAATGTCCTACTTAATGACTTTATTAACCGTTCATGGCCTGTTCACTATCAGTTTAAAGGGAAATATGGTGTAGTAAGCTACTATATTGGTGAATACATTATTCCTGGGTTAATTGGTAAATTAGGGGGATTCAACCTGGCACAGATTTCTCTATTACTTTGGATAGTTTTAGGAATTTGTCTGCTAATTTTATCTTTATATCATTGGATTGGTGAAGATAAAGGCTGGATACTTATACTGATTGTTTTAGGATTAATATTCTTTTCTCCTTTTATCTACCCATTAAGTGGCATCTACGGCAATTGGGTGCCTTGGGATGCCATGCAAATGAGAGATATGGGAGAATGGTTTAGTAGGGAGTTAGGAATACAATATACTTCTAACATATCTTTATTACGCTTTGTTTTTCCGCAATTTATTCCAACGGCATTGTCTGTCAGTTTATGGATGAGAAATCGATATTGTTATCAGGTTTGGGGTGTAATATTAGCACCAATCATTTTGTACTCAACATTTGCATTCTTGGGATTAGCATGTTTGATGTTGATGACTTTGATATTTGACCTTATAAAGCGGGGGCAAAGCTTATCATGGCGTGAAGTAATCAATCCGGAAAACATCTTATCGATAATCTTAATGGTTGTGCTGCTTCTCTATATTGCTTGCAATATTTTGCAGCCCAAACCGCTTAACGAAGCAATGCATTTTGGCTTTACCGATGTTTGGCATCATAAGCTTGGGTTCATTATTTTTCAAGGGGCATGGATTATTTGGCTGTTATTACTATTGAAGCATGAACGGAAAAACGAATTGTTGTATTTCGCTAGTGTATTACTGTTCTTTTTACCGTTCTTTAAGTTTGGTGCCGCTAATGATCTAGTAATGAGAGTAAGTATTCCGGCACTGATGATCATTAACTTTTATGTGATAAAAGATATAGTATCATATCTGAAAAAAGACACTTATTATGCCCTCATCCTTGTTGGTGGCCTAATTATTGCAGGTGCAGGTCCACTTTGGCAACTAAGAAATGCGGCAGGTAATCATAACATTCATAGTCATATTTACAACATGCCGTTTAAGACTGGTAATCAGTTTTTTAAATCAGACAAGCATGTTGTTTACCAATATGTCGATTGGGACAATAGTAAATTGCGTAGATTAATTATTCGTAACTGAAACTTGAAAGCTAATAATCACGCCAAAAGCGTGTGGTTATTGGCTTTTTTGGCAAAAAAATAAACGCAAGCTCTCCTGCGTTGTATACTTTAGTCGACCAAAACCAAGATACAAAGGAGACTTACGTCATGAATATTATAAGACAAAAAAATACAGAAAACGAGCTTCACAATATTGTTCATCAATTTACTTCCCTCATTGGTCTATCTAAACTCACCAAGTTGGTGAATTATCGCCGGAATTCAGAAATCAGCTTGATGAAGGTCATTGAATGGCTGCTCACGACAAAGTTCCTGGGACGCTCGCTTTATCGAGCCCATGAAACACCTAACTTTACCAGTCGCACCGTCAGAAATAATTTGAACGATGGCCGGATCAATTGGCAACGCTTGATTTGTCAAGTTGGGAGTCATTTAATCAAGCATTTACGACCGTTTATTGACCGCCGGCGGCGGTTAGCATTGATCATTGACGATACACTCTTTTCCCGTGAGTACGCCACCCAAACCGAATTACTAGCGCGAGTCTTTGACCATGACAAACAGTTATATATTAAGGGATACCGGGCTTTAACTTTGGGTTGGAGTGACGCCAATACATTCTTACCGATCAACTTTGCATTAATGTCTTCCAAGAAGCCACAAAACGTCCTTGGAAAATCAGCTAAAACAACCGATCAACGAACAATTGCTGGCCGGAGACGTCGCCAAGCACAGCAAAAAATGAACCTCGTTTCATTGCAACTTGTCAAGCAAGCCCTCGCAAATGGCGTTCTAGCTGACTATGTGTTATTTGATAGCTAGTATAGCTCACCAAAAATGTTCTATGAATTAACCAAGTTGGGATTAAACGGCGTGGGCATGCTTAAACGGTCCAGCAAAATTTACTATCAATATCGCGGACGGCAATATTCAGTTAAAGCATTATACAAGCGACTGCAGGCCTCAAAATATCAACCCAAGCAAGCTTATCAATACAGCTGCTTTGTCGAAGCGCACGTCGGGAACCAAAAATTCAAGCTTCGCTTGGTATTTGTGGCTAATCGGGCCCGTCAAGATGACTACCTAGTACTGGCAACGACTCAGTTAGGCCTTCAGCCACAAGCGATCATTCAACTATACGCCCGAAGATGGCAAATTGAGAATTACTTTAAAGTTGCCAAGCAATACTTGCGGCTCGACAAATCACAAGTTCAAAATTATGACGGGCTTTGTGGCCATTTAGCAATTGTCATGATGACTTATGACCTATTAGCTTGGCAGGAACGGCAAAATCAGGATGATCGCACCATTGGGGATTTATTCTTTATAATGAACGAAGCCATGCCAGATATTGAGTTGTCTCAAGCACTGGTATGGCTTCTAAATTCGTTAAAAACGATTATTAATCATGAAGTTTATGCAAGAAGAGCCCAAATTATTCAGATGATGAATCAGTTCTTCACATTTTTGCCGAAACGGTTAGTTTCGCTGTTAACAGCAAGCTAAATGGTTAAATTAATTAAAATATGCCCTGTGATACCAAGGGATCAGTCTGTCTTCATACTTTCAAGTTTCAGATTCGTAAGTAGTAATAAGAATATTAAATGGGCAGTTTGTACTTAAATATTTACAACAAACTGCCTCTTTTAATTTGCTATTTACCGTAATGAGCCGGAAAGTAGATTGTCAGTTGACAACGAATATACTAAAATAGAAAAGATATTGCGCAATTTAAAATATGAAAGGAAAATTTTTGATGGCATCAAAACAACTTGCTGAAGCAGTTAACAAGCGGCGGACATTCGCTATTATTTCTCACCCAGACGCGGGTAAGACGACAATTACTGAACAGCTTCTCCTTTTCGGGGGCGTTGTCCGGGAAGCCGGGACCGTCAAAGCCCGGAAGACTGGTAACTTTGCTAAGTCTGACTGGATGGAAATCGAAAAGAAGCGGGGAATTTCCGTCACTTCCTCCGTTATGCAGTTTGATTTCCAGGGTAAGCGAATCAACATCCTTGATACTCCTGGGCACGAAGACTTTTCCGAAGATACTTACCGGACTCTGATGGCCGTTGACTCGGCCGTCATGGTAATCGATAGTGCCAAGGGGATTGAACCCCAAACGAAGAAGCTCTTCCAAATTTGTAAGATGCGGGGGATTCCCATCTTCACTTTCATGAACAAGTTTGACCGGGATGCCCGGGACCCATTGGACCTTCTGAATGAGGTTGAAGACGTATTAGGTATCGAAACTTACCCAATGAACTGGCCAATTGGTTCTGGTCACCAATTTAAGGGGATCTATGACCGCTTTAACCATCGTGTTGCTCTAACCCATCCAGCCGATTCGGAGAACCCCTACCTTCCACTGGATGAAGATGGTAAGGTCAAGGGGGATAACCCGCTAGCTGGGGATGGTGAATGGCAGGATGCCCTAGATGGAATGGAGCTTGTGGAAGTTGCCGGAAACCAACTTGACCGGGAGAAAATTGCCAAGGGGGACCAAACACCGGTATTCTTTGGTTCTGCCTTAACGAACTTTGGTGTCCGGACCTTCCTTGAGAACTACCTGCAATTTGCCCCTGCACCAGGGGAACACAAGACGGAAGACGGTGAAATAGTAAAGCCGCTCGATCCTGAGTTCTCTGGTTTTGTATTTAAGATTCAGGCGAACATGAACCCACGCCACCGGGACCGAATTGCCTTTGTGCGAATCTGCTCTGGTGAATTTGACCGGGGGATGGATGTTACCCTGGAGCGGACAAAGAAGCCGTTGCGGCTTTCGAACGTTACCGAGTTCATGGCTGATACCCGGAAAAACGTAGAAAAGGCCTGTGCCGGTGATATCATCGGTCTGTACGATACTGGAAACTTCCAGATTGGTGACTCGATTTACACTGGTAAAAAAGATATTAAGTTTGAGAAGCTGCCACAATTTACGCCAGAACTGTTTATGCGGGTCTCGGCCAAGAATGTTATGAAGCAGAAGTCCTTCCATAAAGGAATTAATCAGCTGGTTCAAGAAGGGGCGGTTCAGTTGTACCGGTCCTACACGACGAATGATTATATTCTAGGTGCCGTTGGTCAACTGCAGTTTGAAATTTTCAAGTTCCGGATGAAAAATGAGTATAACTCCGATGTTGTGATGGAACCAATGGGGCACAAGACCGCTCGTTGGATTGATCCCGAACAGCTCGACGAAAAGATGTCTTCGTCACGAAACATTTTGGTTAAGGACATCCATGACCAGCCACTGTTCCTGTTTGAAAACCAATTTGCGGAGAATTGGTTCAAACAGAAGTATCCAGATGTTAAACTGACAGCTAAGCTGTAAATATCTTGATGGTGGTTGTGGAATAACTTGTTTTAACTAAATACTATATGTTAAGATGTTCCTGTTTTTGAGCTACCTTTACAGCTGATATTTACTAAACGTAATAAGGAGTTATAAGTTAGTAAACTCAATCAATTCCTCTAGGAAAGGAGGTAGCAAGTTGGAAAAAAATAGTTTTTGGATGAAGGCTTGGGACTATCCTATTAATGGACGCCAAGTATATCTGATTGCCTTTTTGTTTTACTGTTTGCCCACGCTTTTAAGTGAAACGACTTTTATACCAGCAATTAGTAATCATTGGTTAAGAATATTTACATATATTTCATTACCATTACTGTTGTTTAAAATTTTTGTGTTGGATCAGTGGGAAAGGAAGCAACTTTTTGTAATTTCAGTTTTCCTAATTTTAGGACTGATAGTTTGGCGAACAACTCAATATTCTGATCTATTAATAATTTCACCTTTTGTTATCGGGGCGAAAAATGTTAATTTTAGGGATATTATCCGGTGGTATTTTTACTTAACCGTCCTTTTTATAATGATGGTTATGATCTTCTCTTTGGTTAAAATAATTCCTAACCTTATATATTATTCTAAAATAAGGCCAACGAGGTATTCCCTTGGTATGCTTTATCCATCGGTCCTTGCGGCGCACTATTTGTTCCTAGCGCTTGCCTATTGTTACTTAAAGTTTGGTAAGCTTAATGTGCTTGATTATCTGTTAATAATTATAGGTGACTTTATTTGTATGTGGCTCACCAATACTAAATTAGATTTTTTGGCAACTCTAATTATAATACCTGTGATGGTTGTTGCTCAGCGGGCCTATCGGGGGAAAAAGTTGTCAAACATACTTGCTTCCTTTTGGTGGATGGCTACTCCAATTTCAGCAACGATTATAATCTTTCTTTCTTATTTCTATAATTCTTCTAATCATTTTATGTACAAAGTAAATTCTTTACTTTCAGACCGATTAGAATTGGGTCATCGTGCTTTTGAAAAGTATGATATAAATCTTTTAGGAAGATCAATCGTTGAACATTCTTTTGCGGGTATAAAGGGACAGAAATTAGAAAAGCTAGCTAGTGGCGGCATGCAAAATAACTATTTCTATATTGATTCTTCATATATTCGGCTAATTTTATTGTGGGGGTTGTTGGCCTTTATTATCGTAATTCTTTGTCTAACCTTTATTGCAATAAGGTCCACGGTATGTAAAACTTTTATCCTCTCAGCTGTAATTCTAGTTTCATCATTAAGCTTTATGTTTGAACCACATATCGTTCAAATTATTTATAATCCATTCTTGTTAGCTTTGCTATCCAATGAATATTTCAGTAGTCTTAATAAGGAGAATAAAAATGCAAGATAATAAGATTAGTATAAAAAATATTTCAAAAATCGTTTGGCATAATATTATAGTTATCGCTGTTGCTACGCTAGTGTTTGGCCTTATTGGTGGCCTGTATGCGAAACATAAGCAGCATACCGATTATGTGTCTACTCGAAGTCTGATGACTAGCCATTCCTATCGTGGAAATTCTGCTAATGAGGAAGTCCAAGCTGATATTAATTTAGGTAGTACATATGCAAAAATCGTTAAAAGCGATAACGTTGCACGGACTGCCCACAGAAGCCTACCTAAAAAGATAAGGAAGGATTACAGCGCAAAACAGATTAGTACAATAGTGAAAGCCCATCCAGTAACGCAAACTACAATAGTAAAGGTTAGTGCTAAAGCTGGAACTGCGGAAGCGTCATCAAAGATTGTTAATGCGGTAACTGATGCTGCAGCTAAACAAATTCCAAAAAGGGTTCCGTCAGCTGGAAAGATTTCTCTTTTTGCGAAGGCCACCGCTGATGATGCACAAAGTATCACTACTCCTTCAATTAAAAAATTCACATTAATTGGAGCAGCGGTTGGTTTTCTTTTAGGAATGGTAGTAGCATTTTCAATTACTACTTGGGTTAAGTTGGTTTAATAACAATCATTAATAAGTTTATCCTTTAGTAAATTGTTAGTAGATGAAACAAATTAATTAGAACTTAATGAAGTAAAATTTTAATTATTGAATGCTAATTAAGTATTTAGGTAGTCGAGGACTTAAATATCAATTAATATTTTAATGCTTAAGTCTTCAATCGGTATATAACCCAATTACAACTCTCATTACTACCACGTTTATGTAGGGGGAGTAGGGGGTGTATACCGTTTTTTTATTTGATAATAATTTAAACTATATAATCAATAGCTAATATTTAAATCTCACTCAAAATGATGACTTTACAGCTACTTATTTCACGATTAGTATTTCTTATAACTTTTTTTACTTATTTCTATATACTTATTAAACTAAGCTGACAAAAATTTGAATTTTTATGATATTGGTGATTATATGTCCAAAAAAAAGTATTTAAAAAATAATTATATATACATACTGATTTTAATGATTTTTTCGATTTTAATGATATTGCCGTTTTTTATTCCAAACAAGATGGCTGTTCAATATGATTGGAGCTTTCATGCTTCTCGGGCTCAGCAATTGTATTTAAATATTCGAAGAGGGCACTTATTTACTTTCCTTGCTACAGATACTTTTAGTAAAGTTGGTAATGCAAACTTCTTGTTCTATCCGTCGGTTTTTCTATATCCTTGGGCTATTTTAAGGCTTTTCTTAAAACCAATTGAAGCATATTTAATATATGTTTGGCTTCAGATGCTTGCAACCATGATTATTGCTTACTTTTGTATGTATAAATATAGCAATAAAAACTGTAACGCTTCATTGATCTTTGCCATTATATATACTATTGTTCCCTATCACCTTCATCTTACGTTGACTGACTATGTAATTGGTGAAGGATTAGCTTATATGTTTATCCCTATTGTTCTTTTGGGACTTTATTTACTACTTACTGGGCAAGGATGGAAAACATTATCGGTTGGGATTGCATTGGAGTTCTACTGCCATATTGTTGATACTGTAATTTCTATCGAAATATGCTTTGCAGTTTTTATCTTATGGCTTTTATTTAATAGAACATTAAACTCTAAAGTATTTTTTGACTTATTGAAATCACTTTTACTATTTTTACTATTGACACTATGGCAAATAGTTCCGTTTATTACAGACTATGTCCATAAAGGACTTGCAAAACCAACGTTTGGAATTTTTCAGTTACTTAACCCTGGTGACTACATTATTCAATGTTTGAATAATGTACCTATGTCGGGTAATGGTGGCTTGGGTATTATCCTTTTAATGACTGTACTATTTGGTTGGAAATGGTGTCGGAAAGGTACAGCTGATTTTTATGTTTATTTGATTGGACTAGTACTTAGTTTAATTATTACATCACTCTTTCCATGGAAGTATTTGACACATACACCGCTGGCGGTTATTCAGTTTCCATACCGTTATACTAGTTTTGCAGTTTGTCTATTGTCTGTTATTGCCGCTTTGGGATGTATAAAGTGTATTCAAATACTTAAAGACCACCAGATGATTGCCATTAGCATCGTGGTATTGTCCTTGTTCACTGTGTATGCAGGAGAATCTTATCCATCTGTTGTCAGAAATAATAATTCTGAGCATAATATTTATGTTCTTAAGCATAGTAGAAAGGGCAAATACAGAATTTTAAGTCCAAAAGAGAAAAATCCACTGGTTATTATTGACAATAAAACATACAATAAACAATTTAGCTATGGAGCACAATTTGGTGAAACAGATTATTTGCCATTACCAAGTTTGTCGAACGCAAATTCGGTTCTAAATAGAAGAGCCTATTTAAATGGAGCACGGATTCCGTTTAGCCAATCTGTTAGTGCAAATAAGCTTAATTATAAAGTTAATATTCCTAGAAATGGGCGGCTTGATTTGCCTTCGGTAATGTATAATCGTTCAACACTAACAGTAAATGGTCAAAGAACCAATATTATCGAATCACGCCGTGGAACAATTTCAGTATTCTTAAAAAAGGGCAAGTATCAAATTACAGTTGGTTATAAACCATTAATCGCCTATTATTTGTTATTACTTGTATCAGTTGTGACCTGGATTTCCTTACTTTTTGAAAAATGTCAAATGTGGTTGAAAAATGCTACAGATTGATCCTCCAAGTACAACTATGGCAATGATAGTAGATGACTAAAACAATCGGTTGGAAGTAGTCTCATATTATGATAATAAGGAAATTACATTAACTTCTTTGGTTCAACCTATTCAAGTGTCAGTATCATTTGTGGCTTGGAATTAATCGTTAACAGAAAGGAAAAACGATAGCCCAAGAATAAACGTTTTAGCTATTGCTATTTTAAGAAGTTTGTCTATCGGTATACTAGGTTATCGAAAATGGAGTAAATCATGTTTAGAAATAAAAAATCAATTTACCTGTATTGGTTAATAGTCTTGTTATTTACGGTAATAGCATTAGCTATCCTTGAAATAAATGCAAAGCTTTGAGGAGAAAGAAAAGATGGAAAATTATAAAAAGAAAAAGTATGCATTCTTTAGCATTATTAGTCTCTTTGTAGCATATTTATTCTATCTAACTCCTGTTATTTATGATGATCGGGTTAACCAGGCAAAATCATCTTTATATAATTCCTTTTATAAAGATTGGCATGAGGTCTTCTCAATGTACTTTTCGTGGTCTTCAAGAACGATTGTGAACTTTTTTATGTATCAATTTGAAGTTCATAATAAGCTTATTTTTGCTATAGTAACTGGTGCCTTCTTTTTCTTAATGCTTTTCAGCATCTCCCTAATAGTTAATAAAAACGAAAACCTTAAATTGGATATTTCTATCGCATTTGCTTTAATGATTATTCCATTTTCCTATTATTCAACGGCAGGATGGATTGCAACAACAGCAACGTATTTATTTCCAATATGTGCAGCTACGTTTGTAGTAACACCGATTTTTAGGGAAAATACGACTAAAAGAAAATTTGAAAAAGTATTACTTTGTCTCGCAACTTTATATGCTGCAAATAATGAACAGGTATTGATAGTTCTGTTATGTATTTTTTGCACCTACACCATAACTAAATTTATAAAAAAGTCAGTAATTAGTAAGTTAATAATATCTCAAGATGTTTTGCTGTTATTCAGCTTACTGTGGTTTGTTATGTCACCAGGGAACAAGGAGCGAAGTCTGGAAGAAATACCAAGATGGTTCCCACAATTTAAGGAAATGAATTTCTTTAATAAGATGGATATGGGATTTATGACAACAGTACAACATATATTATTTGGCAATTTACCTTACATGCTATTAATAGTTACAATTCCTGTCATCTTTTATCTGAAACTTGAAAGCACGAAAACTAGCCGGAGCTGCGTCAGCTTCGGCTTTTCTCAGCCTAAATTAGACTTTTAGATGCCAGTATTCAATGCTTTTTGGATCGTTATTGGCAACTGAGCTATGAATCGATTAATGATGTCATCAATGTGATCAGTTAGGCTGAGCTCAGCTCGACCCAGTTCATGAAATAAGTAGACCAATGCGTCCATAAAACGAATATCTGGCAGTGCTTGATTCATAATGTAAAAGAGTCCACCAATTGTGCGATCATCAGTATTAAGTCGTTCTTGCCAAGCCAATAAGTCATAAGTAATCATGGTGACGGCAATATAACCACATTGACCGTCGTAACTTTGAATTTGTGATCGATTAAGAGCTAAATACTGCTTAGCAGCTTTGAAATAGGTCTCAATTTGCCAGCGGCGTCCGTACAATTGAATGATTTCTTCTGGCCGCATAGCTAAGTTAGTGGTCGCTAAAACTAGGTAGTCCTGACGGTGCCCCTTTTTGGATACAAAAACCACTTTTAGCGGAAACTGATGGCCATGATATTGGGCTTGAATGACACTGCTGTAAAGATAGTGATGCCGACAATTCATTTTAGAAGCTGCTAAACGTTGATAAAGACCCTTAATGCTATAGTGACGACCACGATATCGATAATAGACTTTTGCGCTGCGTTTGAGCATACCCACACCAAAAAGCTGAAGCTGAGCGAGTTGCCAAAACATCTTCGGCGAACTGTACCAAGAATCAAAAAGGACGTATTTAGCTGACACGCCTAGTGTTTGCGCTTGTCTAATCAATTCTAGAGCCACTTGGTTCATTGGGCGTTGAGCTTGAGCCCTTCTTTGACCGGCAATTTGACGTTGGTCAGTAATCTGCGCTAAGCATCCAATCAGATTAGCAGGCTGGTGAGTTGACATTAAAGCAAAATTAATAGGCAAAAAAGTATTACCATCACTCCAACCGAGAGTTAAGCCACGGTAACCATTTACATACTCGTGCTTATCGTGGTCATAGGTCTTGGCTAATAATTCAGTCTTTTGGGACCAACGACGTGCTAACAGAGTATCATCAAGCACTAATGCCAAACGACGTCGACCATCAATAAACGGGGTTAAGATGCGAATTAATTGAATCGCTACTAAACAGACTAATTTCTGCCAGTTAATACGGCCATCATTCAAAACATTCCGTGCCGTTCTTGGGGTAAAATGGCAATCTGGATGAGCACGATTGATCGAAAGACGCTCAAAATGAGCTGTCATTAACCAAGCTACGATCATTTTCAATGAACATAATGAGTGACGCTTAAAATTCACCCTGTGAGTTAGCTTAGCTAGACCAATTAGGCTTAAGAAGTGAGAAATAATGTTTTGAGAATCGTTTTCAGTACTGAAATGGTTTATAATTTGCATAGCGCAAGACTCTTTTCTACTTTGATTTTGACACTTAAAGTATAGCGTAAGAGTTCTTGCGTTTTTTATTTTTTTCGTCCAAAAGCCCTGAACCACAATGATTTCATTGCAATTCAGGGCTTTCAAGTTTCAGATCTTTTATATTAAACAAGTCAAAAAGGATAGACTATTAAAGCCGTATGTAATTACTTCATTTTTGACTTTAATAATATGGGGAACCTATTCAATCCTTTTTGATATCTTTAACATTACACATTCTGAAGGCCTTTCAAAACTATTTGTCTTTCCGAAAGAAGGATTATTTACTCCTGATACCATTTACTCGAAAAGATGTCTATTATCTTTTATTGTTTATGTTATTTTCATTGCTCTACTGCTTTTTAACTATAGTTATAAGATGAAACTAGATAATTACTTTATCTTATTAGCATCTTTCTTTGGGGCATTGTTATCACGAGTGGCGTTAGGCTTTTCCGCTACTAATTATGTTTCTGCAACACGAACCTTCTCTGTGATGGCAACTGTATTGGTTATTATGGTTCTATTCATGTTACGAAAAATAGTTGAAAGTCGGAAGTATAAGTATATAAATATGCTGATAATCAGCATGGCAGTAATCAATGTATTTGTAATGTATTGGCAAATAACAAATGGTAATTTAAGACTTGTCCCATTATGGATTAGTATTTTGGGTAGTTAGTGTATATTTGTAGAGGGCAGAATTAAAATGTAGGAGAACGCCGGTTTACAATTGGCAGTTTCCCTACATTTTTTACCTATTGTTATAGGCCATATAAATAAACTAAAAAAAACAAATTCATTTATTACCCGAATGGTATAATAAGAAACCGAGAATCTATATATTTGAGGGAGAATCCATAATGGAACAGTATTTGCATTTGAACCGTGCAAAGCGTCTTGCAATGGCGGGCTTGACCCTGACCGTTTGCGGGACCGTATTGGCACTGTACCAGCAGGCTGCGCACGCCGATGCCACTCAGCCAACTTCAACCGCTGACCAGGCAACCGCCGTCTCAGCTGCTCACCAAACGACGGCAACAGCTAACCAGGCCCCAGCTTCGGCCACCACGCAACAGGCCTTCGCCGCCCAGGAAAACAACGTTACTCCTGTTCAGACGACCAACGCCGACCGCGGCAACTACGCCAGCCTTGATTCAGCTACCATCAGCAATGGCCAGCTCAACATCAGTGGCTGGAACGCCAACGGCAGCGCCCAGAACCATACTTACCACACGATCATCGTTCTTGATCACACCACTAACCACGAGCTGGGTCGCCAAACCGTTCAACCAGTCCAGCGTCCCGACGTTGCCCAGACCTATCCGAACGTGGCTGGTGCCGGCAACTCTGGTTGGTCCGCATCCTTTAAGATCAATTCTGCTGACTGGGTCAACCACTCGCTTCAAATTGTCAGCCGCTACAGTGGGGACCAGGCCGCTAACGATGGCGCTGATTACTGGTACGCACCAATTACCTTTGACCAAAACAACGAAGGGCACCTAGACGGCTGGTCCTTTGCCAACGGCCACTTCCAGGCCAGTGGTTGGAACGCTACCAACGCCAGTTACCAGGACCAAAGCCACTGGATCATCATCTACGACCAAACCCAGCACACCGAACTTTACCGGCAAAAGGTAAATACCACTGCCCGTCCCGACGTTGCCCGGGCCTACGGTAATATTTACAACTCCGCCAACTCTGGCTGGTCCTTTGACCACGACTTTGGCAACGATAGCCGCTGGCTCAACGACCAGCTGCAGGTTATTTCCCGCTACAGCTCCGATGACAAGGGTGGGGAAGGGAACCACGTCGACTTCTGGTTTACACCGGTTCAAGCGGACCACACCAACCGCGCCAACCTAGATTCGGCATCAATCGCCAACGGTAAGTTGAACCTTGCCGGCTGGCACGCCACCTCTGGTGAAGAGGGCCGTCCATACCACACCATCATTGTCTTGGATGACCAGGGGCACGAAATCGCCCGGCAACAGGTCACCAACATTGCCCGTCCTGATGTTGCCCTGTCCTTTGAGAACCTGTACGACGCCACCAACTCCGGCTGGTCCCTTTCCATGCCGTTAAAGGCGGGCATGGTTGAGGGCCAGATCCGGGTCATTTCCCGTTACAGCGCCACCAAGGACGCCAACGAGAACTACACCGACTACTGGTTCGCACCAATTAGCTTCAACGCCAACATGGCCGGTATTACCAGCATCAAGAACGAGAACGGTCAGCTCACCATCAACGGTTACCACGCGGCCGATGCGGCTTATGGTGAGACCAACCACTACATCATCCTCTTTGACACGACGGCCATCCGTCAAGTGGCCGCGGCAAAGACGCAGTCGGCAGCCACTCCCGCAATTGCCCGGGGATTGGCTGCATACAACGCCGCCGACTCTGGTTTTACCGCCACTCTGCCGGTAAGTAATAATATCGTCAGCGGCCACCAGTACGCCATTGTCCTTCGTTACTCGACTAGTGCCAACGGTAATGGTGGGGACGGTCGCTACACTGACAAGTGGTTGCCACTGACGACCTCTAACCAGGGGAGCCTGGACTCCTTTAACATCAGCAATGGTCACCTGTCCGTTACCGGCTGGAACGCCAACGACTTTGCGGTGGCGGCGCCTTACCACTTCCTGATTGTATTTGATAATACAACCCGGACCCAAGTGGCCGCCCAGCGGGTTACTAGTTCGGTCAGCCGTGACGACGTTGCCAAGGTCTACCCCCAGGTTGTTACCGCCGACGAATCCGGCTTCCAAGCCGATTTGGGTCAGGTTAACCTGACCCCTGGTCACTCCTACTCGATTGTCAGCCGCTACTCGAACTCCGCCCAGGGGAATGGTGGCAGTGGTGCTTGCCAAGACATGTGGCTTGGCCCGGTAACTCTGAACCAGTCCGCCTCCGCAGTCGATTCCATCAGTCAGAACGGTAATACCCTCCACGTGACCGGCTGGCTGGCCAGTGACCAACGGCTGAGCCAACCAAACGGCTTTGTCATCGCCCTGTACAACGGGAAAGAGGTCGGTCGGAGCAGGATCAACTTTGCCAGTCGTAATGATGTGGCGGCTAAGTATCCACAGATTTACCAGAGTGCTAATAGTGGCTTTGCCGTTGATATCCCCGTCCCCGCCAACCAACTGACGAACGGTCAATTGAGCTTCATCCTCCGGCTGGCCGCTTCCGCCGATGGCAATAGCAACTACACGGACATCCGGACCCGCGATTATGCAACCAACGCCGGGGCCGCAACCGTCAGCTACAACAGCAGTGCCAACACCATCAGCATCAATGGTTGGCACGCCGCCATGGCTACGGCCAACCGTCCTTACCAGTACCTGATCGTCATTGGGGCCGATGGGCACGAATTCTACCGCCGGGCCCTGAACAACACCAATTCAAACCAGTCATCAGGTGCGGGCGCCAGCCAGGCCCCGTGGATCGGTAATGCCGGCCAGTCTGGCTTCGCCGCCACGCTCCCGGTTAGCGCGGCCATGAACCACTGGGGAATCAAAGTTATCCACCGCTACACCGACGATGCCGCCGGTAACGGTAACGCCGTTGATTTCGTTTCCCCAATGGTCAGTATCAACTCCGGTTTCCAGCACCTCAACGGCGGGACGGTCTACTACGACCCTGACCGGGGACAGGTGGCAACCGGCTGGCGGACGATCAACAACAACCGCTACTACTTCTCCGATGGTTACGAAAACCAACCGAACCCCGATGACCTCTGGGTTTACAACGACCAGCTTCACGGTCAGATGTACACCGGGATCAACTATGTCGATGGTCACTGCTACGACTTCGGCACTAACGGGATTGCCCGGGCCCTGCCACAAAACGATGGCTGGTCCTGGCCATTCCCTGCCGATGGGGAAGGTTACTTTGCCTCAGGTCAGGCCTTTGGTTACTCCTCCTACCCACGGAAGAATGGCTTCCACGACGGCCTGGACTTCGGGGCCTATGACCATCCTGGCTCCGCAGTTCACGCCGTTCACGGTGGAAAGGTCTTAGACGTCAACACCTGCCGTGACGACAAGGGACAGATCATGTGGTGGTACGCCATCGTCTACGATGGTCGCTACCTCTACGTCTACCAAGAGGCCTTCAGCAACCGGAACCAGATCACCGTTAACCGGAACCAGATCATCTATCCGGGACAGGTCATCGGTTACCGGAACACTGACCACCTTCACCTCGGCATCAACACCAGTCCCAACTACGGTGTTGACCTGGCCCACTCCTTCCAGCCAAGTTGGACCGACCCGAACCAGGCCACGGGTAGTGGAACCTGGCTCAACCCGCAGACGGTCATCCGCAACCGGGGTTAAGTTACGAAATATTGCTAACAGATTAAAGGACCATGACATTTGTGCGTGTCACGGTCCTTTTTTGCGGATTGGGGTTAAAATATAGTTTATGAAAATGAGGAGGAATTAATGCATGAAAGCAAGTATTGCGCATGTTACAGCACTGGCAGCGATCACAACCGTTGCCGGTTTGGTGATTGCCGGACAAAACGTCAAGGCCGATACCACGACCGCCACGATGACGCCGGCGACTACGCAGACAAGTACGGCCACCACGCCGAATTATGTTCAGCTCTATTCAGATAACTTAAGTCAGGTCCAGGCGACCCAGAACATTAACATCCCCGCTGGCTACACCCTGGATGCCGTCCGCAACGTCAATAGTTCCGCCGCCGCTCAGGCCCTGGGAAAGCAGGCCCAGCAGGGATTGTACAGCAACGACTACCAGTCGGATTCCACCGCGGCCCAGGAGAAGGTCGACGTTAACAACCTGACGTCCGACCAGGTTGCCGAGATGAACCAGTATGGCCTCAGTCTGGTGAACAAGGTCCGGTCAGAGTTTGGTCAAGAACCGTTCGTCCAAAACGAGGGGACCATCAATGAGACCCGTAACGTTGCCCTCCAGTACCAGGCCAAGAACGAGTCCCTGCTCAACGGGGGCTGGCACGACTTTGCCATTCTAAACGGTCGGTCGGAAAACATTGCGGCCCAGCAGATCTACATTGATAACGTTTCGGGCTTACGGGCCCGACCGTTTGCGGAGGCCAAAGGGCGCGATTTTGTGGACAATAGCGCCGTGCCGCTCTTTACCATCACAACCATGGATGATCTCCGGGCGTCAATCTTCTACGGGGTGATGGGGATGCTCTTTAACGACGCGGCCGATAATTTCGGTCATGCCCAAAACTTCCTGACCGTCAACCAGCCGGTGACGGCCATGGCCCTGTACCCATCACTGACCTATGGTACCGGGACCGGGCGGTATGCCAACGGGATAACTTTCAAGTTCCAGCTGGAAAACATCGACATGCACTACGTTTGGACATCCGGGACCGATTTCAACGCCAATAACTACAGCAATGCCGGCACGGTGGTCGGGAACTGGGACCAAAACGACAACGGCAATTACGCCTACATTGATGGGGCTCATCTGACAACGGATGGGGCGATTATTGCGACGGGTTGGCACGCTACCAACGCCAGTCAGGGGCGGGCCTACCACTACATTATCGCCCTCGACCAGAATGGCCACGAGCTCGGCCGGACCCTGGTTAATCCGGTCACCCGAGAAGACGTGCGGGCCGCCCACAACGTCTATAACGCTGTCCACTCAGGATTCTCAGTCAAGATTGACTTAGGCAATGCCTTAGCCAACACGACTGCGGTTCAGCTGATCAGTCGTTACAGTAGTGACGCCGCGGGAAACGCGGGCTATGTGGACTACTGGTTTGCCCCGGTTGCCGTGGACCAGGCTAACCGGGCCTGCCTCGACCAGGCGAAGGTCACTGATGGTCAGCTGCACCTGACCGGTTGGCACGCCACCAACAAGGCCGCCAACCGCCCTTACCACTACATCATCGTCCTCAACAACGGCCGGGAGGTGGCCCGGCAGCTCGTCACTGATGGAGTCAACCGAGCCGACGTCGCCAATGTTTACCCGGACGTTGACCGGGCCGCCAAGTCGGGCTTTGACGTCCGCTTCGCCGTTGATAAGCTGAACTTTAACCAGCGTATCCAGGTCCTCAGCCGTTATACAGATGACCCGGCGGGAAACAGCAATGCGGTGGACTACTACTTTGCACCACTGACGGAAGGTAACTACGCTAACCTTGGCCACCTGGATAACTTCAGCATTAGTGGCGTCAAGCTCAATATCGCCGGTTGGCATGCCAACGCGGTCTCCCAATTTGAGCAGCACCGCTTCATTATTCTCTACGACAGCACAGCTAACCGCCAGGTGGCCTCCTTTAACGTCGATAACGTTGCCCGGCCCGATGTCCAACGGGTTTACCCGGGAATTACCGGTACTGGTCAGTCCGGCTTCAACCTGAGTCTGGACCTGAAGGACGCCCAGATCGTTCCCGGCCACCAGTACGTGGTTATCAGTCGCTACTCGAGTTCGGCCACGGGAAATGGCAACGGGAACGGTAGCCAGTACACTGACTACTGGTACCCGTCAAAGGTGCTAGAGAACGGCAATGAAGCGGGGAACCTAGATAAATGGACTGTCCAACCGGCTGGCGCTGGTCAGTACACGGTGACGGCGGCTGGCTGGCACGCCACGCGGATGGTCAACCCGGTTCATACCCTGATCTTGTTCGACAACACCCTGGGCAGGGAGGTTAGCCGCCACACCTTGACTTATCAACAAACGGGGCTGGAACGGCTGGATGTTGCTAGGGCGGTTGGTAACCAGTATCCGGCTGCCGGTCAGTCTGGCTTTAATGTCCAGTGGACGGTCATCGGTCTCCGCCCTGGTGATGACTACACGTTGATTAGCCGCTACTCACTGACGAGTAATGCTAACCAGGACTACGTCGACTATGACTTTCCAATTGGTAAAATGAATATTCAATAGCGCACAAAAGCGGGCTCCTACGAAAATAGGAACCCGCTTTTGTGGAATGCTATTATTTAGTTTTAATTAATGGTGACTAACAACAGCATTGTTTGGTAATTGACCAGACCAGTCTTGGTACTGAACCTGGCTGCTGCCCTTGGTGGTGTAACGGTCCATCCCGTCACTGTCAACGTGGTGGGTAACACCCTTGGCATCGGTCCAGGTTGCAACATCACCTAAGCCCAGTTGGATTGGTTGGTTTTGTTTAACATTAGTAGCAGGTGTTTCAGCGGTCTTTGCTGGAGCAACTGTCGATGCCGCCGTATTGTTGGTGGCAACTTGACCGTTGTGGTTAGCGGTCGTCATGCTAGAGCTTACTGCAACTTGGCTGTTGCTGGTGACAATTAAAGAAGTGCTATTAGCAGAAGTCGAGTTCTTTTCAGCAGCGTACTTAACATCCGTCTTGGCAGAAGTCTTGTTGGCCTTTTTGTGGCTGCTTTGCTTAACCACTTGCTCACTGCTTGCTTCGTGGGTCTTATGCGTACTAGTTGCACTATTGGCAGCGCAACCACCCAGACCTAAAGCAAGTAAGACAACTAACGAACCATTTAATACTTTCTTGTTTAACTTCATAATAAAAGCACCCCTTCCACAATGTTGATTAGCAATGTTCGTATCTCTTTCGATATAAATATTGTAACATACTTGAAACATTTATGTAACCTTTTAGTCAATAAAATGTCACTTTATCTTAATCTTACCGCTTACTAGACCGGTGCTAAATGTGGTGCTGGTGGGCTTGACGTGGTGAAAGGGGGGCAGAAATAAAAAAGTTACCAAAAATATTACGAACTGAAATCGGGGATGGGTGCCTATCTTTTTACGGCAAAAAGCTATATGATGTTGGGGTACTTAATTAGAAATGAGGGAACATTGTGGATAAAAAGTTTAATCGTTGGCTCTTTTGGCCGTTAACGCTCCTGGTAATTGCGACCTTAATCTTTGTCTGTACCAAAATTCAGTTTATCTTCCGGCCGTTCTTTACATTTATCTCGGTTGTCTTTGTACCACTGATCCTGTCGGGCTTCCTATATTACATGTTGAACCCAATCTTAAAACTAATCATGAAGGTCAAACTAGGCCGCTTTAAAATGAATAAGGGAATCGCCAGCCTGCTACTGGTGGTCGTCCTCATCCTTATTATTGCAGGAGGCCTGGCAGTCCTGATTCCTCCGGTCGTTAAGGAAATCACCACCCTGGTGACCCACTTGCCACAGACGGTGAGTGGGGTGCAAAAGCTCCTTAACGACACGGTCCAGCACTCCTTTTTGAAGAATGTCGACCTGTCATCTTACTACCGGCAATTTGACCACCAGCTTGCTAAGTACGCCCAGATCATCTTGAAAGGGCTGAGCAGTCGGGTTGGCGACATCGTTGGTGCCGTTACCAACATCACGATTGTGACCATTACGGTCCCGGTAATGCTTTTCTACATGCTCAAAGATGGTGACAAGCTGGCCCCGAGCATTCAGAAGTGGCTCTCACCGCACCATGCTAAGGAAGTCGATGAGCTGCTGAGCAAGATGAACAACACCTTGTCTTCCTACATTGCCGGTCAGGTAATTGAATGTTTGTTCGTGGCCGTCTTTACCTCCATCGGTTACATGATTATCAAACAGCCCCTAGCTCTGGTCCTGGGAATCGTTGCCGGCCTCTGCAATATTATTCCCTACATCGGACCTTACATTGGAATTGCTCCGGCCCTGTTCGTTTCCCTGACCATGGCCCCTAAGAAGTTGATTCTGGTGATCATTGTCGTGATTATCGTCCAGCAGATTGACGGGAACGTAATTTATCCAAACATTATCGGGAAGTCCCTCAAGATTCACCCGTTGACCATCATCTTGTTGTTGTTGGCGGCTGGTCACATCGCGGGGGTGGCGGGGATGATTCTCTGTATCCCGGCCTACGCGGTGGTGAAGACCGTCTGCGAGTACTTCTTTGACATCTACCGAATTGAGCACCCGGTCACGGAAGAAAAGAAGGAGTAAAAAAAGAACTTTAGCGTTCGGCGTATAATCCCGAATTGCTAAAGTCCTTTTTTATTCGTCTTGTCCATCCACAATGACGTAGTTGCCGGTGATGAACCTGTTCTTACCAATTTGGTACCAGGTGATTTCACCGTTATCGTTGAGCTGCCCGGTAATCTGGATGCGTTTGCCATCTTTAATTGTGTCAATCTTTTTTCCGTATGGTGCATCGAAAACATCGGCTGCTTTGCCAGGGAGGTAGTCAATGGTTCCCTGCACATCCTTGAGGGGCATGATGGTCAGATTATCAGCAATGGGGGAAGGAATTTTCTCATCCGTGAAGGGGTCGTTGACGACCCGCATGTTCTCGTACT
Source organism: Limosilactobacillus panis (assembly GCF_019797825.1). Classification (NCBI taxonomy): domain Bacteria; kingdom Bacillati; phylum Bacillota; class Bacilli; order Lactobacillales; family Lactobacillaceae; genus Limosilactobacillus; species Limosilactobacillus panis. Next base: position 1,486,274 of record NZ_CP081855.1, on the reverse strand, counting down.
TGACCCATTGGCCAGCGCCCAACTCGTACCAGGTGTCACCACTCTCGGCATCAACCCGGTGGAAGGCCTTAACAACGATTCCTGCCGGAACAGGGTCGTTGATTGGCATCCCGTTGACCGTATCATAGACTTTGGTGGTTTGGTCGATTTGGAGGTAGATGTTAATGTCCTCGACGTTTTGCCAGCTTTGTTTCCGGTAGTAAAGCTTGACGTCACGGCGCTGCATGTCAAAAGTTCCGTTAGCTTGTCCTTCCATCTTTATGAAGCGGTAGTGGGGGAACTCTTTCTTATCGATGTGGTACTTGCAGCCCTGAATCCCGCGCAAAAGTTGGGGGGCCATGATATTTTCTCCACTATCAATATCAATGTAGTAAACCCAAACTGGGTTTCCAGTCTTAAAATGTCCTAGCATGTTTCCACCCCATTATCAGAATCTATTAATCATATTATACCGCATTTTGCAGGACCCGCCGCGCCTTTGGTATATATCTGGTTATTCCTTTAGCAAACTGTTAAAATTAGGGCATTCAATAGATAGGTAGGGTGAAAAATGAGACACTGGCAGATTCACCGGACCACACTCCGGGCGATTTTCATTGCAATTATTCTAATCCAAGACTTTGTGCCATTCTTTGGTAATATTCCCCTGGGCCCGCTTAGTATCACGACCATGCACGTGACCGTGATCATCGTGGCAATTGTTATGGGGCCCGTCGATGGAGCCATTATCGGCGGTACCTGGGGGCTCCTTACCTGGGTCCGCGCCTTCGTGGCCCCGTCTAGTCCGCTGGCGCCCCTCGTCTTTGTGAACCCCCTGGTATCGGTTCTGCCGCGGATCATGATTGGCCTGGTGGCGGGTGCCGTTTACCGGGGCATTAGTTACTGGCCCAAGTTAAATAAGGTTGCAATGGTTGCTGCCGGAATTGTGGGGAGTCTGACCAACACTGTTTTGGTCTTGGGGATGGTGGCCGTTTTTTACCGGACGCCAGCAGTTGCCCATGCTTACGGGGTTAACGTTGCCCACCTCCTGCCAACGTTGGAGGTAATCATGGCGACCAATGGGGTGGCGGAACTGGTTCTCGCAGCATTTGCGGTCCCACTGATTGCCTACCCGGTCCTGGAGGTCCGTCGGCGTTTGGCTTTATATTGAGACATAAAAAAGCTGGAGAGAATTTCTTCTCTCCAGCTTTTTCGGATATCTATTACTTATCTTCTTCTATTTCTGGAGCAGGGGCAGCGGTGTCATCTGCCGCCACAACGGTAATGTTACCGTCATCGTCTAACTTGGCAGCCAGCTTGTGGGCATCGTTGTGGTCGAGAACGTAATCGGCAATCCGGTCCTCAATCTGCTCTTGGATTACCCGGCGTAGTGGACGGGCACCCATCTTTGGATCATAGCCCAGGTCGACCAGCTTTTCAGCGACGTCCTTTGGCACATCAATGTGGAGCTTCCGGTCAGCCAACATTGTGTTAACGTCGGTGATCATCAGGTTGACGATCTTCATCAGGTCGTCCTTAGTCAGGGCGTTGAACTGAACGATGTCGTCGAACCGGTTCAGAAATTCGGGCTTGAAGTAGTTGGTCAGCTTGTCGATGATTGAGTGGGTCGAGCCAGATGCCTCGGCACCAAAACCAACACTAGCAACGGCATCCCCGGTCCCGGCGTTCGAGGTCATGATGATGATCGTGTCCTTGAAGCTGACGGTCCGTCCTTGCGAATCGGTCAGGCGACCATCATCAAGGATCTGCAGGAACATGTGCATAACGTCCGGGTGGGCCTTTTCAACTTCATCCAACAGGATCAGGCTGTAAGGGTGACGCCGAACTTGTTCGGTCAGTTGACCAGCTTCTTCGTAACCAACGTAACCAGGAGCGGCCCCAATCAGCTTGGAAGTGGAAGTCTTGTCCATGTATTCGGACATGTCGAACCGAATCATGGCATCCTTGGAACCAAAGAGCTGCTTGGCCAGTTGCTTGGCGGTTTCGGTCTTCCCGACCCCGGTAGGGCCAACGAATAGGAAGGAACCAATTGGCCGGCCGGACTTGTTCAGGCCAATCCGGTTCCGGCGAATGGCCCGGGCGATCTTGTCCACGGCTTGGTTTTGACCAATAACGTGGGCCTCAAGCTTCTTATCTAAGTCGCGGAGCTGGTTTTCTTCTTGTTGCTGAAGGTCACCAACGGGGATGTTGGTCTTTTCTTCAACAATCTTTTGCATGTCCTTATCGGTAACCGTTGCTGATTCTTCAGTGTGATTTTCTTCGGCATCCTTCTTGGCCTTTTCCAGGCGGGTAACCTGGTCACGGTAGAAGGCAGCCTTTTCGTAGTCCTGATTGTCAACCGCCTGTTGCTTGTGAGCCTCGGCAGTATGGATCTCGTTTTCAATCATGTTAGGATCGGCCGTCTTTAAGGTCAGGTTCTTCCGCGAACCGGCCTCGTCCATCAGGTCAATCGCCTTGTCCGGCAGGAAGCGGTCTTGGATGTAGCGGTCAGAAAGCTTGGCTGCTGCCACAATTGCCGCGTTAGTGTACTTGACGTGGTGGTAGTCCTGGTAGCGACCCTTGATTCCGTTCAAGATCTGGATAGTTTCTTCAACAGTTGGTTCGTCAACTTGGACTGGTTGGAACCGTCGGGCGAGGGCGGCATCCTTTTCAATCTTCCGGTATTCGTTTAAGGTCGTGGCCCCAATCAGCTGGAAGTCACCACGAGCGAGGGCCGGTTTCAAGACGTTTCCGGCGTCCATGCCACCCTCAGCATTTCCGGCGCCCATGATTTCGTGGATTTCGTCGATGAAGAGGATAATGTTCTTGTTCTTTTGAACTTCCTTCATTAATTGTTGCATCCGTTGTTCGAATTGGCCCCGGATTCCGGTCCCTTGAACAAGGGATACAACATCCAAGCGGATAATTTCCTTGTTAGCCAGCTTCTCTGGCACTTGACCAGAAACAATGGATTGGGCGAGCCCTTCAACAACAGCCGTCTTACCAACCCCGGCTTCACCAATCAGAACTGGGTTGTTCTTTGTCCGCCGGTTCAAAATTTCAATGACCCGGTTGATTTCCTTATCCCGGCCGATCACTGGGTCAATCTTGCCTTGGCGGGCCAGGTCGGTCATGTTAATGCCGTATTGGCCGAGGATTCCCTTGCCATTACGGCCGCCACCCCGGCGTTGGTTTTGGGTATTGGCATTTTGACCATTAGCGCTCGCGGCTTGGCCTTGCATGTTGTTCATTGCGTTCATAAAGTCTTCGAGGTTTCCAAAACCGAAGTTATTCATTCCGTTACCCCCGTTCATCATATTTGCTTGTAAGTTTTGTAATTTTTGATAGCATTCTTGGCAGAGGTCAACTTGAATCCGCTGACCGTTAAAACTCATTTGTAAGTGGATCGTCGCTGGATTCCGATGACAATTTTGACAAAGCATCTATTATTAGTACCTCCCTGAAAAATATGGTCAAAGTATGTTTGACCTTTCTTGACCATTGATTACATTATACTTACTTTTTATCGCTGTGCAAGAAATATGACTGCCCTTTAGAAAAAGTAAGGATTGATCACGTTTCATTTTAGCACTCTTTGTAATTGTTTGCTAAAATTAGGGACCGGGTGTGTATAATAGGAATAGAAATCATATTTGGAGGTGGGAACGCTTGGCAGAACGTGATTTTAAGCAGGAGCTTGACGAACTGCGCGCCGGCAAAATTGACCAGTTTGAGATTGGCCCTGATAACTTTCAGGAGTTCCAACGAATCTATCATGCCTACCCGTACCGGACCCAGATTACGGGGCAGGCCCACATTGGTGGCAAGATAATTTACCGGATGATTAAACGGTAAGATGCCCTTTGACCACCTTGTATTTACCGCTTACAATTGCTAAAATATATCTATCGAGGTGTATCAGTGCTAAAATAAGCACTGGTAAAAGTAAATCTGCTCGAAGGAGACTGATTAAAAATGGAAAAACGCGATTTTACAATTACTGCTGAAACTGGTATTCATGCACGTCCAGCAACCATCCTGGTTCAAGCTGCTTCAAAGTTTGCTTCTGATGTAACATTGTCATATGAAGGCAAGAGCGTTAACTTGAAGTCCATCATGGGTGTTATGTCTCTTGGTGTTGGTCAAAATGCTAAGGTTACGATCACGGCTAGTGGTGACGATGAAAAGGATGCTTTAGATGCCGTTGCTGAAACCATGAAGAAGGAAGGATTGACTGACTAATGTCTTTGCTGCTTAATGGGTTAGCAGCCAGCAGTGGGATTGCGATTGCGCCTGCTTACCTATTAGTGGGGTCAGAACTTCCGGTTCAAAAACAGCATATTAGTGATAAGAATCATGAGGTCGCCAGGCTTCATGATTCTTTTGCGTTAAGCCGCCAAGAACTGCATGCAATCCGTGACCAGGCCCACCGGCGCCTTGGTCAGCGGGCGGCAACGGTTGTTGATACACAACTGGCAATGCTGGACGACCCCGTTTTATTTGATTCAATTGAACAACACATCGTCAGCGAGCAGATTACGGCGGAGTGGGCGGTCCAAAAGGTGGCGGATCACTACATGGCCATCTTTGAACGCCTAAATGATAATGACTACCTTCAGGCGCGGGGGATGGCAATGCGTGACCTAGCCAAGCGCCTGTTGAGCCACCTCCTTGGCGTTAAACTCCCGAATCCCAAGCAACTCGACCACCGGGCAATTATCGTGGCTAATAACATCACCCCAACGGATACGGCCCAGTTTGACCGGCGCTACGTCGCGGGCCTGGTCACGGATACCGGGGGGCGGACCTCCCATTTCACAATCATGAGTAAGACCCTTTCCCTGCCGGTGGTTGTCGGAACGAAGAAGGCCACGGCGGCGATTAAGGATGGAGACCTCCTGGTGGTTGACGGTATTCACGGCAAGGTGGTCGTTAATCCGTCGGAAGGCGAGCTTGAAAAGTACCGCCTCCTTGCCGGCAGGTTTGCCCGAGAGCAAGAGGCCTGGGGTGCGTTGCGGAACCAGGAAACCATCAGCCAGGATGGTCGTCACTTTGAGGTTGCGGCCAACGTTGGTACGCTTGCGGACATCCAAGATGCTCAGAACAATGGGGCCGAGGGAATTGGCCTTTTGCGGACTGAGTTTTTGTATATGAACCAGACTAAGCTGCCGGGTGAGGACCAGCAGTTTAGTGCCTACAAGCAGTTCGTAGCCGCGATGAACCAGCACCGGGTGGTTACCCGGACCTTGGATGTGGGCGGTGATAAGCGCTTGGAGATGGTACCTCTCCCGCACGAGGCCAACCCTTACCTGGGTTTTCGGGCCATTCGGATTGGCTTGGCTAAGCCGGAGATCCTGCGTCCCCAATTGCGGGCGATGCTCCGGGCGTCGGTCTATGGACGGTTAGCCATCATGTTCCCAATGGTGGCCACGATTGAGGAATTCCGCCAGGCGCGGCAGATCTTAGATGAGGAGAAGGCATCCTTGGAAAAATCCGGGGTGCCGGTTGCCGACAACATCGAGGTGGGGATGATGCTGGAAATTCCGTCGGTGGCAATGATGGCCGACCTCTTCGCCCAGGACGTTGATTTCTTTAGCATCGGCAGCAATGACCTGATTCAGTACCTCTTTGCGGCTGACCGGGGGAATGCCAGAGTCGCCTACCTCTACCAGGAACTCCACCCGGCTGTGCTGCGGACCGTCAAGCGGGTGATTGACGCAGCCCATGCGGAAGGTAAGTGGGTCGGCATGTGCGGTGAGATGGCCGGTAACCCCTTAGCTACACCATTGCTGATGGGGATGGGCCTGGATGAGTTCTCGATGAACAGTGGTCAGATTCTTCACATCCGGTCCTTGATTAAGCAGATGAACACTCGTCAGCTCCAACCGCTCGTTCACCGGTCTTTAAATGCCCAGACCGCTAGTGCGGTAACCGCCATGGTGAAGAAGTTCTTAAAAGAAAATAACTTAGAGTAGGGATTTTATAGGATGGCACCGGTCGTAGTGAGCGGCCGGTGCCTTTTAATTTGCCGCTATTTAAGAAAAAATTAATCTCGTAAACGCGGCCTTGTCGATAGCACGGAATCATCTTACAATAGGAGAAATGTGTCTTTTGCTAAAGAGGGGGCTCTTTAGTATAATAATTAACATTATGCGAAAACGAAAAGATAGGAGCAGTTAGCGTGAATATTGGTCTTTTTACAGATACATATTTTCCTCAGGTTAGTGGAGTAGCAACTTCCATTAAGACCCTCCGCGATGAGCTGACTGCTCAGGGGCATCACGTGTATATCTTTACGACGACTGATCCCCAGGCAAAGAAGGACGATGTTGAAAACGGCATCTATCGCTTTGCTAGTATCCCCTTTGTCTCCTTCACGGACCGGCGAATTGCTATCCGGGGTGGTATCCGGGCGGTTCACTTGGCCCGGCGGTTTCACCTCGACGTTGTTCATAACCAGACCGAGTTTGCGCTGGGGATGATTGGTAAGTTGGTGGCTCATGAGCTGGACATTCCTTGCCTACACACCTACCACACGATGTACCAAGATTATCTTCATTACATAGCCAACGGTCACATTGTCAAGCCGAAAAATGTGGCAACCTATGCACGTCTTTACATGCATAATATCGACGGGGTGATTGCCCCGAGTAAACGGGTTCTGGATACTCTGCGGTCGTATGACGTCACAGCACCCATCCGGATTATTCCGACGGGAATCAACCTGCGGGTGTACCAGCACCAGGACTCGCCAGCAGCGGTTCACGCCCTCCGTGCTAAGTATGGCTACGAAGATGACACGCCGGTCCTCCTTTCCTTGAGTCGGCTGGCTTACGAGAAAAACATTCATACCTTAATTGATGCCATGCCCGATATCTTAGCCCAAAATCCGGCTGCCCAGCTTTTGATTGTTGGTGACGGGCCCGCCCGGAAAACATTGGAACGGCAGGTTCGCCAGATGGACTTGGGATCCCATGTTCAGTTTGCGGGAGAAATCAAGAATGATGATGTCCACCATTATTATCAAATGGCGGATGTCTTTGTGTCTGCATCAGATTCCGAGTCTCAGGGACTAACTTACGATGAGGCCCTGGCTTCGGGCTTGCCAATCGTTGTCATGCGCAGCGTCTATACGGACGAACTGATTGATGATCCGGCAATTGGGGTGAGCTTCCAAAAGCGAGAAGACCTGGTCAAGGGGGTCATTCACTACCTGAATAACCCTGGGACCGAGGAGTCCCACCGGAAGCGCCAGGTAAAGCTGCACGCTATTTCGGCGGAAGTTTTTGCCAAGCGGGTCGTTGAATACTACCGCGATTGTCAAAGGACGCTGGCTGAAAGAGAAGTTGCCAAGGCACGGCACCACCGTCGCCTATTTCATCGTTCGAGGAGTTAGTGATGATTAAAATTACGATGTTTTCATCAGCGGACAAGGTTGCCGGTCAAGGGGTGGGCAGTGCCTACCTGGAACTGATCAACCTGCTGAAGACGCACTTTGAAGATGAATTTGACATTGAAATAAACCACTATTGCAAGAGTGACATTAGCCACTACCACACGATTGACTTGCCCTTTTATTTTTCGACCTTTTCGAAGAAGCGGGGGCAAAAGGTTGGTTACGTGCATTTCTTGCCGGAGACTCTGGAAGGTAGTTTGAAAATCCCACAACCATTTCGTGGGATTTTTTATCGTTATGTAATTGCCTTTTATAAGCGGATGGATCACCTGGTGGTCGTTAACCCGTCCTTTATTGATAAGCTAGTGGCCTACGGGATTCCCCGTGAGCAGATCACCTATATTCCCAACTTTGTGGATAGCGCTCGTTTTCACCCGGTGGATGTTAAACAACACTTCGCCCTGCGTAAGAAGTACGGCCTACCTGCAGATAAGTTCGTTGTCCTGGGAAGCGGCCAGGTTCAGGAACGCAAGGGGGTTCCCGACTTCATCCAGCTTGCTAAGCAAAATCCGGACGTTCAGTTTGTTTGGGCCGGGGGCTTTTCATTTGGCCCCTTGACAGACGGCTACCATGAGCTGAAGAAGGTGGTAGAAAACCCGCCGGCAAATCTTAAGTTTACGGGGATTGTCAGCCGTGACGAGATTGCAGAGTTAAACAATGCGGCCGACTTGTTCCTGCTGCCGTCGTTTAACGAGCTCTTTCCGATGTCCGTTCTGGAAGCCTTTAGTTGCGGGACGGCGGTCATGCTGCGGGATCTTGACCTCTACCGCAGTATTATTGATGGTGACTACGAGCCTGCTAAGGATATCCTGGAGATGCAAGAGAAATTGACCCTACTGCGGAATGATCCGGCCCGCCTGGCCCATTGGCAAAAGCGGGCACGGGAAGCGGCCGCTCATTACTCAGAAGACCACCTGGCTAGGATTTGGGAGAAATTTTATTGCGAACAAGCTGCAAAGGGGGATGACCATGAGTAGAAAAAATTGGCTCGTCCTTATCTTGATGCTCCTGATTGGTGGGGGGATCATTGCATATTCATTGCGCACGGTTAACCTCCACCTACTGGTCCGTGACTTCTTTACCCTAAATTGGTGGTGGATGCTGGTAGCATTACTGTGTATCTGCCTCTACCTGGGATTGGAAGGGGTGGTCGTTAAGATTTTTATGAATAACCGCCACCCGGACTTTACCTGGAAAGATGCAATGCGTCTGCCACCGATTGAGCAACTTTTTAACGGAATTACCCCGTTTTCGACCGGTGGACAACCGGCGCAGTTAGTGGGGATGCTCCAGTGTGGGGTCGATGGGGGACTGGCAAGTTCGGTTCTCTTGATGAAGTTCGTCGTCTTCCAGGCGATGATTGTCATCAACTTCTTAATCAGTCTGGTGATTGGTTTTCACTTTATTGCCGAAAAGCTCCACGCCCTTTCCCTGCTCGTCCTGTTTGGCTTTTTAGTTCACCTGGCCGTGATTGTTGGGCTATTACTGGTGATGTATTGGTATAGCTTTACTAAAAAAGCCCTTAATTTGATTATTAAACCGGTGGAGCTCTTTATAAAGCCGGAACGGTACGAAAAGTTACGGGTGAACCTGAACGCAAAGGTTGATACTTTCTACCAGGAAAGTTTACGGATTAAGAGTGAGTACGGTAAAATGTGGCGGGTATGTATCGTTACTCTGTGCCAACTGTTTTTCTACTATGCAATCCCGTATTTCATAATGCTGGCCCTCGGGGTGCACCATATTAATTTTGTGATGGTCATTAGCCTACACGTGTTGATCTTTATGATTATCTCCCTCTTTCCAATTCCTGGTGGAGCTGGGGGAGCAGAGTACTCGTTTTCGGTACTTTTTGCCAGCTTCATCGGCTCGGGAAGCAAGTTAGTTCTTGCGATGATTTTGTGGCGGTTATTAACCTATTACTTCGGAATGTTTGCCGGAATGGTTGCATTACTAGTTAAATCAGATAAAATTAAACATGATATTCAAGATGAGTAGTGGGGTCATTACTCATCTTTTGTTTTGGAGGTGAACAGGAGACAGTGGAGCATTCACAGCTAGTGCAGATTATTCGGCGTTTAGATGCAATGAAGCATGACCAGACAGCGAAAAGGCAGAAGCGGACCTTTGAGTAATTTGGAATTCCGGTGTGTGAGGTCACCTATGTTCAGGGAAGTGATGAGTACGTGTTTGTCCGGTTTCGCCCCTACGAACGGTTCCGTTTTGACAATATTGACCTTGTAGCAATTGAGGTTTATGACTGCTTATATGATTTGCAGCACACATTTTGATTTTTTATTAAAAAAGTGTTGACGAATTGCTTGGACCTTGGTATATTATTACTTGCTGTTGCGAAGTTGTTATTTTCTTAACAAATTATTTTCAAAACAGTTGTTGACAGAGATTTGGTTCTTTGTTATCATATAAAAGTTGTCTCACGAGAGACTGATTGATTAACTGATTTAATCGCTTGATTGAAAAAGTTATTGACTGGTTACTGATGAGATGATATAATTTAAAAGCTGTTTAATGCAGCTTGGTAGACCTTTGAAAACTGAACAAAGTTTCGACGAATCAAATGTGTAGGGTCTTTAATCACTTCGGTGATTGGAGCAAAAACATTTGCGAAGTCAATTCGCTTAATTAATTTGAATTAGAGCTATTCAAGTTCTTATATTTTATATGAGAGTTTGATCCTGGCTCAGGATGAACGCCGGCGGTGTGCCTAATACATGCAAGTCGAGCGCACTGGCCCAACTGATATGACGTGCTTGCACTGATTTGACGATGGATTACCAGTGAGCGGCGGACGGGTGAGTAACACGTGGGCAACCTGCCCTAAAGCGGGGGATAACATTTGGAAACAGGTGCTAATACCGCATAACTACGAAAACCACATGGTTTTCGTATCAAAGATGGTTTCGGCTATCACTTTAGGATGGACCCGCGGTGCATTAGCTAGTTGGTAGGGTAACGGCCTACCAAGGCAATGATGCATAGCCGAGTTGAGAGACTGATCGGCCACAATGGAACTGAGACACGGTCCATACTCCTACGGGAGGCAGCAGTAGGGAATCTTCCACAATGGGCGCAAGCCTGATGGAGCAACACCGCGTGAGTGAAGAAGGGTTTCGGCTCGTAAAACTCTGTTGTTGAAGAAGAACGTGCATGAGAGTAACTGTTCATGCAGTGACGGTATTCAACCAGAAAGTCACGGCTAACTACGTGCCAGCAGCCGCGGTAATACGTAGGTGGCAAGCGTTATCCGGATTTATTGGGCGTAAAGCGAGCGCAGGCGGTTGCTTAGGTCTGATGTGAAAGCCTTCGGCTTAACCGAAGAAGTGCATCGGAAACCGGGCGACTTGAGTGCAGAAGAGGACAGTGGAACTCCATGTGTAGCGGTGGAATGCGTAGATATATGGAAGAACACCAGTGGCGAAGGCGGCTGTCTGGTCTGCAACTGACGCTGAGGCTCGAAAGCATGGGTAGCGAACAGGATTAGATACCCTGGTAGTCCATGCCGTAAACGATGAGTGCTAGGTGTTGGAGGGTTTCCGCCCTTCAGTGCCGCAGCTAACGCATTAAGCACTCCGCCTGGGGAGTACGACCGCAAGGTTGAAACTCAAAGGAATTGACGGGGGCCCGCACAAGCGGTGGAGCATGTGGTTTAATTCGAAGCTACGCGAAGAACCTTACCAGGTCTTGACATCTTGCGCTAACCTAAGAGATTAGGCGTTCCCTTCGGGGACGCAATGACAGGTGGTGCATGGTCGTCGTCAGCTCGTGTCGTGAGATGTTGGGTTAAGTCCCGCAACGAGCGCAACCCTTGTTACTAGTTGCCAGCATTCAGTTGGGCACTCTAGTGAGACTGCCGGTGACAAACCGGAGGAAGGTGGGGACGACGTCAGATCATCATGCCCCTTATGACCTGGGCTACACACGTGCTACAATGGCCGGTACAACGAGCAGCTAACCCGCGAGGGTGTGCAAATCTCTTAAAGCCGGTCTCAGTTCGGACTGCAGTCTGCAACTCGACTGCACGAAGTCGGAATCGCTAGTAATCGCGGATCAGCATGCCGCGGTGAATACGTTCCCGGGCCTTGTACACACCGCCCGTCACACCATGGAAGTTTGCAATGCCCAAAGTCAGTGGCCTAACCATTTTGGAGGGAGCTGCCTAAGGCAGGGCAGATGACTGGGGTGAAGTCGTAACAAGGTAGCCGTAGGAGAACCTGCGGCTGGATCACCTCCTTTCTAAGGAATAAAACGGAACCTACACATTAGTTGAAACTTTGTTTAGTTTTGAGGGGTTTACCCTCAGAGCTTGTACTTTGAAAACTAAATAATATCTAATTTCTTTATTAATCAAAACAATAAACCGAGAACACCGCGTTATTTGAGTTTTATTAACGAAATAATCGCTAACTCAATTAATCAAGGTGATCACGAAGTGATCATCAAGGTTAAGTTATGAAGGGCGCATGGTGAATGCCTTGGTACTAGGAGCCGATGAAGGACGGGATAAACACCGATATGCTTCGGGGAGTGGTAAGTACACTTTGATCCGGAGATTTCCGAATGGGGAAACCCAACCAACTTAGTCGTTGGTTATCTGACTAGTGAATTCATAGCTAGCAGAGGGAAGACGCAGTGAACTGAAACATCTCAGTAGCTGCAGGAAGAGAAAGAAAAATCGATTCCCTGAGTAGCGGCGAGCGAAAGGGGAAGAGCCCAAACCAGTGAGCTTGCTTACTGGGGTTGTAGGACTGAACAATGGAGTTACCAAAATGCGACGTAGTCGCAACAGCTGGGAAGCTGTGCCAGAGAGGGTGATAGCCCCGTAGACGAAACGTCACATTCTCCGTTCAGGATCCTGAGTACGGCGGGACACGTGAAACCCCGTCGGAAGCTGCGAGAACCATCTCGCAAGGCTAAATACTACCTAGTGACCGATAGTGAACCAGTACCGTGAGGGAAAGGTGAAAAGCACCCCGGAAGGGGAGTGAAATAGTTCCTGAAACCATGTGCCTACAAGCAGTCGGAGCCCGTTAATGGGTGACGGCGTGCCTCTTGCAGAATGAACCGGCGAGTTATGATTGCATGCAAGGTTAAGGTAGGAAAACCGGAGCCGTAGCGAAAGCGAGTCTTAAATGGGCGTATGAAGTATGTAGTTATAGACCCGAAACCAGGTGACCTACCCATGTCCAGGTTGAAGGTGCGGTAAAGCGCACTGGAGGGCCGAACCCGTGTCAGTTGAAAATGGCTGGGATGAGGTGTGGGTAGCGGTGAAATTCCAAACGAACTTGGAGATAGCTGGTTCTCTCCGAAATCTCTTTAGGGGGAGCCTTGAGGAAAAGAATCGTGGAGGTAGAGCTACTGTTTGGACAAGGGGCCCGTCATGGGTTACCAACTTCAGATAAACTCCGAATGCCATCGATTTATCCTCAGGAGTCAGACGATGAGTGATAAGATCCACCGTCGAAAGGGGAACAGCCCAGATCACCAGTTAAGGTCCCTAAATATATGCTAAGTGGAAAAGGATGTGGAGTTGCATAGACAACTAGGATGTTGGCTCAGAAGCAGCCACCATTTAAAGAGTGCGTAATAGCTCACTAGTCGAGTGATCCTGCGCCGAAAATGTACCGGGGCTAAGCATATTACCGAAACTGTGGATGTGCACTACGTGCACGTGGTAGGAGAGCGTTCTAAGGGCGGCGAAGTCAGACCGTGAGGACTGGTGGAGCGCTTAGAAGTGAGAATGCCGGTATGAGTAGCGAAAGACAGGTGAGAATCCTGTCCACCGAATGACTAAGGTTTCCTGGGGAAGGCTCGTCCTCCCAGGGTAAGTCGGGACCTAAGCTGAGGCCGAGAGGCGTAGGCGATGGATAACAGGTTGAGATTCCTGTACCAGTTGAATGCGTTTGAATGATGGAGGGACGCAGGAGGCTAAGCGAACCGCATGATTGGAAGAGTGCGGCCAAGCAACGAGTCAGTAACTGAGTCAAATGCTTAGTTGCGGGTTGACGAGTTGTGATGGGGAGTGAAATTATAGTAACGAAGTCGCTGATGTCACACTGCCGAGAAAAACTTCTAGTGAGTATTCAACTGCCCGTACCGCAAACCGACACAGGTAGTCGAGGAGAGAATCCTAAGGTGAGCGAGAGAACTCTCGTTAAGGAACTCGGCAAAATGACCCCGTAACTTCGGAAGAAGGGGTGCTGGCCGCAAGGCCAGCCGCAGTGAAAAGGCCCAGGCGACTGTTTATCAAAAACACAGGTTTCTGCAAAATCGTAAGATGAAGTATAGGGGCTGACGCCTGCCCGGTGCTGGAAGGTTAAAAGGATGGGTTAGCGTAAGCGAAGCTCAGAATTGAAGCCCCAGTAAACGGCGGCCGTAACTATAACGGTCCTAAGGTAGCGAAATTCCTTGTCGGGTAAGTTCCGACCCGCACGAAAGGCGTAACGATCTGGGCACTGTCTCAACGAGAGACTCGGTGAAATTGAAATCCCTGTGAAGATGCAGGGTACCCGCGACAGGACGGAAAGACCCCATGGAGCTTTACTGTAGCTTGATATTGAGTGTTTGTACTGCTTGTACAGGATAGGTAGGAGCCATAGAAAGCGGAACGCTAGTTTCGCTGGAGGCGCTGGTGGGATACTACCCTTGCATTATGACCACTCTAACCCGCAGCACTGAACGTGCTGGGAGACAGTGTCAGGTGGGCAGTTTGACTGGGGCGGTCGCCTCCCAAAAGGTAACGGAGGCGCCCAAAGGTTCGCTCAGAATGGTTGGAAATCATTCGCAGAGTGTAAAGGCACAAGCGAGCTTGACTGCGAGACAGACAGGTCGAGCAGGGACGAAAGTCGGGCTTAGTGATCCGGTGGTTCCGTATGGAAGGGCCATCGCTCAACGGATAAAAGCTACCCTGGGGATAACAGGCTTATCTCCCCCAAGAGTCCACATCGACGGGGAGGTTTGGCACCTCGATGTCGGCTCATCGCATCCTGGGGCTGTAGTCGGTCCCAAGGGTTGGGCTGTTCGCCCATTAAAGCGGTACGCGAGCTGGGTTCAGAACGTCGTGAGACAGTTCGGTCCCTATCCGTCGCGGGCGTAGGAAATTTGAGAGGAGCTGTCCTTAGTACGAGAGGACCGGGATGGACATACCGCTGGTGTACCAGTTGTTCCGCCAGGAGCACGGCTGGGTAGCTATGTATGGACGAGATAAACGCTGAAAGCATCTAAGTGTGAAACTCGCCTCGAGATGAGATTTCCCATTCCCTTCGGGGAAGTAAGACCCCACAAAGATGATGTGGTAGATAGGATGGAAGTGGAAGTGCAGTGATGCATGGAGCGGACCATTACTAATCGGTCGAGGACTTAACCAAGGAAGAGCGGTTAGGTTTGTTGGTGAGGTTAGATATTGTTTAGTTTTGAGAGCGCAAGCTCTCGTCTCAGAAGAGACGAAGTGTGGTGATGATGGCTTGAAGGATACACCTGTTCCCATGCCGAACACAGAAGTTAAGCTTCAACACGCCGAAAGTAGTTGGGGGATCGCTCCCTGCGAGGATAGGACGCTGCCACGCATCCATGGAGAGTTGTCCGAGTTGGCCGAAGGAGCAGCATTGGAAATGCTGTATACGGGTTAAAGCCTGTATCAAGGGTTCGAATCCCTTACTCTCCGTTGAGATGACCCGTTAGTCAAGTGGTTAAGACACCAGCCTTTCACGCTGGTATCGTGGGTTCAAATCCCGCACGGGTCACTTTTGGAGGATTAGCTCAGTTGGGAGAGCGTCTGCCTTACAAGCAGAGGGTCACAGGTTCGAGCCCTGTATCTTCCATTGGCAACTAAATAGTTGTTACACCCATACACAGGATGGCTCGGTAGCTCAGTTGGTAGAGCAACGGATTGAAGCTCCGTGTGTCGGCGGTTCGATTCCGTCCCGCGCCACTTTATGGAGGAGTAGCGAAGTCTGGCTAAACGCGATGGACCGTAAATCCATTCCTTCGGGTTCGGTGGTTCGAATCCACTCTCCTCCATTTTATAGGGATATAGTTAAATGGTATAACTACGGTCTCCAAAACCGTCATTGTGGGTTCGATTCCTACTATCCCTGCTTAACTGAATATTTTGGCGGTATTGGTGAAGTTTGGTTAACACACCGGTTTGTGGGTCCGGCACGCGTGGGTTCGAATCCCACATACCGCCCTTATGGGTTGAACATGTTTAATCCTGTTCAACTTTAACTATTTGGTGGTATAGCCAAGTGGTAAGGCAGAGGTCTGCAAAACCTTTATCATCGGTTCAAATCCGATTACCACCTTTTAGTTAGCTGATGCCTCTGTGGCGGAATTGGCAGACGCGCTGGACTCAAAATCCAGTTCCCGTTGAGGGAGTGTGGGTTCGACCCCCACCGGAGGCATTTGTTTATCGATATTCAGCTAAACTATAAAGCACGACAATGTTTGTTTGAAAGAGCATTGCCGTGCTTTTAGTTTTGAATGGTAAATCATTTGCAAATCTAAAACATTATTACGTAAGCAGTCAATAACGATACGTATTGAAAACGAATGAAAGAGGCTGGGAAAAAACTCCTAGTCCAAAGCAAAAACCGGATGATGAATTTTTTGAACAATTCATCATCCGGTTTTTATGTACACAGGAAATCGTTCCTGATATGATGTAATTACCACAAAACAACCCAAAGGAGCGATTTTCATGTATCAAAATTATACCATAGGACAAACCGAATTCGTACTAAGCTATAACTATGATTTACCACAAAATCATATTGCGCGGCTAATTAGTGATTTTGTCGACTCGATTCCACAAAATGTGCTATTAGAAGATTCAGGAGCGGCTACCGGCCGCCCTTCATCGCATCCAGCAATTATGCTTAAGATTCTCTTGTTTGCCTACGCACGTCAAACTTATTCTGGAAGAAAGATTGAAATGATGTTGGATGAGAACCTGCCAATGCGTTGGTTAGCTCATGATTATGCTTATAGCTACCATACCATTAATAACTTTCGACGCAGTCAGCACGCTAGTAAGCTAATTAAACATGCCTTTGTTTACTTTACCATGGCTTTGAAAGATCACGGACTAATTCAAAATGATGCAGTTTTTATCGATGGGACCAAGGTAGAAGCCGATGCCAATAAATATTCATTTACTTGGCGACGGGCAGTTGAAAAGTATCACGCTAAGTTAAGAGAAAAGACGAGTAAGCTTTATGAGGAACTAGTAGAAAAACAAGTGGTGCAAGAAATGGCACCCGAGCTGGTTACTTCTGCCGAAGGCATGGAAGTAATGGAACAAGAACTTGCGGAGAAAATCACTAAGTTAGATGAAGAGATTAAGCAAGAACCAAAAATCATCAAAGGTGGTTCAGTTAGAAAACGGCGCCGTCGTTTTCTAAAAAAACTTCGCCATCAATTAAGCAACGACCTAATTCCGCGTGCCAAAAAGTATGAACGTGCCGAAGATATCTTCCAAGGTCGTAATAGCTATTCCAAGACTGATCATGATGCGACTTTTATGTGTATGAAGGAAGATCCGATGATGAATCGGGAGTTAAAGCCCGGCTATAACCTGCAAATCGCTACACATAAGCAATTTGTCCTTGATTACGGGCTCTTTTCAAATCCAACTGACACCAGGACCTTAGTGCCATTCCTTACCCAGTTTCATGCTTTAGATTTCTTTAAGCATATCGTTGCCGATGCCGGTTATGGTAGTGAGTACAATTACACAATGATTCTTGATCAGTTTGAAAAGCAGCCTGTTATTCCATACACAACTTATCAAAAGGAACAGAAACATAAATTTAAAAACGATCCAACTAAATCACAAAATTGGCAGTATAATGCCGAAGATGATTACTACATCGATCATTTAGGAGTTCGCTTTAGCTTTTATCGGTATAGTAGGCGAACCGATAAATATGGTTTCGAACGTGATTTCAAACTCTATCGAGCGGATAAGCACCAACTGTCAGAACAATTGGATGAGTTGGCAAAAACACCAAGTGGTCGGCAACGCTATATGCAGGTTAACCCAACGTGGAATTATTACAAGGCTAAAGTAAAAGCAACCCTCTCAAGTGACGAAGGCAAGGCAATTTATCGTCGACGAAAGTTCGACGTTGAGCCAGTCTTTGGTCACATGAAGAGGGATTTTGGCATACGCCGAACTCATCTACGCGGACAACGGGCTGTGGAAAATGACATTGGGCTAGCCTTGATGGCATTAAATCTAACGAAATTTGGTCAATCAATTAGTCGATTGGCGACTAATTTTATAAATAATTTAAAATCCGGACTATGATTTTTGAATCGATCAAAAATTATAGTCCGGATTTTACTGTTAGAGAACCAAGAATTAATAGTTAATTCCCAGCCTCTTCTTCTAGTGCGCCCGGCATGGGTATTAGCTAGGTGGTGAAAGTCCACTATGGGCCGTAGTAGTCGGAACCATGAGCCGAGGACAAGGGTGTCCGCTGTGAGGTGGAATCTGAAGGAAGTCTAAGGCAAAGTGCTGCACCGATGAACAAGAAGTAGCTATAAGGCTGAGAGTAACTGGATAAGGTTGCTAGACAAACTAAAGTCCAATACTACTCGAAGTTGCTTTCAGTAAAGCTAACGGTGACATGGTACGAAAGTTAATATTCTTACCCGGGGAGATCTGACCTACACGTTTCCGACAAGAGGAATGAATGAAATTCCACAGAAGCAAGCATAGCAGTGATGTTGTGTTGAGTAAGCCAGAAGTCAGCCGAGGTCATAGTAGTCTAATTAATTAGATGAAGGACCGAACGATAATAACTTATATCGGAGGTGTAATCAGGTGCGACAATCGCAGAAAACAGAACCACAAGCTGACCGCTTGTCGAGGATAGGTTTGGAAAACCGAAAGTACACAAGGGCGCGTAGTACCGATTATGGTGAAGGTAAAGGTATGAGTGTCACTATCCAAGACCAAGTCTTGGACCGCAATAACCTGAACCAGGCTTATTTGCGAGTTAAGAGAAATAAAGGAGCAGCGGGCATTGATGATATGACTGTCGATGGCCTCCTGCAATATCTTAGAGAAAATAAAACGGAGTTAATCACCAACCTACGTGAAGGCAATTATAAGCCAGTACCGGTTAAACGAGTGGAAATTCCCAAGCCCAACGGTGGAGTGAGAAAACTAGGGATACCAACGGTAGTGGACCGCATGGTCCAACAAGCAGTTGCCCAAGTGCTCACGCCAATCTTTGAGCGTATTTTCTCGGATAATAGTTTTGGCTTTCGCCCTCATCGTGGAGCCCAAGACGCAATCGCAAAGGTAGTTAAACTATATAATCAGGGATATCGAAGAGTAGTCGACTTAGACCTGAAGGCCTATTTCGATAACGTCAACCATGATTTGATGATTAAGTACCTCCAACAATATATTAATGACCCATGGACACTAAGACTTATCCGCAAGTTTTTGACTAGCGGGGTCTTAGATCATGGGCTTTTCGCTAGGAGTGACAAAGGAACGCCGCAAGGTGGACCATTATCACCATTACTGGCGAATATTTACCTAAATGAGTTGGATAAAGAGTTGACCAGACGTGGCCATCACTTTGTACGCTATGCGGATGATTGTAATATTTATGTTAAAAGTCAACGGGCGGGAGAACGAGTAATGCGCAGTATTACCCATTTTCTCGAAAAGCAATTGAAGGTTAAAGTTAATCCAGATAAAACTAAAGTTGGTAGTCCCCTAAGATTGAAGTTTCTTGGCTTTTCACTAGGTGTAGACCGTAACGGTGCCTATGCCCGACCGGCCAAGCAATCACAAAAGCGAGTTAAGCAAGCACTAAAGCTGTTAACAAAGCGCAATCGGGGAGTATCCATTGAGCAAATGTTTGAGGAAATTCATCGCAAAATGCGGGGTTGGCTTCAATATTACTCAATTGGGAAACTGACTGGCTTTATTCAACGACTTGACCAGTGGTTAAGGGCGCGAATAAGGCAATATATCTGGAAGCAATGGAAGAAATTCAAAACTAAGATTACTAACTTACAAAGGCTCGGATTGTCTTATCGTGATGCATATGTCTTCGCTAGTACCCGTAAGGGCTACTGGCGAACCGCACACAGTAAGACTTTGAGTTATTCTCTAACAAATAGAAAACTGGAGCACCTTGGACTAATAAATATGTCCAAGACGCTCCAGTCAATTCAAAGTGATTAAGTTGTCGAACCGCCGTATACGGAACCGTACGTACGGTGGTGTGAGAGGTCGGTAATTGAACTAATCAATTACCTCCTACTCGATTTCATGACATACCTGCTGTACTTCTTCTGCCCATGGTAAAAGAGCCTCAATGTCGCTACTTTTCTGGTTGGGTAGTCGATCAAACAGGTACTTAAAATATTTATATATATTTAGTTTATTTACTTTTGCTGTTGCCACTAGCGTGTAGTAAATCGCATTGGCCTCAGCTCCGCGTTTACTTTTCGCAAACAAACAGTTTTTACGAATCAGTGTTGTAAGCCGGATTTCTCCTTCCAATGAGTTATTACTCAGCGGTATTTGCCCATCTTCGAAGATTCGATATACTCTTGTCCGAAGTTTCAAAGCATTCTTGATAGCTGCACAAAGTCGGCCTTGCGGTGAAATAATACTATTCAAGTAACGGTAAAATTTATCAAGTAACGGCTTCACATGAATAATCCTTTGCTGTCGTTTCTCTTCCTTAGTTTGATATATTAATCCGTTTTCCTTATGGAAAACAGTCCCGAGGAGCTTTACCGCATGAAGAGCTTTCGAATGCTTTAATTGCTTCTTGCTTAGTAATTTAGTGATTCGAATGAATTCTCGCCGGATATGAACTAAACAAGAGCCAAAGTGGGCGTGGGGATATAAATGATTGCTATAACCTCCATACCCATCACACATGATAAAGCCTGGATAGTTTTGTCCAATAATATCACCGATTACTTTTCCTGAGCGGGTATTGCGATAATGATAGATTACCATATGATGATGGCTAAACTCAGTCGTAGTTCTTGTTGCCCAAAAATAACTGGTAGTCTTAGCTTCATCAATGACCTTAAATGGCGTTTCATCCATTTGAATTACGTTTTCACCTTGCATTAATTGGGTTAGCCGGTCATACAGTGGCCTCAAGTATGTTTGACTAACTGTAATGATATTAGTTGCGAGTTGACGACCACTAACTGGCAAACCAACGGCTTGCCAGAGCTTTACTTGTCGATGAAAGGGTAGGGCTAAGGAAAATTTATACTCAGCTACTTTAGCCAAAATACTGCTGGAAATATAACTATGAGGCAATAATGATTGCGGCATTTGACTACTAATGATGATATCTTTACCGTCCTCATCACAGTCATTACACTTGTAGCTTTCTTGGTATAGGTTCGCACAGTACAATTCGGCCGGCTTTAGTCGGACTTCGCGGCTATATAGATGCTTACCAATCTTTTTCATCTGTTCATGGCACTTTGGACAATTCGTATTAGTTAAATGAATTGTCTCATCCACTTGAGGTAAACCATCCAAAAAAGCGGTCCGCTGCCCAGAAACTTTAGCTTTCCGGTGACGCACCACTTGTTTTTCTTTCTTTTCAATCACTTCCGTGATTGAAACATTAGAATCTTGCAGCTGATCTAGTTCATCATCGCTAAATAGTGATTGCTGACCATCAACTACGGACTCAATTATTTCAGTTTTTTTCCCAAACATTTGATTCTGTTGAAGCTTAATAATTGCCGTCAACTTGTTGACCTGTTCCTTTAGGGCTTTGATCTGTTGCTTAAGCTCGCGATTCTCTTCGACTAAACTTTTACTCATGATACGTCACCTCCCTTTAAATTATTCTTCGGTAATTATATCAAAGAACAACGATTTTAAACAGAGGTAATTTAATAAAAGGTACCTGGTTGCGCTGCTTTAATCTTACGAACCGGTAATGGGTTTAGTCCCTTTAATAGCCAATCTAATTGTTTGGCTGATAACTCTTTGACTTCGCTACTATATCTCGGCCAACTCAAATGGCCATTTTCAAAGCGTTTGTAAAGCAAGATAAAGCCCTCACCATCCCAAAGTAGTCCTTTAAATCGGTCATTGCGGGATCCACAGAACAGAAAAAGTGAATTGTTGTATAATTCCAACCCATAATTCTCAGCGATAACCATTGTTAGTCCATCGATTCCCTTACGCAAGTCAGTTTTTCCACAGACTAGGTAAACATGATCGGGATCATGCCAGTTAATGAGCATAGCGCACCACAACCTTTGAAATCTCAGCCGCAAGGCTGGGACTGGCACCCTTGAAAAATGTTAGCTGGACATTATCAACTTTCATTTTAACAGCTGGTCGCGGCGAAAATTTAGGCTTACTAACTGGTTCACTTTTAGTTTTGAAAACCGGTGTCACAATATCGTGTGTTTCCTCCATAAAAAATCCTCCTGTACTGAATTTTATATTTTCAGTATAGGAGGATCGGCTGACCATGCCTAGACGTGTCGTTATTGACTGCTTACATTATTACCAATCTGACGGGAATTTTTCGTGAAACGACCTAGTACAGGAAATTTGATACAAAGCAACAATCGGTAGCAAGTAACCAGTGCAGGTGCCTTTAAGTGTAAGTAAGCTAACCGATTTAATAAATAACGATTGAATCGAGAAAGAAAATCCAGTATCATTGGAAATTAGATGATACAATCTAGCATGTAAATATTGGGAAGAATAATCTAAGTGGTTTGGCTTAGATTATTTTCTTTTTTGAGCAGATTCTGTACTTATTTTCAATATCCTGGCGAACCCTTTTTCACTGATATTTGGAAATATGACAGCTTTTTCATACTTTCCTGGAGAATAAAAATCTATCTTTTGATAAAGGGGGCTCGCTTCTTAATTCGATTTCAAAAGATAAGAAAGTGGTCCTGGCCGCACCAGTAGTAGAGTTGCTTTTTTATCGCGCTCTGAAATTAACCGTTTTATTTTCATCCTGACCATAATTTTTACTTTACCACAACATATAGTGTGTCGGATGTCAATACTTTCTACTGGTTGTATTTTGCGATACTATAAAATTGTTAAATTTTGAAAGGGGAAAAATAAAATGAAGGTCCAAATTATTGATAAACAAGATTTAAATAATCTTGCAAAGCTGAAGGTTATTAAACGTGACGGGACCAAGACCTCCTTTTATGCATACAAAATCGATTTAGTATTAAATGCACTTAAAGCTGACGACAAGACCAAGCACATTGTCTATATGACGATTTTTGATGCATTGATTGATGAAGAAGAAGTTCCCGCCACAACCATTGCCAAACTATTTATTGAAGGGTTACAGAAAGCTGGACACACGGAATTGGCACAGCAATTTACTGACTACCGGAAGAAAGACGAAGAAGCCTTTGCCGAAGCGATTAACCCACAGCACAAGCTGGAACAACTCTTTGGGCGTAAGGACCAGGTTGTCCACGAAAATGCCAACAAGGATAGCCGGGTTTTTAATACCCAACGGGACCTCGAAGCCGGGGTTGTTAGCCGGGCCCTCGGGCTACGGATGCTACCGGGTATTGTTGCCAAGGCCCACCTCCGTGGTGACATTCACTGGCACGACCTTGACTACTCCCCGGTTACGCCGGAAACTAACTGTTGCTTGATTGACTTTGATGAAATGTTCAAGAATGGCTTCAAGATTGGGAACGCCTGGGTTTCCTCCCCCCGGTCCATCCAGACCGCCACGGCACAGATGTCCCAGATCATTGCCAACGTTGCCTCACTACAATACGGTGGCTGCTCTGCTAACCGAGTCGACCAACTGCTTGAACCGTATGCCAAGATTAACTACGAAAAGCATATGAAGGATGCTGACAAATGGATTGCTCCCGACAAGCGGGAAGCCTTTGCTAGGGAAAAGACCAAGAAGGATATCTACGACGCCATGCAGGCCCTTGAATACGAAATTAACACCCTTTACTCTAGCCAAGGTCAAACTCCATTTACTACCGTTAACTTCGGTCTGGGAACCAGCTGGATTTCACGGGAGATTCAAAAGGCTATCCTAAAGATTCGAATCAAGGGGCTGGGTAAAGAACACCGGACGGCAATTTTTCCTAAGCTAATCTTTACCCTGAAGCGGGGGCTCAACCTTAACCCTGGTGACCCGAACTACGACATCAAACAGTTAGCCCTGGAGTGCTCCACTAAGCGGATGTACCCCGATCTCTTGATGTATGACAAGATCAAAGAAATCACCGGGAGCTTTAAGACTCCAATGGGCTGCCGTTCATTCTTACAAGGGTGGACTGACCCGGAGACTGGTAAGGAAGTTAATTCCGGACGGATGAACCTCGGTGTGGTAACCGTCAACCTCCCCCGGATTGCCCTTGAAGCCCACGGTGACAAGCGGCTCTTTTGGGAAATCTTCAAGGAAAAGATGAATATCTGCAAGATTGCTCTCGACTACCGGATTAAGCGGACCAAGGAAGCTAAACCAGAAAATGCGCCACTTCTCTACATGTATGGCGCCTTTGGCAAGCGGCTGAAGCGGACCGACAGTGTTGACGAGGTCTTCAAGAATAGCCGGGCTACGGTTTCCCTGGGCTACATTGGCCTTTACGAAGTCTGCACGACCTTTTATGGCCCTAACTGGGAACACAACAAAGAAGCCCATGACTTCGCCGTTTCTATTACCAAGGCTATGCACGACCTTTGTGCTAAGTGGGAAGACGAGGAAGGCTATCACTTTAGCTTATACTCAACGCCTGCGGAATCCTTGACCGATACTTTCTGCCAGGACGATATTAAGAAGTTTGGCCGGGTCGAAGACGTCACCGACAAGGAATACTACACCAACAGTTTCCACTACGATGTCCGCAAGCACCCGACCCCGTTTGAGAAGTTGGAATTCGAAGAAGACTTCCCATACCAAGCAGCAGGGGGCTTCATCCACTACTGCGAATACCCGAACCTGCGGCAAAACCCTAAGGCCCTGGAAGCAGTTTGGGACTGGGCCTACGACCATGTCGGTTATCTGGGAACTAATACTTCCATTGACCAATGCTTCAAGTGTGGCTTCAAGGGTGAATTTGAAGCGACTGAACGGGGCTTTAAGTGCCCGCAATGTGGTAACTCCGACCCGGCAACCTGTGACGTTGTTAAGCGGACCTGTGGCTATTTGGGGAACCCTCAACAGCGGCCAATGGTTCACGGCCGGCACGAGGAAATCATTCACCGGGTTAAGCACATGAGCCCATCCATGATCAAGTCTGCCGCCCAGTTTGAGGCTTCACGGCAGGGCGACCGGCGCGAGGCTCATGCATCCATCAAGGGAAAGCAAATTTAAGGAAGAGACTTAATGGTAGAGAATAAGCAAACGCGACAACCAAATAATCCTAAACCAAAAGAATGGCTTGCTGCGGACCATTCCCTTCAATACGTGGCGGACTACAAGCCCTTTAACTTCGTCGATGGTGAAGGGGTGCGGTGCAGCATTTACGTTAGTGGCTGTCTTTTTAACTGTCCAGGCTGTTATAACAAGGCAGCGCAGAACTTCCACTATGGGCAGCCTTACACCCAGGAACTGGAAGACCAGATCATGGAGGACCTTTCCCATGACTATGTACAGGGACTGACCCTGCTGGGAGGTGAGCCCTTTTTAAATACCCAGGTCTGCCTGAAACTAGTCCATCGTCTGCGCAAAGAATTCGGTCATGACAAGGACATTTGGTCCTGGACTGGCTACACTTGGGAAGAGTTGCAAAAGGAGTCCGCTGATAAACTGGAGCTTCTTCACAACCTTGATATCCTGGTTGACGGCCGCTTCATCCTTGCCAAAAAGGACCTAACCCTCCAGTTCCGGGGGAGCTCTAACCAGCGGATTATTGACGTTCCAAAGTCACTTGATGCGGGACATGTTGTCATCTGGGACAAGCTTGTCCACTAAGGAGGCTGGTTTTCGTGACTAAATCAGTTGTCATGTGGGCCGGCGAACCGGCATGGTTAACTAAAAAGCGACAGCTAGCGCAAGTTATACAGGGTCGCTTGCCTAAGTTTAGTGGCCAGGAACGGTGGCTACCTTGGCAAATAAAAACAGGTGGTTACCAGGAAAACTGGTTGGTACATCAGGGCCGTGATTTTATGGCTGCTCCGCTAACTCAGGCTGTCGATAACTACTCGACCTTTCTTCAGGAAAACCTAATGGAAAAGGGGATTAGCTGGCATGATAACCAACTGTTTGCGGCCCACCTGGCGAACATCGACGGGGGTCAGTTTATTTACGTGCCAAGCAACCGGCAGGTCGTAGTTCCCATCACTTTTGCGCCCCGCGGGATGATGACTAACCCGCAGAACATTATTATTGTGGGGGCCAATAGTGAGGTTACCCTGGTGGAAAAGATGGTCGTTAAGAGTGCCCAACCATTGTTTGCGGATACCGAGATTCTTGTGGGGGCGAATGCCCGGGTGCATTTTAAGCAAAATAATCAATTGCGTGCACCAGTAATTTTCCAAGGGCTAAGTCTTTATCAGGCCCGCGGCGCAAGCGTTCGGACAGACCAGACGATGGAAAATGATGGTGACGTCACTATTAAGTTAAGTAATTTCTTGGATGGGGATGCAAGCCAGTGGACAGCAAGGGCAATGCTTAACCCTCACAAGTATGGACGATATCACTTTCTTCCACAGGTTGATGGCTTTGGAAAGGGAAGCCAGGCTAGTTTAACTACTTACCTTGACCAGGATGAAGGTGGGACCGTGCTAGCGGAACCGTTCAAACCAACTAGCGGTGAACCATTGATGACTAATGAACGTGTGATTACCCCACAAGATAGCGATTGGCCAGGCGTTTAAGCTCATCATTTTTAACATTATGAAGGATGTTTATCAATAATTATAATAATTATATAAAGCGCTGAGGGTGTCCCCCCCAGCATTTTTATTTGGCAGAAAATAAAAATGTAATCATTTTTGCGGTATAATTGTTTACGGTTTAATGCTAATTTTTTTGGAGGAATACTATGGAAATCAAGAAGCATTATAAATTGTATAAGGATGGTAAGCGGTGGGTAACAGCAACTATTGCTACGGTTGCTGCTTCCACCGCCCTGTTAATGGGTGGTGTTGTCCACGCGGACCAAGGAACAACCAACACTCAAACATTAACAAACGGTGTAAGTAACCAACTACCGACCGCTAATGGTCAACCAGAGTCAAAAGCTGTTGTCCCGACTGGTAATAATCTAGCTAATACACCAAGTCAAAACTATAATCACCAGGACAATGGTTCTTATGGAAACTTGGATTCAGCAAACTTTAATAATAATGAATTGCAAGTTTCTGGGTGGCAGGCAACTAATCAAGCGGTCAATAAAAACTACCGGTTTGTAATTGCCTATGATTACACGACTAATGCCGAACTTGGGCGGACACAGGTTACTGGCGTCGCGCGTCCAGATGTCAAGAATGTTCACAACGTTTATAATGCTGGTGATTCTGGCTTTAATACGTCGATTAAGGTTAACTTTGATAAAATGCAGAGTTATCAGGACGCTATCCGTATCATTAGTCGGTACAGCGGTCAGTCTGACGGTAATTCAGACTATGTCGACTGGGAATCTCAGCCAATTGTCTTTAATGACAGTAACCAGGGCTACCTAGATAACTTTGCTGTTAATAATGGTCAACTCCACGTTAGCGGTTGGAACGCTACTAACCAGGCTATCCAAAAGGGTTATCATTACATCATCTTATTTGACCAGACAACTGGGAAAGAAGTTACGCGACAACTTGTTAAGGCGGGACAGGACCGACCGGACGTGGCTAAGGTCCATCCGGAAATCGTAAATGCCAATAAGTCGGGCTTTGACGTCAATTTTGCAATGAATAGTTTAAATGTTTACCACCGTTACCAAATCATCAGCCGGTACAGCACCGGTGCTAACGGTGAGGGACAAAATACTGACTTGTGGTTTGCTGCTAAGTCGTTTGCACCAGTTAACCAAAGTAATCAGGGTCACCTTGACGAGATTAACTTTAGTAATGGTTCACTGGCCGCTACGGGCTGGCATGCGACTGACTTCTCCAATATTGAAGGTAACCATTTTCTAATCTTATATGATCAAACAGCTAACAAGCAGGTTAGTGTAGTTAAGGCAACCAGTGTCATCCGTCAAGACGTGGCTAGGGCTTACCCAACAGTTAAATCGGCAGCAAATGCAGGCTTTACAGGTGCCTTTAGCGCTGATGGGCTGCAAGCTGGCCACACTTATGCAGTTGTCAGTCGTTATTCAACCGACGCAAATGGTAACGGCAATAATGGCGCCCACACTGACTTCTGGTCAGCACCATTTACTTTGAGTCAAACGGCTTTCAGTGTCGACCAGGTTACAATGGCTAACGACGGCCTTCACGTTGCCGGTTGGATGGCCAGTGATAACCAGCTCCAACAGCGCAATGCTTATCTATTTATTATGAATAATGGCAAGGAGGTTGTCCGGCAAAAACTGACGCTGACTAAACGTCCGGATGTAGCAAAGGTTTATCCAACAATTTATAACAGTGGTAGAAGTGGTTTCGATGCCACCATTAAGCTAAGTGCTAACCAACTCAACCAGCTGAATGGTCAAATGCAAGTAATGCTTCGCTTTGTTAACAGCAACGATGGTAATCCTGATGGTAACGGTGCAACTGACCAATATAGTGGGGATTACGCAACTAATGCGGGATACTTTGACTATGTGAAAGTCAATGGCAAGCAGCTAGAATTTAGCGGTTGGCATGCCACTGACCAGAGTAGTACTCACCCTTACCAGTGGATTATTGTTCTGGAAAATGGTAGGGAAGTTTACCGGGCCCGGGTTGACCAGCACGGAATCATTGATCAAGAACGTCCCGACGTACAAAAGGTCTACCCAGCAATCGCTAATAGCCAGTTGGCTGGTTTCCAGGGCTATCTGACTCTCAATAACAACATTGCGAATGCTAAGGTTCAATTGGTCCATCGGTTCTCGTCAGATGGTGTCAATGGCGAAAGTGGCAGTCATATTGATTACTGGTCGGAAATTTTCCCAGTTACGGCTTCTTATCAGAAGGGTAACAATGGAGCAATGGTCACCATCCGTGGGGCAATTGAAAACGGCAAGTTTAATATTTATGATATGCGGACAAACAAGCTTATTAAGAGCCTCGACGCTGGTACTTGGGAGAACTTGGCCTATTCGATGGATGCCAACTCTATTAACAATATTGATGGCTACCTTAGCTACAGTGGTTGGTACCGACCAATTGGAACAAGCCAAGATGGTAAGACATGGTACAAGACCGGGGCTGG
Source organism: Limosilactobacillus panis (assembly GCF_019797825.1). Lineage (NCBI taxonomy): Bacteria > Bacillati > Bacillota > Bacilli > Lactobacillales > Lactobacillaceae > Limosilactobacillus > Limosilactobacillus panis. Next base: position 1,457,489 of record NZ_CP081855.1, on the reverse strand, counting down.
TGACTGGCGGCCAATCTTGATGTATGCATGGCCAAATAAGGATGTTCAGGCACAATTCATTAAGTACTTTGTCGGCCATGGTTACACTAATGAAGGTTATGGTTTGACACCAGCTAAGGTCGCGGATTTGTCTGCCGGTACTGATACCAAGATATTGAATGAGGACTCGCAAAACCTGCGTTATGTAATTGAACAAAGCATAGCGAAAAATAAGAGTACCAGCAAATTGGCAAATGACGTCAATGCCTTTATGCAGACTGTCCCATCATTATCTGCTGCATCAGAACTGTCGGTGACTAACAGTCCTTCTTATGTGCCAGACTTTATTGGGACTACTAGTAGTGATCAATTAATCTTTGTTAATAACAATTCTGCTGATCAGACAAAGGGAAACACGAGCTATGCAGACAGTAACTACCGCCTGATGAACCGGACCCTTAATAATCAACAGGGAAACCACAGCGTTAGCCCAGAAGTTGTTAGCCCAGAACTTTTGGTTGGTAATGATATCGACAACTCTAACCCCGTTGTCCAGGCGGAAAATCTTAACTGGGAGTACTTCTTACTCAACTATGGAAAATTGATGAACTATAACCCAGATGGAAACTTTGATGGTTTTCGGGTCGATGCTGCCGAAGGTGTGGACGCGGATGTCCTTGACCAGTTAGGACAACTGATGAATGACCTTTACCACACTAAGGGCAATCAGACTAACGCAAATAATCACTTGGTTTACAACGAGGGTTGGCGCAGCGTTGATCAGTCCTTAATGGATGGTAAGGGTAATCCAGCGCTATACATGGATGCATCGATGTTCTACACTCTTGAAAATGTTCTTGGACGGATATCCAATCGTGACGACATCACACACCTTGCCACTAACTCGGTTGTTCACCGGGCTAATGATGATGGTAGCAAGAGCCAGACACCAAACTGGTCATTCGTTACTAACCATGACATGCGAAAGAACCTTATTAACCAGATAATTATCAATGATCATCCTGGTGTGAAGAATATTATGACCACTGGTTACAAGGCTGAATATGCTAACCAGGCTTGGCAAGAATTTTACGTGGACCAGGCAAGAGCCTATAAACAATATGCCCAATACAATGTGCCTGCTCAATACGCAATTCTTTTAAGCAATAAGGACACTGTCCCACAGGTATATTACGGTGACTTATACAACGAAACAAAGCCATATATGGCTGAAAAATCGATGTACTATGATGCAATTACGACCCTGATGAAAGCTAGAAAAGAATTCGTCAGTGGTGGACAATCAATCGAAAGGTGCGGTCAAAATGCCGTTGCTAGTGTTCGCTATGGTAAAGGAGTTGCTGATGCTAACAGCATTGGGACTGATCCACTTAGTCGGACGACGGGGATGGCTGTCATTGTCGGCAACAACACTGATATGGCAAGCAATACCTACATTATTAATATGGGTAAAGAACACGCTAATCAGCAGTATCAAAACCTAATTGATACCACTGATGCGGGGTTAACTTATGATGGTACTGGCAGTCTTAACCCGAAGACGCTGACAACGGATGCTAATGGTAACCTGTATGTTAAGGTAAAGGGTTTTGCCAACCCATACGTTAGTGGTTACCTAAGTGTTTGGGTCCCTGTAGTAGCTGGACAGCAGGACGCATCGACTAGTTCTAGTACTGTCGCTTCACGGCCGGACAAGACTTTTGAATCTAACGCAGCATTAGATTCACATCTGATCTATGAGGACTTTAGTCTGTATCAACCTGAACCAACTAGTGTAAACGAACATGCCTACAATGTTATTGCTAAGAATGCACAATTATTTAACAGTCTTGGGATTACTGACTTCTGGATGGCACCAGCATATACGCCATTCTCAATGAGTCGTTACAATGAAGGCTACGGAACAAATGACCGTTACACCTTAGGAACGACTAAGAACCCAACTAAGTACGGTAGTGGTGAAGAATTGGCAAACGCAATTGCCGCACTGCACAAGGCCGGTTTGAAGGTTCAAGAAGACCTAGTAATGAACCAGATGATTGGTTTCAGTGGTCAAGAAGCTGTTACTGTAACACGGGCCAACGAATATGGTGAACAAATGAGTGTCGATGGTAAGACATTTGCTAACCAGATTTACTTTGCCTACACAATTGGTGGGGGCGAAGGTCAAAAGAAATATGGCGGCAAGTACCTGGCTGAGTTACAAGCCAAGTACCCCGACCTCTTTACTACCAAGGCATTATCAACCGGTGTAGCTCCAGATCCAACAACGCGGATTACGCAGTGGTCTGCAAAGTATCAAAACGGAACGTCCTTGGAAAACATCGGAATTGGGTTAGCAGTAAAACTGCCAAATGGCGATTACGCTTACCTGAATGGTGGTAATAACGATAAGTTTAAGACGACCCTTCCAGAACAGATGGGATCAATTGATTACTATGTTCAACAGGAATTAAAAAATTAGGCTTTCCTAAGCTGATTACGACAATGTTACACTGCAGACCCTAAAAGAGCGAAAAACTGCAATTTACAGGATTTCTTTCTGGTAAATTGCAGTTTTTTTGTCTGTTTTGTTACATTTTGTGGTTAGTAGAGACAACAGGATGAAAGCATGACTTGCTAAGGCCTATATGATTAATAATAAAAAAATCTATATAAATTGTTACGAATTATTACGCATAAAGGTAAAAATGATATTCGCTGGTAATTACTGTGTAACTTTCAGCAGGTATAGTATAGGTGTTGATTGATATGAATCAATCTGAAGTGATGAATAAGCAATAGAATTATGAAAAGGATGGGATTTAATCTTTATGAAGTTATCTAAGAACATCGCAAAAATTACTGCTGCTGTTGCTGGAGCTGTTGCATTGGGTACCATTGCTACTGCTACGACTGCAAATGCTGATTCAATTTACACGGTGCAAAGTGGTGATACTTTATCAGTAATTTCCTACAAGTTCGGTCATGATTTAAGCTTTGTTGATACCTTAGCTTCAACCAACCACATTGCCAACAAGAACTTAATCTACGTTGGTCAAAAATTAGTTATCAAGGATAATGGTGAAGTCGCACCAGCAACGCAACATGAAGTGGCAACGTTGCCAAGTGCTACTCCGGAAAACCAAACCCAAGCAGTAACTAGCCAAGCTCAACAGTCAGCTGCTGCTAGCCAAACCCAAGCAGCAACTAGCCAAGCTCAACAGTCAGCTGCTGCTAGCCAAACCCAAGCAGCAACTAGCCAAGCTCAACAGTCAGCTGCTGCTAGCCAAACGCAAGCAACGACTAGTCAACCTGCAGCTGCCCAACAGGCTAGTGGTTACACCCAAGCTGCTAACGCGGCTGCAACTGGTTACACAGGTGCGGCAACTACCAACACTAGCTACACTTCAGGTGTAACTGGCAATGAAGCCAGTGCCAAGGCCTGGATTGCTGCTCGTGAATCCGGTGGTTCATACACCGCTACTAATGGTCAGTACATCGGTAAGTACCAGTTATCCGCTTCATACCTGAACGGTGACTACTCTGCCGCTAACCAAGAACGGGTTGCTGACCAATACGTTGCTAACCGCTATGGTTCCTGGACAGCTGCGCAAGCATTCTGGCAATCACACGGTTGGTACTAAAATTTAACCATATTTGTTAAAAAGCTGGAGATGTTTTCTCCGGCTTTTTTAATGACCTAAAAAGGGAACTGGCACAAAACGCACCAGTTCCCTTATTTTATAAATTTAATTGAAGACTAGTTATTCATCAAAACATCTAATAATTCCCGCGCAGACTCATGGAGGGCTTTCTTGGACTTGTCGTTTCCAAGGTGGGTGTAGACTTCACCGACGTAAACGTTGTTAGCAAAGAGCTTGTTAAAGACCTTGTCAATAATTGGTTTGGTCCGTTCCTCTTCTTGAACGGGGCCAAATGGGTTGGCAAAGAAGGTCGTGCTCATGCCGACTTCATCAGTTGTTCCAAGGGCCTTCCGCTTACCAGCAACGAAGACTTTCTTGGCTTCTTCCTCGTTTTCAAAGCGGTGGATGCCAACCTTTTCGTCATAGTTGTTAGCGTAAACCCACATGTCAATCGGGTGGTGCTTAATGACGTTTTCGTAGGTATCCGCGGGGATGATAACCCGGGCGTTGGACAGTTCAGGGTTGAGGTAGACACCCCGGTCCATGTTGTTGAAGGCGACCGCACTGGACAGGTCATCGAGGCGGACAAAGGCACCGGTTTCGGTCCCCTGGGCGTAGATTCTGCTGTCGTCACCAATAGTAAAACTACCCATGTCATCGAAGATCGTTTCCATATCGACAATCTTGTCATCAGCGATTTCCTGCATTGCTTCGATTGATTCGGACTTCCCGGCACCGGAGTCACCAAAGAAGACCACGTTCTTTTCCTTACCATTGGTGAACCGCACTCGCAGCATGGAGCCGTGAATTGGCAGGCGGCCGTTGTAAATCTGGTGGAGGTTATGCAATGTCAGGCACATCTTCTTCATGTAACCAAAGTAGGTGGTCTTGTCAGTGTATGGCACTTCCCCAACCCAGATGTGGTTCTTGGTATCGTGGTAGTAGTGCGAAACCATTCCCTCGGTTTCCTTCAAGCCGAAGAGCAGAATCAGGTCGGGCTTTTGACCCCGGACCTCGTCTGGCTGGGCTAGCTGGAAGAGGTTAGAGAGGGCAATCCCGTTGACTAGGTAGTCAACGTTGAAGTAGATGTAGGCCAAGCTTTCCCCAATCTTAGCCGGGTAGCAGTACCATTGGCCCTTTTGACCGTGGAACCGCTTGATGGGGTTCTCTTCAACAGCGGAGAAGACCCCTTCACGCTTGTTACTCTTAGTGTGCATCATCATTGGTGGACGGAGCATGACGGTATCGATAAAGTCAATATCGCGCAACTGGTCGTAACCTTCTGGGATTGGCCAATCATGTGTCTGAACAAGAATGGCCGCGTTTGAAGCGGCGTTAACTTGCCGGTAGGTTTGGTTGGCAAATCCCTGGAGCTTTTCTTCAACCACCCGGTAGGATTCACGAACCAGGTCGTTGAAGTGCCCGTCGATCATCTTAAATTCGTTACCGGCAATTTTGCTATTATTGTAATTAATTACTGTTACCCGGAGTAAGGACCGGTAAAAAGAATATAGTTCTTCAACGCTGGCCAGAATATCCTTTGGACCATACTTGTCAAAGGCACTGTCATCATCAATCAGGATTTTCTTTAATGTTTGAACATATTGTTCAGGCGTGGCATTATCAAATGCGTCATCGTCGTATTCCGGATTCTTAGAATCAAGGTACAACTTAACAACTTCCAATAATTCATCACTATTGACTAGTGAGTAGGTGTCTTTGTAATACGCATGACTCAGGTTTAGCAAAGCAACCCCGCGCTCCGTGTTGACATAGAGCGAAGGCGTCTTGATTTTTTCTTGCTTAGGCATTGATCTCAATCCTTTCTTATAGCCTTGTTATTATTATAGTGTATCTTTGAGCAAACGGTGAGTGAAATTTAAATTCTATCCAATTATGTTAGAATAATAAAAAAGTGTAAGGGGTTCCATTTATTATGCAAGCAAAATGTAATGACACACTCTCCATTTCCGTCCACCGGGTTCTCAATGATGACCTCAATGAACACGGCACCGTTTATGGGGGACGGATTTTGGAATTAATTGACGGGGAGGCCTCGATAGCTGCCATGCGGGTTGCGCGGACGGTTGTTGTCACGGCAAGCATGGACAACGTTCAATTTCTTCGGCCCTTCAAGCTCCAAGATTCAATGTGCATGGAGGCTTACGTCACTGGAGTTGGTCACCGCTCCATCGAGGTCTTCGTCAAGGTTATTGGTGAGCACTTGATGACCGGCGAACGCTTCTTGGGTTTCACCTGCTTCATCACTTACGTCATTGAAGACCCTCATAAAGCAGTTCCGGTGGCGGGGATGGTTCCAGAGACCGATGAGCAACGGACACTAATGGCCGGGTACGAAGGTCGTCGTCAAAAGCGACGGGCTAGTCGGCAGTCTGAGCAACAAATTGCTGGTGCCATCTCGCTCGATTTTCCCTGGCGAGGCTAAAAAATCGACACTAACGTTTGAATTCAAGCGCTGGTGTCGATTTTTTCGTTTTATTAGATGACAGCTAATGGCTGCTTACTAGTTGGTTTGGGAAAGGTGGCCGCTAGCTGCTTCAGTTCGTCACTGGTAAATTCAAGTGAACTGGCCTGGACATTTAACTGAGCGTGTTGTGCCGAACCGCTCTTTGGAATTGCCAGAACGCCTGGTTCCCGTAGCGTCCATGCCAGCATTACCTGGTAAATTGTGGCCTGGTGGTTAGCAGCAATCTCTTGCAGGACTTTATTGGTAGCTAGTTTGCCTGAGATAGAATCACCCTGGGCAAGGGGGGAGTAAGCAATTAAAGGGAGACGTTGGGTCCGCATCACGGGAAGAAGGTCAAACTCAATCCCGCGTTCATCAAGGTTATACAGGTCTTGATTGGCAACGCAGTGGTCCCCATTGGGCAGTGCCCATAGCTCCTGGAGGTCACTGACATCAAAGTTGGAGACCCCCCAGGACCTAATCTTACCCTTCTTAACCATTTCCTCCATAGTAGTGACTGTTTCTAATAGGGGTACCGTTCCCCGCCAGTGAAGGAGGTAGAGGTCAAAGTAATCGGTTCCCACGTTTTGTAGGCTCCGGTCGAGACTCCGTTCTAAAAGGCGGGCACTAGCGTTTTGGGGGAGGACTTTATCAATCAGAAAAAGATTTCCCCGGTCAAAGGGGGCGATGGCGTCCTTGACAAGTCGCTCTGCACGGCCATTGCCATACATTTCAGCGGTATCTACCACCCGGGCCCCGGCATTGATGCCAGCTTGGATGGCGGCAATTTCGTCTTGCCGTTGGCTAGGGTGATCACCGACGTTCCAGGTGCCGATACCCACGGCAGGGAGGGTGATCCCGTTAATTGTTACCTCTTTCATTAGGAAACCTCCTCTTAGTTATCCTGGACAACAACCTTGGTTCCTTCCGGCACGTTCATCATCCACTTGGAGTCTGGAACGGACAGGCGGACACAGCCGTGAGAGGCGGTCATTTTACCCAACTTAGCCGCTTCGGACTTGATGTAGTGGCCGTCCTTATCCGTTGGGACACTGTGAAAGAGGTAGGAACCGTTGTCGTGCCAAGAAACGTAGTTATTTGCCCCACACTTAACCGATGGGTTGTAGAAGCTATTACCCCGTTCGGACTGGATAGCGAAGGTGCCAGTCGGCGTAATACTTACCCGTTTACCATCCTTGTTTTCGTACTTTCCGGCGCTGCAGTACATTGTGTATACCGCCTTATTGCCAGACATGATGTAGACCCGGTTTTTGTTGATGCTGACCTTAATCCAGGGATCCTTGAGTTTGTCGATATCCGGGTAAGGAATCGTCTCTGATGGCTTCCGGTAATCAATGGGTGTCCGCATGTGGGAATCGGCACTAGCGGTGACACTAGTTGTGATAAATGCAAATACACCAACCAGAGTGATTAATAGTAGTTTTTTCATAAGATTCATTGTCTTAAGCCTTCCTCAGTAATTAATAGGTACATTTTAGCACAATTATGTATGATAAAATATTCATATATTTAGAAGAATAGATAAAATTTCTGCTCGTCAATTAGTAAAATGTCAGGTGCCAGAACCCTTGGGCACGTTGCAATTAGCCGTTTAGTTAATATTGGTCAAATAAAAATTAGCACTCAACACAATTAACTGCTAATTTTTTCTTGACTATTGTTGACCAATGATTAATATAGAAAATGTAAACAAGGTATTAGAAAGGATGATTCAATATATGGCTAACGAAATTCAACGTCGTAACAACTTATTTGATAATCTGATGAATATGCGTGACTGGATGAATGATGACTTCTTCTCAGACTTAACACCAGTAGCTGATCACATGAAGACCGATGTGTCTGAAAATGATAAGGGCTACATGGTCAAGATTGATATGCCTGGCTTTGATAAGAAAGACATTCATATCAACTATGCTAACAACATTTTGTCCGTAACTGGTCACCGGGACACCTTTGCCGATGACAGCGACAAGGATGGTAATGTTCTCCACACCGAACGGCGGTATGGTCAGATGAGTCGGCAATACCGTTTGCCAGACGTTGACCGGGACGCAGTTAAGGCTCAATACACGAACGGTGTTTTGACCTTGAACCTGCCAAAGCTACAAGCTAGTGACGAGAACGACACCCGGATTGATATTGACTAATAAATAATTGCCTTTAAAAGTAAGAGGCTGGGAATTAACTATTAATTCTTGGTTCTCTAACAGTAAAATCCGGACTATAATTTTTGATCGATTCAAAAATCATAGTCCGGATTTTAAATTATTTATAAAATTAGTCGCCAATCGACTAATTGATTGACCAAATTTCGTTAGATTTAATGCCATCAAGGCTAGCCCAATGTCATTTTCCACAGCCCGTTGTCCGCGTAGATGAGTTCGGCGTATGCCAAAATCCCTCTTCATGTGACCAAAGACTGGCTCAACGTCGAACTTTCGTCGACGATAAATTGCCTTGCCTTCGTCACTTGAGAGGGTTGCTTTTACTTTAGCCTTGTAATAATTCCACGTTGGGTTAACCTGCATATAGCGTTGCCGACCACTTGGTGTTTTTGCCAACTCATCCAATTGTTCTGACAGTTGGTGCTTATCCGCTCGGTAGAGTTTGAAATCACGTTCGAAACCATATTTATCGGTTCGCCTACTATACCGATAAAAGCTAAAGCGAACTCCTAAATGATCGATGTAGTAATCATCTTCGGCATTATACTGCCAATTTTGTGATTTAGTTGGATCGTTTTTAAATTTATGTTTCTGTTCCTTTTGATAAGTTGTGTATGGAATAACAGGCTGCTTTTCAAACTGATCAAGAATCATTGTGTAATTGTACTCACTACCATAACCGGCATCGGCAACGATATGCTTAAAGAAATCTAAAGCATGAAACTGGGTAAGGAATGGCACTAAGGTCCTGGTGTCAGTTGGATTTGAAAAGAGCCCGTAATCAAGGACAAATTGCTTATGTGTAGCGATTTGCAGGTTATAGCCGGGCTTTAACTCCCGATTCATCATCGGATCTTCCTTCATACACATAAAAGTCGCATCATGATCAGTCTTGGAATAGCTATTACGACCTTGGAAGATATCTTCGGCACGTTCATACTTTTTGGCACGCGGAATTAGGTCGTTGCTTAATTGATGGCGAAGTTTTTTTAGAAAACGACGGCGCCGTTTTCTAACTGAACCACCTTTGATGATTTTTGGTTCTTGCTTAATCTCTTCATCTAACTTAGTGATTTTCTCCGCAAGTTCTTGTTCCATTACTTCCATGCCTTCGGCAGAAGTAACCAGCTCGGGTGCCATTTCTTGCACCACTTGTTTTTCTACTAGTTCCTCATAAAGCTTACTCGTCTTTTCTCTTAACTTAGCGTGATACTTTTCAACTGCCCGTCGCCAAGTAAATGAATATTTATTGGCATCGGCTTCTACCTTGGTCCCATCGATAAAAACTGCATCATTTTGAATTAGTCCGTGATCTTTCAAAGCCATGGTAAAGTAAACAAAGGCATGTTTAATTAGCTTACTAGCGTGCTGACTGCGTCGAAAGTTATTAATGGTATGGTAGCTATAAGCATAATCATGAGCTAACCAACGCATTGGCAGGTTCTCATCCAACATCATTTCAATCTTTCTTCCAGAATAAGTTTGACGTGCGTAGGCAAACAAGAGAATCTTAAGCATAATTGCTGGATGCGATGAAGGGCGGCCGGTAGCCGCTCCTGAATCTTCTAATAGCACATTTTGTGGAATCGAGTCGACAAAATCACTAATTAGCCGCGCAATATGATTTTGTGGTAAATCATAGTTATAGCTTAGTACGAATTCGGTTTGTCCTATGGTATAATTTTGATACATGAAAATCGCTCCTTTGGGTTGTTTTGTGGTAATTACATCATATCAGGAACGATTTCCTGTGTACATAAAAACCGGATGATGAATTGTTCAAAAAATTCATCATCCGGTTTTTGCTTTGGACTAGGAGTTTTTTCCCAGCCTCTTATTTTTAAATACACTACATAAGTAATCGCGGGAGAACCAAGAGGTTAGCTTCGCGTCGAAGCGTGTTCCTGGTGTCTAGTGCCGCAAAGCAAGTCCATTGATTACGACAACCGCTGGCCCTAACGCGCCAACGATTGTCCTATACTAGCCATACCCTTTCCCGGCTTAGTTTAGAATGCTTGAATAATATGCATGATGCCAAAGACCAGCAGCATTGTTGAAACCAGCCAAACAATGGTCAGTGCGGAAAGCATTGGACTGAACAGCAGGATTACTCCCAGGGCAACGCTAACGCTCCCGAGAATAATTAATAAGGTAGCGTACCCGCGATGGAATTCTTTGAAGAGACCTGCTGCCTTGATTTGTATGATGGCATCGATGATGAACCAAATCGCAAATAAAATTGCTAGGTAAAGAATTCCCCAGTTAGGATAGACGAGGACAATAACCCCTAGAATAATATCTAAAATAGCTGCGAATGCAATCCAAGCGGAGTGTTCGTTCAGAGTGACATCAATAAACTTACGGAACCACAATTCGTAGATTCCCCGATAAATAAAAGCAATCCCGACTAGAATGGACAGGAAGTGAAGGGTCTTGTCGGGATGCATGAAGGATGCAAAGCCCGCAATCACAAACAGGATTCCCAGAATTAGACTAAACCAGTCGAATCGTTTTTGATGTTCATTAAACATAAATCATTTTCCCCTTTCTAATTTAGCAATAGATTAAAATACACCATGATACGGGCTTGGCCGAGTCGTGGCGTATTTAGTATATTTTTAATTAAGGTGTTCGCGGATTCCGTGGGGGAAGTCCTTATCAATTTCCCGTAAAATCGGCAGCAGATAGTTGACATAGCGGTGGTAAGCCTCAATTGGTTCAACATCCTTGCTGTTAGCTTGCATTAAGGCAATTGCAATATCGTGTGCACGCTGTTCGTTTGAAATCATTAATGTCACCTCACAGTAATAGTTTACCAAACTTTGTCCTTACTGAGACTAAAATATTGAATCAAGCGGTGGACTTGTGTCCGGAATAAGAGGGTCATAACCAAGAAACCGATCAGGCCCCCGGCCGTGTTGGTAATCAAATCATCGACATCAGCTAGTCGACCCAGGTTGACTAGCAGGTCGAGGATGAACTGGTTCAGCTCAATGAAGAGACTGAACAGAAAAGAGAACAGGATGACCCCTGCTAATCTCTGCCGGTGGTTAATAAGGAATAGGTAGACGCCCCAGGGAACCGTCATAATGACGTTGAGGAAGAACTCGTGGCTGAGTCCCTGGAAGGGGATGATATTATAGGGAACACCCCAGAGATAGAAAAGACGCTTATGAGCAGAGGCAACGCTAAGAAGCGCGGGGGTCAAGCACAGGGCCATGACTGCCGTGATGTAGACCAAAAGGCTCAGTAGGATGATCCGCTGCCCCCATCCTGGGTAGCGAGGCCAGAAATGCTTAATAATGGCGCAACATATTAAAAAGTAGGTTAAAAAAGCTAGGTATTGGATATTAATTTTCTCCTTAGCGGGTTCAATTTACCAAAATAGGTATACAATAAGGGCTCGAGACTAATTGTCAGCCACCATTAATAGCTTAACCGCTAGGGGATGTGTTGACAATGGAAGGTTAAGGAGAATTGAAAAAATGGACGATAAACAGACGCAGATGAAGCGCAGCTTGAAGAGCCGCCACATCCAGCTAATGGCCCTCGGTGGAACGATTGGTACTGGCCTTTTCCTAGGCTCAGGAAAGGCAATTCGGGCAGCGGGACCGGCAATCTTACTTGCTTACTTAATTACGGGGATCGCCTGCTTCGCAATCATGCGAGCATTGGGTGAGCTCTTATTGTCAAATCTGCACTACCGGTCATTCATGGAGGCTATCCGTGATTACCTGGGTAAGCGGGTTAGCTTTATTGCCGGCTGGGCTTACTGGGCCTGCTGGTTAGCACTTGCGATGGCGGAGATTACGGCGATTGGACTCTATATTCAGATATGGCTCCCCCACGTTCCTCAGTGGATTCCCGGGGTAATCACCCTCCTGATCTTCTTGTGCCTGAACCTGATAACGGTCAACGTTTTTGGCGAAATCGAATTCTGGTTCGCAATGATTAAGATTGTGGCAATCATTGTTTTGATTGCGGTCGGGATTTTCATGGTCATAATCCAATTTAAGTCGGCCGGGGGGTACGTGACCTCCCCCAAGAATCTGGTGGCCTACAATGGCTTCTTTGCGACGGGGGCCAAGGGCTTCGTGATGTCATTTCAAATGGTTGTCTTTGCTTTTGTTGGCATCGAAATGGTGGGGGTCACCGCGGCGGAGGCGGAGAACCCCCGCAAAGTAATTCCGGAGGCAATCAACGGTATTTCTATCCGGGTATTGATTTTTTACCTTGGGGCACTGGCGGCCATCATGTGCATTTACCCGTGGAAGCAGCTTTCGCCTTCAAATAGTCCCTTTGTTCTGGTTTTCCAGGATGCTGGCTTGCGCGGAGCCGCGAGCGTGGTTAACTTTATTGTCATTACCGCGGCAGCTTCGGCATGTAACAGTTCTATTTATACGACGGGGCGGATGCTGGCGGAGCTGACTGCCAATTCCCACCATCCCCGTGTTCGGGCAATCAGCCGTCTCTCTAAGCACCAGGTTCCGGCCCGGGCAGTCGTTATTTCCTCGGCTGTGATTGGGGTGGCGGCGTTACTGAACTTCTTGATGCCGGGTGAGGTGTTCACCTTGATCTCGAGCATTGCCACGACAAGTTTCCTATTCATCTGGGCCGCCATTATTGGTGCCCACCTGCGCTTCATAAAGAATTGTGCGACGGCGCGCCCGTTTAAGTTGCCAGGCGCACCGTTCACGGATTACCTGGTCCTGGCCTTTCTGGCCTTTGTCTTAGTCGTCTTGTGCATGGATAGGCAGACCCTTACCGCCCTTATCTTTACCCTGGGCTGGTTTGTGGTCTTGTTTATCGCCTCTTTGACCCAGCAAAATGAATAATAAAAGGAGCCTTTTTGCTTAATATTAGCGGTTTAAATGTAATTTTCGTTGACACTCAGGGCACAGACCGTGAACCTCAATGTTATTGCCCGTTACCAGGTAGTGGGTCTTGCGCCGGGTCATGTCAGCCATTTCCCGGGTAATTTCAGAAAAATGTTCATCAAAGACATCAGTGATCTTACCACAATTGTCGCAGACAACATGGTAGTGGGGATGACCAAAGTAGTCATAGTGGGTACTACCGTCACCGTTCTTCAACTCGATTACCAAGTTGTAATCGACGAACAGCTTAAGTGTATTGTAGACGGTGGCCATACTTATGTTATCGACACTATCTTTGAGGTCTTGATAAATCATTTCGACACTCGGGTGAGTATGGTGGGTGATCAGGTATTCCAGGATGGTCTTTCGCTGGGGAGTTAGCCGCACCTTATGACTACGCAATAGGTCTAATGCCTGATCAAGTTCTGCCTCTGCCATGAACAACTCTCCTTTCATTTAATTTAAAATAGTTATAATCTAACAGTATTATATCATTTACAAGCTTAGATTCAAAATATATAATTAGTATTTAGTAAATAATAATAATTCTAAAAGAGGGGAAGAAAAATGGAAAGAGATGTTGACCAAAACGGACGCTCTTATAGCCGCTTTTGGTTTATTTTTACCTTACTGGTGGGGACATTCACGATGTCGATTAGTCAGTCATCGCTTTCGACGGCCTACCCGACATTGATGAATGCCTTTGGAATCTCAGCTAATACGGTCCAGTGGCTAACAACCGGCTTTATGCTGGTAATGTGTGTTAGCATGCCGATTAGTCCTTGGATGCTAAACAATCTGAATTTTAAAACAATGTTTATTGGTGCCCTGGCCCTGTTTGATATTGGATCATTGATGATTGTCCTCACGCCCGCAAGCTGGGGGACAAATGGCTTTTGGTTCATGATGGTCGGCCGGGCAATGGAGGCCTTTGCTGTTGGTGTCCTTTTCCCGTCCTACCAGTCGGTACTGCTGGAAATCACTCCGAAGGCTAACCGGGGGACTACTATGGGAATTGCCGGATTAGTCATGGGGTCTGCCTTGGCGTGTGGCCCTATTGTTTCCGGAATCGTTTTGAAATTTTTTGACTGGAAGAGTCTTTTCGGCCTCTTCATGATTATCATTACCCTGATTATTGTTCTCGCCGGTACGGGGCTGATTCGGGATGTTATGCCCCGGCACGAAACCAGTCTCGACTGGCTGTCGGTGTTTCTTTCAATTGGCCTGATCGGAGTAATGTACGTCGTTAACCTTGCTGCCAAGCACAACGTCAATTGGGGACTCAACGGTGTCATTATGATAATCAGTATTCTCGCCTTGGCCTGGTTCTGCTACCGGCAGTTACACCTAGATGAACCATTACTGGAACTGCGGGTCTTAAAGACCTTCAACTATGACTTGGCAGTTCTTTTAACATCGATTTCCTACATTGCCTTAATTGTTACAACCATTATTTTTCCCCTTTACTACCAGGGGGTTCTCAAGGTTAGTCCATTCGTTTCTGGAATGTCACTGGTTCCTGGGGCGGTGTTCTTGAGTATCCTTAATCCGTTGACGGGGAAATTAGCCGACAAGATTGGCTTTAAACCCACAATGCTAGTGGGGATGGTGATGATTATCTGCGGCTGGGTCGTTGGCCTGTTGATGCTGAACCGGTTAAACTTGTTAGCAATGATTCTCTGCGCAATGGTTATCGAAGGTGGAAACGCCTTTGTGATGATGCCTGCGGTTACTTTAGGGGCCAACGCCTTACCAAACAAGCTGGTTCCCCACGGTACGGCGGTAATTACTACCGTTCGGCAAGTCTTGGGGTCTGCTGGTGTTGCGGTTGCCACGATTGTTTTGACGGTCGCCAGCAGCCATGCACAAGGCGCGGGTAGTCAACCATTGACAGCGTCTCTTCACGGTTACCACCTGGTATTTATCATGATGGTTGTGATTGAGATCATTGGTCTGATCTTGGCATTAATGCTGAAGAATACCAAGAAAGCTGTTGCAGATTAATGGCGTTTGTCGTATTTAAATAATAGGAGGCCGTAGTCACGGGTTCGCGACTGCGGTTATTTTATTTATTAGGGGGTAATGACAATGAAAGTCAAGCGGCCAACATGGGCAGATACCAGTCCCGCGATGCAGGATTATTATGACCACTACTGGGGATTACCGGTTCATGACGAGCGTTTTTTGTTTGAGATGCTGAGTTTGGAACTCTTTCAGGCCGGGCTAACCTGGGCAACGATTTGGAAACGGCGGCTGGCCTTTGAAGAAGCCTTCAGTGATTTTCTAATTGAAAAGGTGGCCGCCTTTTCACCGGATGACGTTGACCGCTTACTTGCTAACAAGCGAATCATCCGTAACCGCCGGAAGATTGCAGCAACCATTAATAATGCCCAGGTTATCTATAAGATGCAGCGGGCTGGACAAGACTTTGATGACTATATCTGGTTCTTTGTTGACCACCATCCCCAGCGCCTGATCCTTAAGCCGGGTGAGCCCCTGGCCCCCTGGACCATGTCGTCTAAGAAGATGGCGGCCCAGATGAAGAAGGACGGGTTTAAATTTATGGGCCCGACAATTGTCTACTCATTTATGACGGCAGTCGGCCTCGTCAATGCGCGCCTTTAATTTTATTTTAATTGATTATTAATGTTGCTTTGTGATAGTATTGTCTTTGTTATGAAG
The DNA here is from genome assembly GCF_019797825.1 of Limosilactobacillus panis. Taxonomy (NCBI): domain Bacteria; kingdom Bacillati; phylum Bacillota; class Bacilli; order Lactobacillales; family Lactobacillaceae; genus Limosilactobacillus; species Limosilactobacillus panis. Next base: position 1,441,648 of record NZ_CP081855.1, on the reverse strand, counting down.
CAAATTCCCGATAGGATTCACGAGTACCCCTTGTGAAGATGCCTTGTAACCGCAACTACAAAACTAATGTTAAGTTTCGACTAGAATATGGGGGAATTAATAAAATGACAGAAAAACACCTATTTACATCCGAATCCGTTTCCGAAGGGCACCCCGACAAGATTGCCGATCAAATCAGTGATGCCATTCTTGACGCCCTGCTGGAAAAGGATCCAGATGCACGGGCAGCTGTAGAAACTTCAGTAACGACCGGGTTAGTCCTGGTCTTTGGTGAAGTTTCTACTAAGGCCTACGTTAATATCCAAAAGGTGGTTCGCAATACGATTCGTAAGATTGGTTACACCGATGGAAAGTACGGTTTTGACGCTGATAACTGTGCCGTAATCACTTCCTTGGATGAACAGTCACCTGACATTGCACAAGGGGTTGATGACTCCCTGGAAACCCGTGAAGGGGATGCTGACCCACTTGATAAGATCGGTGCTGGTGACCAAGGATTGATGTTTGGTTACGCAACCGATGAAACGCCAGAATACATGCCACTACCGCTGATGCTTAGCCATAAGCTGATGCAGCGGATTGCTAAGTTGCGTAAGGCAGGGGAAATTTCCTACTTACGTCCAGATGCCAAGGCGGAAGTAACGGTTGAGTATGACGATAATGATAAGCCACTCCGGGTAGATACGGTGGTCTTGAGTACCCAACATGATCCGGAAGCAACCCTTGAACAAATTCGTCATGACGTGAAGGAACAAGTGATTAAGGCTGTTATTCCAGCAGATTTGCTTGACGATAAGACCAAGTACTTTATCAACCCAACCGGGCGCTTTGTCATTGGTGGTCCCCAAGGGGATGCCGGTTTGACCGGGCGGAAGATTATCGTTGATACTTACGGTGGTGCTGCTCACCACGGTGGTGGGGCCTTTTCCGGTAAGGACGCCACTAAGGTAGACCGGTCGGCTAGTTACGCCGCCCGTTACATTGCCAAGAACCTGGTAGCAGCAGGCTATGCCAAGAAGCTGGAAATTCAGGTTGCTTATGCCATTGGGGTGGCCGAACCGGTTTCCATTTCCATTGATACTTTTGGGACCGGGACCCGGACCGAAGCAGAACTGATTGCTGCCGTCCGGAAGGTATTTGACCTGCGCCCAGCCGGGATTATTAAGATGCTGGACCTCAAGCGGCCAATCTACGAAAAAACGGCGGCTTACGGTCACTTTGGCCGGACCGATGTTGACCTGCCTTGGGAACATCTGGACAAGGTTGACGAACTGAAAAAGATTTTAGGTTAATCTAGTGGGCCCCTTGCAAAATGGCAGGGAGGACGTTAGAATACAATTAATATTTTTGATCGTGATAGAAGTAGTAGTTAACGGTGCGACTCTTAGAGACCTGCTGGTGGTGGAAAGCAGGAGGGCACTGTTAGCGAACTCGTCTAGAAGATTGCTGCTGAATTGAGTAGGTAGTGACGTCTGCCGCGTTAAGGCCTTAAGTGCTATGGGTGACCATAGAAAACGGGTGGTACCGCGGATTGAATTTCGTCTCGTTGAAGCTAGGGCTTCGGCGGGGCTTTTTTATTGCGATCATTCTAGTAGCGGACAGAATTGTAAAGGAGCAGAATTTATGGCTTACGATCACACAGCAATTGAAAATAAGTGGCAAAAATTTTGGAAAAAGGACAAGACGTTTAAAGCGGAGATCAATAAGGACCAGAAGAAATACTACGCCCTGGACATGTTCCCATATCCGTCAGGTCAAGGGCTCCACGTTGGTCACCCCGAAGGTTACACGGCAACCGACGTAATGGCCCGGATGAAGCGGATGCAGGGGTATAACGTCTTGCACCCGATGGGTTGGGATGCCTTTGGCCTGCCTGCTGAACAGTACGCCCTGAAGACCGGGCACAATCCAAAGAGCTTTACTAATCAGAACATTAACCACTTCCGTAAGCAAATCCAGTCCTTAGGCTTTTCTTACGACTGGGACCGGGAAGTCAACACGACTGATCCCGAATACTATAAGTGGACCCAGTGGATTTTCGAACAGCTCTACAAGAAGGGCCTGGCATACGAAAACGAGATCATGGTTAACTGGGCACCCAACTTCATGGGCGGGACCGTGGTTGCCAACGAAGAAGTTGAAGACGGGAAGACAAAGCGGGGTGGCTACCCAGTATACCGGAAGCCAATGAAGCAGTGGGTACTGAAGATCACCGCCTACGCCGACCGTTTGATTGATGACCTCGACCTGGTTGACTGGCCGGAAAGTGTTAAGGAAATGCAGCGGAACTGGATTGGCCGCTCTGAAGGGGCTGCCGTCTTCTTCCCGGTTGCCGGTAACGAAGACACGAAGATTGAAGTCTTTACTACTCGGGCGGATACCCTCTTTGGTGCTTCCTACGTTGTCTTGGCACCGGAAAAAAAGCTGGTTGACCAACTGACAACGCCAGAACACAAGGACGAAGTTGCTAAGTACAAGGAAGAGACTTCCCGTCGTTCTGACCTGGAGCGGACCGACCTAAACAAGGACAAGACCGGGGTATTTACCGGTTCCTACGTCATTAACCCGGTCAACGGTGAAAAGCTGCCAATTTGGATTAGTGACTACGTTTTGGCATCATACGGCACCGGAGCAGTGATGGCCGTTCCTTCTGGTGACCAACGGGACTACGACTTTGCCAAGAAGTTTGACCTGCCAATCAAGCCCATTATCGAAGGTGCCGACCTCTCTGAGGGGGCCTTCGATGGTGACGGCAAGCACATTAACTCTGGCTTCCTGGACGGTCTGAACATCAAGAATGCCAAGGCCAAGATGATTGACTGGCTGGAAGAACACGACGCTGGTCACAAGAAGGTCAACTACCGGTTGCGTGACTGGATTTTCAGTCGGCAGCGCTACTGGGGTGAACCAATCCCGGTTATCCACTGGGACGACGGGCGGACAACCTTGGTACCAGAAGACGAATTGCCGTTGAAGCTGCCCGACACGGATAACATTGAACCATCAGGGACCGGTGAGAGCCCACTGGCCAACGTTAAGGACTGGGTCAACGTTTACGATGACCAGGGACGTCACGGCTTGCGGGAAACAAACACCATGCCACAATGGGCTGGTTCATCATGGTACTGGCTCCGTTACACCGATCCCCACAATAGCAAGGAATTTGCTTCTAAAGAAGCCCTTGACTACTGGTCACCAGTCGACCTCTACGTCGGTGGGGCTGAGCACGCGGTCCTGCACCTTCTCTACGCCCGTTTCTGGCACAAGGTTCTTTACGACCTTGGCTTAGTACCAACCAAGGAACCATTTATGAAGTTGGTTAACCAGGGGATGATCCTTGGTTCCAACCACGAAAAGATGTCCAAGTCCAAGGGGAACGTTGTTAACCCTGATGACATCGTTGACAAGTATGGTGCGGACACCCTCCGTCTATATGAAATGTTCATGGGCCCACTGACCGAATCTGTTCCGTGGGACGAAGAAGGATTGCACGGTTCCTACAAATGGATTCAACGGGTATGGCGCCTGCTGATGGATGATAATAATCACCTTCGTGACCGGGTCTCCAACTTTAACGATGGCAAGCTGACTAAGGTTTACAACCAAACCGTTAAGAAGGTTACGGAAGACTATGAGCGGATGCACTTTAACACCGCCATTTCGCAGCTGATGGTCTTCGTTAACGAAGCCTACAAGGCGGATGACCTGCCAGCAGAATACATGCAGGGCTTCGTCAAGATGATTTCCCCAATCATTCCGCATGTGGCTGAAGAATTATGGAGTCACTTTGGAATCAGTGATACGATTGCTTACCAACCATGGCCAAAGTATGATCCAAAAGCCTTAGTTGAAAATGAAGTTGAAATGATTTTGCAAGTCAATGGGAAAGTTCGGGCCAAGGTTAAGATGACTAAGGGTACCTCAAAGGAAGAGGCTGAAAAGGTTGCCCTAGCCAATGAGCATGTCAAAAAGTTTACTGATGGTAAGGACATCAAGAAGGTTATTGTCGTACCAAACAAGATTGTGAACATCGTTGCCAAGTAATAGGCACATGAAAGAAGGGACCAATATTCAGCGTCACGCTGAGTAGGTGGTTCCTTTTATCGTAGAAAGGAATAACAATGGAATTAGTTTCTTATCCGGCCCTTTTTACCGTAAAGAACGGGGAAATCCTGGTGGACTTTCCAGACCTCCCGGAGGCCTTTACCCAGGGGAAAACAATGGAAGAGGCGATGGACTTCGCCAAGCTGGGCCTGGCAATCACCATTAATGATAAACTGGGCCACTTTGAAAAGGCCCCCCAAGCAAGTGACCTAGCGGCAGTGAAGCGGGAACATCCGGAAAGCACCGTCAAGCTGGTAACGGTCGACTTGGACCAGTACTAGCCCTTAAGTAAAATTTAAAAAAGAGAAAAGAAATTGCGCCCCGCAAAGTTTCACGCTAAAATGGTGTGGATTGTTTATTTTTAAGAAGGCAGGAATTTAACGAATCATGACTAAAACACATAACGGTGGTTCGCAAGTGGTGAATCCGAATAAGGACGCCCAATCAAAGATGCTGAGCGGTTCTGCTTGGATGACGGTAGGAAGTATCACTTCGCGAATCTTAGGTGCCGTTTACGTTATCCCTTGGGTAACGTGGCTTGGTGCTTACAGTAACGAAGCTAACGCCCTCTTTGCACAGGGGTATAACATTTACAACATCTTCTTAATTATTGCCACGGCGGGATTGCCTTCCGCAATCTCTAAGATGGTTGCCCATTATAACGGGCTGAATGAATACGGGGTCAGTCGACGCCTTTATATTTCGAGCATGTACGTCGCTCTAGCGATGGGGGTCGTCTGTGCGACAGTGATGATGTTTGCCGCCCCGATGATGGATAATGGCGATCAAAACGTCATTCCGGTGGTGCGTTCACTGGCTTGGGCTGTGCTGATTATCCCTGCCCTAGCGATGAGTCGGGGATTCTTACAGGGGTATAACTGGATGGCACCATCCGCCATGTCTCAGTTTGTAGAACAGGTCTTTCGGGTTGTCTACATGCTAGCGGCCACCTACCTGATTATGAAGATTCAGAAGGGAAGCTGGGTAGCGGCCGTTACCCAGTCGACCTTTGCGGCTTTTATCGGGGCAATTGGGGCCATTGTGGTCCTGACCTGGGCCTGGATGAGCCACCGGCGAGAGATGAACAACCTGATTAGTCAAGGAGAGTCTAACCTCCAGGTATCAACGATGGGGCTGATTGCCCGGATGGTTTACCAGTCAATCCCGTTTGTTATCATTGAGTCGGGGGTGGCGGTTTACCAGCTAATTGACCAGTTTACCTTCCCCCACATGCTGTTCCAGGTTGGTCACTTTACCCATTACCAGGAAACGATTCTTTACGCCCTGTTTGCCTTCAATGCCAACAAGCTGTACACGATTATTATTTCCCTAGCGGCAGCCATGGCCGCGACGGTTATTCCGCTATTGGCGACGGCCCGGGCCCAAAACGACCTGCAAGGGATTAGAAAGCAGATTGAAAACGTCCTGCTGCTCTTCTACTTTGTAATGATTCCGGCTTCACTCGGTCTGGCAGCGGTTGCCCAACAGATTTACACGGTTTTCTACCGTTATGACCAGGCGGGGATCGTGGTCCTCCAATTTGCGGCCTTTGTGTCAATTCCGATGGGCCTTTATACCGTTGCCGCTGCTATGATGCAGGGAATTTCCGAAAACCGGCGAATGATGAAGCTTTTGGGAATCGGCATTATCATTAAGCTTCTTTTACAGTACCCGTGTATCATGCTTCTGCAAGGCCTGGGACCACTATTGGCAACCTGCCTGTCAATGTTTGTGATTGACTACCTGATTCTGCATTCTTTCAATATGGAATTTGGCCTTCACTTTTACAAGATGTCCAAGCCCACTAACCAGATTCTCTGTTACTCAATCATTATGTTCGTCGTTACCAAAGCATTCATGCTCTTGATTGGTCACTTCGTCAGTCCTTATGGTCGGTTTACGGCCTTTTTTGCCTTGATTTTAGGGGTGATGCTGGGTGTTGGTGTCTTTGCCTTTCTCGCCCTCAAGTTCCGTTTGACAGACCAGATCATTGGTCCCCGATCTGCAGCCATTCGGCAAAAACTGCATATTCGTTAGATTAAAAAGCCGCGGTTGGTGAGGAAATTTTTCATCAACCGCGGCTTTTGCATATACCGGAAATTGCTTCATATATAAAATTATTTCACGGATAAGACATATTCGCGAATGCCTTTCTGAATTCAACTTCCTCTGGCAATTAGTTTCCCGGGAAATTAATTCAAGAAGCCAATGTGGTGTTCACTTGGTGCTTGTTCCATCTTCTTCATAAAGGTCGGTAAAGCCCGACTGATCTGGTGGGGCAGAACAATGTATTGGTTTTCCGCAATCTTCTCGGCAATTGCACTGTGAGCATAAACGGCAGCCAGCACGGCCTTGGTAACGTCCTGGTGAAATTCAGCGGTGAAACCACCGACCATTCCGGCCAGGGTATCACCCATTCCGCCGACAGCCTGGGCGGGGGTCCCAATTGTTAACTGGTAAACCTCATTAGCGGTATAGATTTCTGTGTGGTGCTTCTTGAGAACAACAATTGCGTTGAGCTGATCACGGACGGCGCGGTTCTTCTCCTCAGTCTGTTCACCAATTTTAATGCCAGAGAGCCGCTGCCATTCCATTTCGTGGGGCGTGTAGATTACGTTGGCTACTGGCTGGGAAATATTTTCCCGAGCCATCAGAGTAATGGCGGAACCATCAATGACTAGGTTTTGCTCAGGTTTGACACTGGAAAAAACATTCTTGAGAATGTGCTCACTGGCTTTATCATCCCCAAGACCAGGACCGATAACCACCGTCGTTGCGGCGCTAACAAGGTCAGCAACTTGCTTGTCATTAGTGAAATCAGCAAACATTGCTTCCGGCAGTTGGGAGTGGAGGGCGCCGGAATTACTGGCGTCAGTCGCCGTTGTCACAAGGCCTGCCCCCGCACATACAGCAGCTGTCGAGGCCATAATAATGGCCCCACCAAAGTTACGATTGCCCCCTACCAGGGTGACCTTACCAAAGGTTCCCTTAAAACTGTTGGCAGGACGAGGTTTGATTACTTGGTGAAGAATTTGATCGGAAAGTTTTTTCATTTTAAAAGTCTCCTTTAGATTTTGTAACGCTTGCTTTAATGGTATCATTATTTTAGCGGTAATGATTACTTTGATGGAGGGATAAATTATGACAGATTGGCTCAAGGCAGCAGAAAGCCAAAAGAAGGACTACTTGATGGATCTGATTTCATTAATGAAGATTCCAAGTGTTAGAGATGATGATGCGGCAACGGATGAATACCCGCTTGGGCCCCACCCCGCCCAAGCACTGAATGCCTTTTTAGAAATGGCTGACCAAGATGGCTTTAAAACCAAGAATATCGATAACGTGGTCGGCTACGCTGAATGTGGTGAAGGTAACGACACCCTGGCTATCTTGGCCCATGTTGATGTCATGCCTGCTGGGGAGGGGTGGGATACAGACCCCTTTGATCCGGTAATTAAGGATGGTAACCTCTATGGTCGGGGGGCCTCCGATGATAAGGGTCCCGGGATGGCGGCATACTATGCCCTCAAATATTTGAAAGACCAGGGGACCAAGTTTAATAAGCGGGTCCGCTTTATTGTGGGAACAGATGAAGAAAGTAACTGGACGGGAATGCACCGCTACTTTGAAGTGGAACCGGCACCAACGTTGGGCTTTTCACCAGATGCTGAATTCCCGGTTATCAACGGTGAAAAAGGACAAGTTTCCTTGCTCTTGTCTGTGCCAGCTAGTAACGATGGGGCCTACCAACTGAAGAGTTTTAAATCGGGACTGCGTTTCAACATGGTCCCTCGTGAGGCGGTGGCGGTAATTACGGCTGCCGATAACCAGCAAATCCGGGATGACTTTGCCCGCTTTGTTGGTGAGAACCCAATTTCCGGTAATATTGCAGAAAATGGGGATGAACTGACCATCACAGTTATCGGTAAGGCTGCTCACGGGATGGAACCAGAAAAGGGGATTAACGCCGGAACATATCTGGCCAACTTCCTCGACCAGTACGAATTTGCAAAGGGTGCTAAGAACTTCATCCACTTCCTGGGTAAATATCTGCATCTTGACACCCGGATGGATGGCTTTAACGGGGCCTTTACCGATCTCGTAATGGGTGAGTTAACAATGAATGCCGGAATTTTGAAATTTGACCTTGAAAATGGTGGGACCATTAACATGAACTTCCGCTTTCCTAAGGGTATTTCACCGGACCAGTTACAAGCAACAGTTGAAAAGGTTGCCACGCCACTCGGGATTACCGTTAAGCAGGGCCCGGCTCAAGCTCCACACTACGTTGACCCTGATGATCCAATTGTTAAGACGCTGATGCGGGCATATATTAACCAAAGTGGCGATAAGAACGCCCAGCCAGAGGTTGTCGGCGGTGGAACCTATGGCCGGCTGATGAAGCGGGGCGTTGCCTTTGGGGCCCTGATGCCAAACACGCCAAATACGATGCACCAGGCAAACGAATATCAGCCAGTCGATGACCTAATTAAGTCGATGGCAATCTACATGGAAGCCATTAAGAATTTGGTAAGTGACTAAGTGAACTTGTGACTTTGTGATAAAATAAATGTATCAATTAAGTGGGGGTGTCAATATGACTTATCAAAAGATCTTAGTGGGAATTGACGGTTCCAAGCAGGCCGATATGGCTTTTGACAAGGCGGTCGAGACGGCAAAATTAAACAAGGCTCAATTGTTCTTGCTTAGTGTAATTAATGGTGAAAAGGTTCCATCTGGCGGCCCGAACGGTTACAGTCTCGTTGACCGAAGCATTTACCAACCAGCAATCGATACGATGGAAAAGCGATTGGATGAATATAAGAAGACGGCGGAATCAGCCGGTATCACCGACGTCGTTACTGAGGTTAAGGTTGGTAACGCTAAGTTAGAGTTGGCCGAAGACTACCCAAGAAAGAATGACATTGACCTAATCGTGATTGGGGCAACTGGCTTGAACATGATTGGTCGGCTAATTGTTGGTTCAACGGCCGCATATACTATTCGGGAAGCCCCTTGTGATGTCACCGTTGTTAAGACGGATAAGAACAATAAAAAGGTTGATGTGAAGAAGAATAGTTATTTAGAAATTTAATCGCCAATAAAGGAAAAAATAAAGCAGGGGATGGTACAAGGATGCCAAACCCTGTTTTTGCCTAATAATGTTAAGAAAAGGGCAATTAGTTTACGTAAATAAGACATTTGTTACAGAAAGATTGCAGAAATAAGAAATGAAGTGTGCTAAATGTCATAAATACTGGTACAATATGATCGTTATCTTTAGTTCGACTAAAGAAAATAAATTTTAGGGAGTTTGAAAATGCAATTGAAAGCAAGACGTTTAGTTATTGCAATTATTGCTGTTGTAATTGTTCTATTAGGTGTAATAATGACGTGGCACCAACACACGCATTTTAACCGTAACACAACGGTTAACGGGGTTGCAGTTGGTGGAATGATCACGGATGAGGCCTACCAAAAGGTTAAGGCCACCGACCGGACCAATGATGTTTACCTTGATGGTAAGTTGATTTACAACGGTCAAGCAAGTGGCTCTGGCATTACTAGTAGCGACAAGGATAAGTTTGTGGCGGCGCAAAAGAAGCAGCGGACGTTCTTCCCAAGTGGCAAGAAACAAAATGTCCTGGTTACACCAGAACATTCCAGCAGCCAAACTGCCGCAATGCGTGATGCCGTCGAAACGGCAGTTCAAGAGATGAACAAGGGACGTAAGGCACCGGTTGACGCTTATGCCAAGCTGGAAAACGGCAAGATTAGCACTATTGCTGCGAAGAAGGGGAACCAGTATGATACTAAGAACTTGCTGAAGCAGTTTGATAATAAGAAGAATAACGGGACAGTTCGTTTAACCGCCCACTATACCCAGCCGTTAACTGCTGACAGCAAGGCGGTTCAAAACGAAAAGACGAAGTTGAAGGACTTAGTTAACAAGAAGATTAGCTACAAGGTTGAAAACGAAATCTACAAGTTGAACTCTAACGACATTATCACAAGCGCAACCTACCAGAACGGCAAGTACAGCTTTAATACTCACGCTGTTAACGGCCAGATTGCCAAGATTAACGATAAGCAGGCAACACTGGGCAAGTCGTTCAAGTTTAGAACCCACTCTGGCAAGGAAATTACCACTTCTGATAAGGGCTCTTATGGTTGGAAGATCAGTGACCAACGTGCCGGTCAATCCTTGGCCCAAGCGCTTGCGGATGGCAAGAATATGGTTAATGCTAAGGCTGATATTTACGGTACCGGTTATAACCGGCGGGGGACTGGTTATGGTGTTACCGCTAATAACGGTATTGGCAATACCTATGTTGAACTGTCGCTGGCTGACCAGCACGTATGGTTCTACAAGAATGGCAAGTGTGTCTTTGATGCTGACGTGGTAACGGGGAGTAACACACCAGGTAACCGGACGCCAAAGGGTGTTTGGTACATCATGTACCAGCAATCACCAGCTACTCTGCGTGGCTCCAACGATGATGGATCACTGTACAGCAGTCCAGTTCAATACTGGTCACCATTTACCGATACCGGCTGTGGCTTCCACGATGCCAGCTGGCGGAACAACTGGTCCAAGACGGAATACCTGACGACGACTGGTGGCTCACACGGTTGTGCAAACATGCACCCGGCAGATGCCGGAACGGCATACCACGACATGGAAATCAACGAACCAGTGGTTATTTACTAAAATTTAAAGTGCAAAGAGGATTTCGGCGAAGCACCGAAATCCTCTTTTTTTAGTAAAAAAGTGCCTCCTCATCAATTGTCCGTATTTAATAAATAAGGATAACGATGAGGAGAGGATATTATGAAACGACAATTTATTATTGGACTAATGGCGGGACTAACCGTCTTCGGAAATGCTTCTGGCGTCTTGGCCGCAAGCGTCTCTGAGGATGCTTACCTGGATGCTAGACAAGCCGTTTTGAACCGCCAGTTGGTCGACGAAAACCAGGTTAAGCAACGCGACGATGAGTATGCCAGTGCCTTTTTGTCAGCCCTTGCGCAAGTGGGGCAGGTGTATGAGCAAGCCTTTCGCCAGGGGGTGAGTGATGGCCTCCAGGGGCATCCTGCACAACCAGGTGGGGACGATGTGGCTGCGGTTGCCTACCAGCGGGGCTTTGCACGGGGCCAAGACTTTCGCAGCGGGAACCAGCCGGCACCCAGCGATGGCGAAGTCACGACTAATGGGGGGATGGCTGATAACCAGCTGCCGGAAAGTGGTCCGGATTCTAGTGAATACCCCTTAAAGCACCCTTCACCGGACCAGGCCGCCTTTATTGCCCGAATTGCCAAGGATGCCCAGCGGATTGGGGCAGAGTTTGACCTCTATCCGTCAATCGTAATTGCCCAGGCCGCTTTGGAAAGCAACTGGGGAACGAGTGACCTGGCTCGGGAGCCCTACCATAACTTATTTGGGGTCAAGGGCGCGTTTCAAACACGGTCTGTTTTGCAACCAACCGTTGAATTTGATAAAGAAGGACACCGGCATGAGATTAAGGATTACTTCCGTTGGTATGATAATGATTACCAGTCCCTCCATGATTATGCTCAGACATTGGAAGACCCCTTGTACGATGGTGTTCACCGACGGGCTGCGAAAAGCTACCGGCTAGCGACCCATGCCCTCTTAGGAAGGTATGCAACCGATCCCCATTATGACCGGAAACTCAACGAAATTATCAGTAACTTCCAACTTACCAAGTATGACCATCAACCGCAGCGGACCGCTATGCATCGACCGGCGGTTTTTAAGGAACCGCCAATGGCCCCGGCTAGCAGTCATGAGGTAAAGGCGAGTCGGGCTCATCATCCCCACCGAATCACCTGGCTTTCAATTTTGGGTGGGGCCGGTTCTGCCGGCGCCATTACCCTCCTTCGTCGCTTTGCTTTGGTAAAATAAAAATGAAGCTGAAAAAAGCAGGAGAGCGCTCTGCTGCTTTTTCCAGCTCCTTTTATTTATTAACGGATTGTCTTAAGCCGGTCATCAATCATTTCTAAGACGGTTTTAACGTTGGCCGGATCTTCCAGATCGTACTTCTCCAGGTCAATCTTCATCTTGGGACTAGCATCGTAGTCCTTGTACCACTGCTTGTAGGCACTCCACATCTTGTAGTAGTAATCCTTTAGCTCGGGGTTATTGTCGATTTGTTCGTAGTCACGCCCCCGCTTCTTGATCCGGTAAAGAATCGTTTCAAAGTCGGTCTCGGAATATACCATTAGGTCCGGGGCTTTCTTTGGCAACTGTTGGAGGTCCTTCATCATGTTGTCCAGTAAGGTCAGGTAGACTTCAAGCTCGGTATCTGTAATGTTACCCTCCGCGTTGTTTTCGCGAGTGAATAGGGCATCTTCGTAGATTGACCGGTCTAAGACGTTGTTGTCGTCCGCCAAGGCCTGTTTAATCATTGAAAACCGCTTATTAAGGAAATAAATTTGTAGTAAGAAACCATATTGCTTTTGATCCTTATAATATAACGGTAAAACCGGGTTATTACCGACCGGTTCAAAAAATGCTTTAGTGTGAAGGTGTTCAGCAATTTTACCCGTTAAGGTTGTTTTTCCGACACCAATCATTCCTGCTGTAATTATCACCATAATGGCCCCTCTTTACTTTTTTTAGCACAAGAACCATCTTACTACAAAATATGGGGGATTCCCACCGTAAATTCACAATATTTGGTTGTGAAATTATCACTAACAAAAATATTTGAAAATTATGGGTAAAACCCGGAAAATAGAAAGGGATAACGACTATAAGGAAGATAATAATGGCAAAAATGAAACTAAATGAAATTCGTGCTCAGCTGGTTATCGCCCGTCAGCAGGGAACGCTGATTGAGGTCCATAATATTCCAAATGATGACTACTTTAACGTTGGCTTTGTTCTTGCAATTGATTCTTTGTTTTGCCTTTTGATCAGTATTGACTGGGATGGCAAGATCAACGGCCTGATTGCAATTCGTCTCAGCAGTATTGAGTACGTGGCTAAGGGGACGGACTACCTGATGACCATTTCGGAGAAGACCAAGGTTGCTCACCAGTACCATTACTTTGATATTTGGCAGGTGCAAAAGTTCATTGACAATCACCCGGACTATACCAAGGGTGACCTTTTGAACAACGTCTTGAACGATTCATTTACTAACCAGCTACCAGTAGTGATTGGCACCGCAAAGTATAAGGGGGCTGATGACTTTGAAGGAGTGATTGCTAGCCGGGACCGGGTCAAACTGACTCTCCACTACTTTAATGAGCACGACCTTTCTTCAATGTGGACATACGATATTTTACTTGCCCAACTTGACTATGTGCGGGTCCGGGGAACACAGGCGGCAACGACTCGCCAAGTTCTGTATGACATTTTTGATCAACAATAATTTGCATGACTTACAATTTTAGCTTAATATTTTTAATTAAAAAGAACGATGGAAGAGGAAAATAATGAGAAAGAAAGTTACAATTCGTGATATTGCACGAATGGCCGGTGTCTCAGTGACGACTGTCTCACAGGTATTAAACGGTAAGGGGAAGCGGTTTAGTAAAACTACCCGTGAAAAAATTATTAAGCTTCGTGACCAGTACCAATACGTGCCGGACTTTCACGCCCGGAGCTTAATTATGAAAGGAAATATTAACACAATTGGCGTCCTGGTGCCTAACGTCAGTGAGTCCTTTTTCGGGACTTTTGTTGAAGGGGTCCAGCGGGTTGCCCGTCAGGAAAAGCTAATTCCGCTGATCTTCAGTGCTAACCGGGAACCAAAGTTAGAGCAAGAGTACCTGGAGCAGATGGTTGAGCGCTCCATCGACGGCCTCATCATTGCTAGCGCCCGGATGACGACTGAAATGATTAACCAGGCCCTCAGCAACCGAGACATTCCGTATATCTTGTTTGACCGTAATTATGACCAGCAGGGGGCCCGGGTGCTGACGGATGACTACCACGGTGGCCAGTTAGCAGCCCAGCACCTCCTATCCCTTGGACACACTAAGATGTTGTTTTTGGGGGTTAAAAATATCACCGAAAACTTTAAACAACGGATGGCGGGATTCCAGGAGACTATCAATGCCCAGGGAATTGAATTTGATGAGGACCATAACTTGTTGAAGGCCGACCTGAGCAAGGACGGTGGCTACCAAATGGCCCGGCCAGTAATTGAGAGTGGCGCAACCGCTGTTTTTACGGCCAATGACGAAGTTGCCATTGGTCTGATGCGGGGATTGCGGGAACAAGGGGTCCGTGTTCCGGAAGATATTTCTGTCATCGGCTATGATGATATTATTCTGGACGAATATGTTTACCCGCAGTTAACGACGATTCACCAGCCGATTTTTAAGCTGGGAGTCGGGGCCACCAAGATTTTATTAAGCAAGATTAACCATCCGGACGCTGAACCAGAGCGGGTCGAACGTTTTCCAGTTCAACTGGTTATTCGTCAGAGTACCGGTAAGTGCCCGCGGTGATCGTTTAAGTACGAAGGGAGAAATGTTATGAAAGCTGAATACTTAATAAAGGTTATTTTGCCGCCGCTTATTATTTTTACCATCTTAGTTACTTTAACCATTGCCAAGTTAATCTCGGGCTGGCTAATGTATGGACTATGGATTGTTGGCTTCATTGTGGCGAACCTGATTGTTACGCGATTTACTGCTAAGCAAACTTACCAACGGCGCAAGGCAATTCGCTTAAAGGAGGAAAAAAAGCAAGAAGATGAAAATCAAGGAGACTAAACTAGGGAACTTCCTTTACCGGGTGGGCCTTTTTCTTCTCTTTTATGTTCTTATTCAAATACCTCCCATGGCAGTGGCAATTGCTAACCGGCGGCCTGATAACCAGGGGGTCGCAATCGTGATGTCTAGCCTGTTTGTGTTGATCTTTTTGTTCATTATCAACCGGGCTAGCTACGTTTTTCACCGGTACAACCAGCTGCCCCAGAGGACCGGGATCAAGGTTGGTACGATAATCGGTGGCTACCTTGTTGTGGTGGTCGGGATGATGTTTTTCTCCTGGCTCAACGAAGTAATCTTTCACCAGAGCGGGACGGCGAATAACGAGCTAATTCGGCAAATGCTGGACCATAACAGGTTAGTAACCGGTGTATTTGTAATTTCTTCCTTTACCCTGACCCCGGTTGCCGAAGAGTTGATTTTCCGGGGGCTCTTAACCAATCTTTTCTTCAAGCCAGCGCGCTTTTGGCCTAAAGTTATTTTATCCGGGATTGCTTTCTCATCAGCCCACGCCAGCACAACAATCGTGAGTTTTTTTCTCTACTGTTTTATGGGGATGGTGCTGGCGTACGTTTACCGGAAGACGGGAAATATCAAGAATAGTATGTTGATTCACGCCCTGAATAATGCGGTAGCTATCGCTGCTTTGATGCATTCAATTTAGTTTAAAATATGGTTGCAACCGCTTACAAGTAGTGGTATATTAAAAGTGTGGAAGGAAAGAAGAAAAGAGATCATGATTCGTCATGAAGATCTCCCACGATGTAAGGAGCCGAAGGACATAAGGAGTAGGCAGAAGCAACGTAAGAGTGACCCATAGTATTGGTAAAGTTTATGAAGTGAGTCAGGTCACCGGGGTGCGCTTTACTCATGGTATACAAAATGCGACTTTGCGGAAGTTAGAATCAAAATGTTAGGTAATTAATCAGTTCCAGAGCAAAGTGGCGAGATTCCTTCCGTATAGCCAGGGGATATATTCCCTGTGCACAAAGTCCCCAGGATTTGGATTAACCAAGTTCTGGGGGCTATTTGTTTGGTCAATAAAGAGAAAAATCTTGTTATACTTAACGACAGGAAGGGGGGATAGGGTCGAGTGTTTTTATCAACAGAGAATTATCCGCAAGCGCACCGCATCTTAGGCGTTGTCAACGCAACGGGTCACTTGATGTTGACCAGTGACGCAATTGATGCTTTTGAATCTATGGACCAGCTCTTTGATGAGGTCAAGGAGAAGATGAAGGAACGGGCCGAAGCAAAGGGAGCTGACGGAATCGTTAATATTCGTTTTAATACGAATATTGCTAACGTACAAGTGGCACCGCGCTTTTTAGTGTTGACCGGTTACGGGACAATGATTCAACGGGTTAAAGCATAAAATAATAGGCCTTTAGGAGGGTGATCAATCCCCTAAAGGCCTATTATTTTATTTATTGCGTTCTTCTTCCAAAAGTTTCCGGACTTCAGCTTGGAGCTCCCGGTTTGATTTTTCGAGGTCGCTTAGTTTGTTTAAGACGGTTGCCATCCGGTCGTTGGTGTGGTCCTGGATGAAGAAATTAGTCAGGGAGCTAGTAAGAACCCCGACAAAGCCGATTCCAATCACCATTAACAGGATTGCAGCAAGCTTGCCGAGAAAGGTGTGGGGTGAAATATCCCCGTAACCAATCGTGGTAGCAGTTGCGATGGCCCACCATAGTGATTCGCCGTAAGGAACACGCTCACTGATTGAGTACATCGAAGCACTGACAATCAAAATAGCGATACTGGTGTAGATGATGTATATCAAGCCGTTAATCTTTAGCAACCGGTTTAGCTTACCGGTAAGCCCGATTAGGCGGACAAGGCGGAAGACAACGACGAGTCGTCCAATGCGGTCAAACCGGAAGAGGTTGAAGGAGGCACTGACCGGGATGATAGATAGGAGGTCAAAAATGTTTTCCTTAAAGAATTTTTTCTTATCTTTGGCAAGGAAGAGACGGGTAAAGTAATCAATGGTAAAGATGATTAAGATGGCGTTGTTCAACAGTTCAGGGTAGCCATGGTTGATATCAATGACCGACCCGTAACTAAGGACGATTAGGATAATCGAAATGATGGCGAGCACCGCCATAAATACTTCATAAATTTTCTGATTAGTTTTCATTATTTCCCCCACGTACGAAAAAAGCCCGGCAGAATAATATCTACCGGACTTATCTGATGCCCCAAACAGGATTCGAACCTGTACATGGAAACCCATACAACGACCTGAACGTTGCGCGTCTGCCAATTCCGCCACTGGGGCATTGCTATTTGTCTCTATCAAACAACAATAATTATTATACTGGTTTTTTATCAGAATGCAAGCTTTTATTTAAAATAAAGCAATAATAATTATCAAAGTGATGACTAACGCCATCGTAACAATGAAAGCTTGAAGGGGGTTACCAAATGTTTCCCGCTTAAGCCGGAAGGCATTTTCCATCAGGATGTGAACTGCCACTAGGTATAGTAGCCAGATAATGTGCCAGACAATGTTAGCAGGGAAAACGATAATAAATTGGATAACGGCTAGGGTTAAGAGAATGAAGAAGGTAATCCGGGCAATCCCTAACCAGTCCGAGACATGTTTTTCCTTTTTAGAATGGTTACCAAAAATGTTGGTAAACAAAAGAATCAGGACGATAAATTCCCAAAACAGCTTGAGCATTTCGCTGTCCCCCCTTTCTGCTATGATTTTATCATAATTATGTACAATGACCAATTTGCTTTTGACTTGAAAAAAAGCCGAAAAAAGAGTAAAGTGTTTCCTGTTATCCTATTGGAAATAGTAGCGAGGTGAAAACGAGTGGCTGATTTTGAAATTGGTGATGTGGTTGGCTGCAAGAAGTTTGGGTCAATGGATCACGACTTCCAAGGTGTAGTTGAAAAGGTCTACAACAATTCAATCATGGTTTCCATCAACGACTTTGATCCAGCTGACAGGAGTGGTGTCAACGAGCTTAATGGCCGGGCAGTTATTCGCCAAAGTGAAGCAAAAATGATCAAGGCTGTTCCACGAGAAGAAAAAGACGATGATGATGCGGACGAAAAGAAGACGGCCAAGAAAAAGCCAGCAAAAAGTCGGAAAAAAGTGACAAAAAAGGCTGACAAAAAGAAATAAAAGGTATATACTAACTTAGTGTTATCAATTAAGTTAGTTATGCGGGTATAGTTTAGTGGTAAAACTTAACCTTCCCAAGGTTGCGTCGCGAGTTCGATTCTCGTTACCCGCTTATAGGAAAGAGACTAATGAGAGAATAAAGTTTTCTCATTAGTCTCTTTTATTTCTCCAAATATTACACAGTAATCACGGGAAAGCCACCGGCTAGTGTCTAGTGCCGCGAAACAAGCCCTTTGACCTAACAATCGCCCTATACTAACCAAAAACGCACGCTGATGCTTTTTCCCAACTTATTTCATTCCACTTAACTTGTAATTAAGGAGGATTTTGCTATAATATGTGATTGTGAAACTGCGTTGAGTAGTAGCTAACAGTCAGGAAAAGCGATTCTAAGTTGGTGGAAGTTAGGAGCTGGTGGTTAGTGAAGGCGTGCAAAGCAGGATTGATTTAATATAAGTAATAATGAGTGGAAACCAATTTCAATTAGAGTGGTACCGCGGGAATTCTCGTCTCTAGTATTTTTAGTAATACTGGAGACTTTTTATTAAGGAGGACGTACAGATGGATGAAAAGCAACAAGTAGCAACAGCGGTTGCGGCAGCGCTGCCAGACCTGTCACTTGACGAGATTGCGGATAAAATTGAACGACCAAAGGATGCCAACAACGGGGACTATGCCTTTCCCACCTTCTTTTTAGCCAAGGCCTTGCATAAGGCACCGCAGATGATTGCGGCTAACCTGGTTAAAAAGATTGACCAAACGGGCTTTGAAAAGGTCGTCGTTGCCGGTCCGTACATTAACTTCTTCCTGGATAAGGCCCAGGTAGGGGCCGAGATCATTAAGGCTATCCTTGCTGACCCGGAAGGTTACGGTAAGAAGGACTTGGGTCACCAAGCCAACGTGGTAATTGATTACTCCTCACCAAACATTGCCAAGCCAATGGGGATGGGGCACCTGCGCTCCACAATGATTGGGGAAGCCGTTGCCCGGATTTTGGAAAAGGAAAATTACACCCTGATTCGGGTTGACTACCTTGGTGACTGGGGCACCCAGTTCGGTAAGCTGATGGCCGCATACGAGATGTGGGGAAGTGAAGAAGAGGTCAAAAAGGACCCAATTAACACCTTACTGAAGTACTATGTCCGAATCAACACTGAAGCGGACGAGCACCCTGAATACACTGAACTCGGCCGGGAATGGTTTGCCAAGCTGGAACATGGTGATAAGGAAGCCTGGCGCTTATGGCACTGGTTCCGTGAAATCTCAATCGAACGGTTCCAAAAGGTTTACGACATGCTGGATGTTCACTTTGACTCCTTCCACGGGGAAGCCTTCAGTGCCCAAAAGATGGACGCCCCAATCCAACTGTTGAAAAATAAGCACCTCCTGAAGCCCAGCCGGGGTGCCCAAATTGTTGACCTGGATGCTTACAAATTGACCCCACCGCTGATTATTAAGAGTAACGGAACGACCACTTACATTACTCGTGACCTGGCAACCGCATTGTTTAGAAAGCGGATGTACGGCCATGCCAAGTCCCTTTACGTGGTTGGTGCCGAACAGGAAAACTACTACAAGCAGTTAAAGGCCGTCCTAAAGGAAATGGGCTTCACTTGGTGGAACCAGCTGGAGCACATCTCCTTCGGTCTGATGAATTTGAATGGTAAGAAGATGTCAACGCGGAAGGGGAACGTGGTTGACCTCGAAGACGTGCTGAACGATTCAATCAAACTCGCTCGTCAACAGATTGCTGAAAAGAACCCAACCCTGAAGAACGCGGACGAAGTTGCCAAGCAGGTTGGTGTCGGTGCGGTTATTTTCCACGACTTGAAGAATGACCGGCGGAACGCGGTTAATTTTAAACTGGAAGACGTCGTTAAGTTTGAAGGGGAAACTGGTCCGTACGTTCAGTATGCCCGTGCCCGGGCCGAGAGCATTCTACGCAAGGGTGGCATTCGGGACTTCAGTAACGTTGACCTGACCAAGATTGGTGACTCTGCTTGGGATATTCTCAGCTTCCTTAGTCAATACAGTAACGCTGTTGAACGGGCTGCCGTTAACTACGACCCGTCGGTGGTGGCCAAGTACGCCTTGGAACTTTCCAAAAAGTTCAACCAGTACTACGCCCACAACCGGATTTTACATGATGACGATGAACAACCTGCCCGGCTCGCCCTGGTACAAGCAGTTAGCCATATCTTAAAGGACGCCTTGGCAATGCTCGACATTAAGGCTCCCGATGAAATGTAAATCATAATCAAACAAAATATTAAAGGTTGGAAAATTCTCCAGCCTTTTTATTTTGTCGTAAAAATTAAAGCCTTGCTAAAGGATTACTTTGGCCCGGCCTTCTGACAAAAAAGTATGCTAAAATAACAGGCAGTCTAAAAACGAACAAATGGAGATCGGAAATGAAACGCGAACCACAACCTAATTCAACTAAGGAGCGCATCACTGCGTGGTTAAAAGAAGTTGGTAGGAAGATGCGCAAGGAGTTAAACGTTTTCTGGCAGCTAGTGAAGAAAAATGTCAGTCGTTTTTGGCACCGGTACCAGATTACCCGTTGGCTGATTATCGTCTTTTTGAGTATTTTTCTGATTGCAAGCATTCACCTGACTTTCATTGCTAAGACGGCGAATGTCAAAAATTTGCAGAATCGGCTATCACGCCCCACGATGATCTACGATAATAAGAAACAGTCGGCTGGTAGCCTTTATTCGCAAAAAGGGACCTATGTCAAGCTGGATAAAATTTCAGCAAACGTTCCGGCCGCGGTTTTGTCGACAGAAGACCGGAATTTTTACCATGAGCACGGTTTTTCCATTAGGGGCCTTGGCAGGGCTGCCTTTTTGCTGGTAAAGAATAAGCTCCTCCACCGGGACTACATTTCTGGTGGGGGTAGTACCTTGACCCAGCAGTTGGTCAAGAATGCCTTTTTGACCCAGCAACAGACTTTCTCACGGAAGGCACGGGAAATCTTCATTGCAGTGGAAGTGGAGAACCAGTATTCGAAGAACCAGATCCTGACGATGTACCTAAACAACGCCTACTTTGGTCACGGGGTCTGGGGAATCCAGGATGCCGCCCGGCGCTACTTCGACGTGAACGCCAGTCAACTGACCGTTCCCCAAGCGGCTATGTTGGCGGGAATGCTGACGTCGCCAGGGATCTATGACCCGATTGAACACCCAAAGGCAACGCTTCAACGGCGGAACCTGGTTCTCCAATTAATGGTCGAAAATAATAAGTTAAGTCAATCAGCGGCCAACAGTTACAAGAAGACCCCGCTGGGAATCAACAGTGGTTACGTTGCCAACGACAGCTATAAGTACCCTTACTTTTTTGATGCGGTGATCTTCGAGGCAGAGAGCCACTATAACTTGTCGGAAAAGTCAATCATGAATGACGGCTATAAGATCTACACCACCCTCGACCAGGGACAGCAGGAATCAATGCAGGACACTTATCAAGATGACGATAACTTCCCTACCAATTCAAGTGACGGGACAATGGTCCAATCTGCTTCGGTTGCAATGAACCCGAAGACAGGGGGCATAACGGCGGTTGTTGGGGGCCGGGGTAAGCACGTTTTCCGTGGCTTTAACCGGGCAACCCAGATGCGGCGGCAGCCTGGGTCGACGATCAAGCCAATCGTGGTTTACACGCCTGCTTTGGAGCACGGTTACTTCTATGATTCAACCTTGCAGGACAAGAAGCAGTCGTACGGGACAAACAACTACACGCCAAAGAACTATGACGATACTTATAGCGGTAGTGTGCCAATGTACAAGGCCCTGTACGAAAGTTTGAACGCCCCTGCTGTTTGGCTCCTCAACAAGATTGGGGTCAACCAGGGTTACAAGATGGCGCAAAAGTTTGGCCTGCCGGTTGAAAAGGGCGACCGGAACCTGGCTTTGGCCCTCGGTGGAATGACGAAGGGGGTCTCTCCCCAACAAATGGCCCGGGCGTACGCTACCTTTGATAACGACGGGCAGATGCCGACCCCATACTACATCACCAAGATTGAGGATGCCTCGGGGAAGGTGATTGCCCAGAACAAGGGCTCTAAGGTCAAACACGTCATTTCCAGCAAGACCGCTAAGGAAATGACCAGTATGATGATTGGCGTCTACGAGCACGGGACCGGTGAAACGGCCAAGCCGAGTGGCTACACCCTGGCCGGGAAGACCGGGACGACCAATTCCGGTGTCAAGGGCGATGAGTCCAACGACCGTGATAAGTGGATCGTTGGTTACACTCCCGACGTTGTGGTCGCCACCTGGGAAGGGTATGACGACACGAATTCCAGCCATGTCCTCCAGGATATTTCTGAGCACAACATCAACAGCCTCTTCAAGACCGAAATGACGGGGATTCTGCCGAATACGCCGGGGACTAAGTTTACGGTTGAGGATGCCCAGACGCGGGCCAACAAACGCTTGAAGAAGCCGTCCGGTTGGAAGTCGCTTTTTGACAACGGCAGTGACCTCACCGACCGCTTTAACCAGACGGTCAACGACTTCAGTGACCGGGCCAATAAGATCTGGGACAGTGTTAAGTCCCTCTTCTAGTCCCCTTTTAATCGGGAAGGCAAACATGATACAATTTGTAGTAAATAATCAAAAAGGAGTTTTTTTACAATGGTTGTAAATATTTACGATTCAGCAAACGAAATGAGTCGTCAACTTGTTGATACCCAGGAATACCAAGGTTTAAAGAAGGCCCTGGACGAATTAAAGGCCGACACGGAAGCATTTAATTCCTTCAAGAAGTTCCAACAAATGCAGGCGGGCGCCCAACAAAAGCAAATGAAGGGTGAGAAGCCTTCCGATGACGAAATCAAGGCAATCCAAACCCTGGCTAAGGAAATCAGCGGTAAAAAGGCCGTTCAAAACCTGATGAACCAAGAACGTCAAGTCGACCAAATGCTGCAACAACTGAACAAGACGATTACCAGTCCTATCCAAGACCTCTACAGTGACTTAATGCCTGACCAAAACAAGCAGTAAGCACTATTTCTTGGTAAATGATAAGTGGCCTCCACTATTCGGTTTGATCCGGATGCTGGGGGCCATTCCTGTAAGAAGGGGAGTTTATGAAATTTATCCACACTGCAGATTTACACTTGGCGAGTCCGTTCCAGGGGCTAACAGACATTCCGCACCAACTCTGGCAACGGGTTCACGCGGCAACTTTCGCGGCTTTTAAGAAGATCGTGACCGCCGCAATTGATGAGGACGTTGACTTTATGCTAATTGTCGGCGACGTCTTTGACCGCGAGCAAAAGAGCATCGCGGCGATTGACTTCTTCGTGGCCCAGCTGCAACGCCTAGCGGCGGCGGGCATTCCCGTTTTCCTGTCCTATGGGAACCACGACTTTAATACTGGGACGGACCAACAGATTGATTTGCCCGCCAACGTCCGCGTCTTCGGCCCCACCGTTAGCACTAAGCACCTGACCCTGAGCGACGGGACCAGCGTTGCCATCACCGGCTTTAGCTATGCTCAGCGGTGGGTTGATGAGGATTTTGCCGCCAGCTTTCCCGTCAAGAAAAGTACGGACTGGCAAATTGGGATGCTGCATGGTGCCCAGTACCAGGCCGGTGGCAGTAACCACTACGCCCCCTTCACGCTTGACGAACTCCGTGCTAAGCATTATGACTACTGGGCGTTGGGCCATATCCACAAGCACCAGCTTTTAAACGCCCAGCCGCCAATTGTTTACAGTGGCATCCCCCAGGGGCGGCACAAGAACGAGGGTGGCCAGCATGGCTACTACCTGGTGGAAAGTCGTGGTCACCAACTGGTACCGGCCTTTAAGCCCCTCGACGGAATCGCCTGGGCTAAGGCGGGGGTTGACCTTTCGTCGGTTACCAACCCGCAGGCACTCGCAGAGGCGGTTACCCAGGCGGGCACCAAGCTAACAGAAAATAGCTTGACCCTTGTGGCCTTTCAGCTCGAAAACACGGACCAGCTATCGCCGGAATGCCGGACAATGCTCCGTGATGGGACCCTCCTTAACCACCTCCAGGATCAACTTACCCGCCAGAACCAGATAAAGTGGTGGCCCTATGAGTTATCCATAGCGCCAACCACTGCTCTTCCGAAGTTAACGGACCTGGACCAGCGTTTCTGGACGGACGCGCAAAAGGCGGTCTTTACACCAGAGAACATTGCCCGCGTCGCCCAGCCCCTACTCCGCCAGGATGTTTTATTTGACCAGTTAGGGGCGGAACTTACCCCGGAGAAACTTTATCAACTCGCCAAGCAGGTGTTAGGGGGGATCAACAGTGAAAATTAAGAGTGCCCACATTGACGGCTTTGGAAAGTGGCACGACCAGGACTTTGATTTTTCTGCCAGTCCCCAGGTAATCTTTGGCAGTAACGAGGCTGGAAAAACTACTCTGGCGACCTTTATCCGGAGCATCCTGTTTGGCTTTGCGAACGCGAAGGGGAAGAACCGCTACCAGCAGTACAAGCCACGGGCGACTAGCACTTATGGAGGAAGCATTCTCGTGGAGGATCACGGGACCCTGTACCGCATTCGGCGGACGGCCGGCAAGGGTGGTGGCCTGGTGACGGTGACCGACATGGACGGTCACCGCTTTGGCGAAGACAAGCTGGCTAAAATGCTTGCCAACGTCGACCAGGACTTGTATCAAGCAGTTTTTAGCTTTAATCAGGAGAAACTGGCAAATATTAAGGACCTTAATCCCGACGAGGTTCACCACCAGCTTAAACAGGTCGGGGCAGTCGGCAGCCGGCAGTGGGACCAACTAATTGCCAGCCTGGTTAAGCGTGGGGATGAACTTTACAAGCCTCGGGGCCGCAAGCCACAGTTAAACCGCCACCTGGATGAGTACCGGCGACTTACCCAACAGGTAGCACAGGCAAATCGTAAGTATGACCAGTACGTGGCCGCTAATCGGGACCAGCAGCGACAAAAAGCAGCGGTCCAAAAGTGGCAACAAGAAGAGACGGATTTAACCGCCCAGGTCAACCGGCTAGACCAGCTAAGCCGTCTGTGGCCAATCTATGATGCCTGGAAGAAGGGGCAGCCACAGGCAGCAATGAATAATGGAGTTGCTCCAGACGATGTTGAGCAGGTTAACCAACTACGGGGTCAGTTTAATGGCTTAACGGCCCAACTGGGAACCCTGAGGGATGAAAGTGCCCGCCTGCAAAAAGATGTCACGCAATTTGACCAAGACGAGCTAGCGGACTACCATCAGCACCGCTACGACTACCAGCGACTCCAGACGGCCCTGCTCCAGCTCCAGTCACGCGATGACCAGTACCACCAGCAGCAGGGACGGATTGAACAGCTGTTTGCGGAGCGCAACCGTCTCCAAAGACGTTACGGTCACCAGTTACCAAAGCCGCTGTCCGAACAAGAAACCGTGACGCTTCAGAGCCTTTTAGGCGACTACCCGGTGTCCGCAACAAGAAACCGGCGGATGTCTGCATGGCTTTTGGGCCTCGGTGCCGCCTTGTTTATCCTGGGAATGTTCGGTCACCATGGGGTGGTCATGCTGATGGGGCTGATTGTCCTGGCGGCTACCGGGGCATGGCTTTATAAGGCAAATAATGAAGCCAGCCGGTCCACCAATCACCAACAAGCATCCTTACAACGCTTTGGCCGCCTCCACGGACTGACCAATTTTCCGGTCAGTGAATGGTTGCCAATGCAAGCTGACTTATACCGGGTTGCGGAACTGGACCAGCAGATTGCCAATTCACAGGCAACGGCCGACGAGATTAAGACGCGGTTGGCGGAACTGCAGCGGCGGTTGACGGGTAAGGCAAGTGGCCAGACGCCGGCAGAATTAAGCCAGCATTTTAATGACTGGCTAAGCGGCCGGGCCAGTGACTATCAGGAATGGCAACGGGTCACCCGGCAATTGGAAAACAGCCAGCAGCGGGAAGCCGCGGTGCGGGCCCAGCAGGACAAAATTACTGACCAGCTCAAGCAAATTTACCGCCGGGCCCAAACAAGTAGTGCGGATGACTTCGACCGCCTGGTCAGCCAGCAGGCCGGTCAGCAGGCCCGCCGTATTACGACCAGCGCATACGGTCAGCAATTAACGGCTGCGGATAAGGCGGCGCTGGCCCGCTTCGACAGTGAAGAAAGCCTGCGTGGCCGGCAGCAGCGGTTGGCCCATCACTTAACCGAAGTTCGTGCCCACCTGCACGGGGCAAGGGAACAGATCCAGCGGGACCAGTTCACCATCAAAAACTTGGCGGCCGATGGAACTCCCGATGAATTGGCCCAACGCCAGGCTAGTTTAAAGGCCAAGATTATCCAGGAGGCCCAGCAATGGATGAGCTACCAGCTGGCAATTCAATGGATTGACCGGGCCCTGTCTTTGGCCTCTGTCGACCGCTACCCGGCGGTTATTAAGGCGGCGGAAAAGAACTTTGCCATCTTAACGGGCGGCCATTACCAAAAAATTGCCTTAACAACCAAGGAAGTCCGGGTACTGGATGACCAGCAAGAATGGTATGCGGTTGGTGAACTGTCGACCGGGACGGCGGAACAGTTATTCGTTGCCCTCCGCCTGGGTTTCATCAGTGTAATGAGTGACCGGCTGCGGTTACCAATTATCATTGATGATGGCTTTGTTAACTTTGACCACCAGCGTCGCCAGCGGGTGATCGAACTTCTCAATGCTCTGGCGGTAAGGAACCAGGTCTTGTACTTTACCGCCAACGACCAGGCGCGAAAGCTTCCCGGCGTCTTGGACCTCGATCGTGAATAATTTATGAAGATCGGTTAAACTTTTTATTGCATACCGTCCGTTTGCCATCAATTGTGGTATATTTGATGGGTGAACTTTTCGAAATAAATAAATTAAGGGATGTGTTTTTTTGAAATCGAAGAAGTTAATTGCGATTATTGCGGGGGCGGCATTGATGCTGCCATTAGCTGCATGTGGTAACAAGGCGGTCGCAACCACTAGTGGTGGGAAGATCACCGAGAGTCAGTACTACAGCAGCATGAAGCAGACCAGCAATGGGAAGCAGGTCCTTCAACAAATGATTCTGGACAAGGTCCTGCAAAAGGAATACGGCAAGCAAGTTTCCGACAAGCAGGTCAATGCCGAATACAACACGTACAAGAACCAGTACGGGCAAAACTTCAGTGCCTACCTCCAACAAAACGGGATGACGGAAAAGTCCTTCAAGCAGCAGATTCGTTCTAACCTGTTGCTCCAAGCCGCAGTTAAGGACTACTCCCACATTACCAACAAGCAGATTAACAAGCAGTGGAAGAAGTACCAGCCAAAGGTACAAACTGCGGAAATCCTGGTCGGCAGCAAGGAAGAGGCCCAAAGCATCATCAGCCGGCTTGACAGCTCCAGCAATAAGTACAAGACCTTCAAGAAGCTTGCCAAGTCGCAATCGACCGACACCTCAAACAAGGATGCCGGTGGACGGGTGCCAGCCTTTGATAACACTGACAACCAGCTCGATTCGGCTTACAAGAAGGCGGCCTTTAAGCTGAAGACGGGTGAATACACGTCCACGCCAGTCAAGACTGATGACGGTTACCAAGTAATCTACATGATTGAACACCCGGCCAAGGGTAAGAAGAGTCAACACATCGCTGACTTGCGGAACCAGATTGTCCAAGAAAACATGAACAACCGGACCTTCTTACACAAGGTTGTCTCCAACGTCCTGAAGAAGGGGAACGTTTCAATCAAGGATAACGACGAGAAGAACATCCTGGATGACTACTTGAACACGAATAGCACAAACAGTGGTTCATTAGGGAACAACTCTAACAACGGTTCTTCGAGTTCTAATAACTAATTTTTGAGGTGGGAAAATGACTTTAGTTTTCTCGCTTTAGATGGGTGAACTACTCGGCCATTAATGACCGCGCTTCTGGGAACATGAAGTAGTATTTAGGATATTATACCTGTATTCAAGCTACCTAACTTACAGAACTCCACTCTTTTACCATGGCTAGTCCCTAGCCAATAGCTTTTAATCCTTGATGTAAGATATTAACTGCCGCATTAATATCGCGATCGTGATGAGTACCGCAGTTTGGGCACGTCCATTGACGAACCTCGAGTGGTTTAGGACCACTATGATAGTTACAGTGGCTACAAATTTGGCTGGTATAGTTCGGTTTAACAGTTACTAATTTCTTACCATACCAGGCACATTTATATGCCAACATGGTCCGGAACTGATACCAACTAGCATTCGTAATGGTCTTAGCTAGGCAGTGATTTTCCTGAAGGTTTTTGGCTTTCAAATCTTCAATGACAATTATGTCGTACTGTTTAACCAAGGTCGTTGTTAGTTTATGCAAATAGTCTTTGCGCTGGTTCGCTACCTTAGCTTGGTAACGGGCCTTTTGTTGTTGTGCTCGTTGCCAGTTTTGGTAATCACCCAGTTCCTTCTTGATGGTTTTGTGGTTATGGTTCCATTGACAGACGGTAACCGTCGCCTGATGTTTCCGCTTGGCATACTTACTTTGCCACTTAGCTGCTTGCTTTTCTGCCCATTTAGCATTAAAAGTTCCGTACTTAATCCCATCAGAACTAATGGCTAAATCGGCAATGCCAACATCTATCCCGACTGCTTTTCCCGTCTTCCTTAAGTGTTCGGGAGCCTTAACCGCCACTTGTAATGACAGATAGTAACGGCCGGTGGGCTCAAGGCAAACCGTATAGCACTTAATCTTGCCATTAGCTAACAATGTTGTTTTACTGGTCCGAATGCTGCCCAGCTTAGGCAACTTAACCCGCCGTTTAGCAAGGACCCGACAAACTGACCGCCCAGTATAAGCTTGGCGAATAGCGCGACGTGATTTAAAACGTGGGTAACCGCCTTGGCGTTTAAATAACATCTTAAAGGCTTGGGCGAGATTATGATTGACGACGAGGAAGCTAGTTGAGTCACTCGCCCTAAAGAATGGGTATTCCTGCTTAAGCCTCTTCAGTAGATAATTCATCCCGTATTCATTGACGAAGTAACTGCTGGGATTATTCTGATACCGCTCCTTGGCCATCGCCAACATTTGGTTCCAAACGAAGCGATTGTTACCAAACATTTGCCACAATTGTTCCCTTTGCTGGACATTAGGATATAGGCGAAGTTTGATCCCCCTTATAATTTGCGCCATTTTCACCACAATCTTTCATCATCGGCCAGTCAACAAAGCTAATTAATGCCTGAAACTCTTTGTTAAGAAGAATTTATATCATATCTCGAAACATGTGTTCGATTAAAAGGTTAAAAAATGGGCAAGGAAACACGTCCTTAAAAGAACGTGTTTCCTTGCCCGTTTTCAAAAATCCGCATTGCGTTTTTAAAAGGCGCAGTGCGGATTTTTTGTGTACTTGACATGAATATGGCGCTGGATAATGACATGGATACACAAAAGCCGGGCAATGAATTAATTAATGGTCCATTGCCCAGCTTTTGTAAGTGCGGAAATTCCGTTACCGTTTTATTTAAACCGCTTATTCAACTTTTCGACAATCTCTTGAATCCGGTCAAGACGGTGTTGGTCTTTGAACTTCCATTTGTCGATCAATGTCGTTACTTCCTGCTGGTATTCGGTCACTGCCGGTAGGGCTTTTTGGAGCTTTGCCAGGTTAGCCTGGAGCTGCTTACCCTCCTGGCCCAGCTTTTTCACATCACTAATAACGTTTTTAATTGCTTGCATTATTGGGCGTCCTTAAATTGGTCAGCGATGGCCTTTTGAATTTCCTGGTACTTTTCTTCGTTGTACTTGCCGGAGTTATCCTTGAAGATCATCTTAAAGTCGTCCTGGTCGGTGTAGCGGGGAATAAGGTGGATATGGGAGTGGAATACGGACTGGTAAGCAACCTCACCATTATTGTTAATGATGTTCATGCCCTTGATAGCGGGGTTAGATTGCTTAATGGCCCGGGCAATCTTTGGGATCCGGGAGAAGACCGCTGCCGCAAGGTCTTCGTCGTAGGCAAAGATGTCCTTGACGTGCTTCTTTGGGACGACCAAAGTGTGGCCCGGTGTCCCCTGTGAGATATCTAAGAAGGCCTTCACAACGTCGTCTTCGTAAACTGTGTAGCTAGGAATTTCACCATTAATTATTTTGCAGAAAATACAATCAGTCATAAGTACCACTCCTTTAATGTTATGTTAATCTTAGTATACCTAAATTTACTCCAAACTGCATGAATTTACGGTATGGTATAATGAATTTTTGAAAACGAAAGTTGGTAAGGAAGGCATATTAATGGCACTAGAAGTGAAGAACCTGGTTGGGGGATATTCCCAAATACCAGTGTTAAAGAAAGTGAACTTGGATGTCCAGCCCGGTGAATTGGTCGGCCTGATTGGCCTCAACGGTGCTGGTAAGTCGACGACGTTAAACCACATTATTGGGATTCTGCGGCCATTTTCCGGGGAGATCACCCTCAATGGTCTGAACCTTCAGGACAACCCCAACGAGTACAAGAAGCAGATTGCCTACGTTCCCGAAACGCCCATCCTTTACGATGAGTTAACTTTACGAGAGCACCTGGAATTGACGATGAACGCCTACCAGTTGGACCATGACCAGGCCTGGCAGCGGGCGAACAAGCTGCTGAAGACTTTCCGGCTTGAGAACAAGCTGGACTGGTTCCCGGCAAACTTCTCTAAGGGGATGAAGCAGAAGGTGATGATCTGCTGCGCGTTCATGACGGATGCCAAGCTGCTGATCGTGGATGAACCATTTTACGGCCTGGATCCGCTGGCCGTTCATGACCTGTTAAATCTGATTGCCGAAAAGAGGGCGGCGGGGGTTGCGGTTTTGATGTCGACCCACGTTTTGGACACGGCACAGCGGTACTGTGACCGCTTCGTCCTGCTTGCTAACGGCCAGGTCAAGGCCCACGGAACCCTGGCCGAGCTGCGGGCACAGGCTGACCGGCCGGACGAGTCACTTGATGAGATCTATCTTGGCTTAGCAAGGGATGAGCAAAATGAATAACTTATTTGCAACGCGGCGCCAGCGCCACTTTATGATGCTGTTAAAGTATTGGCGGCTAGTATTTAATGACCACTTCGTAATCGCCCTCTTCTTCCTCTTCGGCGCGCTGGCCTACGGTTATGGGCAGTGGCTACCAACCCTGGGTCCCCACTTGTGGTGGAGTCGCTGGCTACTGGTGATCTGGTTTGTCGCAATTGCCCAGTTCGGTCGCTTGGCAACCCTTTTGAAGCGGCCCGACCCGGTATTCCTTTTACCCCAGGTAACGGCAATGGAGGCCTACCTCAAAAAGGCCTTTTTTTACAGTCTGCTTCTGGGTGAGCTGATTACCATTGCGGGGACCTTCGTGGCCCTACCGTTTGCCATGACGACCGAAAAGTTATCGACGGTTGACATTGTCTTCATCTTTTTGACCGCGATGGTCAGTAAGGATGACTGGCTATTTACCGCCCGTAAGTCAATTAGTATGCGGTGGGCGCGTTTTCAGTGGCGGACCCGGGCAGAGTACTGGGTTAACCCCGCCCTAGCGGCCTTAGCAACCTGGCTGGTGACCCCCACGGTGGGTCTTATCGTGGCAATCGTCGTAGACCTAGCAATGCGGTTGGTATACCGTGATTTGATGGTTGATTGGCGGGCGGCTATCAAGATGGAAGAGGACCGGATGTACAGCGTCTACCGCTTCTTTAACCTCTTTACCGACGTCCCAAGTGTCCAGGGGAATGTCAAACGACGGAAGTGGGCAACGGGCCTGATCAAGTGGCTGACGGTTGGCAAGCATCCCTGGTCGTACATCTACGCCCGGGGCTTTGTCCGTAACACCGAGATTAGTGGAATTGTCAGTCGGTTGACTGTCTTGGGGATGGTCCTCACCTTCTTGATTCCGGTTCACTGGTTGAATACGGTTATGGCCCTGTTATTCATCTACTTAATTGCCACCCAGTTAATGCCGCTCTTTGACCAGTACGACGGGAATGTTTTTACCCACCTGTACCCGGTTACCAAAAATGAGCGGGTGGCGGACTTCCAGTATCTGTTAGCCCGGGTGACCCTGATTGAATCGGGGCTGATCGTTATTGCCAGCATTGGCCTCCGGGTTGACTGGGGGCAGTTCTTGACCAACCTTGTCTTAGCGGGCATCGAGCTTGCCTTTTTAACCCACTTTTACTTTAAACTACGAATGAAAAAACTGAGCGAGGAATATTAATATGCGTGTAAAACATAAAAAATGGGCAGCACCGTTAATAGCGGCCCACCCAGAGAAAATGGTGACGAATGCTGAAGAAGTGAAGGGGAAGTGGCAAGAACGCTTTGAAAAGCTCCAGCCAATTCACCTGGAAGTGGGGATGGGAAAGGGCCAGTTCATCATCGGAATGGCCAAGGCCCACCCAGAGGTCAACTTCATCGGCCTGGAAATTCAGGAGACGGTCGCAGCGATTGCCCTGAAGAAGGCCCTTACAGAAGACCTGCCCAACCTTCAGCTGGTCTGCGGGGATGGTTCAGATATCACTAACTACTTTGAACCCCACGAAATTGACCGGATGTATTTAAACTTCTCCGACCCTTGGCCTAAGAAGCGTCACGCCAAGCGGCGGTTGACCTACCACACCTTCCTGGATGGTTACCAAACTATCTTGAAAGAGCAGGGGACCATCGAGCTGAAGACGGATAATATGGGCTTCTTTGAATTCTCCCTGGAGAGCATGAATAACTATGGGATGAAGTTTGATGGGGTCTGGCTCGACCTCCACAACAGTGATGAAAATGAGCACAACGTTGAAACCGAATACGAGCAAAGATTTGCGGCCAAGGGACAACCAATTTACAAACTGACTGCCCACTTTGCTTAAAAAAATTCCCCAGTAGGTATTTTGACCTTGCTGGGGAATTTTAATTTAATCGTCTGCCAACCGCTTGAGTTCCAGCAGGCTGCCGGTGTAGGCATCCACCCGGAACTCGTAGTTGACGGGTTCATTGTCTTCTAGCCGCGTCAATCCGCCCCGGTAGGCGCTAGTCTTAACGGCGTAGCGTTGGAAGGGGACGCGGCGGTGGTCAATCCAGCTACCGGTGATGGTCCCTTCGCGGGCAAAATCATGGCGAATTAGCTTGAGTGCCCGGTTGGCCGAAATAGGTCGTTTGCCAAATAACTTACCAGCCACGAAGCCAGCCACCCCAGAGGCACCAAGCGTCACCGGAATTAACCATGGATTAAGCGTGTTGTTTGAATCGTTCATTGGATTGCTTCCTTTATAATTTTATTCACTAGCGATTAATATTAACTTATTGTAACATTTTCTTCAAATAAGTCCAAAAGTGCAACTTATTTTTAATAAGCTGAGAATGTGATATAGTAAAAAGCAAATATCAGGAAAGGGATGGTCGAATGGAAAATTTACCCGTTATGAAAGAAGACCAATTACAACAGAAGCTGGCGAAAGGGAAGTATGTTCTATTCTTTACGGCTGGCTGGTGCCCGGACTGCCGTTTTATCAAACCGGCAATGCCCGAGATTGAAAAGGATTTTTCGGAATTCACCTTCCTACAAGTTGATCGGGACGAAAACATTGACCTGGCGGCGGAACTAAATATTTTTGGTATCCCCAGCTTTGTTGCCTACGCGGATGGTAAAGAAATTGGCCGTTTTGTCAATAAAGATCGAAAAACCAAGCAACAAGTGGAAGATTTTTTGCGTAAATTGAAGTAAAATATAAAGCGCAAGTCAATCCGACCCGCTTGAACAAATTAATAAAAGTGGGCGCTGTAGTTGCGCTCTTTTTATTTTAGGCGGGAATCAGTTATTTAAGAAAGGAACATTCGATGCTAATTGCGAGTTATAATCCCAGCGAAATGGGCGATATTTTAGTAACGATCACGGCGCCAGATAATGGTGCACAGGTAAGCAAGGTCAACAAAGGCGTTGCCCAAATTACCACGGCTAAGGACCAGCAGTTGCTTGGCTACAACTTTATGAACGCAAGCCAGGTTTTACCAGAACTAAAGGGACAAAATGGCCAGGTCTTCTTAAGCGATGAAGCGGTTGCCAAGTTGAACGAGCAGATTCATGCTGCTGGCTTTGATGCAGAGATTGCCGCGGACCACGACCCAAAGTTTGTGGTGGGATATGTTGAAGAATTAAAGGACCACCCGAAGTCCGACCACTTGAAAGTTACTAAGACCCGGATCGGTGCTGACCAAACCGTCCAGATTGTTTGCGGGTCACCAAATGTTAAGACAGGTATTAAGGTAGTTGTTGCGCGGCCCGGTGCAATGATGCCTGATGGTAAGATTATTTGGCCAGGGGCCCTCATGGGGGTAGAAAGTGACGGGATGCTTTGCGGCTTCCGTGAATTACGGATGAAGAATGCTCCCGACAAGAAGGGCCTGTGGATTATTCCTGATGACTGGCAAGAAGTTGGTGAAGCTGTCGACTTTGCTAAGGCTGACACCTTCTTCCCCGCTAAATAATTATCAAAATTGTTAAATCACTATTGCTTAAAAGCAGGAATGTTATATGATTTAGGGGACAAAAGGTAGTTTGCTTAGCAGGCGGGGTGCTTTTTAGGCCCCTTTTTCCCTGCTAGTCAGAAAGGAAATTAATGATGGAAACGAAGACTTATTATTTTATTGGTATTAAGGGGACCGGGATGGCTTCTTTGGCCCGGATTCTTCACGACAAGGGCAACACGGTATTAGGATCGGACATTGAAAAAGAAACGTTCACCCAGGGCCCGTTGCTAAAGGCAGGAATCAAGATCTTGCCTTTTGACCCGGCCAACTTGGAGGCGGGAATGACGGTGATCAAGGGGAATGCCTTTTCTGATGACCATCCAGAAGTCCGGCAGGCGAAGAAGATGAGTCTACCAATCTTGACCTATCCGGAAGCAGTTGAAAACGAGGTTGTCAACCACACCAGCATCGGGATTGCTGGGGCCCACGGGAAGACCAGTACCACGGCACTGTTATCCCACGTTTTAGCGGCGGTTGAGCCAACTAGCTACCTCATTGGTGATGGGGTTGGCAAGGGGAGTGCTGGCGACCGTTTCTTCGTCTTTGAAGCGGACGAGTACCGTGACCATTTCTTGGCATACCACCCAGACTACGCCATCATGACAAACATTGACTTCGACCACCCGGACTACTTTAAGGATATTGACGATGTGCGGGCATCATTTGAAACTTACGGTCGGCAGGTTAAGAAGGCTATCTTTGCTTGGGGTGACGACGCTAACCTGCGGAAGCTGGACGTTGACGTTCCCGTCTACTATTACGGGACAGGTGAAAAGGATGACTTCCGGGCAGAAAATATCAAGCGGACGCCGGCTGGATCTACCTACGATGCCTACTTTAAAGACCAAAAGCTAGGAACCTTCACCATCCACCTTTATGGTGAACATAGTATCTTAAATAGCTTGGCTGTCCTGGCCGTTGCCTACATGGAACATGTCGACATGGACCAAATCAAGAAGGAACTGGCTAACTTCCGTGGAGTTAAGCGGCGCTTTAGTGAAACAGACGTGGCCGGGGATAAGCTGATTGATGACTATGCCCACCACCCGAACGAGATCAAGGCAACAATCGATGCGGCCCGGCAAAAGTTCCCTGACAAGCAGGTTGTGGCGGTTTTCCAACCCCACACTTACTCGCGGCTGGCGGCTTACATCGATGACTTTGCTAAGACCCTCTCGCGTGCTGATAAGGTCTACGTGACCCCAATCTTTGCTTCCATTCGGGAAAAGAGCGGTAGCGTTTCGAGTGAAGACTTGGAAGCCAAGATTCCGAATAGCGAAGGAATTGATATGGACTCAATCGACAAGTTGTGCCAGTACCACGATGCCGTGGTGATTTTTATGGGTGCTGGGGATATTGAGAAGTACGAGGATAAATTCAAAGAATTGCTTAACAATTAAGCATCCTTGCTCCTTTCACCGCTGCGGTATGTTATTCTTAACAGTACCGATAAATAACTTGAGGAGGAATAAGAATGAATAACTTTCCTGGCGATTCTGGCCGGCGTGTTGTTGCAGACCAGGCTGGTTTAAATACATTCCTGACCCGAATGTACGGATATATGACATTAGCCGTTCTTGTTTCTGCGCTTAGTGCGTGGCAGACAATGACGACTTTCCGGAATGCGGTAATGGGCTACTTTGGGGTCCACCCAGGGATGGTCTGGTTAATCCTGTTATTGCCATTCGCCTTAACAATGGGTATCAGCTTTAGTGCCACCCGGAACCCGGTGGGGAGCTTCATCATGCTAATGGTGGTGGCCATCATCTACGGGGTTGAGTTTGCACTGATTGCCGGAGCCTATACCGGGACGAACATTGCGGCGGCCTTTGTGTCGTCTGCAGCAGTCTTTGCGACGATGACAATCTACGGGACGGTTACCAAGCGAGACCTCAGTAAGTTTGGCTCCCAAGCCCTAGCAGCCCTGGTAGCACTCTTCATTGCCTACCTAATCAACATGTTCCTGAAGAGCCCGGCAATTACTTATATTTTCTCGTTCATTGCGGTAATTATCTTTGTGGTCCTGACCGCATGGGATGCCCAAAAGATGAAGCAGATTTACCTTAATTACAGTACCGCTAATTCAGTCGCGGGACTGGCAATTATCGGTGCTTTACAGTTATATTTAGACTTTATTAACCTCTTCATTTCGTTCCTACAAATTTTTGGAATGAGTGACCGAGATTAAAGAAAAAGAGGCTGGGAATTAACTATTAATTCTTGGTTCTCTAACAGTAAAATCCGGACTATAATTTTTGATCGATTCAAAAATCATAGTCCGGATTTTAAATTATTTATAAAATTAGTCGCCAATCGACTAATTGATTGACCAAATTTCGTTAGATTTAATGCCATCAAGGCTAGCCCAATGTCATTTTCCACAGCCCGTTGTCCGCGTAGATGAGTTCGGCGTATGCCAAAATCCCTCTTCATGTGACCAAAGACTGGCTCAACGTCGAACTTTCGTCGACGATAAATTGCCTTGCCTTCGTCACTTGAGAGGGTTGCTTTTACTTTAGCCTTGTAATAATTCCACGTTGGGTTAACCTGCATATAGCGTTGCCGACCACTTGGTGTTTTTGCCAACTCATCCAATTGTTCTGACAGTTGGTGCTTATCCGCTCGGTAGAGTTTGAAATCACGTTCGAAACCATATTTATCGGTTCGCCTACTATACCGATAAAAGCTAAAGCGAACTCCTAAATGATCGATGTAGTAATCATCTTCGGCATTATACTGCCAATTTTGTGATTTAGTTGGATCGTTTTTAAATTTATGTTTCTGTTCCTTTTGATAAGTTGTGTATGGAATAACAGGCTGCTTTTCAAACTGATCAAGAATCATTGTGTAATTGTACTCACTACCATAACCGGCATCGGCAACGATATGCTTAAAGAAATCTAAAGCATGAAACTGGGTAAGGAATGGCACTAAGGTCCTGGTGTCAGTTGGATTTGAAAAGAGCCCGTAATCAAGGACAAATTGCTTATGTGTAGCGATTTGCAGGTTATAGCCGGGCTTTAACTCCCGATTCATCATCGGATCTTCCTTCATACACATAAAAGTCGCATCATGATCAGTCTTGGAATAGCTATTACGACCTTGGAAGATATCTTCGGCACGTTCATACTTTTTGGCACGCGGAATTAGGTCGTTGCTTAATTGATGGCGAAGTTTTTTTAGAAAACGACGGCGCCGTTTTCTAACTGAACCACCTTTGATGATTTTTGGTTCTTGCTTAATCTCTTCATCTAACTTAGTGATTTTCTCCGCAAGTTCTTGTTCCATTACTTCCATGCCTTCGGCAGAAGTAACCAGCTCGGGTGCCATTTCTTGCACCACTTGTTTTTCTACTAGTTCCTCATAAAGCTTACTCGTCTTTTCTCTTAACTTAGCGTGATACTTTTCAACTGCCCGTCGCCAAGTAAATGAATATTTATTGGCATCGGCTTCTACCTTGGTCCCATCGATAAAAACTGCATCATTTTGAATTAGTCCGTGATCTTTCAAAGCCATGGTAAAGTAAACAAAGGCATGTTTAATTAGCTTACTAGCGTGCTGACTGCGTCGAAAGTTATTAATGGTATGGTAGCTATAAGCATAATCATGAGCTAACCAACGCATTGGCAGGTTCTCATCCAACATCATTTCAATCTTTCTTCCAGAATAAGTTTGACGTGCGTAGGCAAACAAGAGAATCTTAAGCATAATTGCTGGATGCGATGAAGGGCGGCCGGTAGCCGCTCCTGAATCTTCTAATAGCACATTTTGTGGAATCGAGTCGACAAAATCACTAATTAGCCGCGCAATATGATTTTGTGGTAAATCATAGTTATAGCTTAGTACGAATTCGGTTTGTCCTATGGTATAATTTTGATACATGAAAATCGCTCCTTTGGGTTGTTTTGTGGTAATTACATCATATCAGGAACGATTTCCTGTGTACATAAAAACCGGATGATGAATTGTTCAAAAAATTCATCATCCGGTTTTTGCTTTGGACTAGGAGTTTTTTCCCAGCCTCTTTTCTTTAATCAGCGGATGAACACCAGCATGACGTTAACGATAACCCCTAATCTTTGGTACAATTAGTTAGTAGAAAAAAAGGAACGGAGCGAATAACTACATGGCCAAACAATTATTACTGATTGATGGAAATAGTATTGTTTTTCGGGCATTCTTTGCAATGCACAACCAAATCGATAAGTTTACTAATAAGGACGGTCTGCACACCGCAGCAATCTACGGCTTTAAATTAATGTTGGACCACGTCCTTGATAACTTCCACCCGGACGCTGCCCTGGTGGCTTTTGATGCCGGCAAGAAGACCTTCCGGGCCAAAATGTATGCCGATTACAAGGGGGGACGGAACAAGACACCAGAAGAGCTGATGGAACAGTTACCCTATGTCCACCAGTTGGTAAAGGTCAGTGGGCTCCATAGCTATGAATTAAAGAACTACGAAGCTGACGATATCATCGGGACCCTTGCTAAGGAAGCTGACGACGCTGGTTACAAGACGCTAGTGGTCACTGGGGACCGTGACCTTACCCAATTGGCAAGTGACCATACCACGGTTGCCGTCACTCATAAGGGGGTTACGGATACTGAACACTACACACCGACTCACGTGGAGGAAAAACTTGGCATCACTCCTAAGCAGATTATCGATATGAAGGCCCTGATGGGGGATACTTCGGATAATTACCCCGGCGTCACTAAGGTTGGTGAAAAGACTGCCATCAAGCTGGTAAAGCAGTTCGGCTCGGTTGAAAACCTCTATGACCACATTGACGACCTGAAGAAGAGCAAGATGAAGGAACACCTGATTGAGGATGAAGATGTTGCCCGTCAATGCAAGACCTTAGCAACGATTCTCCGGGACGCGCCTTTAGAGATCAGTCTGAAGGACCTGAAATACGAGGGTGAGCAGACGGAAGAATTAATTGACTTTTACCAGCAGATGGGCTTTAAGTCCTTCCTGGCTAAGATGAACGTTGCCCCCGAAGAGGGGGAAGACCAGGTTAAGCCAGTTACCTATACCGAATTAACGGCCGATAACCTTAGCGAGCTTAACCAACTGAGTGGTGAGGTCAGCTTCTACCTCGAAATGCCAGAAGCTAACTACCACCTGTCACCATTTGCTGGCTTTGCCCTGGGGGATGGCAGTCACTGGTTTGTCAGTCGGGACGCCGAGTTGCTTAAACAGGGCCCATTGAAGAAGCTCCTGGAGTCAACAACGATTCACAAGAACGTCTTTAATGCCAAGGCACATATTGTTGGTTTGCATAGGCTCGGCATCGAACTGGCGGCGGTCGACTTTGACCTCCTGCTTGCTTCCTACCTACTTAATACTAATGATAACAGTAACGATCTTGGTCAGGTGGCCTTGGAACATGATTACCATGATGTTCGTACCGATGAAGAGGTATACGGCAAGGGTGCTAAGCGGGCCATCCCCGATGACGATGAGACCTTTTTTACCCACCTTGTCCAGAAAGTCCGGGCAATTAATGATCTGAAAGCGCCTCTCTTTACAAAACTTAATCAAAATAAGCAGACCCCGCTCTATACCGACATTGAGTTACCACTGACCAGGGTTCTGGCAAAAATGGAGATTACCGGTGTCCACGTTGATGCCCAAACCCTTAAAAACATGGGCAGTAAGCTTAAGGAACGGTTAGCTGACATTGAAAGCGGCATTTACGAAGAGGCCGGCGAGGAGTTTAATATCAATTCCACTAAGCAGCTGGGCCATATTCTCTTTGAAAAACTGAAGTTACCAGTTATCAAGAAGACCAAGACGGGGTACTCAACGGCCGTGGACGTTTTGGAGAAACTGGCTGACCGGGCCCCAATTGTTGAACAAATCCTGGAATACCGGCAGATTGCTAAGTTACAGTCAACTTACATTACCGGCCTTTTGAAAGTTATTCACTCCAGCGACCAGAAAATCCATACTCGTTACCTTCAGACCCTGACGCAGACAGGGCGGCTCTCGTCCGTTGACCCGAACCTGCAAAATATCCCTGTTCGTCTGCCGGAAGGGCGGTTGATTCGGCAGGCCTTCGTGCCTAGCCATACCGGCTGGCAAATCTTCTCGTCTGACTACTCCCAGGTTGAATTACGGGTCCTAGCCCACATTACTGGGGATAAGAATCTCCAGGAAGACTTTAGAAACGGTGAGGATATTCACGCAAGTACGGCCCGGCGAATCTTCCACCTAGGGTCGGGTGCTGAAATTGACCGCAACATGCGGCGGCGGGCCAAGGCCGTTAACTTCGGCATTGTCTATGGTATCAGTGACTATGGTCTTGCCCAGCGGATTCACGTTAGTCGGGCGCAGGCCCACGAGTTCATCCAGAATTACTTCAAGGAGTTCCCTGGTGTTAAGGACTACATTGATAATACAATCGCCTTTGCCCGGGAGCACGGTTATGTGGAGACCATTACGCACCGACGTCGTTACCTACCGGACATCCACGCGAAGAGTTTTAACCGGCGGTCATTTGCGGAACGGACGGCAATGAACACGCCAATTCAGGGTAGTGCGGCTGACATCATTAAAATTGCGATGATTCGGATGCAAAGAGAGCTTGATCAGCGTCAGCTTAAGGCTAAGATGCTTCTCCAGATCCATGATGAATTGGTCTTTGAAGCGCCGCAAGAAGAGATTCCGGTTTTGAAGAAGCTGGTACCGCAGGTAATGGACTCAGCTGTGGACTTGGATGTGCCGTTAAAGGTTGATAGTAAGGTCGGCGACACTTGGTACGACCTTAAGTAAGGGGGGGCAATAAAATGCCGGAATTACCAGAAGTTGAAACCGTCCGCCGCGGCTTATTAAAGATCGCAAAGGGACGGAAAATCCAAGCAATTGATGTTTACTACGGCAAGACAATTACAAATGATGTCGAAAAGTTTCGCCAGGCGTTGGTTGGCCAAACGATTACCGACGTTGACCGGCGGGGGAAGTACCTCCTGTTCCGCTTTACGAATAGCCTAACGATGATTTCCCATTTGCGGATGGAGGGTAAGTACTTCAACCAACCGATTGGGGGGCCAATTGATAAACACACCCACGTTGTCTTTCAATTTACTGACGGGAGCGAACTTTGCTACCATGATACCCGGAAGTTTGGCCGGATGACCCTAGTTAAAACTGGCGAAGAGAACCAGGTCGGGGGGTTAAAGACGATTGGGCCGGAACCAACGGCCGCGGCCTTTCACCTCGACTTTTTCCAAAACGAGCTGGCGCGTAGCCGGGGAAAGATCAAACCTTTCCTGCTGAGCCAACGCCACGTCGCTGGACTAGGTAATATTTATGCCGATGAGGTCCTGTGGATGAGTAAAATCAATCCGGAACAAGCGGCTAATACAATTCCACCGGCTAAGGTGAAGGCCCTTCATGACAACATCATCAAGGAACTGGCGACGGCGACAAAGTACAAGGGTACGACCGTCCATAGCTTTACCAACGCCCTTGGAGATGCCGGGGCCTTTCAGAAACAATTGAACGCCTATGGACATGCTGGTGATCGCTGCCCCCGGTGTGGAACAAAGATGATCAAAATCAAGGTTGCCCAACGGGGTACGACCTTCTGTCCGCACTGTCAACCGTTCGTGGAGGTAAAGAAATGACCAAAGTAGTGGGATTGACCGGTGGAATTGCGAGTGGCAAATCGACCGTCAGTCAAATGCTCAGTCAGGTGGGCCTGCCGATTGTCGATGCGGACCAAGTTGCCCACTGCCTTCAACGACCTGGTCAGTTAGGCTTAACCGAGCTGGTGGATCAGTTTGGACGGGGGATTTTAACGCCGGATTGCCATTTAAACCGGAAGGTCCTTGGCAAAATGGCCTTTAGTGATGCCGGCGTTCGTCACCAACTAAACACGATTATGCAACCCTTGATTCGGGAGACAATCATGGACCAGCTAGCCGCTTTTAAAAAGCAAGACATCCCATTCGTGATCCTGGATGCCCCCCTCCTGTTTGAACAGGGCTACGACCAGGAATGTGACCTGATTGTTGTTGTTTCGGTCAGTCATGACCGCCAAGTTCACCGCCTAATATCGCGCAACGGCTACTCAAAGCCGGTGGCTGAACAACGGATTGCCGCCCAGTGGCCACTGGCAAAAAAGGTTCGCCAGGCAGATGTGGTGATCAATAATGATGGCTCCCTGGATGAGCTGCGACGACAGGTCGCTAAGGTAGTGGACTACCTTAGGGCAGAGTGATTATGGTAAAATAAAGTATTAAAGCAATTAAGGAGGAAAGCGCATGAAGTGTCCACATTGTCACCGTAACGGATCACGAGTTGTTGATAGCCGGCCCAGTGAGGATGGTACCTTTATACGCCGGCGTCGGGAATGTATCCACTGTGGCTTTCGCTTTACCACTTTTGAACGCTACGAGCAGACCCCCCTCTTGGTTATTAAGAAGGACGGTACACGCCAGGAGTTCAGTCGACAAAAGATTCTCAACGGAATCGTGCGGTCAGCAGAGAAGCGGCCAATCAGTATGGAGCGGCTGACCAAGATGACCGATAAGGTGGAAAATAAGGTCCGGAGCCTGGGTGAGAACGA
Organism: Limosilactobacillus panis; assembly: GCF_019797825.1. Lineage (NCBI taxonomy): Bacteria > Bacillati > Bacillota > Bacilli > Lactobacillales > Lactobacillaceae > Limosilactobacillus > Limosilactobacillus panis. The sequence goes on along the minus strand of NZ_CP081855.1, from coordinate 1,398,591 downwards.
AATTTCTAGCCAGCTGATTGGTAAGTACGTCATGAACGAATTGAAGGGTGTTGACGAGGTCGCCTACATCCGCTTTGCCAGTGTTTACCGGCAGTTCAAAGACGTTGATGCCTTTATGAGCGAACTAGAGACGATGGTAAAGGACGAGCACAAGGGTGAAAAGAAGTAGGAGGAGTGGCAATGACTGCGCAGGAAGAGGAATTTAACCCGCAAGCGGGATTCTTGGTCACTGCTGCCACCGATTTTGTCAACTTTAACGACCGGGTCTTTACCAGCTTTTATCAACCGGTATTGGGGCCAACGGCTTTTGGCCTTTTTTATGCTCTCCGTGCTCAATTAATTTCCCAGCCCACCTTAGCAGATCGTCGCTTACAGGCAAACATTATCCGCCAATTAAATGCGGGAATTTCCCAGCTTGCAACAGCCCTGCACCGTTTAGAAGCGGTGGGGATGGTCCAAACCTATCGGGGGAAGGATAGCCAAGGGCCTTTTTTTGTCTATCAACTACAGGCGACCCTTACACCGGCAGCATTTATTGAGGATGACCTCCTTAGTGTTCTCCTTCTTGAAGCAGTTGGGGATGGTCACTTTAAGCAGTTGGTCAAAGAAGCCCAGCGCTACCAGCTGGCCTCTTCGCCGTCGTTGGAAAACGTTAGTCACCACTTCCTCGATGAGTTCCACGTGGCCAACAATTCGCTAGTCAAAACTCCCACAACGATTAAGAATGTTCGTAAGCAGACTACCGTTGAACAGCGACCACAGCTCCAGGTTGGACAAAGTGACTTTGACTGGCCAACGCTTTTCCGGCTGATCAAAAAACAGCCGGTGATGAAGAAAGACTTAAGCCAAGCCCGCCAGTTAATTGAAGTTGAGCACCAATTGTATGGGATTGATGAACCAACGATGGCCAAGCTGGTCCTTCAGGCAGTTGACTTAGCGGATAACCATTTTAACCCGGCAAAATTTAAACGGGTTGTTGCTAGTCACTACCGGCAGGCTGGCTATCAGGCGCCCCCAACGGCTAGCAGCCAGTCCGCTAATCCAGCGGTTAAGCTCACGGCCAAAGATCGCCAGCTTTTACAAAGTGCGGCCGATTATGCACCGGTTGAATTTCTCCAGGGCTTGAAGGAACAGACCGGTGGCTTTGTAAGTGCAAATGAACGCCATATCCTAACCCACCTGGTTAATGATGTTAAGCTTGATTCAACAGTCATTAACATTCTTTCCTGGTACATCATTGCCGACCTTGACAATGCTAACCTGAAGGCCAGCTTTGTTGACGCAATTGCCAATAGTTGGATTAAGGCGGGGGTTAAGGATGCCCCAGGGGCCCTTCAGGAGTTAAAAAACTTCCAAGAGCAGCGGGGAAAGCAACGCGCGACGTCCAAGGGCCGTTTTGCTTACCGCCGGCCGAAGGTTGAAGAACAGATGCCGGAATGGAGCAAGACGGATACACAGCAGTTAAATAAGAAGGCGTCCCCTGAGGCGCTAAAAGAAGTGCAGGCCATGCTCGCCAAACGGAAAGGAAAAAAGGGTGGTGACCAATAATGAAGTCCTTAAATGAATCACTCCAGGGAATCATGCGGGGAAAGAACATTAACACCAACATTGCTGAGCTGATGAAAAAGGTGATGGCGGATCACGACGTTCAATCCTTCCTTAGCGCCAACCATGACCAAATTACCAAAGAAATGATACGAAGTGGCCAGTCGAAACTGTACGAGTTCTACCACGAAAAGCAACTCCGCCAACGGGGTGAAGCCACCGTGGCCCCGGGCTATTCTCCCCAACTAATTTTGAACTCCGGTCAGATTGACGTGACCTATGTTCCTACTAAGCAACTGATGAAACAGGAACGCCAGCGCCATATTAAACGGCTGGTTCAGTCAATCAATATGCCGAAGTTTATTCAGCGGGCTTCCCTGGACGATTTTTACATTGACGAACAACACGCCACGGCAACTCGGACCGCGGCCTTGAAGGCGGCGGTTGACTTTACAGAGAGCTACCAGCCGGGACACTTTCAGCCCGCCCTGTATCTTTACGGTAATTTTGGGGTTGGTAAGACCTACCTGTTAGGGGCAATTGCAAACGAACTTGCTAAGACGAAGGGTGTGGCCACGACTATGATGCATTTCCCGAGCTTTGCGGTTGAGATGCGGAACTCAATTAAAAGTAATAACACCAGCGAAAAGCTGGCGGCAGTCAAGAAGGCACCGATCCTGATGCTTGATGATATCGGGGCCGATGCGATGAGCAAGTGGGTCAGAGATGATGTTTTGGGCATCATCCTTGAGTATCGGATGCAAGAAGAACTACCCACCTTTTTTAGCTCTAACTTTTCAATGGATGAGTTAGCAACCAACCACCTGGCGATTGATACCCAGGGTGACCGTGAGCCCCTAAAGGCCCAGAGAATTATGGAACGGATTAAGTTTCTTTCCCGCGAACTACCGATGACCGGTCAGAATCTGCGGAATAAAGGATAATTACCTTGACATTTAAGAAGAGATTCGTTATTCTAATAAACGTTGAAAGAAAAAGCAGAAGCACCCGCTTCTCGCCTAGGTGATAAGGATCGCCGGGCTGACGAGATGAAATTGAACGGCCAGGTAAGGTCTGTTTAGATGAAGCGGGATGCAGTTTGCACCCCCGCTTTTTTTGCTTGATCTTTCGCTAATAAAATTGGAGGTGCGTTGCCATAGCACAAGATATGATTGTCAACAACGGTATCCGGGCACGTGAAGTGCGACTAATTGGTCAAGATGGTGAACAATTAGGGATCAAGTCCAAGCGTGAAGCGCTCCAGTTGGCAGAAGATGCCAATCTTGATTTGGTGCTGGTTGCACCAAAGGCTCGTCCAGCGGTTGCCCGCATTATGGATTACGGTAAGTACCGTTTCGAGATGCAAAAGAAAGAGCGTGAAGCTCGGAAGAAACAAAAGACAGTAACGGTCAAGGAAATTCGGCTGAGTCCTTCAATTGACACGAACGACTTCAATGTCAAGTTGAAGCGGGTTCGTAAGTTCATTGCAAAGGGTGACAAGGTTCGGGTTTCACTCCGTTTCCGTGGTCGTGCCATTACGCATAAGGATATCGGTCGTGACATGATTGAACGGATGGCTGATGAAACATCAGACATTGCTACTGTTGTTCAACGTCCAAAGATGGAAGGGCGGAGCATTTTCTTAACACTCGCCCCAGCTGCTGATAAAGCAAAGAAATAATTTTAAGAAAGTAGGGAATTTTCTTATGCCAAAGATGAAGACTAACCGCGCTGCTGCAAAGCGTTTTAAGCGTACTGCTAAAGGTGGATTCAAGAGTGGTAACTCATTTACGAGCCACCGTTTCCACGGTAAGACCAAGAAGCAACGTCGTCAATTACGTGGCTTGAGCATGATGGACAAGTCCAACGTAAAGCGTTACAAGAAGTTACTGCCATTCAAGTAAACTTCACACACTAAATATTCAAAAATACGTAGGAGGATTTCAACATGCGAGTTAAAGGTGGAACTGTTACGCGTGCACGTCGTAAGCGCGTTATGAAGTTAGCAAAGGGTTACCGTGGTGCAAAGTCTCGTTTATTCAAGACTGCCAAGGACCAAGTGATGAAGAGTTACGTTTACGCTTTCCGTGATCGGAAGGTTAACAAGCGTAAGTTCCGTGAACTCTGGATTGCCCGGATCAATGCTGGTGCCCGGATCAACGGAATCAGCTACAGCAAGCTGATGCATGGGTTGAAGCTGGCTAACATCGACATCAACCGGAAGATGTTGGCTGACCTGGCTGTTAATGACCCGAAGGCTTTTGCTGCGGTTGTTGACGAAGCTAAGAAGGCTCTCAACTAATTCAAACTTGAATGAAGTCATCCATCTGTTTACGGGTGGGTGACTTTTTTTGATGGCGGCGTGTTTAATTGAAACTAGAATTTACAATCGCTATAATTAATCTAATAAAGAATTAACGAGGTGCAACATTGCTAGAAATATTTAAACCGACTTGGATGGCAAAAAGTATTTATACTGTTTCACCAGACCAATTGAAGAATCATGGCATCCGGGCAGTTTTCAGTGACCTGGATAACACCTTGATTGCCTGGAATAATCCCGATGGAACACCGGAACTAAGACAATGGATGACATCGTTAAAAGCGGCGGGGATTCCATTGATTGTGATTTCCAACAACAGTAAGGACCGGGTAGCAAAGGCAACGGCTAACCTCGACTTACCATTTATGTCTCGCTCGTTAAAGCCCCTTAGCTTTGGGATTAATCGGGCGCGGGTAAAGTTGGGCCTGGCCAAGAATGAAGTGGTAATGGTTGGCGATCAGTTGATTACCGACATGGTTGCGGCTCACGAGGCCGGCGTTCGCAGTATTCTGGTCAAGCCGCTTCTTAATACGGATAAGTGGGATACCCGGATAAACCGTTTCTTTGAACGGCGTATTTGGAAGCTGTTAAAGAATAAGTACCCACGGTTAAAATGGCAGGAGGATTTGAATGACTGAACAAGATGAGGAATTACGTTGTATCGGTTGTGGAGCAGTGATCCAATCAACTGACCCGGCGAAAGTAGGTTATACACCCGCTTCCGCAGTCAAGAAGGATTTGGATAGTGACGAACTGTACTGTCAGCGATGCTTCCGCCTACGACACTACAACGAGATTGCTCCGGTATCGCTAACCGATGATGATTTTTTGCGCCTGTTAGGCCAAATTCGGGAAGCTAATGCGTTGATTGTCTACGTTATCGATATTTTTGACTTTAACGGCAGTCTAATTCCGGGTCTGCACCGTTTTGTTGGTGATAATCCCGTCCTGCTGGTCGGCAATAAAGAGGACTTATTACCCCGGTCACTACGCCGGCCTAAGCTCCGTGATTGGATGCGCCAGCAGGCTAATCAGGCAGGACTAAGACCAATTGATACAGTCCTAGTTTCTGCGAAGAAGAACCACCAAATTGATGACTTGCTAGACACAATTGAGAAGTACCGGCATGGTCAAGACGTTTACGTTGTTGGGGTCACTAATGTTGGTAAATCAACCCTGATTAACCAGATTATTAAACAGCGGACGGGTGTCAAGGACTTAATCACGACCTCCCGTTTCCCGGGGACGACCCTCGATGAAATTGAAATCCCCCTCGATGATGGTCACCGTTTGGTTGACACCCCGGGGATCATCCACCCTCACCAGATGGCGCATGTCTTACCGGCGAAGGACCTCAAGATTGTGGCGCCCCAAAAGGAAATCAAGCCGCGGACTTACCAGCTTGATTTCGGGCAGACAATCTTTATCGGTGGGGTGGCCCGTTTTGACTATGAAAAGGGTCCCCACGCAGGCTTCGTTACTTACTTTGACAATAACTTGACCCTCCACCGGACCAAGCTGGCCAACGCGGACACCTTCTATAAAAAACACCTGGGTGACTTGCTGACCCCCCCAACAGCAGATGAAAAGAGCCAGTTTCCACCGCTGGAACGAGAAGAGTTCCGGGTAAATAAGAAGAGTGATATTGTTTTTGAAGGCCTGGGCTGGATTACTGTTCCGGCGGGGACAACGGTGGCGGCCTGGGTTCCAAAAGGGGTAGCTGCCCTAATCCGCAAAGCAATGATTTAGTGAGGTAGAAATATGCATTTAAGAGGAAAACAAAAACGATTCTTACGGGCGCAGGCTAATCACCTGCAGTCGATTTTTGCCGTTGGTAAAGAAGGACTCACGGATAGCTGGTTGGCCCAGTTGGATGGGGCCCTTAACCGGCGCGAACTAATTAAGGTAAATATTTTACAAAATGCTGACGTTACGACAGCTGAGGTTAAGGCGTTTATTGAAGAGCACACCGTTATCCAGGTAGTCCAGGTGATTGGCCGGGTTCTGGTACTGTTTAAGGTTGCGGACAACAAGGATTTGCGGGACCTCTCGAACCGTGTTGCTAAAATTTAGTAAGGAAGATTAACTATGCAGGGTTGTCAAGTGTATTCGAAAGTTAAGCCGGCGGTTAAGGTCCAGCCACTTGCTGACCAGCACCGGCGAATTGGTATTTACGGGGGGACGTTTAACCCCGTTCACAACGCGCACCTCTTGGTTGCTGACCAGGTGGGGCATGCACTGTGCCTAAATAAGGTGAAGTTAATGCCAGACGTAATTCCACCGCACGTCGACCGCAAGGATGCTGTTAGCGCTGACCTTCGTCTACAAATGCTGGAGCTCGCAATTCAGGGGAATCCGCTGCTTGGTATTGAACGGACCGAACTAGACCGGGGCGGGGTTAGCTATACCTATGACACGATGGAACAACTGACCCGCCAGCATCCGGATACGGATTACTACTTTATCATTGGCGGTGATATGGTTGATTACCTGGATAAGTGGTACCGGATTGACGACTTAATTAAGCTTCCCCGCTTTCATTTTGTTGGTGTACAACGACCGCATGCTAAGAACGCGACTAAGTACCCGGTAATTTGGGTCGACATTCCAGAAGTTGATATCAGCTCAAGTGATATTCGAGAACGAATTCGGCGGGGGCAGTCCGTCAATTACCTACTTCCTGCTAAGGTGGCCGAGTTTATTAAGGAGCATCATTTATACCATGACTGAGATAATTACTTATACACACCACTACATTCCACTTGACCGCACTGAGCTAGTTGCTCATCTTCACGATGCGTTACGTGATAAGCGTTTCCACCACGTGTTACGGGTTGAGCAAACTGCCATCAGGCTGGCAAGACAAAATAACGTTGACGTTGAAAAGGCCAGTATCGCTGGGTTGTGCCACGACTACGCCAAGCAACGTCCGGATGAGGACTTTATCAATGAAATCCACCAAAAGGGACTTGACCCCAAACTGCTGAAGTACGGGAACGCAATTTGGCACGGGGTCGTCGGCGCTGAGCTCATTAAGGATGAACTAGGAATCTGGGATGAAGACATTCTCAATGCGGTTCGCCACCACACCACGGGGGCGGCCGTGATGACTCCCCTTGAACAGGTTGTCTACATGGCGGATTATATCGAGCCCGGCCGGGACTTCCCCGGCGTTGAAAAGGCCCGGAGGATCACCAATGCTAACCTGGGCGCTGGGGTAGCCTACCAGACTAAGCAGACTCTCGAATACTTGATTGAACACAATAGCCCAGTGTACCCAAAGACAATTGAAACCTATAATGCTTGGGTACCAGTATACAGAAAGGAAATTGAGTAAATGGAAAGCAAACAATTATTAGAAATGGTTGTTAAAGCCGCTGATGGGCGGCGGGCAGAAGACATTACTGCCTTACAGGTTGACCAAATCAGCCCAATGGCCGACTACTTCGTGATCATGACCGGAGGATCTGACCGGCAGGTGCAGGCGATTGCCAATGCCATCATTGAAAAGGCCCACGAAAACCAGGTAGAGATTGGGAGTGTGGAAGGGAAAAACCATGCTAAGTGGGTCCTAATTGACTTGGGTGACGTCGTGGTTCACATTTTCCGGGAAGAAACCCGGCACTTCTATAACCTGGAAAAGCTATGGTCCGAAGCACCGCTGGTTAACCTGGATAAGTGGGTTAAGGACTAATGATTTACCAGAGCTTCGCCCAGCTATATGACCAGTTGTTTGACGAAACCCTTTATAAGAATTGGCGAGATTACACCCTCGATTGTTGCCCGGCAGGGGCTCAAGACGTTTTGGACCTGGCGGGTGGTGCTGGTCGGCTGGGCGTTTTATTAGCTCAGGCTGGCTTGACCGTGACGGTTGCTGACTTTTCGCCGGAAATGCTAACCATTGCGAGTCAGCATGCCGAAGAAGCTGGTGTGGCCCTGAACCTGGTGGAAGCTGATATGCGCGACCTTCAGTCTTTTCCTCGGTATGACCTGGTGACGTGTTACGCCGATTCATTATGCTACTTACCAAATTTGGCAGACATAAAGACGACTTTGGGAGAAGTCAAAAAGCACCTGAAATCTGGTGGCCGCTTCCTTTTCGACGTGATTACGCCCTACCAGACAGACCAGGTTTATCCAGGATACATGTATAACTACGAAGACGATGACCACGAGCGGGCCTTTCTGTGGCAAAGTTTCGCGGATGACGACGTTGAACACGGCGTGATTCACGATCTGACCTTCTTTAACCGCCTACCGGATGGCAACTACCAACGGGTTGGGGAGACCCACTTTGAGCGCAGTTATCCCCAGTCACTGTTAATAGGCGCGGTGAAGCAGGCCGGTTTTAACCGGGTAACGGTGACGGCGAACTTTGGCCGGCAAACGCCAAATGAGACAACGACCCGGTGGTTTTTTGAGTGTCAAAAGTAGGTGAGAAGATGGATGCTGTTGGGCTTATAGTTGAATTTAATCCCTTTCATAATGGCCACCGTTACTACGTCCAAAAAGCTAAGCAGGTAACGGGAGCAGATGTAGCGGTGGCAATCATGAGTGGGGACTTTACCCAGCGTGGGGAACCGACCATTGTTGACAAGTGGCAGCGGGCCCATGCCGCGCTCTTGAACGGGGTTGACCTGGTTGTAGAATTACCCATCTGTTATGCTTGTCAGCCGGCCCACCGGTTTGCGGCAGGTGCCCTGGATCTATTGAACCAGTTGCGGGTCCAGAACGTGGTCTTTGGAGCTGAACATCCAGAGTGGGACTTTAGGAAGCTAGTCCTCGTCGCCCGTGATTTCAACCAGCAAGCGTTAAAACAATATAACGAGACGTACGCTACCCAGTTTAATGACCAACTTGCCCAACGGACCGGCGTAAGTCTAAAAGACCCCAATGATATTCTGGCATTTGCCTACACGAAAGCGGTCAGTACCCACCACTACCCGATTGATCTGGTCCCAATTGCCAGGAAAGGGAGCAGCTACCATGACGAGGAGATTCACGGTCGTATTGCCAGCGCCAGTGCCATTCGGGAGGCCATCACAAACCGCGCTGCGTTTGCCTCTGCCGTACCATCGGCAATGCTACCGGCGCTTCAAGCAGTAGCGACGGTGCCTTCCTGGACGGCCCTGTACCCCCTTTTGCGCAACCAATTGATTCAGGCGCCTGTTGCCACCCTGGCCCAGACTTACCAGATGGCGGAGGGACTGGAACACCGGATGAAGGAGTTTGCAGAACGGGAATTGACCTTTCGAGGCTTCATTCATGGCATCAAGACCAAGCGTTATACTTATGCCCACCTGTTGCGTCTTTGCTTGTACACGACCCTCCAGCTGACCGAGGATGAAGTGGCGACCCATATCGACGAGCCCTTTATCCATATCCTCGGTTTTAACAGGCGGGGACAGGAATACCTCCACCAGGTGAAAAAAAGGGTGGCGGTGCCGATGTTTACTAAAGTCTCTCAGGAGATGAAAGAGGACTTGTATAACCTGGATTACCGGGCAGGAAAGCTCTACCAGAACTTCACTTCTGTGGACCAGGACCTTAAGCACTCGCCACTAATAATTCGCTGAGTTATGATAAAATGAGAACGGCAGTCCAGCCCGGCAAACCTGTCAAGGAAAAAGCATTGACAACCCTTGGGTGAGACTAGTATAATTGCACATGTTGCATTAGGAGGTTAGTACGATGAAATGGTCGTTAGAAGAACTACACCGTTACCAAAATGAGCCACTTCATATCCAAAGTACTTTTGATCTGAACGCATCATTGACTAAATTATTTCCGGATATTATCTTGGGGGTTGCCCCCGTCAAGGTTGACGGATACGTTACTTATGACGGCGGGGATGCGACGGTTAGCGCCAACGTTAAGACGACACTGACGGTCCCATCCAGCCGTTCACTAACCCCGGTTGAGCTCCAGCTTGACTTTAACTTCACCGAGACTTATATTGATGATTGCAGCCACTTTTCCCGGTATGAAGATGACGAAGTTGTCTTCTTACTGAAGGATCGTGAGCTGATTGACTTCGATACCGCCTTGGCGGAGAATATTGTTGAGGAGGTCCCGCTCCGGGTCCTTTCTGCGGATGAAAAGGCCGGGAAGCCAATGCCGAGTGGCAAGGGCTGGTCCGTCATCGCTGAAGATGACTACGCGGCAAACAAGCAGAAAAATAAAAAAGTTGATCCACGTCTCGCGAAGTTACAAAAGTTATTGCCTGATCAGGATGATAAAAAGTAGCGGACGGTTAAAAACCATTTGTGGATAATTAATTATTAGGAGGTGTCAAACATGGCTGTACCAGCACGGAAGACTTCAAAAGCTAAGAAGCGTATGCGTCGGGGTCACATCAAGTTGAACGTCCCTGGCTTAACTCCTTGCCCAAACTGTGGTGAACTTCGTAAGTCCCACATGGTATGCCCTAACTGCGGCTACTACGATGGCAAGCAAGTTATTAACACTAACAAGTAATTATTTTAAGAAAAGACCATTTTTTTAGGCGCCGGACCTGGAATGGTCTTTTTTTGTTGCTACGGTGCGGAAAATCACCGTAAATTCGGACCTTACCCTGGGGTTTATTAGAAAACTGTGATAAAATTGTTCTGTTAATTTAATGAGAATACTAGGTAAGAATTTATAGTAGGTGAAATTAATGAGTCGAATTTTAATCATTGAAGACGAAGAGAATTTAGCAAATTTCGTTAATCTGGAACTAAAACACGAAGGTTATGAGACCGACGTTGAACTCGATGGACGGGCCGGGCTGGAAGCGGCACTAAGCCAAGATTTTGATGTGATTTTGCTTGATTTGATGTTGCCAGAATTGAATGGAATTGAAGTTGCTCGTCGTGTTCGGGAACTAAAGGATACCCCAATTATTATCATGACCGCCCGGGATTCCGTTATTGACCGGGTCTCCGGCCTTGACCACGGGGCTGATGATTACATCGTCAAGCCGTTTGCCATTGAAGAACTACTGGCCAGGGTCCGGGCCCTTCTTCGACGAATCAGCATTGAAGATGGTAATAACAAGGAACACCAGACGACGGTAAACTATAAGGACCTGACCATTGAAAAGGAAAACCGGGTCGTTCGTCGTGGCGACGAAGTTATCAATTTAACAAAGCGGGAGTATGAATTACTGTTGATCCTGATGGAAAACATTAACGTTGTAATGTCACGAAAGGAACTGCTCAGTAAGGTCTGGGGTTACGATTCCAAAGTTGAGACTAACGTGGTCGACGTTTATATCCGTTACCTGCGGAACAAGATTGACCGTCCCGGTGAAAAGAGTTATATCCAAACCGTCCGGGGCACCGGTTATGTAATCCGTTCCTAGAGCCTGTGAATTACTATGAAAACTCAGAAAAACGGTAAACGATTTGTTTCGCTAAGGTTGAAGTGGGCCATCGGGACTGCCGTGGGTTCGTTGATTATTTTCTTTGTTGTAGCCATTGCGATGTTTACCTCTTTTACACAAAACCTTTTTCAGCAGGAGAGAAGCCTGTTAAACCAGGGAATGGATAACATTAGCCGGCCGCTAGCTAAAAATAACCAATCATTGACCAAACGCTCAATTGAGCGGGTCCTTGACCCCAACAATGACCATTCCTTTGTTCGCGGAGCAGATTATCGGCGACCAGTGGTTAAAGAACTAAGTGACGGTCACCTACTTGTCAATATTTATAACCCCCAGGGTAAGATGCTCCTGTCAACTGGCCAGTTGGAGGGGAAACCGTCCTTAGTTAATGAACGCCAGGTGCGGATTGCCCAGGGGAAACACCACAAAATTTTACTTGGCCATATGCCAATCTATTCTCATGATACCCAGCGGGTAATTGGCTACCTGCAAATCGAAAACAACCTAAATTCCTACGCGAAGAGCTACCGCCAGCTCCGCCTGGTCAGCATCATGACCTTATGCCTCGTCATTCTAGCAAGTGGCCTTTTAGGTTATGCCTTGTCCTACTTCCTGTTGCGGCCCCTTGGCGATATTCACGACACGGTTAAGGTAATTAGTAAGGACCCGACTAAGAATGTCCGGGTACCGACTAGCAACCGGAACGATGAATTAGCGGAACTGATTGACATGTTCAACGATATGCTGGACCGGATGCAGCGATATATTGAACAGCAGAGTCAATTTGTGAGTGACGTTAGCCATGAACTCCGGACCCCGATTGCCATTATCCAGGGACATCTCGACATGTTGGAACGGTGGGGGAAAGATGATCCCCAGGTCCTCAATGATTCTTTAAAGGCCTCTTTGATTGAGACTAAGCGGATGAAAAACCTGGTTCAAGAAATGTTGGACCTTAGCCGGGCTGGACAGGTTGAAATTGACTACCGCAACGAAAAGACGGTTGTCAATGATGTTGTCCACCAGGTTTTCAATAACTTTAAGATGCTCTATCCGGAATTTACCTTTAACCTTGATGATGACCTTGATGAGAAGATCACGGTTAACATTTACCGTGACCACCTTGAACAGGTCCTGGTGATCCTGTGCGATAACGCTGTCAAGTACTCCCAGGACCGTAAGGAGATTCACGTTACTCTCTCACGGGGGATGAATACCATTGAGATTGGTGTTCAAGACTTTGGTGAGGGAATTGCCCCTGAGGATGCTAAACGCGTCTTTGACCGCTTCTACCGGGTTGATAAGGCGCGGAGTCGGAAGAAGGGGGGCAACGGCTTAGGCCTTTCAATTGCCAAGCGTCTGATTGAGGGTTACCACGGGTCAATCAGTCTGGAAAGTTCACCCGGTGCAGGATCACTTTTCAAGATTGTCCTGCCGATTGTTGAGGACCCAGAGTCACTTAAGTAATAGGACTCATAAGTCCCTTATATAGTTGAAAATACACAAAGCGGGCTCTAGTGCTCGGAAAAATCCGAACGCTAGAGCCCGTTTTGTATTTCCACAAGCTAGCCTCTGTCTCCCTTCGTATTACCATTTTTTAGTCCGGTCCTTAGTGATAACAGTTGCGATGATGAAGACCAGTAGCTCGGTTACCGGAACAGCTGCCCAAACACCATTAATTCCTGCCGTATGTGCTAGTAATAAGATCATTGGTAAGAGGATGATGTAACCCCGTAAGAGTGACAGGGTAAAAGAAGCTCGCGGCATGTCAATCGCCGTCAGGAACAGGATTAACATCAAGTTCAAGGCGATAAAGAAGATTCCCGTAAAGTAAATCGGCAGCCCCGTGCTGGCGTAAGCTGCCAGCTGGCTGGAATTTGTCGTGTTAAAAAGGCTGATAATCTGCTGCTTGAAAACAATCAGGATGATAAAGTTAATTGCTGCCAAGCTTAGGGTGATTTGAATGCCCCGCTTAAGGGCCTGCTTGACATTGGCAAAGTGGCCCGCACCAAATTCCCGGCTGGCAATTGGTTGTACCCCGAGAGCCACCCCGTTAGAAATGGCCAGGACCACGATGGCAATGTTGGAGACTACTCCATAGGCCGCCACCGCGTAATTGTTGGCGAGGGCCAAAAAGACCCGGTTGAAGAAGTAGATACTGACCCCGTTACTCATCTCGTTTAATGCGGCCGCAATACCCAGACTCGCTGCCTTGGCAAGGTTGCGGACTTTCGGCAGCTGCCAGTGAAGGGTGAGCTGGCGACCTTTGAAGTGGCGGTGCCTGGTGAGTACCAGGAGGCTAATCATGGGTGAAACCAACGCGGCCAGCGCGGCCCCTTCAATCTTTAGCCCGCAGCCAAAGATCAGCAGCCAATCGATGATGATTACGGAGAGGGTTTCCGTCAGAGTTGCCTTCATCGTCAGCGTCGGGTTATTATCGTTGCGGACAAAGTTGACCGAGATGTAGCTGCACATGTAAAGGGGCCCACTCCAGGCAATGATTCGCAGGTAGGTGATTGACATCGCCCGGGTCTGTTCATCAGCCCCTAAGAAGTCAACGACGGGATGGGCAAAGATGGTTAACAAGATGGCCAGCACCACCCCGAAGATCCCGGCAAAGGTAATCAGCTGGCTGAAGAGGCCTTTGACCTGTTCGGGGTGCTGGACCTTGTTGAGTGAGAACATGGTGGCCCCACCGACACCCAGTAAGAGTCCGGTCGCGTTAAAAATACTAAAGACCGGCAACACGATGTTTAGGGTGGCCAGACCAAAAGCCCCCGCGGCAATCGAAATAAAAAGGGTGTCGATAATTACGTATAGCGACAACCCTAGAGTAGCGATGACGTTCCGCGTGACGTAGTGGCGGACCTCACCGTTAATTGAACTATTCATTTAGATCGTCCTCCTCACGCTCTCGTCTCCCAACACGTGGTTGGGCGCCTGTCGGAGAACCGTAAAGTAATTTACGCAAAACCCGGCGATTTTGCAACCCTTATTTACAAGTAACTATCTTACTAAATTTTCCGCGTAACTTGCAAGCATTAAATCAGGATCCCGTGGCAGTGGTCAACCTCGTGCTGAACAATTTCAGCCGCAAAACCGTCTAACGATAGCTCCTGCTTTTGCCAGTTTTCGTTACGGAAACGCACCTGAATCTTTTGGTAGCGGGTGACCGGAAAGAAAGACACCCTTCTTTTGTTTGGTAGGGCCCTTGCTTTTTAATAATGGTGGGGTTGAACATGACAACCGGGAAGGGACCCAGTTGGGCAATAATCACCTGCTTGGTGACACCAATCATATTGGCACCCATCCCCACACAGCGGTCGGCATTCGCCTGGAGGGTGTCGCGCAGGTCGCTGGCGAGTCCTAAGTCAGCCTTGGTTGCTGGTTGACAGGGGCGGGAGAGAATCATTGTGTCCTTATTAATTGGTTTGATCAAATTTAAAACCTCCTAAAAAAGGCCCTCGCACCATGAAATCTAGATGCGGGGGTCGACTAATTATTTGTGGTGGTGTTGCTTACCAGCATTCCGCTGCCGGTTCCGCTTTTCACGTTCCACCGTCTTTAGTGATGTGGCGCTCGGCTTCTTGAGCTGGTCAATTGCCGCCGACGTTGCATTTGCTTTCGGCGCGGTCTTTGGTGCTTCCGGCATCTTGATGGGGTTCTTCTTAGCCTCTTCTTCGATCCGCTTCCGGATACGTGGCCGGTAGGCATTGACCATCAGGGTTTGTAGAATGGCGAATAGCCCACCAATGAAGAAGTAGAGCCCTAAACCGGCGGATGACGTCAGTGAGATAAAGAAGGTCATAAACGGACTCATCCAAATTGCCATCTTCATTTGCTTCTTTTGTTCTTCCGGCACACCGACAAGACCCAGGTAACTCTGAACCGCGTAGGCGATAAAGGAAAGGACAGCGAAGATAAAGCTCGGCTTCCCCAGGGCAATTCCGAAGAAGGTTGCGTGGTAGAGGTCTGGCGAATAGCGGATTGCAGCATAAAGGGCGGCAAAGACCGGCAGCTGAATCAACAGTGGCAGGCAACCGATTCCCCCGGTTAGGCTGATGTTGTTATCCCGGTAGAGGGCCATCATCTGTTGACTAACCGCGGCCTGTTCTTCCGGTGTCTTAGCAGCCTTCTGCTTGGCCGTTAGCTCCTTAATCAGCGGTTGAACCCGGGCCATCTTTTCCTGGGTGATCGTTGACTTCTTCATCTGCGAGAACATGACCGGCAAGAGGATCATCCGGACAACCACGACAATCACGATAATTGCCCAGCCGTAGTTGTTGCCAAAGTGAGCGGCCAGCCATTCCATCAGGTGCTGCATGGGCTTGGCCATGTAGTCGTATACGAAACCGTACGGCTTACCGCTCTTCGTAGTACGGACACAGCCACTCAGTACGATGAGCATCGTGGTTAAGAGCCCCGCAACGGTAATTCTTTTATGCTTCATTTATTATTTTCTCCTTGGTATATAGTTACAAACATGACATATCTTAACCTAAAACGCGCTTAAATTCTAGGTATGACACCTAATTAACGCCGAATTGTGAAAACCTGGTCATAGTCTTGGCACCGGCCTGTGGCGACCTGGCAGTCAACGACCCGGGCGTATGGAGTGGGCCCCGCCTTTACCTGCTCGATAAATTGTTGGACTTGGTCTTTTGATCCTTGAACCTCGATGTAAACCCGGCCGCTGGGGAGGTTCCTCACAAAACCAGTGACCTTGAGCTGGCGGGCGATGCTCATGCACCCCCAACGAAAGCCAACGCCCTGGACGATTCCATTAATTGTAAGCTGATAGTTAACCATTTCAATTCTCCTTAACTAAAACTTATGAAATGATGAATGAGTTGCTAGTATTGTACAACATTTTTCATGGTATAATTATGTGATAAGAAAGGTTGTTTAACTAATGGAAGAATTAACTTCGGTTCATAACCAACACGTTAAGAATTGGAAAAAGTTGCAGACAAAGAAGTACCGCAAGCAGAGTGGGGAATACCTGCTTGATGGTTGGCACTTGGTCAATGAGGCCCTGAAGGCAGGAAACCAAATCAACCAGTTGATTGGTACGGAAGATCAGCTGGCGGCCCATCCCGACTTACAGGAACAGGCAGGGGCAACCTACGTTGTCACTGAGGAAATTATGAAGCACATTACCGATACGGTAACCCCCCAGGGAATTGCCGCGGTTGTAGACTTGCCGGATGCCCACCGGGTACCGGAAAAGATTACCGGCGCCTGGCTTTTCTTGGATCGTGTTCAAGATCCCGGAAACGTCGGTACGATGGTCCGGACCGCTGATGCGGCGGGCTTCACTGGGGTTGTTGTCAGCAACCGGTCGGCCGATATCTTTGGCCCCAAGGTTGTCCGGTCAATGCAGGGGAGCCAGTTCCACCTGCAGCTTTTGGAAGGTGACCTGAAAAAGTGGATTGCCGACTTTAAGAAGGTCGGTGCCCCGGTTTACGGGACCCAACTGAACCCGGCGGCGAAAAACTTCCGCACGGTTAAACCCGGATCGACCTTTGCCCTGATTATGGGAAACGAGGGCCAGGGGATGGACCAGCGGTTGCTTGCCCAGACCACTGCCAACCTCTACATTCCGATGCGGGGCGAAGCCGAATCGTTGAATGTTGCTGTGTCGGCGGGAATCTTAATGTTCCAGTTGAACCAGCAGTTAGGTTAAGTCGTTATTGTTTAAAATAGTTGCCTGATTAGGTATGATAAGCACCAACCGGATGAAAAGGGGTATTACATGAAAACAGAGAATGAATGGCGTAACGACAAGGAGTATGTAGCGATTATTAGTGACCTGTTAGCCCAACCGGCAGTTCAAAAGCTGGCCAACTACACTCAGCACCATCATTCTAACCGCCTTCAGCACTCAATTGCGGTTTCTTACGATAGTTACAAGATCGCTAAAAGAATGCATTTGGACTACCGGAGCACGGCCCGGGCTGGTTTGTTGCACGACCTGTTCTATTATGACTGGCGGACAACGAAGTTTGACTTAGGTACCCACGCCTTTATCCATCCACGGGTAGCACTGCGGAATGCAGAGAAGATTACCCCATTGAATAAGAAGGAAAGGGATATTATCCTAAAGCACATGTTTGGCGCCACGATGGCGGTTCCCCGCTATCCAGAGAGTTTGATTGTCTCCTTAGTCGATGATTTTGAGGCGGAACACGAATTCTTTGGTCCCCTGCGTGCAAAGCTGCGGCGGAAGATCAAGAAACGCCGGATGCGGACAACTTGGTAGAAAGGAGTGTTATGATGCCAAAGTTAGCTGAAAAAAAGGTAGCTGATGGTGACTGTAAACTATGCCCAAAGTTTACGCAGACATTTATGATGCTTGGCAAGAAATGGAATGGGTTGATTATTGAGGTTCTCCTGGAGAATCCCCAATTACGGTTCAAAGACATTGCAAATGCAATTACTAAGTGTAGTGACCGGGTCCTATGTGAACGGCTCAAGGAGTTGGAGGACGAACAGATCGTCATCCGTAAGACCTATCCGGGAACGAGCCGGGTCGAGTACGCATTGACGGCCCGGGGTCAGGAATTAGCCCCCGTGATGAAGGCCGTCCACCGGTGGAGCGACAAGTGGTGCTAATTTCCGCTTGACCTTCGCCGGATGAGTGGTTACAATATTGGGTATGAAAAAGGCGTTGACGAAAACTAGTAGCCGGTCGGGCCCGTCAGAGAGCCACCACGGATTCTGAGAGTGGTGGTCAGTGTGCAAAGGTGAATTTCATTTTCCGAGCTGATACGTAATGGTATTCCGGTTGATCACCGTTATTTTGATTGACTAAGTGTACTAGTTATCCGTAGCTAGTAAACTAGGGTGGTACCGCGAAGCTTCGTCCCTATTGGGATGGAGCTTTTTTGTTTGTTCAAAGGAGTTGAAAAAATGGGATTAAGAGATAAGTTAACGGAACTTCGTGAGCAGGGGCTTGAAGAAATCAAGAACTCCAAAGACCTCAAGAAGATTAACGAAGTTCGGGTCAAGATGCTTGGTAAGAAGGGCCCCATCACGAGTGTCCTGCGGGGAATGCGTGATTTAAGTGCCGAGGAACGGCCGGTCGTCGGTCAGTTTGCCAACAAGGTTCGTGACGACCTGACGGAAGCAATCGAAGCACGCCGGACTGAATTGGAACAGGCGGCTTTGAATGCCGAACTGGCCGCTGAAAAGGTGGACGTTACCTTGCCCGGGACCCCGGTTGCCCAGGGGCAATCACACGTGATCCAGCAGATTATCGACCAAGTCGTGGACCTCTTCGTTTCCATGGGTTACGAAGTGGCCGTGGGGGATGAAGTTGAGCAGGAAGTTTACAACTTTGAAAAGCTGAACCTGCCTAAGGACCACCCCGCTCGTGACATGCAGGATACCTTCTACGTTACCCCTAAGGTACTGATGCGAACCCAGACCTCACCAATGCAGGCGCGGATGCTGGAAAAGCATGACTTTAGCCAGGGACCATTAAAGATGATCTCACCAGGGAAGGTTTACCGGCGTGATACCGACGATGCAACCCACAGTCACCAGTTTAACCAGATTGAAGGGATGGTTGTTGGTAAGCACATCACCATGGCGGACCTGAAGGGGACCCTGGAAGTTGTTGCCCAGTCCCTATTTGGTGATAAGCTCCAGGTCCGTCTGCGGCCAAGTTACTTCCCATTTACGGAACCATCCGTTGAAGCCGACATTACCTGCTTTAACTGCATGGGGAAGGGCTGCGCAATTTGTAAGCACACCGGCTGGATTGAAGTTCTTGGTGCCGGAATGGTCCACCCGAACGTCTTGAAGATGTCCGGAGTTGATCCCGAAGAGTTTGGCGGCTTTGCCTTTGGCCTGGGTCCAGACCGTTTTGCCATGCTGAAGTATGGGGTTGACGATATCCGGAACTTCTACCAAAATGACGTCCGTTTCCTGAACCAGTTCGATGAGAAAGGATAATCTAAATGAAAGTATCATACCAATGGCTTAAAGAATATTTAGACATTGACGTTGCTCCCCGCGACCTGGCAGAAAAGATCGCCCGGACTTCCGTTGACATCAATGATGTTTACTCCCTGAGTGATGGCCTTAAGAAGATCGTGGTTGGTGAAGTGGAAACCTGCGAACCCCACCCGGACTCTGACCACCTTCATGTTTGTCAAGTTAACGTGGGAGAAGACGAACCAATTCAAATTGTCTGTGGTGCACCCAATGTTGCCGCCGGTGAGAAGGTAATTGTTGCCCTCCACGGTGCCCGGATTGGCGACAACGTCAAAATTAAGCGGGGCAAGATTCGTGGTGTCCAATCTAACGGTATGCTGTGTGCCCTCCAGGAACTGGGCTTCAGCGATAAAATTGCACCGAAGGATTATGACGAGGGAATTTACCTCTTGCCGGATGATGCCAAGCCTGGTGATAGTGTCTTCCCTTACCTTGGAATGGATGACACCATCATCGACACTGACGTTACGCCTAACCGTGGGGACATGCTGAGCATCTACGGAAACGTTAATGATATTGCTGCTTTTTATGGCCTCAAGCCCCACTTTAAGGAGCTGGCCATTAAAAAAGAGGGGGACGAAAAAACTGCGGACCTCGTCAAGACCACCGTTAATGACGAAAAAATTGCCCCAACCTATAAGCTGCGGATCATCAAGGGGGTCAAGATTGCTGATAGTCCCCTCTGGATGCAAATTAAGCTGTGGAATTCTGGAATTCGCCCGGTTAACAACGTGGTTGACGTCACCAATTACATCCTGTTGAAGTATGGCCAACCATTGCACAGTTACGACTATGATAAGCTGCCCGGCCACCAGTTTGGTGTGCGGCACGCTAATAAGGATGAGAAGTTCACGACCCTGGATGGGGACGAACAGACCCTGATTGAAAATGACATCGTGGTTACGGCTGACGACCAGCCAATTGCACTGGCCGGAACCATGGGTGGTGAGGGGACTGCCGTTGCCGATGACACCACAACGGTCGCCCTGGAAGCCGCTATTTTCGACCCAATCATGGTTAGAAAACAGGCCCGTCGCCTTGATCTCCATAGCGAATCCTCCATGCGTTTCGAACGGGGAATTAACCCGGCAACGGTTGAGACGGCCCTGAACGAAGCGGCCGAGCTAATTAGTGAACTGGCCGGTGGTGAAATTACCCAAGGGATCGTTACCGCCAGCGAAAAGCCGGCCCAAGACAAGCAGATTACCCTTTCCTTGAGCAAGGTTAACCATGTCTTAGGGACCAACCTGAAGATGGCTGAAGTTACGGACATCTTCAAGCGGCTGGCCTTTCCAGCAACGGTATCTGAAGATGACCAAATTGTTGTGACCGTACCGGCTCGCCGGTGGGATATCTTTGTTGCGGCTGACCTTTACGAAGAAATTGCCCGGATCTATGGCTATGATAACCTGCCAGCTACCCTGCCGGTTATGACACGGAACCATGGTGGCTTAACCGCCCGGCAGAAGTTTATCCGGGCCAGCCGTCACGACATGGAAGGCATGGGATTAGACCAGGCAATTAGTTACTCACTCACCACGGTTGAAAAGGCTAAGCAGTTCCAAATTGACCCCGTCGATGAACCAATGAAACTTGACTTCCCAATGAGCTCTGACCACGTTGCTACCCGGATGAGTATCATCAGTGGTCTTCTGATTGACGTTGCCTACAATGTTGCCCGGAACGTTAATGATGTGGCCCTTTATGAAGAGGGGCGGGTCTTCTTGCCAAAGGGTGGCGAACGCCCGGAGGAACAAGAACACCTGGCGGCCGCAATTACGGGACACCTGCTGGCCAACTCTTGGCACCTTGACGACCAGCCGGTTGACTTCTTCCAAGTAAAGGGAATTGTGGAACGTTACCTCCACAACCTGGGAATTGCTGGTGAAATTGCCTACGTTGCTGATGACCAGCGTCCTGAAATGCACCCCGGGCGGACGGCAGACATCTTAATTGATGGCCAGCTGGTTGGCTTTGTGGGTCAGGTTCACCCAACGGTTGCTAAGGACTACAAAATTCCTGAAACCTACGTCTTTGAGCTTAACTTGGAAGACCTGATTGCTGCTGACAAGGTGGCAAACGAATACCACCCAATCAGTAAGTACCCGGCAATCACCAGGGATATTGCCCTCTTGGTTGACAAGAATGTTACCAACGCGGACGTCTTGGCGGTTATTAAGAAGCGGGGAGGCGCCTTCTTGAAGAATATCCACCTCTTCGACGTATACAGTGGCCTCCACCTGCCGAAGGGCAAGAAGTCACTGGCCTACACCTTGACTTACCAAGATGTTCACAATACATTGACGGAAGACCAGGTTAACAAGGCCTTTGATAAGGTTACTAACGCCTTAGTTGATGACCTTGGTGCTGAAATCCGTTAATAAAAGTTGGAAAAAGCATTGGAGCGCACCTTTGGCTAGGATAGGATGATTGTTGGCACGAAACGGGCCAATAGTCCTCCATAACTAGACACGAGGAGCGCGCTTTTTTCCGTGATTGTAGTATTTGACAAACAAGGACTGGTGGGGACCAAATGCAAGAAGATAAACTAAAACGACAAAACCGCCTTGTCCTGGTCCTATTGGCCTTACTAGTGGTGGTTGGCCTGGGGATCCACCAGTATTTTAACTATGCGCTGACCCCGGTTAACCGTTCCAGTACGGCTCGCGTGACGGTGACGATTCCGCAAGGTGCTACTGATGACCAGGTTGCCGCAATCCTGAAGAAACACGGCTTAATCCGGAGTCGGTATGTCTTCAGCTACTACCTGCAAACGCACAAGACGAGTGGTGTTAAGGCTGGTCACTTCACCCTACGGCAGTCGTCTTTCGTACCCCAGATTGCTAACCGCCTCCAGGAAAACCAGGCGGCAAAGCGCCACTAGCCAGTTGATGGGGACCCAATTGTGCTGTATACTATTTCAGATTAAATTTTTAAGAGGGGTAAAAGAGTTAAATGAATTCTCAAGTTAAAACGCGCCCAATCATTATTGGGGTAACTGGTGGTTCGGGTAGTGGTAAGACTACCGTTAGCCGGGCAATCTACAATGAACTGAAGGGGAAGGACATCCAAATCATTACCCAGGATACCTACTACAATGACCAGGCAAACATGACGATGGCGGAGCGGAAAAAGGTCAACTACGACCACCCGCTGGCCTTTGACACCGACCTGCTAATTGAACAATTAGCGGCCCTGCGTAACAACCAGGCCATCGAGATGCCGGTCTACGATTATAAGAAGTATACCCGGACGAACAAGACCGTTCACGTTGAGCCTACTGAGATTATCATCTTGGAGGGAATCTTAATCCTCGATGATGAGCGCCTTCGTGACCTGATGGATATTAAGGTTTACGTTGATACTGATGACGATATTCGCCTGATTCGCCGGATCAAGCGGGACATGAACGAACGGGGCCGGTCGCTGGATTCAGTCATTAACCAGTACCTGGCAACCGTCAAGCCGATGTTCCACCAGTTCATTGAACCGACGAAGCGGTACGCTGACTTGATTGTGCCCGAAGGTGGGGAAAATCACGTGGCTATTGACCTGTTGACCACCAAGGTCCGGGATATTCTGGTTAAGCGTGGACACACCCTATAAACCTGTTTACGAGCTTGGCAATAAATGGTAATGTTACCACGGAATTATTTTAGAGGAGTGTATTGTTATGGCTGAAGAAAAAACGTTTCCAATGACCCTGGAAGGGAAAAAGAAACTGGAAGATGAACTTGAAGAATATAAAATGAAGCGTCGTCCTGAAGTTATCAAGCGCATTAAGATTGCCCGTAGCTACGGTGACCTGTCCGAAAACTCGGAATACGAGTCAGCAAAGGACGAACAGGCAATGGTCGAAAGCCGGATTGCCCAAATCGAAAACATGCTGCAGTATGCAGAAATCATCGACAACGAAGATGTTGACAAGGATGAAGTTTCCATGGGCCGGGAAGTAACCTTTAAGGAGCTGCCGGACGAAGAACCCGAAACTTACACCATCGTTGGTGAATCAGAATCTGACCCCCTGAATGGTAAGATCTCTAACGAATCACCAATGGCTAAGGGCCTCTTGGGGCACAAGGTTGGCGAAGAAGTCGAAATTGAAATTCCAAGTGGCACGATGAAGGTTAAGATCTTGGAAGTTAAGTAATTAAAAGGAAGCTGGAAAAAAGCATCAGAGTGCTCCGTATGGCTAGTATAGGACGATTGTTGGCACGGAACGGGCCAATGATCGTCCGTAATCAATGGACTTGCTTCGCGGCGCTAGACAATAGGAGCACTCTTTTTTCCGCGATTACTGTGTAATATTCGGAGAACGGAAAGAGGCTCCCGTTTTTCAAGTTTTCTCCCAGCCCCTTATTGTTGTTGTTTTGTTGCTGCTCTTCCAATCCAATACCTTGATTTTCCCTTACATTTACGCAAAAGGATTGGGATTTTGCCTTAAACATGGTAAGGTTAATGGTATGAAAGTGCTACCATTAGCGATGGCATAATAAGGGGATGTTTACATGAAATTAATTATTACGGATGAAGCGAGCAAGTGGTTTAAAAACGAACTAGGATTGCAGGATGGCAACGGGATCAAGTTCTACGGGAAGGTCTATGGCTTTACGGAAGTTCACCACGGCTTTTCACCGGCCTTCAACCGGGAGGATAAGCCAATTGAGCCCATCTTAGAAGAAGTTAAGGACGGCATCAACTACCACATTGATGGCCTGGACGAATGGTTCTTTAAGGGTCTGGTCACCACGGTTGACTATAACGCAAAGACTGACGGTCCGGTCTTCCACTTTAAGCACGAAAATGATGAGGACCAGCCGGACGTTGCGGGGATCAGCAAGGAAGAGGAGGAACACCCAGACGCTTCCACCGGTGCATCGCAACATTAGGAATCCAAAATTACCTAAGACTAATTAGAAGTGAATCAAGGCTTTAAAAAGTACAAAAGGGACTCTAGTGATCGGAAAATCCGAACGCTAGAGTCCCTTTGTGTACGGCATTGTAGCATTTTTAGAAGCTATGTCACAGCCCTCTTCAAATTATTACCGTTGGCGCTTAATAATGACGATAGTCCCGGCGAGGCAGACGAGGCTGATGAGCGTCCCGGCAAGCAGGTATGGTGGCCGGTAGAACATCGTTACCTGGTGGTGGCCTGGTGACATTGGCACAGCCATGAAGGTGCCGAGAACGGTTTTACTGGTCGCCGGTTGACCATCAACGCGGACATGCCAACCCTTGGCTGCCGGAATCGTGGTCATCAAGACGCTTTGACTGCGATGGATGTTGACGGTCCCACTAATCCTAGCATTTGAGAAGTGGCTGATCTTCAACGGTGACTGCTTAAGCGTCTTCAGACTGGCGTTAAACGACCGCTGGTTTAGCCGGTAAACACTGACGTTTTGCAGCCAGGCAGCTTGGTGCTTGAGACGCATGGTGATCGTCACCGGCTTGCCCTTCTGGTGGTGGGCCAGGTTAATAACGATGGTATCCCGGTAATTCTTTGTCTGGGCAAAGGCCTTCCGGTTAACACTCAGCCGGATGTCGTCAGCTGCCTCGGGCCCCACGGTCAGGTAGTAAGAATCGTTGGTTGGTGGGGTAAAGGTCAGCTTGATGGCCGCCGGTTTCAAGAAGTCCTTGCGGCGGAATGTTGTGCCCGTAATCTGCCTTGCTGACTGAACGTTTTCAAAGCGGACCGCGGTGAAATTCTGGACAGCAAAGAGGGAGTGGTTGATTGGCCGCCCCGCCAGTGCCTGCATGATTTGGGACTGGTAATTGACCGGGTCCAGGGTCGTGTGGGCGAGACTAAGGATCTCGTTGCTGGCCCCAAAGGCAATTGGCAGACTATTCGGGTTACGTTGGATCCTAACCTTACTGGTAGAAGCACTTGTTGCCAGTCCGTTCCAGTCTGGCCGGTAGCCGGACCGGGGCATTAGCGGGGTTGACGGGTTCTTCTTGGTCATCGTGTATTTAAAGCCCAGCAATGCATCGGTGACTTGGGTCCCGTTGGAGTACGTGATGAAGCCATCGCCGGCGGGTTGGCCAATTGCCCCCATAAAGTCCGGGAGGGTCGGTTCTAGGGTTGAACCAAAATGGTCACCCGAGTTGAAGTCGGCCTGGAAGGGGTCGTCCTTGGTCCGGGTGAAAGTTTTAGCTACCCGGAAAAGGCCCTGGTCGTGCTGCCTAATTTTCCGACTGGCCTGGTCAAGCTGGCTAGTGTAGGTTGCAAACTCGTTTTGGGAGACGTAGGCGATGCTGTTCAGACTGGTAAAGGCGGCGTTAGCAACGTCGCAACAGGCGAGGCAGATTAAAAGAAGGTCATACAATCCCGGGGCGTTTCGCCGGTTAATAAGGAGGTAAACCAGGCTGATTCCAGCAAAGCTAATCCCGATGATCCGTTGGTCGGTACTGATGTATGACAGCTTAAGGGTCCCAGTGTAGGCGAATATGACAACGGTCAGCACCAAGAGACACAGAACCTGCCACGGGGCCGGCCGGTAGTTGACCTGAAGGGTGCGGGCGGCCAGTAAAATACACCAGCAGCAGAAGACAAAGGAGAAGCGGTAGGGGTACCAAACCGGGAACTGCCCAGCATGCCAGAGAAGGTCTAACGGTTCGTAACAAAATGACAGGATAAAGAAGATGGTCACACCCGCGGCAGCAATCCGCTGGGTCCACTTGACGCGTGAGTTAAAGAAGTAGAGGGCAAAGCCGAGGATCATGATCATGCCGACGTAAATGTTGGGCTGCCCCTTTGGCATCTGGTCGAAGTTGAAGGAACCCGGAACGAGTTTTGCCAGCATCTTCAACGGGAAGTACTCAAACCGGCTCCTGATTACGTTCTCTGTATAGGTGCCCTTACTTTGGCTGAGGGCAAAGATTGTCGGTAGCAATACAATTGCAGCAATTCCGGCCGCAAGCAGTGAGGACCAGGCATAGCGGAGAAAGGCCATTCCACGGGCCTGCCAATTTTTCAGGACCGGGAGCTGCCAGATGATAATCAAGAGGGTGAACAGGCAGACCATCCAGGCCATGTAATAGTTGTCGACCATCATTACCGCCAACCAGGCAATGTAGGTGCCGACCTGCCGTTGGTGGATTAGTTTGAATAACCCCCAAATAATCAGGGGAAGGATCACCAAAACATCCAGCCAGATCATGTTTAACTGGTTGGCAATCATCCAACCGTTTAAAGCGTAAGTAGTGCTAAATGCCCAAATCCGTGGGCCACGTTGCCACCCGGTCCGGTCAATCAACCAGGCGAAGGAAAGCCCCGCCAGGCCGTAACGGAGAAGGAGGATGACCATTATCCCACTGGTCAGCAATTTCCCGGGAAATGCCAGTAGAATCAGGTTGAGGGGACTGAAAAGGTAGTAGGCGTTGGTCCCCCACATTTCACCGCCCAGGCCCTTGCTAAACGAATAGATTAAAGAGGATGGGTGGTGGAGAAGACTATTACGAAAGTAGGAAAAGAAGTCGATATACTGTTGCCCCAGGTCGACAGTTAAGAGGCTGCTACCACCAAAGGGCGCCATTTGGCGGTAAGCAAAGTAACTACCCATGATCAAAACAGGCAGTAGGAAGCTTCCCCACAAAACGATGGATCTTTTACTTATCTTTGACGTTTGTAACACAACAAATTCCCCTTTTAGTCATTTCTTACACGTAGGTCACATTATATAACGAAAAATGTGTTTAAATATTGACGGAAGTTAAATTTAGGTAAATCTGAAGGGAAGTAGTTCAAATTTTACCGAATAAAGAGTATTATTCTTGTGTTAGTAGTGGCGTTTGCCTGCGCAAAATAACAAAATTTGTTAAAATAGTATTCACTACAATGAAGGAGAATTTGATCCGGTGAAAATTTTTGATCGAATGAAGAGCCTATTTGGTTCACGAAGTAATAATAAAAAGCGGAATGCTCAGTCGATTATCCCGTTTCGGTTAAACTTCTTGTTGTGGGTTGTCGGAATTCTGTTACTGGCCCTTGCTGCCCGCCTGTTTTACCTCCAGGTGCTCAACGGGACAGCTTACAAAGCTGAGGTCAAACGGTCTGATACTTCTATCCAGACTAACAACGTCCAGCGGGGGATGATTTATGACTCCCGGGGGGAGGTGTTAGTTGGTAACCAGACCCACCAAGCGATAACCTATACTAAGGGGCCGGATGTGACTTCAGCAGACCTCTATAAGATTGCTAACCGCCTGGGTAAATACGTGTCGGTCTCCAATAAGAATTCACGGTTAACGGACCGGAATGAAGAGGACTACTTCCTTGCTGATAAGGGCCGGTTAAAGCAGGTCTTAAAGCACGTCAAGACTTCAGACAGTGACTCTGATGATGACAAGTACAACAAGGCCTTGAAGTACCTGAGTGCCCACCCATCTACTTGGCACCTGACGAAGCAGCAAAAGAACAACGCGCGGATTTATGCGGCAATGAGTGGGGCCTACTCCCTTTCCACAACCTATATTAAGGAAACGGGTGTTACTGGTAAGGAACTTGCTCAGGTTGGTGAACACCTTGGCGAGATGCCGGGGGTCAAGATTGGGACCGCCTGGACGCGAAATTATCCGCAGGGGAAGAACTTCCAGTCCTTTACCGGGAGCGTTTCGACAACCGGGTTGCCGAGTGATGAGGTTAACTCCTTACTGTCACAGGGATACTCTAGAAATGATAGTGTGGGACAGAGTTACCTCGAAAAGGAATACCAGGCCACCTTGGCAGGGTCCAAGTCCCAAACCCAGGTCACCACGAACGGCGGCAACAACGTCACCAAGGAAGTTGTTAAGTACCGTGGGAAGAAGGGTGACAACCTGGTTCTGACGATCAATGCTCAGCTACAAAAGCGGGTTCAACAGATCTTACAACAAAACTACTCTGCGGCGGGGAATAGCTACTCACCTGGGGTTTACGCAGTGGTTATGAATCCGAATACCGGGGCTGTCTTAGCGATGGCGGGAATTGACCGTAACACTAAGACTGGTAAACAGACGGTTGACGAAATTGGGGCTATTAACCACCCAATTACCATGGGGTCGGTTGTTAAGCCGGCCACGGTCATGGGGGGCCTGATGTCGGGAGTAATCACTCCGTCGAATAACACCCTGACTGATAAGCCAATCAAGGTTGAAGGAATTGCGCAAAAGAGTTCCTGGTTCAACCACGGTGGGGGTGCCGACATGGCGGTTGACGCACCGACTGCCTTGGAAGTTTCATCTAACTCCTACATGATGCAGGTGATTATGAAGGAAGGAAAGATGAACTACACGGATGATGGTCCGATGACGCTGAAGCCAAGTATTTTCCAGACCGAACGAAAGTACTTTAACATGTTTGGCCTAGGGCAAAAGACGGGGATTGACCTTCCTGGTGAGACAGCTGGTTACGAAGGACCATCTGATGAAAAGCACATCGGTTCGGCGCTTGACTTGGCTTACGGGAACTATGATGGTTACACAACGATTCAGTTAGCCCAATACATGTCGACAATTGCCAACGGTGGGAACCGGATGCGGCCGTACGTGGTTAAGGAAATTAGGGGGACCAAAAGCAATGGGGAGCTGGGACCAATTCAATCCGTTACCCAACCCCAAGTTCAGCAGGTCATCCCGGCGCCCAAGTCATACTTTGACCTTGTCCACCAGGGACTTTACCTGGTTACGCACGGGACCAACGCCTACGTTACTGCTAAGAACATGTCAAGCCTAAAGCCATCCGTATCTGGGAAGACCGGGACTGCCCAGACCGTTTCTGATGGTCACGATACAACGACCTTGAGTTTTGCCGGCTTCTCACCATCCAAGAACCCGCAAGTGGTGGTTGCTCTGGCCATTCCTGGTTGTACGAATGATGATGGTGAAGCCAACATCACGATGGCCAAGCAGATCTTCCAGGCATACTGGAAGACTGTCCGCAGCTCTAGCACTGCTAACGATCAGACAGATTAAGGGGCTGTCAAGGAATTTTCCTTAACGAACTTGAACAAAACCCTAGCCAAATCCACTAATAAATGATATAGTTGTACGAGTTAGGGTTACGATAAATAACCAATTAAAGATTAAAAATATGTTTGGAGGTTTCAACTCATGCGTGTCAACATTACACTTGAATGTACTTCATGCCATGAACGGACTTACTTAACCAGTAAGAACCGTCGTCACAATCCCGACCGTCTTGAATTAAACAAGTACTGCCCACGGGAACGTAAGGTGACATTACACCGTGAAACTAAGTAATTTAGTTTCTCTTATCCTGCCGATAGCATTGCGCTGTTAGCAGGATTTTTTATTGTTAAGTTGGTTTTAAGAGGAGAGAGAATGACAGAAGAAAACAACGCAGCTCTGCAGCAGGCAATGCAGTTAATGCTAAACGCCGGGGATGCTAAGGAAGCAGCCCATGAGGCCATTGAAGCAGCTCATGATGGGGACCTGGCGAGTGCCAAACAAAAATTAGCTCAGGCTAAGGAAACGTTGAACACGGCCCACAACACGCAGACTAAGATGCTGACTAGTGAGGCCCAGGGGAAAAAAGTGGAATTAACCCTTTTAATTGTTCACGCCCAGGACCACTTGATGACTGCCATTACTTACGTCGATCTCGCAGGTGAAATTATTCGTCTCTACCAACGCCTCGCTGAAGACAAGTAAACGGACTTACCCTTACCGACCGTTATAAAATAACGCTTGCAAAAAGCGTAGTGAGCGGTGATAATAAGTTGTTGAAACCGTTTATCTTATTTAGCGTAAAGGGGAGATTGTAGAATAATGACGTATTCAAAAGCCGAACTGCGTCAAGCTTATATTGCCCGGTTGCAGCAGCTGGATGTTAACACCCGCCTTAATGAAGAAAAGGCGTTGGCATCCATCCTGTATGACCAGCCGGAATGGATGGGAGCAAAGGTTATTGCGCTGACCCTCAGTCAGTCCTTCGAGATTGATACGGCCCCGTTGATCCTTCATGCCCGGCATGAGGGACGGACGGTAGTTGTTCCCCGGACCTTGCCTCACCGACAGATGGAGTTTGTCGAGTTAAAAGAAAATACGACCTTTGAAGAGACGACATTTGGTATTTTGGAACCAAGCGACGGACGTGTTTACGGCCCGGACGAGATTGACCTCATGATCGTTCCCGGGGTGGCATTCACAAAGGATGGCTACCGCTTGGGATTTGGTGGAGGTTACTATGACCGCTACCTTGAAAATTACCAGGGTAAGTCGCTGTCACTGGCGTTGCCAACCCAGGAAGCTGAGAATGGCGAATGGGCGCCAGAAGATCATGACCAGCAGGTTGACCGAGTAATCACACTCGCGGAGAAATAGCGAATGCAGGCGAACTACTGGAAGAACAACCCCGTGACGGTAAGTCTGATTGCCATTCAAGTCGTCGTCTTCTTAATGATGACGATGATGGGGGGCTCAACCAACACTGTCGTTTTGCTAAAGTTTGGGGCGTTGAACGCTTCTCTCGTGCAGGCTGGACAATGGTGGCGGCTAATTACCCCCGTCTTTGTTCACATTGGTTTTGCCCACATCTTAATTAACAGTATTACCCTTTACTTTATAGGTCTCTACATTGAGCAGCTCTTTGGTCACTGGCGGATGTTAGTTATTTACTTTGTCAGTGCCATTGCCGGTAACCTATTGAGTGCCTTTTGGATTTCCAATGGCTTATCGGCGGGAGCAAGTACGGCGATTTTTGGCCTCTTTGGTGCCTTTATTATGCTGGGCGTCACTTTTAGGGAAAACCAAGCGATTCGGATGCTGGGTCGCCAGTTCTTAATCCTGGTTGTCCTGAACATTGTGACGGATCTTTTCGTTCCCGGCATCGACCTTGCGGGACACCTTGGCGGCCTAGTAGGGGGCTTTTTAGCCGGTTATGCTGTTGGTGCACCCCGCCTTGGCCACGTTAATTCTGTGGAACGGGTGCTTGCCACGGTGGTTTTAGTTCTCGGGTTACTAGTTTTATTTGTTAAAGTGAGCTGATAGGATGGCTTTACCACGTGAATATCGGACGTTATATGATGTTCAGCAGCTGCTGAAGGAGTTTAACGTCTTTGTGTATGTGGGCAAACGATTGTACGATATCGAGCTAATGGCAATTGAGTTAGACCACCTGTACGAAGCAGGGGTCGTCGACAAGACAACGTATATGAAAGCAAAGATTGTTCTTAGAAAAGAACATCGTGAAGAAGAGCGCCGGGAAAAGTCTGGGCGCCTATACTAATTTAATAAACCAGGAGGAAATTAATAATGGCAAAGAAGTTATTTGGTGTTGACCTTGGTGGGACAACAATTAAGTTTGCAATCTTGACTCAGGAGGGTGAGATCCAACAGAAGTGGTCAATTCGGACCAACATCTTGGATGATGGTTCCCACATTGTTCCTGATATTGTGGATTCCATTAACCACCACCTGGACCTTTACAAAATGACACCCGACCAGTTTGTTGGTATTGGGATGGGAACTCCCGGAACCATCGACCGTGACAAGGGGACAGTTGTTGGGGCCTTTAACCTTAACTGGAAGACCACCCAAAGGGTTAAGGAGCAAATCGAAGAGGGAACAGGCATGAAGTTTGCCCTTGATAACGACGCCAACGTAGCCGCTCTCGGTGAACGCTGGAAGGGTGCTGGTAACGAAGGTGACGATGTTGCCTTCATCACCCTTGGTACCGGTGTTGGGGGTGGACTGATCTCCAACGGTAAGCTGGTTCACGGAATTGTCGGTGCCGGTGGTGAAGTCGGCCACATGATTGTTAAGCCTAACGGTTACCTTTGTACTTGTGGTAACCGCGGCTGTCTAGAACAATATGCTTCAGCAACTGGTGTTGTTCATGTGGCCCAAGACAAGGCAGAAGAATACGAAGGTAACAGCCGCCTTAAGGCCATGATTGATAACGGTGACGAGATCACTTCAAAGATTGTCTTTGACCTGGCCAAGGATAACGACTACCTGGCAAACACCGTTGTGGACGAAGTTACCTACTACCTTGGTCTGGCATGTGCTAACCTTTCTAACGTCCTTAATCCTGAATACCTGGTTATTGGTGGTGGGGTCTCCGCTGCCGGTGACTTCCTGTTGAAGCGGGTTCAAAAGAACTTTGAAAAGTTTGCCTTCCCAACAGTTCGGACTTCTACCCAGTTGAAGCTGGCAGAATTGGGGAACGATGCCGGTGTTATCGGTGCTGCATCCTTAGCTCGGCAGTTTGAATCAGTTAACTAGTTTCACAAGGGAGCGTTAAACTTTGATTTTAGCTATTAGTAACGGACTGTTGACGTTTAACCTGGTCCTGATTGTCATCATCCTGGCCTTCTTGATTGGGTGGGGCTACCAGGCCTGGCGGCGGAAGCGCTACTCAACGGTTCTTGACCAAGAAGATTTTCAAAAGGGCATCCGGAAGGCCCAAGTGATTGACCTGCGAAGCGAGAGCGACTTTAAAGCGGGCCACATCCTGGGGGCCCGGAGCTTACCGTATGTTTACCTGCGGCAGCAATACGGTGAATTACGCCCTGATTTACCAATCTACCTCTACGATGCTGGAATGTCAGTCAGCACCCAGGCGGCAGCCTTTTTGTACAAGCACGGCTATAAGAAACTCTACATCCTCCGGGACGGTTACCGTGCTTGGGACGGTAAGACGAAGAAGTCGAAGTACTAG
This sequence comes from Limosilactobacillus panis, assembly GCF_019797825.1. Lineage (NCBI taxonomy): Bacteria > Bacillati > Bacillota > Bacilli > Lactobacillales > Lactobacillaceae > Limosilactobacillus > Limosilactobacillus panis. The sequence continues at coordinate 1,365,699 of NZ_CP081855.1, read as the reverse complement.
GATTGGCTTTTGATAAGTGATATCTGAATAAAAAGGGGCTGGAGATTTTTTCTCCAGCCTCACTTTTTTATTAAAATGTTGAGGAATTAGAATTGGTGTGCAGAACGGTTCTTCCGGGTGGCAGCCCGCCGGTTTTCGTCGAACTTAACCTCTTCTTCTTCAACCGGCTTAATAACCGTCTTATGGAAAGCAACGGCGCCACTGACAATCGCTGCTAAAGTTGATGCAGTTCCGATTAAAAATCCCTTTGTTAATTGTTTCATCAGGCAATTCCTCCTTTTTATCAGTAACTTAACTCTATTATGAGCGACTTGAGCGTTATTTACCAGTCATAATCAGCAAAATTATTATTTTAATAAGGAAGTTAAAGAATGAATAAAGTAATTGCAATTGTGGGGCCGACAGCGGTTGGAAAGACCGCCCTCTCAATTAAACTGGCCCAGGCCGAGCAAGGAGAGGTCATTTCTGGAGACTCGATGCAGATTTACCGCCACCTCGATATTGGAACAGCCAAGGTGACCAAAGAGGAAATGGCGGGTGTGCCCCACCACCTGATTGATATAGCTGACGTCGACCAGCGGTACTCGGCGGCCCAATTTAAAGATGAGGCCAGCAAGCTTATCGAGCAGATTACCAACCGTCACCACCTTCCCATTATTGCTGGGGGGACTGGCTTTTACCTTCAAACCCTGACGGCTAATTTGACCCTTGGTGGGGACCATTTTGATGCCCGCTCCCAGCAAATTCGGGACCACTGGAACGCTGTCGCCGACCAAAAAGGGAACCAGTTCATTTGGAACCATCTCGCAAAAGTGGATCCGAAAGCCAGTCAAAACATCCCGGTGGGTAACCGGCGAAGAATCATTCGGGCTATTGAAGTGGTGGAGCGGACTGGTAAACTTTTTTCTGCTCAACCGCAGCTGGATAGTACGACGGACTTTCTCCTGGTTGGTCTGACCACCGAACGGGCCGCCTTGTACCAGCGGATTAACGACCGGGTCGACCAAATGGTGAAAAACGGTCTCGTTGAAGAGGCCCGCTGGCTATACGACCAGGGCGGCCTTAGTTTACCCGCCGGAAAGGGGATCGGTTACCATGAATTGTTCCCTTACTTTACTGGCGAATGCTCATTGACAGCTGCAATTGAAAAGGTAAAAAAGGATTCACGTCACTATGCCAAACGCCAGTTAACCTGGTTCAGAAACAAGATGGACGTTCACTGGTTTGACCTAGTTAGCGGCAGTGACACAATTCAAGATGTTAAGTCCCTTGTGGAGGCCTGGTTAAAAAAGTAAAGTTAACGAACAAATTTGGTTACAAATAGCTAAAAGTTTCGGAATTAAATTGACTTGTTACAGGGGGATTGGTATTCTAAGAACCGTATTAAGGAAGGTAAGCTTGATACACGTTTGAACTGTTAGGCCGGTGATTGGTCTATCCCAACCGTCCTGGCAGTTGATGGCATTGGTTAGTTAGAGTTATTGAAAGGGAATGAATTTTATGGCAAAGCAAAAATTGACCAAAGACGAAGTTCGCACAATGGTAAAAGACGAAAACATCCGTTTCCTGCGGGTAATGTTTACGGACTTACTGGGAACAATCAAGAGCGTTGACTTACCAGTCAGTCAACTTGATAAGTTGATGGATAATAAGATCATGTTTGACGGTTCTTCAATTGACGGTTTTGTCCGCATTGAGGAAAGTGACATGTACCTTTACCCGGATATGTCTACTTGGCTGGTATTCCCGTGGGGAGCAGAGCACGGCAAGGTTGCCCGCGTAATCTGCAGTGTTCACATGACGGACGGGACCCCATTTGAAGGTGACCCACGAAACAACCTGAAACGGGTTCTTCAAGATATGCAAAAGATGGGCTTTAAGGACTTCAATATTGGCCCAGAGCCTGAATTCTTCCTCTTTAAGACGGATGCCGATGGTAACACAACCACAAACGTTAACGATAAAGAAAACTACTTTGATATGGAGCCAGCTGATGTTGGTGAAGACTGCCGGCGTGATATCGTCCTGGCCCTGGAAAAGATGGGCTTCGATGTTGAAGCGGCCCACCACGAAGTTGCTCCTGGCCAACACGAGGTTGACTTTAAGTATGCCGATGCACTGGAAGCGGCTGATAACATTCAAACCTTTAAACTGATTGTAAAGACCATTGCAAAAAAGTATGGTCTCCATGCCACCTTCATGCCAAAGCCACTGTCAGGGATCAACGGCTCCGGCATGCATCTGAACATGTCCTTATTCGATAAAGACGGTCACAATGCCTTTTATGACGAAAATGACGAAAAGCAGCTTTCCCAAACGGCTTACCACTTCCTCGGCGGCCTAATGAAGCATGCCCGGAGTTACACGGCAATCTGCAACCCGATTGTTAACTCTTACAAACGCTTAGTTCCCGGCTATGAAGCACCGGTTTATGTTGCATGGTCAACGTCCAATCGGTCACCACTGATTCGAATCCCGAGCGACCGGGGGATGGGGACCCGGCTGGAATTACGTTCAGCTGACCCCTCTGCAAACCCATACCTGGCAATTGCGGCTGTTCTGGAAGCTGGTTTGGACGGCTTACGGAATCAATTACCACCGATCCATGAGGTCGACGAAAACATTTACAAGATGACCAGTGCCGAGCGGGATAAAAAGGACATCCGGAACCTGCCGGACACATTGCACAACGCCCTGAAGTCCCTTGCTGAGGATGACGTCATCAATGGTTCGATGGGTGCCCACATCTACCACAGCTTTATGGAAGCTAAGACCCGTGAATACGATGCTTACCGTCAACACGTTTCTGACTGGGAACGGCAGCGCTACATGGACCAGTATTAAAATTCAGCTTATCTATGAAAATGATTTAATATAAAGATGCCGGTTGAACCGGCTCTTTTTTGTGCACTACATTGACAAATCGCCACATTCAGATAAAATTGTATTTGTTGCACTAGCGCCTTTTTTGAGGGGTGCTAACTAGTTACTAAAGGAGAATCGTAATAATGGATCAAAAGGTCAGAGTTCGGTATGCACCTAGTCCAACGGGTTTTTTGCATATTGGAAATGCTCAATCAGCATTGTTTAACTACTTATTCGCACGCCATTTTAACGGAACAATGGTTCTGCGGATTGAAGACACGGACACGAAGCGCAACGTTGCTTCCGGTGAAAAGAGCCAGCGAGAAAACTTAGACTGGTTAGGGATTGACTGGGACGAAGGCCCTGACAAGCCGAACCCGAAGTATGCTCCTTACCGGCAAAGTGAACGGAACAAAAAGGGCATTTACCACAAGTACATTCAGGAACTCCTCGACAAGGGAATTGCCTACAAGGACTACACGACTGAAGAAGAACTCCAGGAAATGCGTGAACGTCAGCGCGCCAATAATGAAGCTCCCCACTACGATGGTCGTTGGTACGGCAAGAGTGAAGAGGAACAGAAGGCCGCTGAAGCTAAAGGCTTGAAGCCGACCATTCGTTTCCACTTCCCAAAGAATCACGAATATGAATGGGACGATATTGCCCGGGGCCACGTTTCCTTTAACTCTGACAACCTGGGTGGTGACTTCATCATTGAAAAGAGTGATGGGATGCCGACCTACAACTTTGCCGTTGTTGTTGATGACCACTCAATGGAAATCACCCATGTTTTGCGGGGGGCTGACCACATTTCCAATACTCCTAAGCAGATGGCAATTTACGAAGCCCTCGGCTGGGAGCACCCCGTATTCTGCCACATTCCATTGATCTTCAACCCGAAGACCCGGAAGAAGCTCAGTAAGCGGGACAAGGATACCCTGCAGTTTATCAACGAGTACAAGAAGCATGGTTACCTGCCAGAAGCAATTTTTAACTTTATTGCCTTCTTAGGCTGGTCCCCAGTTGGTGAACGAGAAATTTATTCCAAGGATGAATTGATCAAGGTTTACGACCCAAAGCGGATGTCCAAGGCCCCGGCTTACTTTGACCAAAAGAAGCTGGACTGGATGAATGCTCAGTACATCAAGAAGATAGACGTCGATGAACTGGCTAAGCGGACAATGGAGCTGGTTAAAGAAGGGGAAACTGAAGAGGCTAAGCATCTGCAAAGCATCCCCGAAGACCAGTGCCTTGATATCCTGAAGAAGACCATTCATGTCCACCAACGGGATGTTGACAAGCTCTTGGAAGTCATGGCCTACGCCTGGGATTACTACACCGTCTTGGACCAGCACTTCAACTACGATCCAATTGTTGCCAATGATGATTTCGCTAACGATGACGTTTTGGCAGTTTTGAAGGGATTAAAGGACAAGTTAGTTAACGGTGGCGATGACCTTGATTACAGTCAGGCAATTAAGGAAGTCGGTAAGGAGACCGGTGTTAAGGGCCGGAATCTGTACTTCCCATTGAACCTGGCCTTTACAGGGGCAACCTCTGCACCACAAATCTATGAAATCATGGCAATCTACCCGAAGGAAACTGATATCAAGTTGCTAGACCGGATGATTGACGCTTTCTAAATTAAAATTGAAAATTATTTTCTGAATAAAACCGCCGGGCGCATTTTCAGTGTACCCGGCGTTTTTATCGGTTTAAAAATGAAAAGCGGCTGATGAATCAGTCGCTTTATTAATTCGGATTGCTTCAAAAAGCTTATTCACTCAGTTTCTTGGCTTCTTCATCAAGCTTTGCGAAACCAGAGCCATCAGGCTTCTTGTTTCCACGCTTTTCCATGGCCTTACGAGCCATTTCCTTACGTTCTTGCTTACTTAGTGCCATAAGTCAACTTCGCCTCTTTTCGAAACGCTCCATAAACGACAGGTACTAAAGATACCTGTAATTATTATTATAGTGCAGTAAAAAATAAAAGCAACTTTGCTTTTTAGGTTAGCAAGAGGAAGTTTTTACCCCTTCCCAAAAAATAATAATTTTTTCTTGTTTTGTTATTGCTTTCTCATTACGGCGTGCTACAATAAGAATCGTAAAAAGAAACACGAAAGCATTTCAAGTAGGCCATCCAGAGAGATGACGGGTGATGTAAGTCATTGGCCGAAACTCCGGTGCTTATATATGTGGGCGGGCAATGCCGCACGGTGGGTAGCCGTTATCTATCAAGAGTGTAACAATTTACTTTGTTAAACTTGGGTGGTACCGCGGAACAAGAGCCATTTCGTCCCAAAATTTATTGAGGATGAAAATGGCTCTTGTTGTTAGGAGGATTTTGTTATGCTAGATATCAAGAAGATTCGTAAAGACCCGGACTTTTTCAAGCAAAAGTTAGCAACCCGTGGTGTTAAGGCCGAAGAAATTGATGAAGTTCTGGAATTAGATGCTACCCGTCGTGAATTATTGAAGCAAAGTGAAAGCCTGCGGGCTGAACGTAACACCGCCTCTGACAAGATCGGTGAAGCCAAGAAGAATGGTGAAGATGCCGATGAAGCCGTTAAGAAGGTTCGGGTAATCAACGCTGACATTAAGGAACTGGACGAAAAGGTTAACGCCAATGAAGAAGAGTTTCACGACAAGATGTCACGCCTGCCAAACATTCCAAAGGATGAGGTTCCAGTAAGCCTGACTGAAGAAGGTTCTGTTGAATTACGGAAGGTTGGTAAGATTCGTAAGTTTGACTTTGAACCTAAGCACCACTGGGACATCGGTGAAAACCTTGGTATCTTAGACTTCGACCGGGCTCATAAGGTATCTGGTGCACGGTTTGTTTACTATCTTGGTTTAGGTGCCCAACTGGAACGGGCCGTTTACAACTTCATGCTTGATGAACACATGAAGGATGGGTACACAGAAGTATTACCACCATACATTGTTAAGGCTTCTGCTATGTACGGGACTGGTCAATATCCAAAATTCCGGAACTCTGTTTACCGGGTCAACGGTGAAGATATGACGCTGATTCCAACTGCCGAAGTTCCGTTGACTAACTACTTCTCCGGTGAAGTTATTCCAGCCGAGCTGTTACCGGTATACGTTACGGCCTTAACTCCATGCTACCGTTCTGAAGCTGGTGCCGCTGGTCGTGATACCCGTGGCTTGATTCGGATGCACCAATTTAACAAGGTTGAAATGGTTAAGTACACTCGTCCAGAAGATTCTTGGGATGAACTGGAAAAGATGACTGCCAATGGTGAAAACATTCTGAAGAAGTTGAACATCCCTTATCACGTTATCACCCTGACTACTAGTGACATGAGTTTCACCGCATCGATGACCCACGATATCGAAATGTGGATGCCTGCCCAAAACAAGTACCGTGAAGTATCCAGTTGTTCGAACTGCCTGGACTTCCAAGCACGGCGGATGCACACCCAATACCGTGATGAAGATGGGAACCTTCGTTATGTTCACACCTTGAATGGTTCCGGCCTGGCTGTTGGTCGGACAGTTGCTGCCATCCTAGAAAACTACCAAAACGAAGATGGCTCTGTTACTATTCCAGATGTCTTAGTACCATACATGCACGGGGTAACAAAGATTACGAAAGAAAACGCGGTTCCATTCCGCAACAAGTAATTTGTTTAAGTAGGGTCAATTGACTTTACACCGCTGCAAATACCTCAAATGGCACTTAGCATTCATTATTAAATGCTAAGTGCCGTTTTACGATTTTAAATAAATAAAGAGGATGGGGAAACGTTTTTTCCATCCTCTTTATTTAAAGGTGTTTTGTTGCTGATTCATGTTTTTTACTTTATTCAGGTAGCGGTAAATAGTCGGGGAAGAGCACTTCAACGCGGAAGCAATTACCCGGATTGAATCTTTAAGTAGGAAGTAACCGTCCTCATATAATTCCTTAATTACTGCGATCTTTTGGTCTTGCTGGAAGAAGTCAACAGAAACGTTTAATTCTCGTTCCTTCTTTTCAACGGCACTCTTTGCAATTGAACTTACCGAATTATTGAAGTTTTCGGTAATCACCTTAATATTTTTATTTGGTCGGGTCACCGTTTTATTTTCCTTATTAGTCGTACTGATTTCGCTAATCGGTGTGGTCTGAACCTCAAATAGTTTTTTAAAAGTATCCATTTGCTTAACCAGAGCTTCCAGCGGTGCCTGATTAGTATTGATACAGAGCATCCCGACAATTTTATTCCGGTAGCGAATAAAATAGGTCGAGGAACGCAGATTTGGCGTACTCTTTGATTTTCCAGAATAGTTAGCAATGAAATTGGTATCAGCGTCGATCCCGTCTTTCATAATCTTGAGAACGAAGTTAGATGCTGGATCACCGACTTTTCGGTTAGTAATGGTTGGATTCTTTATGTATACTACCGAATGGTCCAAATCAGTTACATCATTTAACACAACTTCACTATTGGGTCCAAGGACCTCAGCAAAGAAGTCAACCAATGGAATAAACCGTTTAATATGCTTTCGGACAGCTTCACTTGACATTTGGAATAACCTCCTTCGAAATGATTATTCTTACCGAACTATGTAAACAGCTTTCGATCTCTATAATGTCGGCAAATGATAAAGATATTTCATGATAATAATTTATTAGTAGTTAATTAATAATATTATTAACCAGTCAATAACTGCTAAAAAAACCGTTTTAACAGCATTTTACGGCTTTGGTGAAAGAAATTTATATAGAACTGAACATGATAAAATCTACCATTTATAGTGTATATTAGCATTTTTTAATAATAATAGCAACGCTAGAAACCAAGCAGTTATCACGAAAATAAATATTAAGATTAAAATTTAATGACAAACCATATTTTAAACCGTTTTATAGTAACGATAATTTGATAATAAGCGATAAATTTTTCTCAGATAATGCTAATTTTGAGACATTTTGTTAAATATTAGCATTTACATTTTTGAGAAGATAGGTTACACTATTATTGCAATAATAATTTATTATCATTCCTAGGCTAAGACGTCACCGATAATTGATTATTAATTAATTATATTATATAAAGAAGGTTAAGCATATGTTATCTATTCTTATAGGTGTCGTAATGCTCTTCCTGGTTATTGCCGCAATGAGTTTGTTCACATTCAAAGCACCTCACGGTAAACAATCAGTTAGTGCATTGTCCGGTGCCGCATGTGCCACGTTCCTGCCACAAGCGTTCTTAAGTTACGCAATTGGTGAGGTTTTCCATGTTCAATTTGCCGCTCAAATTGGTAACGTCATGGGATCCATGGGGGGACTGGCTGCTGGTTCATTAGTTCCACTGGCATTCGGTATTAGTCCTATATTCTCAATGATCATCGGAATTTCTCTGATGAAATTTAAGTTACTTCCTGCATTTATTGCTGCATACTTGCTATCATTCGTGGTTAAGGAAATTGAAAAGCGTGTTACTGGTGGGCTTGACTTAATCGTTGTTATTTTGGTTGCCCCAATGCTTGCCAACGCAATTGCATTACTTATCCAACCTGGTGTACTTGCAATTCTGCACGTTATCGGTGGCTCGATTGTTACTGCCGAAAAGACTAACCCATGGGTAATGGGTGCTATCCTTGGTGGTATTATTCCATTGGTTGGTATGACGCCACTTTCCTCAATGGTCCTAACGAGTTTGATCAACCTGCTTGGTGTTCCAATGGCTATTGGTGCCCTCGGTTGTTTCGGGAACTCAATCTTTAACTTCTCATTCTTCCGTCTGATGAAGTTCGGTGATAAGGCAACTACCATCGCCGTTACTATCGAACCATTGACCCAGTTGGACATTATTTCTGCTAACCCTGTTCCAATCTTTGTAACGAACCTGTTTGCCGGGGCTATCAACGGTATTATCGTTACGGCCTTCAGTTTGGTTGTTCGGGTTACTGGTATGGCTACTCCATGGGCCGGTCTTATCGTTGTCTTTGGTATGAACCCATGGTTGAAGACTCTTGAAGCTGTTATCCTTATTATCATTAACAGTACTATCTGGGCCTACATTGGTCGTGCTATCTTTAAGAACTACAAGATCCACACCGTTGCTGAAATTCGTGAAGGGGACACTGTTACTGAAAAATAGTGTTGTCTGAAATGTTGACAGTTTAAGGCATTTATACAAAGGAGAACCTAAAATGAGTGGAAATTACAGAAGTATTTTTGATATTATTGGACCTATTATGATTGGACCATCCAGTTCGCACACTGCTGGACCAGTTGCTATTGGCCAAGCCGCTAATAAACTGTTTGGTGGCGTTCCGAAGAAGGTTACTGTACACTACTACGGTTCATTTGCTCAGACCCACCGTGGTCACGGTACTGACTATGCTTTGGCCGCCGGTTTACAAGGATTTGCTGCAGATGACCCGCGGGTACCACGGGCACCAATGATTGCCAAGGATAATGGTGTTGATATTCGCTTCGTTGAAGAAGAGGGTGAAAGTCCAATTGGCCACCCGAATACTGCCATTCTTGATATGTCCAACGGCGACAAGAAAGTTCAAGTTTCTGGTTGTTCTATCGGTGGTGGGGCAATTGAGATTCGTGACATTGTTCTGGATGGTTCTGAAATCAAGCCTTCTGGTCCACTTCCGATTGTTATTTACTTAGACAAAGAAGAGAAGCATGAAAACGGTATTCCAGTTACTACTGAAATGGAAAAGGTTGCTCCATTTAGTCGGAAGCAAGTTATCCGTGCCAAGGATGAAGACATTTACGTATATGACGTTAAGAATTACATGCGTGATGAAACTGTCAAGGCACTTAAGGATAAGTTTGGATCTATTATCTGCTTGTAATCAGTGAGGGGAGAGTCAAGTTATGTACGATAGCATTAAAGAAATTGTTGAAGACTCAAAGAAGCAAAACAAGCCTATTTCAGAACTTATCATTGAACAAGAATGTAAGTCATCTGGTTTGTCCCGTGATGAAGTCTGGGCTAAAATGAAGAAGAACCTTGACACAATGCGGGCTGCCGTTGAAAAGGGTCAAAAAGGTAAGGGAGTCTTTTCAAAGACCGGCTTAACCGGTGGTGAAGCCGTTAAGATTAAGGAATACCGTGAAAACAAGAAGACCCTTTGTGGTGACACAATGATGGAAGCTATTCAAGATGCCATCTCCACTAACGAAGTTAACGCTTCAATGGGTGTTATTTGTGCGACCCCAACTGCTGGTTCTGCCGGGACCCTTCCTGGAATTGTTTTCATGCTTGAAAAGCGTCTTGATCTAAGTGAAGAACAAATGGTTCGCTTCCTGTTCACTGCTGGTGGACTGGGAATGGTTATGGCTAACCACGCCGGAATTGCCGGTGCTACTGGTGGTTGTCAAGCTGAAGTTGGTAGTGCTTCCGCTATGGGTGCAGCTGCTGCTGTCGAAGTTGCTGGTGGTACGGCTGAACAAAGTGCTCAAGCATTGGCAATGGCTATTGCTAACCTGTTAGGGTTAGTTTGTGACCCAGTTGCTGGTTTGGTTGAGGTTCCTTGTGTAAAGCGGAACGCAATTGGTTCCGGGAATGCCTTGATTTCTGCTGATATGGCCTTAGCTGGCTGCATTAGCCAGATTCCTGCTGATGAATGTATCGAAGCCTTAGCTAAGGTCGGCCACGGCCTTCCAGAATCCCTTCGTGAAACTGGTCTTGGTGGCCTAGCAGGTACTCCTACTGGTAAGCGGATTCGTGCAAAGATTTTCGGTGACGCGGAATAAATAATTGGTTTTTAACTAACGAACTTTCTAATGGCTGGAGTAATTTATATGAGAGACAGTAAAGAGATTAAAGATGATATTGTTAAGCAATTAGCAACAGTTGTTGATCCGGAATTAGGGGTTGATATTGTTAACCTAGGTTTGGTTTACACGATTGACCTTGATGATGAGGGAATATGCCTGATTGAGATGACATTAACAACGATGGGGTGTCCCTTAACAAATGTCTTAGCTGATATGGTTACTAAAGCGGTTAAAAAGGTACCGGAAGTTAAAAACGTTGATGTAGAGTTTGTTTTTGAACCCGCCTGGTCGATTGACCGGATGAGTAGATTTGCAAAATTAACTCTTGGTGTCCATTAATAAAAAGTAAGGATACACCCTTTACGAAAGTAGGTGGCAATTTTTGCCCCCTGCTTTTTTGTTTGCTTAAGCATTGGCTATTTTATTGAAAAAAGGTCATTTATCTCCCAATTAAGGGTATAATCTTTAAATGTAAGCTTTTAGTAAAAGCAGCAAGTAATATTAACCATTCAAGAGCAATTCAGTTATGATAGTACTAGTAACAAAACAAGGAGTTAGTGTTTATGATTGATGAAAAACACGAGAACAAGGCAGTTGATATTAGCAGCCTAATCGAACGCCAAATTGCTGCTAAGATTAAGTACCTTCAGGAACTTAACGAAGCAGTTGACGCTCATCATGATCGAGAAGTATACCAGCTTCTTGACAACCAGCGATACGCGAAGGAAATTGAGCATCGTGAACAGCAGCCGAATAATCAGGGAGTGATGTCTTTGGTTGATGACCTGGCTGACCAATTGAGTAATTACTTAAGTGTTAAGCTGATTAAGTACTTGGGGAAGACCTACCCCTTTTTCTACTACGAAGAGTATCAGACGGGTCACTACCGAATCTACTTTGGTAATTGGTGGGATCGGCGCCAATTCGGTGAACTCGACGTTCTCAATGTTCGCTTCTCATTCAATCAAACTGAATATGCTAAATTACAAAAATCATTTGAACTGGCTAAGGATAATAAGCGCTACAATAGCGACCGGATTGAAAAAATTTCAAGTGAAAATGATCGCTTGCAAGGGTTGATTGACCACCAGCGGGAGCGAGAAGAAGAACGGCAGAGCGTCGAGTCACAATTGGAAGAAATTAACGCACGCTCGGGCCTTTTTGAGTCAAGTAAAAATAAAGAAACGCGGCAAGAACTGGTAGACCAGTTACAGAAACTTGAGGATGAGGAACAAGAAGCCCGGACAGCAAGCAAAACAATTCACGAAAATGAACAGGTTGTCCTTTCCCTCTCCAAAGAAAATACGATTTTGAGTTATGAACAGAAGAGTATTATTGATACCTTTGGCAGCTTTGAGGACTTTGAATTAGCTAATCGTAACTTATATGCCGACTACCTTGCCAGTCTTGAAGGCGGCAACAGCGAGGAAGGGAAGGTGAGCGCAGATGAACAATAGTAAAACACTTAGTAGCTCACCACGCGAACGGTTAACCGCGCTTGCCGATTCTTTTAAAGACGTCTTGAAGATGGGGCAAAAGTATGTTGACCTGGTTGACCAGCTCGCCCAGACAGAAGACCCTCAGGAAATGCTTTCCGCCACGAGTCAACTGGTGAAGTTAGACTTGCAAAATGCCTTTGTTGATTTTCCCCAACATTACCAAGCAGCTGACTACTACCTGATTTTCATGGGACGCTTGTTAGAGAAACATGGTATTGATGCGGTGCAGGTAAGTGAAAATGTTCGTCACGAGTTCATTGCCCGAATTGAGCCAATTGCCGATAGTGATTCCTTTAAATTTATGTTAAATGGGGATGAAGCGGCGTTTACTGAGCAGGGTGAACAGGAACCACTCTTTTACCTCGACCTGAAGAATCGTCTTATGCAATTTGATAACCGGGCGTTAGTTAATTACTTTATCGTTCGGGCACTGACCAGTCATTCTGATTTAGACTTGCGTAATGCCGTCAAACCGTTGATTGCCTTTGCAAATGAATTGCAGACTGACCTGGACTTCACGATCAACCTCGGAATTTTGAATACTGAAAATGGTAGGCGCTTCAACCTTGTTCAACCTGATCTGGATCTGACAGTGATTGACCAGCTGTTTGTTGCAACTGCGGAAAATGATTATATGCTGATGAACCTACCTAAGAATAATGGGGCCCAATTGGTCCTGGATCAGGGAATTAAGTTGGATATTGCTTTTGATCCTGATGACTATAGTCAACAGTGGTTCTTTGCTGTTAATGACCCAACAGCTCAGGTATCATTCTTTGATACCCTTCTGCACTACCACTTAATTCGAAAATGGTACCTGGATAATCGTTCTGCCCTCGCAGTGCGTTCCGATAAAATGGTCCTTGCACCGGATGAAGAAGAGTCGGATGAATATGCCGAACCAACCGAAGTGTTTACTCCTCAAGTGGGTACTCCTGAGGAGGACGGTGACCAGCACGATGAGTAAGCAGTTGGATATCACTAAGATGCTCCACCAAGTGATTGATCTTGAATTAACAGCCGATGATGCGCTAGAGTTAATGATTGGTCCAGAGGCCCGGCTACAGACAGTCTATGTGCAACTTGATATGAAACTGAGTGCCTTTGCCAAAGCAGCAGGATGGGCCAATGTTCTTCATTCACACCGTGATATTGATCATGAGCAGTTAAGAAAACTATATGTTCAAGGACTGGCTTTATTCTTACTGGCGAGTGCGAAGCGTCAGTGGACACACCTGGTCGTTCTCTCGGATGAACAATGGCAGCGAATCACGACTGCCGACAAGAAGGATAAGCTAGCGGATTTGAATAAGGAATACTTGGCAATCAAGAACTTTCTGAATGGTGCATACTTTGACCGTCGTCATGAAGACTTTCGCCACGCTTGGCACCTCTGGCTGAAGATGGGGATTATTGATTTTGATATTAGTCCAGAAGAGATTACAACATCCTACCAGGTAATGGTCGATCAATTTAATGCCCAATTTGAATAAGCATTAAAAAAAAGGAGTTGTGACGTAAGTCTTCTATATAGTTGAAAATGCTACAGCGCAGTACACAAAGGGGACTCTAGCGTTCGGATTTTCTGAACGCTAGAGTCCCCTTTGTGCTTGCGGGGGTTTCCTACAGGCTAGCTTCGCGTCGAAAAACGAACTAGCAAGCTAGTTCTGTCTCACTCCCTTTGCGTTTAGGAAAGCTATGATTAAAAAAGCCTTCCCAAATTAATCATTAAAAGATTAAGCTTTGCGCCTTGCGCTGTGCTTGCCAGCTGACTGGTGGGCCTGGTTACCAAATAGCATTTGACCGACTAAGGAGCCAGCTAAAATTAAAACAATGATAAAGAATGATAACATAATAGATCACCTCAAAGCTAATCTCTAATTAAAGTTTAATATGCGGCAAACTAATTTTCACGATTTTCGTATGATATTGATAAATTCTTTAGATTTTGTTAAACAATTTAGTTACAGTGAGTTAACTTCTTGAGTGTTCCCACCATTATGAATGATTTATCATCATTTTTACTGTCCTTGATAGGTGGGGAAAACCCGCGAATAATATAAGGAAGGCTTTTTATGGCACAACCCAACTTAGAAAAGCATTGGGAAAAGGCCGGCTTAACTGACGATTTTATCTTTAATAAGGTTTTCTTGGACCCGATAATTACCAAAGAAATGATTCACCGGGTACTACCAGAGTTATCGCTGGGCAAGGTGTCAGCAGGAACTAACGAGCATGTACGATGCAAAGGGTGTCGCTTCGGTATTTATGCCGAGGACGAGCATAGGAACCACTATGAGGTCGAAAGCAGGTCGTCAACCAAAGCCTGCTGTAACGAACGCGCACCAGTCAAATTGAGCAAATGATGCTTTCAGCTGAGGGGTGAAACTACAGCCAGGCCGATAATGCCTACGTATGTTTTCCCGTTGCTTTGACCCCTTTGGACTGGGGGAACAGCGCTACGAGATTAGGCGGCAGATTAACAAATATCCGTACCATGATGGCGAGGTAACTCTCTTCTTCGATATCACCAATTATCGCTAAACAGTTGGCCCTAAACTGCAAAACTTCCTGGACCTCCTTGCTGGTCGTAAAGTTGATGAAACTGATAATTTTACTGTACAATTACTACCTACGTTAAGTAGGACCGGAAATGGTGGAAAGAATACATGCAATGCACCTTATACGAAATGGACATTGAAAATGATCGTCGCCGCGCTGTTCTTGAGAGCCGTCGAAAAGTTCAACAAAAGGAACTGCTGGAGGGCCGGCGTAAGGGAGGAATAGATGAAGAACGGCTGGCACTTGTTCGGAACCTAATTAATAGTGGCCAGAGTGAGCAACAGGTTGAGGATTTTTTAGTGAATATTCGTAAGATGACGCCAGCAAAGACTAAAGCATACTATCAAAAGGTATTCGCTGGCCTTGGTAATAAGTAAAAATATAAGTATACAATGGCAGAAAAAATCGTGGCTGGGAGAAAACTATTTTTTCTCCCAGCCACTCTTGCATCTTCTAATATTATAATGTGATTATGAGAAACTAAATAGGCCAGCTCCGTGTCGTAAGCGCATCCCTAGCGTCTAGTACCGCGAAGCTTAGCCAATTTCCCAGCCCCATTTTAAATTATAAATTGTAAGTGGGGTACATTTGGGGGACCAAACTGCTTAAAACGTTGATATATCAACACATAAAATGGAGCGAGAGGGACTTGAACCCTCAACCCTCGGTTTAGAAGACCGATGCTCTATCCAGTTGCGCTACCGCTCCAGACAAATTTCAGTATATAATTTTCGCCGTTTCCTTGTCAACTTATATAAAGTTAGTATAACTTTTTTATGCCGGATTTACAATCTAAGTGCAACATCATAAATTAAACAAAAAGGCCATGAAGACCTAAACTTAAATTGACCAAAAAAGATCTTCATGACTCAGATTGATTCTAACATTCCTCGTCACTACCATCAACTAACTGGTGAGCAGCGTGGACAGATTGAGGCACTACATGATCTGAACTGGTCTAATGCCGCGATCGCCAGAAAGCTTCACTGTCATCGGTCAACGATTGGTCGTGAGCTTAAACGTGGTCGTGTCTTACAGCGTAACTCAGATTACTTTCTTTACCATCACTACTATGGTGAAACGGCGCCAGCCAAGCATGAACAGCGGCGGCTGAAATGTCATTGTCATTTCTTGCTTAAACGGGGCCATTTCTTCTTTAAGCTCCTAACCAAACAGCTGGGCAGCCAATTTAACGCGATGAGTGTGGACGAGTTTATTGGCTAGTTCAAGTTAAAGTTTCCTGACCAGTTTTGTCCGTCAACGCCAACTGTTTACCGCTATATTGACCAGGGACGGTTAGCCATTAAGAATCTTGATTTACCACAGAAGCTAAGTCGGCATCTAAAAAAGCACCATCGTTCCCACTCTCGGCAAGCAGTGAAGCGGCCGGGAGTTTCAATTGAAAAACGCCCGCAAAAGATTAATCAGCGCCAACGTCCTTTTGATTGGGAGGGGGATTTAGTCAAGGGGGTTCGGCGGAAGAATCAACCAGCCCTGATGACTCTAACAGAACGCTTAACGCGCTTTGAGATTGTCATTAAGATTCCCAATTACCGAGCAGAAACCTGTCGTCAAGAGCTTCAGAAGGTGATTAATTACCATCCAAACTGGTTTAACTCGATCACTTTTGATAATGGTGCCGAATTCTCTACATTGGCTAAAATTAGACATGCCAAGATTTACTTCGCTCACCCGTACTCACCTTGGGAACGCGGAAGCAATGAAAACAATAATGGACTGCTTCGTCAATTCTATCCCAAGGGCCAACCCATTAAGCAATCCCTTCTCTACCTCCACCAAGCAGTCCAAGCTATCAATACCAAGCCCCGCAAGCTTCTTCACTACCACACCGCTCAACAATGTTTTCATCAATATTTAGCTTCATAGCCATGTTGCACTTGAGTTGACAATTCGGGATAATTTTTTTATTATAATAAACCCTGTTAAATGTTTGACAAATCGTTTTCATACAAACTATACTTTAATTAAGTAGAAACGCGTGGTGCTAGTGAAACTTTTCTAGACAATACTCCATATTAGATGCTAAAATTGCCACTTCTAACCGTTCTTGAAAGCCTGCTAAACTTCGCGCACGATTATTTTCGGCATTATAGTATTTTAATAACGAAAAGTCGGTCTCAATCGTTCGGCGAATTGCTTTTAGGATTCGTGAATTATGCTTCTTAGCGCCAGCCATGTTTTGACGAAATGGAGTCCAAAGCTCATAGCCATCACTAACTAGGTCGGTATGAAGCTGACGGCTAACATAGCCAACATCTGCTAATAAAAAGTGCTCAAGTGGCATAGTGTTTAAGATTAATTCTTCGGCGACCTTACTATCATGGACAGAAGCTTTAGTAACGATGTAGTTGAGCAAGTAACCATCACTACTAACAATCATGTGGACTTTAAACCCATAGTAATACTGTTTTTTCGTAGCGTTATAGCCAATATCAGTACTTCCCCGAAAAATCTTGGCTCGATAATTGCGAACTGGATGACAAACTGGTACTGGAAAGCTATCAATAATTAGGAATTGTCCATGTAAATCAACATCTTGGTTTAGCTTTCGCCTAATTAAACTGAGTAACGGTAGTAATTGGCGAGTGCGACGGTTGAAACGTGACCGAGAAATGGAGCTCACCAAGATCATACAAAAGCGTCGTTGCGATTCGATTCCTAACTGAGTTTGGCAAATCAGAAGGGCTATTAGGGTACTATCATCAACTTTAACTTGGTTGATGTTCGGTCGTTGAACGAGCTTTTTAGGTGCATAAAGCTTATACCAGCGATGGCAGGTACGGTTTAATTGAGCAAAATTAACTTGTAAATGATGGCAATAGTGGTTAGACTTAAGAAGGTTCAACATGATTAAGGCTCTTTTCTATTTAAGTTTTGTATCACTTAATAGTCTAACCATGTTGGGCTTTTTTTGTAAAATCAAACATACTAATGAGTACTAGCACCACGCGTATAAGTAGAAGTATATAAGGGAGAAGAACTTAAGCTGATGTTGAAAGGATGATGATTTATGGCCGTTAATAAGACGGATCCGCGCGTTATTAAGACTCGCAACAGTCTGCGCAAGGCTCTCGTCTATCTGATGCGACGTGAAAAGATTGAAGACATTAGCGTCCAAAAGATTACCGAAACTGCCAGCATCACCCGCGGAACTTTCTATCTCCACTACAAGGATAAGCATGACTTTATTCGGTCAGCAATCCGGGAAATTCTTGATGATTTTTTTGATGAGGTAATGGTAGATAGTGATGAATTTAGTTTGTCAACGAAGCGAACGGTGCAGGTGTTTTCCGTAAGCAAGGCTTTTCACTACATCGAAAGCAACGCCGATGTTTTTGATGTTCTTTTAAATAATGAAAAGACAGATTTCTTTTACGAGCAAATGTATGATCGCTTGGCGAACTGTATGAAGAATTACTACAATAGTGTTAATGATGATCAAAAACAGCTGACGGTTCCTCTTGAATTGCAAATTTCCTTCATTAATTCAGCCCTTCTTGGACTAATCCGTCACTGGTTAAAAGACGGGATGATTTATACCGCTCGTTACATGACGAGCAGTGTGGAGAAGATGCTCAATCAATTTAGTGGGCAACATATGACCATTGCGGACTTCTTTATCGGCGAAAAGGCTTCTGCTTTGGAAAATATTTAACCACTATATAGACGAATTACCGTTCGTCAACAGATCAACCCCGGTGTTCGATTTGAGTGAATGCCGGGGGTGATTTTTGGCCTTTTATATTGACGAACAAGGTTAAATTTGCTATGATACTTACGTTGTATTTGTGAACCAACAACTACAACCGCACGCTATCAAGTTCAAAGCACTGCTGCTTGATTCGGCGAGTCTTAGATATTAAGGAGGTGCACAAAATGTACGCAATTATCGTTACTGGCGGCAAGCAATACAAGGTTGAAGAAGGTAAGACCATCTTCGTTGAAAAGCTTGACGCAAAGCAAGGTGACAAGGTTACCTTTGATAAGGTAGTCTTAGTCGGCGGCGAAGATACCAAGATTGGGACACCATTTGTTGATGGTGCCGCTGTTAAAGGTACTGTTGAAAAGCAAGGCAAGGAGAAGAAGGTTGTTACCTTCAAGTACAAGCCTAAGAAGCACACCCACACTAAGCAAGGTCACCGTCAACCATACACTAAGGTTACGATCGATAAGATCAACGCTTAATGCGGGGGTGAAGCAATGATTCGGGCGCACTTTACGTTAGATTCGAATCGGCGGATCACCACATTTCTGATTACCGGCCACGCTGATGCGGGACCGTACGGACAAGACATTGTCTGTGCGGCGGTGTCGGCACTGGCAATTTCAACTGTGAACGGCCTTGAAAAACTCGTGAAGGTTGCACCACAGGTTGAAAGTGATAATCAAAACGGGGGCCTCTTAAGAGTCTCACAATTGGGGGCTGACCACGATAGTCAGCTTCTCCTGAATACCCTTTTGAATGGCTTGTTAGACATCCAAGAGAGTTACCCAGATAACATTAAAGTTAAAATGTTAAATTAAAGTTCATTGCTGGAGGTGAACAACTATGATTATGAATTTGCAATTCTTCTCCCACCACAAAGGGGGCGGTTCCACTGCCAACGGTCGGAACTCAGCTGGTCGTCGTCTTGGTACCAAGGCTGCTGATGGTTCCATGGTAACTGCTGGTGCAATCATCTACCGTCAACGTGGTACCCACATCAACCCAGGTGAAAACGTGGGCCGTGGTGGTGACGATACCCTATACGCAAAGGTAGCCGGTGTTGTTAAGTTTGAACGCATGGGCCGCAGCAAGCGGAAGGTATCTGTTTACCCGGTCGCTGAATAAATATATTACGAAAAGGACTACCACATTGATGTGGATGGTCCTTTTTTCTATCTATTTTATAGGGGGAATACATAATGGGCAGTCGAATCAACCGTATTCAGCAACGCCTGGCGAAGCTGTATATCGATGCCTTCCTGGTAACTAACCAACAAAACATTTACTACTTAACCGGCTTCAACCTCCTTCAGGACGACGGCTTTTTGCTAATCACTCCCGACCGGGCAATCATTGTGTCGGATGAGCGTTACCACCTGGCCTTAGAGGAATTTGCCAGTGAAGAGGTTGTAGCGACCATTAGTCAGGACTACTATGCCGATCTTAACCGCATCTGTCAGGCCCTCCAGGTCGAAGTGCTGGGCTATGAAGACACGGTCTCCTACCAGCTTTATGACCTGCTGGACGATACGATGATTGCTGACCTGGTGCCGTTCTCTAACCTAGTCGAAAAGATGCGGCAGATAAAGGACAGTCAAGAGCTCGCCCTGTTGAAGAAGGCGGCGGACTTGCACGCTGCCGGTTACCGCTACCTCCTGTCCCAAGTTCATCCGGGCGTCAGCGAACGGCACCTTGCTAACTTGTTGGACTTCTGGATGAAGGAACACGGGGCTAGTGGTCCGTCCTTTTCCACCATTGTGGCCAGTGGTGCCAACGCTGCCCAACCGCATGCGACTGCAAGTGATAAATTGATTGAGGACGGCGATGCGGTAACCCTCGACTTCGGCTACTTTGTCGGGGGCTACACCGCTGACATGACACGAACCTTTGCGGTGGGTTCGATTGATCCGGAACTTAAAGACATCTACCAGATCGTTAATACGGCCCGCCGAAACGTCATTGACCACGTCAAAGTTGGCATGCGGGGGGACAAACTCGACCATTTTGGGCGTCAGCTGATTGCCGAAGCGGGCTACGATGATGAATTTAATCATGGAATGGGACACGGGATTGGCCTGAATGTCCACGAGTTACCGGTTAGTTACGGCCCGGGAACTCCCCACGTAAAATTTGCTAACAATGAGGTAATTACGGTCGAACCAGGAATCTATGTTCCGGAAATCGGTGGGGTTCGAATTGAAGACGATGTTATTGTTACCCATGGTGGGCCGGTCGTCCTAACCACGGCACCGACAGAACTAATCATTGTGGGGGACTAATGATGGATTCTAAACTTGCGGACCTGTATCAACAAATCAGTGCCCGTGGCCAAGCGGCAATTGAAAACAATGCCTTAGAATTTGACCAGTACCTGGGGACAAACCGTGCTGACGACCGGTGGGGACTGACCCTCTTAGGACACCTTCCGGCCAATATCAACCGCAACATTTCATTTGTCCTCCAGCAGGCCAAGACCCTTGAACCGGACCAGTACTACAACCCGGCGGTTGACCGTCACGTGACAATTATGGATATCGTGGGTGCACAGGCAGGACAGGTTTTTACCCGCAGTCAATTTAGTGACTACGAACATCTTTTGCAGTCGATACTCGTGGATTGTGCCCCGGTTCACTGGCACTTTAGTGGTCTGATGGTAAGTCCCGGAGCCTTAATGGTAAAGGGGGATTATTCGCCTGCGCTTACCCAGTTACGTCTTAAATTACGCCAAGCAATTCCAGCAGCAAACCTCCCCCTAGCAGAGCGGTATCCGACTATTTCCGGTCACGTGAC
Source organism: Limosilactobacillus panis (assembly GCF_019797825.1). NCBI lineage: Bacteria > Bacillati > Bacillota > Bacilli > Lactobacillales > Lactobacillaceae > Limosilactobacillus > Limosilactobacillus panis. Next base: position 1,344,500 of record NZ_CP081855.1, on the reverse strand, counting down.
GATTGCTCGTTTTACCCACCGGCTCAGTCATCCCCACGCGTTTTTGCGGTTGATCCAGGAGAACCAGACACTTGCTTTTGGCAGCTTCGCCATGTCCGCCATGGACCTTGTCGTTCACGACTGGTATAATCGCCGGATAAAAATGTCGCAGCAGATTTCGCTGATGGGGTGATGGACCGTTGATTTTTACCACTATTTAGTGCAAAATAGATAGAGTATATTATTGTGGCAAACTACCAGCAATGTCGAGTTATTAGATGTTGATTCACAACCTTGACATTCATATAGATGAAAGCGGGAAGCTTTTCCCAGCCTTAATGGAGGGTTAACAATGCCAGAAGATTCAAAAATTATTCTAAATAAGGATGACCAAAAGTTGGGAACAATCCAAATTGCTCCCCGGGTTTTGGAAATCATCGCCGGCTACGCAGCAAGTGAAGTTAAGGGTGTCTCTAAGATGTACGGTTCATTTGCTAACAGCGTTGGTGAACTGCTTGGACGCTCCGACCACCGGCGCGGTGTTAAGCTGGTCAATGATGCAGACGACTTGATCATCGATGTTGATGTTTACGTTGAGTATGGTATGTCTGTTCCCAAGGTTGCCGGTCAGATTCAGGAACGGATTAAGCAACAGATTACCCTGATGACTAACCTGGTCGTCACAGAAGTAAACGTTCACGTAAAGGGGATCATTGCCCCACAAGAAGACCAGCAGGTTGACCCAGATAACCTGTTTGGTGAAGATAAAGATGATGGGGGTAGTGAAGAAGAATGAGTTTAACGCGGCACGCAGTTCGTGAGGAAGCCTTTCAAGTTTTGTTTGCCTTACAGACTAATCCAGACGCGGAATTGGCAACTGTTTACCAGTCGATTCCCCACCACGACAAGCAGGAGATTCCGGCCTACCTAACAGTGTTGGTAAAGGGTGTTAGTGATCATCAGGATGAATTAGACCAGCAGATTAGCTCCTTATTGGCGCGTGACTGGACCATCGACCGGCTGGCCAAACCGGACCTGATTATTCTGCGCATCGCTCTGTACGAGATTCAGTACGTCGATGGGGTACCAACAGCGGTTGCTATTAACGAAGCGCTGGAACTTGCTAAGGCATTCAGTAATGATAAGTCACGCAAGTTTATTAACGGGGCCTTAGGTAAATTTGAACAAGAACACCGAAACTAGTGTGAGTGCGGGGTTGTGACAGAGGATGCTTTGCCACAGCCCTCTTTTTGAGAGTGGTTAATAAAGAGTAACAGGAGGAACTAGCTGATGGCAACGATTATTGATGGAAAGCAGTTGGCCAAAGAGCTTAACAAGCAGACCCAAAAGCGGGCCCAAGAGCTCATTGCAAAGGGGGTTAAACCGGGGATTGCGGTGGTCCTAGTTGGCGATGACCCAGCCAGTCAAATTTACACCCGGAACAAGCACCGCCTGGCCGAAAGGATGGGCCTGAAGTCGGACCTCTATCGTTTTCCAACCGACGTCAAGCAGGCAACGGTCCTAGCGGCAATTAAGGAACTCAATAACGACGACGATATCGACGCCATCATCGTCCAGGAGCCCCTACCGAATCATCTTGACGCAGTTGCCATCACTAATACTATCCGGCCCGATAAGGACGTTGATGGCCTCCATCCTCAAAACCTGGGGAAGCTCTTCGCTGACCAGCCGGGTAACTACCCAGTAGCCTGCACACCCCGGGGGATCATGACCGCCCTACGTCACTACAATGTTGACCTAACGGGAGCCAATGTTGTGATTGTCGGGCGCAGCATCCTGGTGGGGAAACCGCTGCTGGCCCTGTTGAATAATGCCAACGCCACGGTCACGATGGCGGGGCGCCATACTAAGGACCTCCACCGGCTAACCCGCCAGGCTGACGTCTTGATTGTCGCCACTGGGATTGCTCACTTTATTGGCCAGGACGCCGTCAAGGATGGGGCCGTGGTCATTGATGTCGGGATGGACCGCCTTCCTTCCGGTAAACTCACCGGGGACGTTGATTTTGATGCGGTCGAACCGGTTGCTAGTAAGATTACCCCGGTTCCCGGCGGCGTCGGTCCGATGACGATTGCTAGCTTAATGGCCCAAACAGTTGATCTTGCGGAGTGGCGAAGAAATGGATAGAAGTAAATACCTCACGGTTAGCCAGTTAACCAAATACCTAAAACTTAAGTTTGACCGTGACCCGTACCTGCAAAAGGTTTACCTGACCGGTGAACTATCTAACTTTCGCTTGCGCAGTGGTCACCAGTACTTTAGCCTGAAGGACGACAATGCCGTGATTGACGCGGTAATGTTTCGTTCCCAGTTTGCTAAGGTGAAGTTTACCCCGGAAGAGGGGATGAAGCTCTGTGTGACCGGCCACGTTAGCCTCTACGAACGCAGCGGCCGCTACCAAATTTACATCGATACGATGGAGCCGGACGGGGTCGGTTCCCTTTACCTAGCCTTTGAACAATTAAAGAAGAAGCTGAATGCGGAGGGCCTCTTTTCTTTGCCGAAGAAGCCACTTCCCTTGTTCCCTAAACGGATTGCGGTGGTTACCAGCCTTAACGGAGCGGTTATCCGGGACATTAACACGACGGTTCGCCGCCGCTACCCGATTGCCCAGGTGGTCCTCTTTCCGACGGTTGTTCAGGGGGAAAAAGCGGCGGCCGATATTACCCGCCAGATTAACCGTGCCAACCAAATGGGCAATTTTGACACTCTGATTATCGGCCGGGGTGGGGGGTCAATCGAAGACCTCTGGCCTTTCAATGAGGAGAGTGTGGCCCGGGCAATTGCCGCCAGTAAGATTCCGGTAATTTCATCAGTGGGGCACGAAACAGACACTACAATTGCCGACCTGGTCGCTGACCGGCGGGCGGCAACGCCAACGGCAGCGGCCGAATTGGCCACTCCCCAACGGTTAGACGATACGTTGCTCCTCTTAAAGGACTTCCAACGCCGCCTCTTTAACACCATGCGGGCCCAGATTGACTTTGACAAGAAGCAGCTGGCCAAGGTTAATCAGAGTTACATCTTCCAGCAGCCAACCCGTCTGTACGAAAACTACGCTCAGAAGGTTGATCAACTGACCCAGGAACTCCAGCACCAGGAGGAGAGCCGCCTGCAAACGGCTCACAACGCGGTTGACCAGCTGAGCAACAAGCTCCTGGCCTATGCGCCAACCCGCCAGGTTAAGCAGGGCCAGGAAGTAGTGAAACAACTCCAAGCCCGCCTGCAAACCGCCGCCCAGAGCTATGACCAACGGGTTAATCAGCAGGTGACGGCCTTGACGAAGCAGTTGCATTCCCTTGACCCATTGAAGATTATGGAACGTGGCTACACTTACGTAACCAAGGAAGGGCGGGTCATTAACCAGGCCCGACAATTGGCAGCAGGCGATACAATGTTGCTGCACTTTGCAGATGGCAACGTCACCGTAACAGTCACAAATATTAAGGAGAAAAATAATGGCAACAAGTAAAGAACCAACTTTTGAAGAACAACTTACTAAGCTGCAAGGAATTGTTAACCAGTTAGAGCAGGGCAACGTCCCTCTTGAGAAAGCCATCCAGCAGTTTAAAGACGGTATTCAGCTCTCCAAGGAACTCCAAAAGAAGCTGACCAGTGCTGAGAAGACCCTGGGACACCTGATTGACGACAACGGGGAAGAAAAGGAATATGAAAAGGTCACGGATGACCCTAGCAATAATGGCGGGGGCAACCGGGGCTTCGGCAGTGAAGAATAGTTAGGGGGACCATTTAAATGGTAGATTCATTAACGAGTTTAAAAAAACAAGTTAACGACTATTTAGCTGCTAACCTTCCCAAGAATATTGACCAAAAAACGCTGAGTCAGTCGATGAACTATTCCGTCATGGCCGGCGGTAAGCGTCTGCGGCCGACTCTGACTTTGGCAACCGTTGAGATGCTTGGTGGCCAGGTTACCCCCGCAGTAATGCGGGCCGCCACTGCTCTTGAACTTCTGCACACCTACTCGCTGATTCATGATGACTTACCGGCGATGGATAACGACAACCTCCGCCGGGGCAAGCCAACGAACCACTGCAAGTTTGGTGCCGGGATAGCTACCTTGGCAGGTGATGGCCTTTTAACCCTGGCCTTCCAGTGGATTACTGAAAACGACCTGCCAGCAAAAACGCGCGCTCACTTGGCCCTGGCCTTGGCCAAAGCCGCGGGTCCAGCTGGAATGGTTGCTGGCCAGGCCCGGGATATTGAGGGCGAACATGAGCACCTTAACCTTGACCAGTTGCGTTATCTTCACCGGGAAAAGACGGGGGCCCTCCTCCATTACGCGGTAGTGGCCGGAGGAATCATTACCGACCAGGATGAGGAGATTCTTCGGGCACTAGCCGACTTCGGAAACCATTACGGCTTGGCCTTCCAAATTTATGATGATTTGATGGACGTTCTTGGGACCGTTGCCCAGATGGGGAAAGCGGTTGGCAAGGATGCTGGCGAGCATAAGAATACCTATCCGGGATTACTCGGCATTGATGGGGCCAAGGATCAACTCCACCTGGCGTTGGCCCACGCCCGTCAGGCCCAGAAGAACTTAGCCCAGCTAACGAGAAAATCGTTTGCGGGGTATGACCAATTTCTTGCGTATTTTAAATTATAAGGACTATGACTATGGAAAAAGAACGTGTTGATGTTTTACTAGTTAAACAGGGCCTGTTCGATTCGCGTGAACAGGCCAAGCGGTCAGTGATGGCTGGTGAGATCTTAGGAAAGAACAACGAACGCCTGGACAAACCCGGCCAGAAGATTCCCGTGACGACGACCCTCCACATGAAGGGGCACAAAATGCCGTACGTCAGCCGGGGTGGATTAAAGTTGGCCAAGGCCCTCAAGGCTTTTGACATCAGTGTCCAGGATAAGATGGTCTTAGATATCGGTTCCTCGACCGGGGGCTTTACCGACGTGATGCTCCAGAACGGGGCTAAGCTGAGCTACGCCCTAGACGTGGGCACGAACCAGCTGGTTTGGCAGCTGCGGGAGGACCCACGGGTGGTGGTGATGGAACAGACCAACTTCCGCTACAGTAAGCTAGCTGACTTTACCCACGGGCAGCCGGCCTTTGCTTCCATTGACGTCTCCTTCATTTCCCTCCACTTGATCCTTCCACCATTAGCTGGAATCCTCCAGTCCGGTGGGGAAGTCGTTGCCTTGATCAAGCCCCAGTTTGAAGCGGGCAAAGAACACGTGGGCAAGCACGGAATCATTCGCGACCACAAGGTCCATAAGGCAGTTCTGGAAAAGGTGTTGAACTTTGCCTGTGCCGACCACTTTGATGTCCTGGGCCTGGATTTCTCACCAATCAAGGGTGGCCAGGGAAACATGGAGTTCTTGGCCCACCTGCGGCTGAGTGACCAGGAAGGTAAAATTGCATCCCAGGTTGACATTGATCAAGTAATTGCCAACGCTGACCAGGAGTTGAACCAGAAGGAAAAGTAGGGGGGATTTCAATGAAGAAAGCAGATCGGCAGAAGAAAATTCGTGAGATCATCACGGACAACAGCATTGAACGCCAGGAAGACCTCGTTGAGAAACTCAACGACCTCGGCCTCCAGGTGACCCAGGCAACCATCTCCCGGGACATCAAGGAGATGCAGCTGGTGAAGATTCCCGCTGAGGGGGGCGGGTACCGTTATGGCCTGCCCGCCCGTCAGCATAATGATGATGCTGGCCAGTTGGGGGCAACCCTGCATGACAGTCTTTTGGAATTAAAGCAGGACGACCGCTTCCTTGCCCTGGCTGTGCGGCCGGGAAATGGGCCGGTGGTTGCCACCCTCATCCGGCGTCTGAAGGACGAAGCCGTCTTCACCACCATTGGAGACGACAGTAACGTTTTGGTTGTTTGTATGTCGGCGGGTGCCGCAAAGCACCTGGCGGACCGCTTTAATGAGTTGGCACAGAGGGAGTAGCATATGCTGCAGGAATTAACGATTGATAATTTAGCAATTATTAAGCACCTGAGTCTTGAATTTGCTGACCAGATGACAGTCCTGACCGGGGAAACCGGTGCCGGAAAGTCAATCATCATCGACGCCGTTGGCCTGCTAGCGGGCGGCCGTGGTTCTCAGGAATTTATCCGTCGGGGTGAGGAAAAGCTCCGTCTCCAGGGGCAGTTTGCCCTGACTAAGGACCCTGAATTAACGGCCTTGCTTGACTCCATGGGAATTGACCACCAGGATGGTAGCCTGATCATCATGCGGGAAATCCACCGCAACGGGCGGAACACCATCCGGGTCAATGGTCAGCTGATCAACACGACGATGCTCCGGCAGATCGGGGCCTACCTAGTCGATATCCAGGGGCAAAACGAACACCAGCTCCTCTTGCAACCGGAAAAGCACCTGGGGATGTTGGACCAGTTCGCCTATAAAAAGGTCCACCCCCTCCTTCAAAAGTACCAGGAACTCTACCACCGTTACACTAAGCTCAAGGCGGCCGTGGACAAGAAACAGGCCAACGAGCAGCAGTGGGCGCAGCGCTTGGACATGCTTCGTTACCAGGTGAACGAGATTGAGGAGGCCCAGCTCAAGGAAAACGAGGAGGAAGAACTCACCAGTGAGCGGGACCGTCTGGAACACTTTCAACAGATTAATAATGCCCTCCAGCAGGTGGTAACCACCTTTAATGAGGGGGAAGCACCCGTTCTTGACCAAGTAGCGACCGTGATGGAGGCCGTTAACGGAATTGCAGAGTTTGATGACGACTACGATTCGCTAAGTAAAGCGCTGAATGATGCCTACTACGCCCTTCAAGATGTTGCCAATTCGGCTGGCCAACAGTTGGACATGCTCGAATTTGACGATGGCCGCCTGGCCCAGATTGACCAGCGGCTCACGGTTATCGGTGACCTGGAACACAAGTATGGTGACTCGGTTGCTAAGGTATTGGCCTACTACCAGAAAATCAAGAAGGAACTTGACACGATGGAGGAAGCGGCCGATTCTAATAGCGACCTTGAGGAACGTTTAAAGAAAGCGGCGGTGGACCTTCAAGAAATTGGTAGCCAGCTCAGTCAGGTGCGTCAGCAGGCGGCTCACGCGCTCTCCAAACGGGTGCACCAGCAGCTGAAGGAGCTATACATGGCCAAGGCGGAGTTTATGGTCCACTTTACTAATCAGGCGGGAGCCACCTTTACGCCGACGGGGATTGATGATGTCGAATTTTACATCCGGACCAATCCTGGCGAGTCAATGGGACCATTGGCCAAGATTGCTTCTGGTGGGGAACTGTCCCGGGTCATGCTGGCCCTCAAGACTATCTTTGCTCAGAACGAGGGCGTGACCAGCATCATCTTTGACGAAGTCGACACCGGGGTCAGCGGTCGGGTTGCCCAAGCAATTGCCGATAAGATCCGCTTGATCGCGGCTAAATCCCAGGTTCTCTGCATTACCCACCTCCCGCAGGTGGCCGCCGTGGCCCAGCACCACTTTCTGATTAAAAAGTCTGTCCATAACGAACGGACAACTACGAAGGTGACGGCGCTAAATGCTGACCAGCGGGTCAACGAACTGGCTCGGATGCTGTCTGGTGAAAAGGTCACCAAGTTGACGAAGGAGCACGCATCTGAGCTCCTCCGCATGGCCCACGAGGACGAGAAATAGGTACATGTCGGTTTAACTTAGCACGATAATATTGCAAAAAAGGACTTCAGGCGTTCAAATGAATACCTGAAGTCCTTTTTATTCGGCTTTAACCTTATTCTGGCCGAGCAATGTAATTGATGTGGTTGAAGTCAACGATGTAGTTTACCCGGCTGGCAGAGATGAGGTACTTTTCCCTGGCCAAATGGCGAATTGTCCCGGTGACGTTGACGACGTGACCAGCCGCGTTGATTGGTGTCAACTGGAAGAAAGTAGTCAGTTTTTGGTTGATTACCCGCTTTAGGAACAACCGCCGCTGAAAGGCCGGCTGGCGGTTCAAGAGGGTAACATCATGGTGGTGGCTAATGAGTGGCTCGTCATCAAAGAGCTGGGCAACCACCTTGTTTACTAGCTGTGGTGTGCGTTTAAAAAATGAGTATGATTTTACTTGCTGCATGATATCCCCTCCGAACATTCGTTTGTAATAATAAGTATACGAACGTTTGTTCAAAAATGCAAGCCTAAATTTAAGTGATTTTCCTTCTCCTGGTCAGTGGTTGATTTTGGCAGTAATTTATTGCATTATAGTATTAATACGTTAAATTTCTGATAGGAGTAACAAAATGGCAAATCGAGGAATGTTGATTGTCCTTTCTGGTCCTTCCGGTGTTGGTAAGGGAACGGTGCGGAAAGCAATTTTTGATTCAAATGATAATGATTTTCAATACTCGGTCTCGATGACAACCCGGAAACCACGGCCCGGTGAAGTCAACGGGGTCGACTACTACTTTGTCTCCAAAGAGGAGTTTGAACACCACATTCAAACTGGTGGAATGCTTGAATACGCGAAGTATGTTGACAACTATTATGGTACCCCATTAAAATATGTTAATGAGACTTTGGATTCAGGGAAGGATGTCTTCCTAGAAATCGAAGTTAACGGTGCGATGCAAGTTCGTTCAAAGGTTCCTGACGGTGTTTTCATTTTCTTAACTCCCCCTGACCTGGACGAACTAAAGCACCGGTTGATTCACCGGGGAACCGACAGTATGGATGTTATTAATAAGCGGATTCATAAGGCCTTTGGTGAAATCCAAATGATGCAAAACTACGATTACGCCGTGGTTAACGATGAAGTACCGCGTGCCGTTGAAAAAATTAAGGATATCATCCGGACGGAACGTCTGCGGGTTCCCCGGGTAATGCCGCGTTATCTTGAAATGTTAGGAGATTCAGAAAAATGATTCTTTACCCATCTGTTGACGAACTGTTGAAGCGGATTGATTCCCGTTATTCCCTCGTGATGCTGGCTAGCAAGCGGGCCCACGAATTAGATAATGGGGCCGCACCGCTGCTGGAACACTACGAATCCAGCAAGTCAGTTGGTAAGGCCCTAGAGGAGATCTTAGCTGATAAGGTAACGATTGACCCTAACCATACCGAAGACTTACAAGACTAGGATAAACAACGACCAGCGATGGTTGGAGCAGTAAACGAGGCTGGGAGAAAACTTTGTTTTCTCACCAGCCTCGTTTAGTTCTTCGAATATTACACAGTAATCGCGGAAAAACCAAATAGGCTTGCTCCGCGTCGAAGCGTGCTCCTAGTGTCTAGCGCCGCGCAGCAAGTCCATTGATTACGGACGATCATTGGCCCGTACCGTGCCAACGATCGTCATATACTAGCCATACGGAGCCCTCTGATGATTTTTTCCCAGCTTCTTTTTTATTAGGGAAATGCTATAATCATAACGGATTATGACTTTTAATGAGGTGAAGAAATGGCAAGGATAACAGTGTATTTGACGGGAAGCGTGGCCGCCTATAAAGGAATTGAAGTTGTCCGGGGCTTGCAAAAAGCCGGGCACAAAATCAAAACGGTGATGACCCCGGCTGCCTGCCGGCTGGTTAACCCCACGACCTTGGCGGCACTAACCAAACAGCCGGTGCTCACCTCCCTGTGGGATAACGACAATACACCAATTCCCCACATTGAGATGGCGGACTGGACACAAATGGCGGTGGTTGTGCCGGCATCTGCGGACATCATTGCCAAAATGGCGACGGGAATTGCTGACGATGCTGCCTCGACGACCCTACTGGCCACCGCGGCGCCCAAGGTGGTGGTTCCGGCCATGAATTCCCATATGCTTACCGCCCCAGCAACCCAGCGGAACCTGAAACAATTGCGCCGTGACGGGGTCCACATCATCAGTCCGGTGGATGGGCTTTTGGCGGAGGGCTACTCTGGTAAGGGTCGCCTGCCAGAACCAGCCGCAATTGTGAAACAGGTTCAATCACTCTTGGCGCCGGCCCCGCAAGAACTTGCTGGTAAGCGAGTCCTAATTACCGCGGGGGGGACCCGGGAAAATATTGACCCGGTCCGCTTCATCGGTAACCGGTCATCCGGTAAGATGGGGGTGTCCTTGGCTACGGCAGCTGCTGCCATGGGTGCCCAGGTGACTCTGATTGTCGGCCAGGTCAGCGTTGGCCTACCTGATTCGCCACAGGTTGAAGTTGTCCACGTGGAAAGCACTGAGGAACTTCTGGCTGCTGTTCAAGACCACTTCACTAAAACGGATGCCCTGGTTATGGCAGCGGCCGTGGCGGACTACCGGCCGGTCAAGGCTGCCGCAGAAAAGGTTAAGAAGACATCGGAGCACGACGAATGGGCCATCAAACTGGTTGAGACCCCCGATATCTTGCAAACCGTTGCCAAGACCAAGCGGCCGGACCAGGTCGTGGTCGGCTTTGCGGCCGAGACCCAGCACCTCTTAGCCAATGCTCAACGGAAGTTAGCCAGCAAGGGGGCGGATATCATCGTGGCTAACCAGGTGGGGGGACCCAGCAGTGCCTTTGCCAGTGAGGACGACCAGGTGACGATTCTGACCCCGGATGCGACCCCGGATAGGTGGCCTAAGATGAGCAAGAATGCGGTTGCCCAAAGAATAATGAAACTTTTAGGACAAAAGTTGAAATTAGGTGATTAGATGGTTGAATTGGCACAGGTTGTGGTTGATGTTCCAACAATGCAGACCAACCAGCCATATACATATCAAGTGCCGGTTATTTTAGAGAAAAAACTTCAGGTTGGCATGCGGGTCGTTGTTCCCTTTGGCAATGGTCACCGCCAGGTCCAGGGCTTCGTGGTCGGCTTCACAGACTCGACCGATTATGCGGGCAAGCTCAAGCCCATCCAGGCCGTGATGGACCTCCAGCCGGTTGTCAATCAGGAACTATTAGCCCTTAGCAAGTGGCTGGCAGATACAACCTATTCCTTTTGGATTGCCTGCCTGTACACGATGCTTCCCAACCTCTTGAAGGGGAAGAGTAAGCGGATTGTTCGTGTCATTGACGACCTCGATGAGCAGACTTGCTTTGATCTCTTTAATGGCAAGGATGAGCGCAACTACACTGATTTCGCCAATAATCCGGACGCCATCAACCAGCTCCTCAAGCTAAAGCGGGCAGGCAAGGTCCGGATTGACTACGAAGTTACTGACCGGGCCCGGGCAAAGACAGTGATGGGGCTGACCCCCTTACTCAGTTTTGAGGAATTAGAGGATGCGCGGACATCTCTTCATGCCAACGCCCATGCCCAAAACCGCCTCCTGTCCTACCTACAGAGCATTATTGGCAAGACAGTTGTTCAAAAGGAGGCCGAACGGCGGGCCCAGCTGTCTTCTTCGACCTTCAACCAGGGGGCAAAGAAGGGCTGGCTCAAAAAGGTTCCAGTTGAAGTGTACCGGCGCCCAGAATCCCAGGTGGCCCTTCCTGATGACCACCAACTTGAAAAACCGTTAAAACTAAATCCTGACCAGCAGGAAGCCGTTGACCAGATTGGCGCCGCCGTTAAGGACCAGACGGCCACCACCTTTCTTTTACAGGGGGTAACCGGAAGCGGCAAGACTGAGGTCTATTTACAGAGCATTTCTCAGGTCCTGGCCCGGGGACGGACAGCCCTAATGCTCGTGCCCGAGATTTCTTTGACTCCCCAGATTGTCAACCGGGTTCGCCGGCGGTTTGGTAGCCAGGTGGCGGTTCTTCACAGTAGTCTCTCCAGTGGTGAACGCTATGATGAGTGGCGGCGGATCGAACGGGGGGAAGCCAAGGTGGTCGTGGGTGCCCGTTCCGCCATCTTTGCCCCCCTGACTAACCTCGGCTTGATCATCCTGGATGAGGAGCACGAATCCAGCTACAAGCAGGACGAGTCCCCGCGTTACCATGCCCGGGAAGTGGCCAAGTGGCGTGGTAAGTATAATAACGCGCCGGTAGTCCTTGGTTCGGCAACCCCTAGCCTAGAAAGCCGGGCGCGGGCACTGAAGGGGGTCTACCGCTTCCTCAGGTTACCGCACCGGGTCAACAAGCAGCCCCTCCCACCGATCCAGGTCGTTGACATGCGGCCCGAGATCAAGAAGCGCGGGGAGAGCAACTTTTCGGCCCCCCTCCTGTACGAATTGAACCAACGCTTGGCCCGGGGGGAGCAGAGTATCTTGATGCTCAACCGGCGGGGCTTTTCCTCGTTTATGATGTGCCGGGACTGTGGGGAGGTTCTGAAGTGCCCAAACTGTGATATCTCGTTGACCCTCCACATGGATACCCGGACGATGAAATGCCATTATTGCGGCCATGAGGAGCCGATTCCCCAGATCTGTCCCCACTGTCATAGTCGCCATATTCGTTACTACGGCACCGGGACGGAGAAGGTCGAGACCGAGCTACGCCAGCTGATTCCGACTGCCCGGATCATCCGGATGGATGTCGATACAACCCGGCGGAAGGGGATGCACGAGAAGCTCCTCCGCAAATTTGGTAACCACGAAGCGGATATCCTTTTAGGGACCCAGATGATTGCCAAGGGACTCGACTTTCCTAACGTTACCCTGGTGGGGGTCTTAAATGCCGATACCGGTCTTGGCCTTCCTGATTTTCGGGCCAGTGAACGGACCTTTGACCTCCTCAGCCAGGTGAGTGGTCGTGCTGGCCGGGCCAACAAGCAGGGGCAAGTAATCATTCAGACTTTTAACCCTGGTCACTACGCAATTAAAGACGCCCAGGCTCATGACTACGAACGCTTCTTCTACCAGGAGATGAGCCTGCGTCACCAGGCCAGTTACCCGCCTTACTACTACACGGTGCGGCTGATGGCCAGCCATCCCGAGGAACGGACCGCGGCCCAAGCGATGGCTGAAATCCATGATCAACTACAAAAAGCGCTGGCCCCATCGACGATTATCCTGGGGCCAACCCCACGAGCAATTGCCCGGATGAAGCGGCGTTACTACTACCAGATTGTAATTAAATATAAGAGAGACCCGGCTTTACACCGGGTACTATTTGAAATTCTGCAAAACACTCAGAGTAAGAGCTTTAAGGATGTTCAGGTCAGCATTGACCCGGACCCACAGTACTTTATGTGATGAAAGGAAGATAAATAATGGCAACTTCAATCGTGTTTATGGGGACACCCGAATTTGCAGTCCCAATTCTTCAAAGCTTAATTGACGCGCCGGAATACGACGTTCAGGCTGTTCTAACGCAGCCGGACCACCGGGTGGGACGTAAACACGTTCTGACCCCATCTCCCGTCAAGAAGCTGGCTCAAGAAAATAATATCAAAGTTCTCCAACCCGCCAAGCTTAACAAGAGTCCTGAGATGGACGAGATCATCGCCATGCAACCTGACCTCATGATCACGGCTGCCTATGGTCAGTTCCTACCGACCAAGATGCTGGACGCGGCCAAGATTGCGGCTATCAACGTCCACGGTTCTCTCCTGCCGAAGTACCGTGGTGGGGCCCCCGTTCAGTACTCAATCATTAACGGGGATGCCGAGACCGGAATATCAATCATGTACATGGTCAAGAAGATGGATGCGGGGGACGTCATTGCCCAACGTGCCATCCCGATTGAAAAGGACGACGATAACGGGACGATGTTTAAAAAACTCAGTCTCCTCGGTCGGGACCTCCTACTAGAAACCCTGCCGAAGTTGGTCCAGGGCGACGTAGAAGCGACCCCGCAGGACGAATCCAAAGTTGTCTTTTCGCCAAACATCACGACGGCCCAGGAACGGATTGACTACCGGATGACTGCCCAGCAGATTGACGATAAGGTCCGCGGACTGCGGCCGGCCCCCCTGGGGAACATGATCATTGACGGCCTGCGGACCAAGATCTATGACGTGACCCCCCTGGATAAAAAGACGACGCTGGCTCCCGGTAAGGTCGTTCACCTGACCAAGCACCAGCTAGTTTTGGCAGCCGGTCAGGGGACAACTTACCAAATTAACCGCCTGAAGCCGGCTGGTAAGCAGGCGATGGACATCACCGCCTACCTGAACGGCCACCAGGACCTGCACGAAGGAGGGCAAGCAGTCACCGATGACTAAGGAAAAAGCAACGGCCCGGACGGTTGCCCTAACCGCTATTGACCGGGTCCGGCAAAACGGCGCCTACTCAAATCTTCAGCTGAACCAGCTCCTTAATCGGGCCCAGCTGAATGACCAGGACCGGCGGCTGGCTACCAACATCGTCTACGGGGTCTTGCAGCACCAATTAACACTGGAATACTGGTTAACTCCCTTCATCAAGGACAAGAAGGTCGATTCCTGGGTAGAAAGCCTCCTGTTGACGGCCCTCTACCAGTACCATTACCTGGAACGGGTCCCCAACTGGGCGGTGACCGATGAGACGATTGAAATTGCCAAGCACCGGGGGAACCCAGGCATCCGTCGCTTCACCACCGGGGTCTTGCACGCCATCCTCAAAAAGGGAGTTACCGACCTCAACCAGATTAAGGACCCCATCAAGCGCCTAGCCATCTCCGCCAGCGTGCCCGAATGGATCGTCAAGGAGCTGGTTAACCAATATGGCCAAGCAACGGCAGCAAAGGTCCTATCGGCCATTAATGAACCGGCACGCCTGGTCATCCGTGTCAACACGGCAAAGACTAACCTGGCTACGGTAAAAGCGCAGTTGACCAAGGAAGGGGTAACCTACCAGGGAAGTCAAGTTGCCCCCAATGCCCTGGTAATTAGCGGTGGGGATGTCCTTAATTCCACCCTCTTTAGTGACGGGGCGGTGACCATCCAGGATGAAAGTGCCATGTTGCCGGTCGATAGTATGAATGTTCAGCCCGGCGACCGGGTCCTGGATGCCTGTGCCGCACCCGGTGGTAAGACGGTCCAGATTGCCGAATACCTGGATCCTACGGTGGGCGGTCAAGTCGATGCCCTGGATATCCACCAGCATAAGACCCGGCTGATTGAGAAAAACGCCCGGCGCCTTCATGTCGCTGACCGGGTCCGGACCCATACATTGGACGCCCGGAAGGTTGACGATGTGTTTGCTGATGGGACCTTTGATAAAATCCTGGTGGACGCACCCTGCAGCGGGATGGGCTTACTACGCCGCAAACCGGAGATCCGCTATACTAAGAAATTGACAGATAGTCAGAATTTGCACAAAATTCAGTTGAGTATTTTAAATGCGGTTGCCCCAAAACTGAAAAAAGGCGGTATAATCACATATAGTACGTGCACAATCATGAAACAAGAAAATGATCAGACAGTTAAGGACTTCTTAGCTGCCCACCCAGACTTTACTCTGGTTAAAACACAGACTGCACGGAAGTTGAAGGATGATCGCTTCACGGCAACGTTAACAATTTTGCCATCCGACTACGGGTCTGACGGCTTTTTTATCAGTAGTCTCCAGCGAAATCTGTAGAAGGGAATTAGCACCAAGATGAAGGTTGCTTATCAAACCGATGTGGGGCACCGCCGGTCACAAAACCAGGACCGAGTGGCCCAATTTACCGATAAACGCGGGAATCAACTAGTGGTGATTGCCGATGGTATAGGTGGAAATCGCAGTGGGGATGTTGCCGCTGAAATGACGGTTAAACGTCTCGGTCACCGCTTCATTGAGAACGGACCGGAGAAACCAATCGAAGCAATTCGGTGGTTTGCCCGGGAAGTCCAGCTTATTAATGATGAATTATTAAAGAAATCAAAACAACAAACAATCTACCGAGGGATGGGCACGACCATGGTCGCCGCCGTGGCGTTTAAAAAGAGCCTCGTCGTGGCCAACATTGGGGATAGTCGTGGCTACCTTTTGCATAATGACATGATGACCCAGGTCACAATTGACCATTCCTTGGTAAACGAACTCGTCAAGAGTGGCGATATCACAGAAGAAGAGGCCTTAAAACTTCCCCAAAGCAACATTATTACCCGGGCAATTGGAATTTCACCTGATGCACAAATTGAAGTAAACCGTTTTAAATTTACTCACGGCGATAAACTTCTGATGTGCTCCGATGGGCTTTTTAAGACTGTCGAAAAGGATGAATTAAAGGCAGTCTTAAGTGACGACCAGGTTCCAATTGACCAGAAGTGTGCACGCCTTGTTAAGAAGGCCAACGAAGCGGGGGGCCCCGATAATATCACCGTCTTAATTGGAATTAATGATTATAGCCAGGAGGGTTGAGTATGAATCCTGGAGAAACGATCGGTCACCGATACAGGATTATCCGCTCTTTAGGTGAGGGCGGAATGGCAACCGTTTACTTAGCTCATGACATGGTTTTAGATCGCGACGTTTCAATCAAACTGCTCCGTTTGGACTTGCGGGACGACCCCAAGACCAAGCGTCGCTTCCACCGAGAAGCCCTGGCGGCAACCCAACTAAACGACCCCCACATTGTCGGTGTTTACGACGTCGGTGAGGATAACGGGTTGCAGTACATGGTGATGCAGTACGTCCAGGGAACGGATTTAAAAGCTTTTATCAAGGAACACTACCCAATTCCGCTCCCCCAAGTAGTCGACATTATGAAACAGATCCTGTTGGCTGTGGAGACCGCGCACGCGCACGGTATTATTCACCGTGACCTAAAACCGCAGAATATTTTAATTGATGCTAACAAGAACATAAAAATTACTGATTTTGGGATTGCGGTTGCGACCTCCCAAAATTCACTGACCCAAACCAACACCTTAATGGGGTCGGTACACTACCTTTCCCCCGAACAAGCGCGGGGAAGCATTGCAACCAAACAATCAGATATCTATTCCTTAGGGATCATCCTTTATGAAATGTTGGCGGGTTCCGTACCCTTCGAAGGGGAGACGGCCGTATCAATTGCCTTAAAGCACTTCCGGGAGGATATCCCGTCCGTACGGTCGACTAACCCTAAGATCCCGCAACCGTTGGAAAACGTTGTCCTCAAGGCTACGGCCAAGGACCCCCATGAGCGTTACGCAAATGTCAAGGAGATGGAAAAAGATCTTGCCACCAGCCTTGATCCCAAGCGGGCCAACGAAGCCCGTTGGGAGGTCAAGTGCGACGATGGAAAGACCAAGGTTCTTTCTGCCGCCGAGATCTCCAAGCAGATCAGGCAGGCCGACGCGGAACACGCGGCCAAGCAGGACGAAAAAGACGACCAGGAAACTGATCAGCAACCCAAGAAGGGGCACCGTCACCTCTGGTACTGGCTTAGCGGCCTTGCCGCAATCCTGGCAATTGGCGCCGGTATTTGCACCTGGTGGTTTATGTTCCGCCAGGTCATTGTGCCTGACGTTGAAGGGAAGACTCCGATTCAGGCCGAGCGTCTTTTGAATGCCCAGGGACTGCGGGTCGGTAATATTACCCGGGTTAACAGTGAACAGGTAGCCAAGAACCACGTCATCGATAGCACTCCCGGCGTCAGCGCGAAGAAGCGGGTCAACGGCAGTGTTGACCTCGAAGTCAGCACCGGGGTAAAGAACATGAAGATGGCGGACTACGTGGGTGACGACTACTCGTCCGTTGCCAACTCCTTGCGCAACAAGGGCTTTTTGGTTCGCCAGCAGAAGGTCTATTCAGACACCGCTGACCCGGGGACCATCATGAAGCAGAACTTCTCCAAGGGGAAGACGGTCAACACGAATGGTGACACGATTACCTTCCGGGTTAGTGCCGGCAAGCAGAATATCAAGATTCCGAACTTCCGCAATCAGGACGTCAGCGTTGTCCAGAAGTTTGCTAACGAGCATAAGTTACAGTTGACGACCCAGGAGAAAAAGTCCAAGACGGTGGCCACTAATCACGTTATCAGTCAGACACCCAAAGCGGGCGGTACCCTTAACCACGGTGATACCCTGACGGTGACTTTAGCAAACTCTGGCAACCAGACAAAAACCACTAATATCCAGATCAACATCCCATTTGACGGGAATGGTGGTCAGCGGGAGAACCGGGTCCAGATTTACATCCGGGACGCTAACCATAATCTGACGATGGAGTACCAGGATATTACAATCAACCAGGAGACCACCATTAACGTACCATTTACCCTTAAAAACGGTCAGATGGGGGCCTACCGGGTTGTTAGAAACGGTCGGACGATTATGAGCGCAACAAATATCACAGGATAAAGTAGAGGTGTAAAGTGAAAGGAATTATTCAACAGTCTTTAAGTGGCTTTTACGACGTCATTGCGGACGGAAAGATTTACCGCACCCGGGGGCGGGGCAACTTCCGCAAGAAGAAGATCAAGCCGGTAGTTGGTGACCAGGTTGAATTCAGTGATGGTTATCTCCTGAAGGTCCTCCCGCGGCAAAACGAGATGGTCCGACCGCCTGTCGCCAACATCACAATGGCGGTGGTGGTAACGGCCACCATTCAGCCGACCTTCTCACCCAACCTACTGGATCGCCAGTTGGTTGGCTTAGAGGAGCAGGGAATTACGCCACTGATTTTCTTCTCAAAGACCGACCTCCTCACCGATGGCCAGTATGACCACATTCAGGAAGTGGCGGCGGGTTATTCTAAAATTGGCTACTGGGTCTTCGTGAATCGGCAGCCGTTTGCAAAAGACCAGTTAAGCCGCCTACAAAAACCTTTGATTGGTCAAGTTGTGACGATGATGGGTCAGACGGGGGCGGGAAAGTCAACTCTCCTCAACCACCTGGCACCTGAACTTGACTTGGCAACCGGGGAGATTTCCCAGGCTTTAAAGCGTGGCCGGCATACAACCAGAAAGGTGAGCCTCTTGAATGTCAATGGGGCCCTGATTGCGGATACGCCAGGCTTTTCTTCTTATGAAGCCTTTGATATGACTGTTGAAGAGCTGCCGAACCTCTTTCCAGAGATGCGGCGGCTGGCGCCGGAATGTAAATTCCGTGGCTGCCTACACTTGAAAGAACCCCGTTGCGCTGTGAAGAATGCTCTAGACCATGGTATAATCATGAAGAGTCGGTATGACGACTATGTCCAGTTCCACGACATCATCGTCAACCAGAAGCCAAATTATAAGAAATGAGGGAATTAGAATGATTAAAGTTGCACCATCAATTTTGAGTGCTGATTACGTAAATTTACAAAAGGATATTGAAAAGGTCGACAAGGCGGGCGCTGAATACCTCCACATCGACGTGATGGATGGGACTTTTGTGCCAAGCATCTCTTACGGTCCTGGCTTTGTTAAGGCTATTCGTCCAATTACCAAGATGACCCTGGATGTTCACTTAATGGTCGAACATCCAGAACATATCCTGCCAATGTTTATTGACGCCGGCGCCGACATCATTGGTGTGCAAGTAGAAGCCACCCAGCATATCCACCGGGCCCTGCAAATTATCAAGAAAGGCGGCGTTAAGGCTGAAGTTGTTATCAACCCTGGTACGCCAGTAGCCATGATTGAACCCGTCCTGCACATGGTTGACCAAGTCCTGGTCATGACTGTTAACCCTGGCTTCGGTGGTCAAAAGTTCCTGCCAGAAACGGTGGAAAAGATTGCCCAATTGAACGAAATTAAGAAGCAAAAGGGCTACGACTTTGACATCGAAGTTGATGGTGGGGTTAACGATAAGACCGTTACCGACTGCTACAAGGCTGGTGCCACCGTTGCAGTTGCTGGTTCCTTTGTCTTCAATGCTGATGACCCAGCAAAGCAGGTTGAAGCACTGCGGAACGCTACTAAGTAATTAATGGAAGCTGGGAAAAAAGCATCAGAGTGCGCCTTTGGCTAGTATAGAACAGTCGTTGGCACGAAACGGTCCAATGATTGTTCGTAATCAATTGATTGCTTCGCTTCACTAGACACAAGGAGCACGCTTCGATGTGAAGTTCGCCTATAGTTTTCCGCGATTGTTGTGTAATATTCGGAGTACTAAAAGAGGCTGGTGAGAAAACAAAGTTTTCTCACCAGCCTCACTCATTATTTATTTTGGGGGATATTTATGCGCGTAAACTTACTTGTTGGGGGCCCGTTAACCCTGGTTCCTAAAGAAACAATCTTGGAACGACAAGCAGAGGCCTGGATTGCCGTCGACCACGGGGCGACCGTTCTCTTAAAATGGGGGATTACTCCCGCGGTGGCAATTGGTGATTTTGACTCAACTAACCAGGCTGAATTTGCCCGCCTCAAGGACCACCTAACCGACATCGAGACCTTTCCACCAGCTAAGGACTTCACTGATACCCAGTTGGGCGTCAAGCTAGCGATTGATAATTATCAGCCAGATTGCATTGATATTTTTGGAGGCACGGGTGGCCGGCTTGACCACCTGTTAGCTAACCTTTTTCTGCCTTTGCAGGCAGCCTACCACGACTATGTGGAGAAGATTCACTTTATTGATCGGGGCAATTTGGTCGACTACTACCTGCCCGGCCAGCACGCTGTCCACCAGGCGCCAGGGATGGATTATCTAGCCTTTGTCACCCTAACCCCCGTTAAGGGTTTAACCCTTCTGGACGAGAAGTACCCGTTGAAGAACTGGTCGAGCTCTATCCCCTTCTCCTGGTCGAGTAACCGCTTCACGGCCCCAATTAACCACTTTTCCTTTGAAGAAGGGGTCGTAGCGGTCATTCGCTGCCGGGATATTCCGGCCCAGTAGGACTGTCAAGGAAAAATACTTGAAAGAAAACTATTGCATTGTCGGAATCGCTATGGTAAATTAATTAGGTGAGTTACATCGCAGTTATGCGTAATATCAATACTTGTAATAAAGAGGAGGGTATCACCAATGGCTAAAGATTTTATCAACGGTAAACGGACACGCTTTGGTAACAAGCGTTCTCACGCCCTTAACTCAAGTCGTCGTAGCTGGAAGCCTAACTTGCAAAAGGCAACCATCTTGGTTAACGGTAAGCCAAAGAAGGTTTACGTTTCAGCACGTACTTTGAAGTCCGGTAAAGTGACTCGGGTTTAATTAAAAATGATGCCGTCCAGTAGGGCGGCTTATTTTTTTATCTTAAAAAGATCAACCCCGTTAACTATAGTACGAAGGGGTCACTTTTTATTAACACTGTGCTATGCTATGATGGTGTTAGCTAAATTTAGATAGAAAAAAGAACATTAAACGAGCAGGGAGGCCATGAAGATGGCAGTAAAAATTAAGACGAAGGCAGGAACAATCGACATTGACAACGATGTGATTTCTACGGTTGTCGGTGGTGCTGCTACTGATAATTACGGTGTTGTTGGAATGGCAAGCCGTAACCCGGTCCGTGATGGGGTTAACCAGATCCTGCGGCGGGAAAACTTCAATAAGGGGGTCGTAGTTCGGCAACAAGACAATGGGATTACAGTTGAAGTTAACATCATTGTTAGCTACGGGACGAAGATCTCCGAAGTATCAAAGAGCGTTCAGTCCAAGGTTAAGTACAACCTAGAATCAATGCTCGGCATTACAGCGGACGCGGTTAATGTTTGCGTTCAGGGCGTCCGCTCAATTGAAGAAGACTAATTAGACCACGGGAGGAATTTTTAATTGGCTGTAACAGAAATTACAAATCTTGAATTCGGCAAGATGGTACAAGCTGCCGCTGACAAGTTAA
Organism: Limosilactobacillus panis; assembly: GCF_019797825.1. NCBI lineage: Bacteria > Bacillati > Bacillota > Bacilli > Lactobacillales > Lactobacillaceae > Limosilactobacillus > Limosilactobacillus panis. The sequence goes on along the minus strand of NZ_CP081855.1, from coordinate 1,323,065 downwards.
ATAGTAAGGCAGATTTCATTAATTCCCTAAACGTGTTTCCCGTTCCTGATGGTGATACCGGGACGAACATGGCTTCATCGATGTCCAGTGGTGCTAAGTATGAACGTGAGGAATCCAGTACCAAGGTTGGTGACCTGAGTGCCGCCCTTGCTAAGGGCCTTTTGATGGGGGCCCGGGGAAATTCTGGGGTTATCCTATCCCAGATTTTTCGGGGCTTTGCCAAGGCTGCGGCTGGTAAGGACACCCTGAATGCCCAGGACTTTGTTAACGCGTACGCTAATGGGGCTAAGGTCGCCTATAAGGCTGTCATGAAGCCAACGGAAGGGACCATTCTGACGGTTGTCCGTGAATCCGCCCAGGCGGGGTTGAACAAGGTCAAGGAGACTGACGACCTGGTTGAAATTATTGCCGCAATCTTCGCGGCGAGTGAAAAGGCCCTCGCCAAGACCCCTGACCTTCTGCCGGTTTTAAAGGAAGTCGGCGTGGTTGACTCCGGTGGTCAGGGACTGGTTTACGTCCTCGAAGCCTTTGACGAATCGTTGAGTGGTAAGAAAATTGAAAAGAGTACCGAATACAAGCCGGACAAGGCCGAAGTCGACGAAATGGTCAACGCCATGGACCACCAGAGTGTTCAGGGTAAGCTCGACCCGGCCGATATCAAGTACACTTACTGCACCCAGATGCTGGTCCGTCTTGGTAAGGGAAAGCAGGTTACGAAGAAGTTCGACTACGATACCTTTTACAATTATCTGGCTAAGCTGGGCGACAGCCTCTTGGTATTAAATGATGATCAGGTGGTCCGGGTCCATGTTCACACGGAGCACCCGGGACAAGTCCTCAGTTGGGGACAGGAGTTCGGTGACCTTCAGACCATTGAAATTCACAACATGGTTTGGCAACAAGAAGAAATCATGGAACACGATGGCGAAGAAGACCAGCAGGAGCCAACACCTGTTGAAAGGGCAAAGGAAGCGGAGGAAGAGACTGTCGATACGGCCCTGATTGCTGTTGCTTCCGGTGACGGGATTATTAAGCTCTTGAAGAGTCTCGGTGTCACCCACATTATTAGTGGGGGCCAGACGATGAACCCAAGTACCCAGGACATTGTTGATGCCATCAACAACAGTGGTGCCAAGAAGGCCCTGGTCCTGCCAGACAACGGGAATATCTTCATGACGGCAGAGCAAGCAGCAGAAGTTGCTGATATCCCAACCAAAGTTGTCCACACTAAGACGATTGCCCAGGCGATGTCAGCCCTGTTGGCTTATAACACTGAAGACTCCCTGGATGACAACCAGCGGAACATGGAGGCCAACCTGGCAACGGTTGCTAGTGGTGAGGTGACCCACGCGGTCCGTGACACGACGATTGACGGTCAAAACATCAAGAAAAACGACTACTTAGGAATCGTCGACGGTAAGATTGTAATCACCAATCCAGACATGAAGACGACCGCGATCGGAATGGTCAAGAAGATGCTGGATGAGGACAGTGAAATTGTCACGATTCTCTATGGTGAAGATGGCGATAAAAAAACTGCTGAAGCAATCAAGGAAGCGGTTGAAGACGTCGATGACGAACTCGATATCCAGATCTACGAAGGTGGTCAACCAGTCTACCCATACCTGATCTCGGTTGAATAATTAACGGGATTTGTAAATTAAATTTTCGAAGGGATGTCGGCATTTTGTCACATCCCTTTTCTGTAACGAGGGGGGATATTGATGAAAAGCCTGCAGGATTCGGTTGCAAACTTAAAAGGGGTCGGCCCCAAGCGGGTTGCCGACCTGGCTACTCTGGGAATTGATACTGTCGGCGACCTGTTAACCTATTACCCCAGTCGCTACGACGATGTGACTCCGGTCGACCTGGCAACCGTAAAGGATCGACAGAAAGTCACGGTCCAGGGAACCATAGTGTCAGAGCCTCTCCTAACTCGGTACGGGTACCGTCGCAGCCGGCTCAGTCTCCGTATTCAAGTCGGCCAGCAAGTTATCATGGCAACCTTCTTCAACCAGGCCTACCTGGCAAAGAAGGCCCAGCTAAACGAACAGGTGACGGTGATGGGCAAGTGGGATGCCCGCCGGCGCCAGGTTACGGCCAATAAGCTGCTGACCGCGGCGGACGAAAAGAAGAAGTCCTCCGGGGCGGTGTACCCGGTTAATAAGCATATTCGTCAGATGACGTTGCGGGGCTTGATTTGCCAGGCCTATGACGACTACTGGTCGGTTATCCCTACTCTGATTCCGACGCCCCTTCGCCAGCGCTACCGCCTGCTGGATCGCCAACAGATGATCCATGACCTCCACTTTCCAAAAGACGCGGGAAAGGCAAAGGCGGCGCGGCGGACGGCAACTTACGAGGAGTTCTTTCTCTTCCAGCTCCGCCTCCAGGCACTGCGGCGGGCTCGTCGACAAAGGAACGGGAACCGGATTCTCTATCATAATGACGAATTGAAGGAATTTATTGCCGGGATTGGATTCGAGTTGACAGGGGCCCAGAAAAGGGTGGTCAACGAGATCTGCCGCGATTTACGGGAGCCCTACCAAATGAACCGCCTCCTCCAGGGGGACGTTGGCTCCGGGAAAACAATCGTGGCGGCCATCGCCATATATGCCACCATTAGTGCTGGTTACCAGGCCGCATTAATGGCCCCCACGGAAATTCTGGCGGCCCAGCACGCTGAAAAGCTATCGAAGGTCTTTGAAGGGACCCATGTTCACGTTGGCCTTTTGACCGGGTCCTTGACGGCCAAGCAGCATCACCAGCTGGCCACGGCAATCAAGGATGGGTCAATTAACCTCATTATCGGGACTCATGCCCTGATTCAGGATAATGTGGAGTACGCTAACCTCGGCCTGGTTGTGACTGATGAACAGCACCGCTTCGGGGTTAACCAGCGGCAGCAATTACGGGAGAAGGGGAATAACCCGGACGTTCTCGCGATGACCGCCACCCCGATTCCGCGGACCCTGGCCATTACGGCTTACGGTGAAATGGACGTTTCCATAATTGATGAGATGCCCGCTGGCCGGAAACCAGTTGAAACTCGTTGGCTCAAGATTAGCCAACAGAGTGAGGCCCTTCATTTCTTAGAGGCCCAGCTTGCTGATGGCGCCCAGGCCTACATCGTCAGCCCCTTGATTGAGGAATCGGCGGCCCTCGATGTTCAAAACGCCACTGACCTTTATCAGGAGATGGCCAAGTACTTCGCCCCCCAATACCAAGTAGGCCTTCTCCACGGCCGGATGACCGGTGAGGAGAAGGAAAACATCATGCACCAGTTCAAGGACGGTAAGCTCCAGGTCCTGGTCTCCACCACAGTAATCGAGGTCGGGGTCGATAACCCGAACGCTACTGTCATGATGATCTATAACGCTGACCGCTTCGGTCTCGCCCAGCTCCACCAACTACGGGGGCGGGTTGGTCGTGGTGACCGGCAGAGTTACTGCCTTTTGCTGGCGGACCCGAAAACCGACGAGGGAAAGGCCCGGATGAAGACAATGGTGGAAACTACGGATGGATTCAAGGTTGCTCAGCGAGACCTGGAACTTCGGGGCTCTGGGGATGTCCTGGGGAACAAGCAGTCGGGGGTTCCCGACTTTAAAGTTGGTGACCCGGTGGGGGACCTGAAGATCCTTCAGATTGCCCGTCAGGACGCAGCTAACTTATTAATGACGCCGCACTGGGATGAACAAGATGATAATCAACCGCTGGTGCTGTACTTACAACGCCACCAGCTTCAAACACACTTTGACTAAACAAGGAGGAAATAAAATGAAAATTGCTGTTGATGCAATGGGTGGCGATAATGCTCCCCAAGCAATTATTGAAGGAGTAGAACAAGCACGGGACCAATATCCGGATCTTGAATTCGACCTGTTTGGTGACCCTGCTAAGGTAAAGCCTTTGATTAAGAACAATGACCGGTTGACCATTAAAGCCACCACTGAGGAGATTTCAATGGGTGAAGAACCAGTTCGGGCGATTCGGAAAAAGAAGGACTCCTCCATTGTCCGGGCGGCCCGCGCGGTGAAGGATGGGCAAGCAGATGCCTTTTTCTCTGCCGGGAATACGGGGGCGGTTTTGGCCGCTGGAATTTTTATTGTTGGCCGAATTAAGGGAATTGACCGTCCCGGACTAACTAGTATTCTGCCAATTACTAAGCCGGGTGCTGACCGCCATAGCTTTGTTTACTTAGATAGTGGGGCAAACGCCGAAAGCAAGGAGCGCAACCTTGTTCAATATGGTTATCTGGGTAAATTTTATGCCGAAAACGTTCTGAAGGTTAAGAATCCACGGGTAGCGCTCTTAAATAACGGGGCCGAAGAAGATAAGGGTGATAAACTCCATAAGGCGGTTTGGCAGGATTTAAATGCCGAAGAGGGGTTAAATTTCGTTGGTAATATTGAGTCCGGCGACCTCCTATACGGAAAAGCTGACGTTGTCGTCAGTGATGGCTGGACAGCCAATGCTGCTTTGAAGGCGACCGAAGGAACCGCTAGAATGTTACTAACCTTGATTAAGAGTGGAATATTGAATGGTGGTCTTCGGGCTAAGTTAGGTTACCTCTTCTTAAAGCCGGTCTTTCACCAGATTGGTAAGAAGATGGACGTCTCCACTTACGGAGGAGCCGTTTTACTTGGCTTAAAGGCGCCAGTTGTAAAAACGCACGGTGCTTCGGATGCTAAGGCGGTTAAGAATACCATTGGACAGATTAGGAAGATGCTCACTTCAGGAGTTATTGAAAAGACGGTAGAATTCTTTAGTCAAGCTTCCGTAGTAGACAAGCAGGGCAAAAACGAATAAAATAGGAGCGTACTTAATAAAGAGAGGTTATTTACCATGACTGAAAATGATAATAAGCGTACCAAAATTTTTAATAAGGTTTCTGAAATCGTGGCCGATCATTTTGATATCGACCGGGCCAAAATTACGGATGATTTGAACCTCAAGACGGATTTGGACGCCGACTCAATTGACCTTGTTGAATTCGTTCTCGAACTTGAAGATACATTTAACGCTGAGATTGCCGATGACGAAGCCGAAAAGCTGAGTACCATTGGTGAAGTGGTTGATTACATCGACCAGCACACAGCTGATTAAGCACCAAAGAGGGTGGGAAAGTTACAGTTTTCCCACCCTCCTTTCGATTCTTGAATATTAGGCAGTAATTGCGGGGGAAAAGCGCGTTTCTAGTGCTTTTTCCCCAGCTTCTTTTAGAAAAAGGCTGCGCAGGAAAAGACTTGTCTAGTATAATAGGAAAGAATCAATATTTTAATGAAAGATAAGAAAGGAAGAGGTTTATGATTAACGAACTGCAAGACTACTTGGCCAAGGAATTTGATATTCACTTTGCTGACCCGAGTTTATTAGCAGAAGCCTTTACCCAGGCTTCCTACGTTAATGAACACCCCAACCAGCACCTGAAGTTTTACGAACGGATCGAATTTCTTGGCGATGCCGTGTTGGAATTAATTGTCTCTGAATACATCTATAAGCGTTACCCCCAACTACCCCAGGGAAAGCTGACCCGTTTGCGGGCGGCGATGGTCTGCGAAGATAGCTTCTCCAAATTTGCCAAGGAGTGCCACTTTGACCAGTATATCCGTTTGGGGCACGGTGAGGAGATGGCAGGTGCTCGTCAGCGTCCGGGCCTCCTCTGTGACATCTTTGAATCATTCGTTGGTGCCCTCTACCTTGACCAGGGGCGGCCAGCCGTGGAGAAGTTTGTTCACCGGGTGATTTTTCCAAAACTTGACATGGGTTGGTTTGACCATGCCGTTGATGCCAAAACCAGTCTCCAGGAATTTCTACAACGCGATGGGGATGTCTTGATTGAATACCACCTCCTGGATGAACAGGGGACGGAAAACGATCCACAGTTCCACGTTAATGTTTCAGCAGATGGCAAGGTCATTGCTGAAGGGCGCGGGTCCTCGAAGAAGCAGGCGGAGATGCAGGCGGCGAAGAAGGCGTTGGTAAAACTCCGCACTACGAAGTAACGTTGAGAGAAGATAAGCATGCAATTATTGTCGTTAACTTTAGATGGTTTTAAATCATTTGCGCACAAAACCACGATTAAATTTGAAGAAGGAATGACGGGGATTGTTGGCCCCAACGGTAGCGGAAAAAGTAATATCATCGAAGCCATTCGCTGGGTGATGGGTGAACAGTCGGCCCGCCATCTTCGTGGGGATAAAATGGCCGACGTGATTTTCAACGGTTCGACTGACCTGGCTCCGCTGAATCGGGCTCTGGTTTCCATCACCTTTGATAACAGCGACCACTACCTGGCCAGTAACTTTACCGAGCTGACAATCACCCGGAAGCTTTACCGTAATGGAGACAGTGAGTACCTGATTAACGGGCAAAAGGTCCGCTTAAAAGATATTGTCGACCTCTTTATCGATTCGGGTCTGGGTCGGGAGTCATTTTCCATCATCTCCCAGGGCCGGATCGAAGCGGTCTTCAACGGGAAACCAGCTGACCGGCGGGCCATTATCGAGGCGGTCGCCGGAGTTGCCAAGTACCGAAAAAATAAGGAAACTGCCGAAAAGCGACTGTCCGCTACGATGGATAACCTTAACCGGGTCAATGACATTATCAGCGAGCTAAATAGTCAATTGGAGCCCCTTGCTGACCAGAGTGCCCTGGCGAAGGATTATCTTGAGCAGAAAAAGCAGCTGGACCTGTTTGACCGCACCCAGCTGGTCCGCAGTTATGACCGCGTGCACGAGCAGCTGACGGCCACTACGGGCAAGGTTGCCCAGGCGAAACAGTTGGCCAATCAGTACCAAGACCAGGCCAAAGTGGCCGCCAGTAAGCTGACGAAACTGAAGAAGCAGCGGGCGGACCTTTTGAACGAGAAGGACCGCCTCCAGCAGGCAATTCTTCGGCAGACCGAGCTGATTGCCGGCTACAATAGCAAGCAGTCGGTCTCCACAGTCAAGCATCAACAGCAGCAACGTGAGCGCGACCGCCTCCAGGACCAGCTAGCCAAGAATAAGGCTGCTGCTAGTTCAATCCAGGACCAGCTAGCAGACCTCAAGAAGCAAGAAGCCAGCCACCAAGCGGCTATGGAAAGCCACCAGACGGACCTGGCGGATGCCGAACGACTGACTGGCCAGGAGCAGATTGCTAAGCTCCGGGGCCGCCTTAATCACTTGCGCGACCAGCAGATTAACCTCCTCCAGAAGCAGACGACTCTCCACAACCAGGAAAACTTCCTGAAGCAGGGTCACCAGCAGTGTTTGAGCCAGGAAAAGCAGAGCAATGCTGACCTGGCCACTAGACAGGAGAAGCACGCGGCACTGGAAAAGCGGGGACAGTTGGTCCAGGACAAAATTGACCAATTGACGGCCCAAGTTAAGGACTGCCAGGCAAAACTAGCTGATACCCAGCAGAAATTAGCCGACCTGACGAACCAATATCAGGAGACCCAGCGGCAGTGGTACCAGGCCCTCGGGGATGCCCATTCGACCGAATCCCGGATCAGGAACTTCCGGGCAATGGAGGAAGAGTATGCCGGCTACTACCGGGGCGTCCAGGCGGTTCTGAAAAACCGCCAGCAGTTCCCAGGCCTTGCCGGGGCGGTCAGTGAGCTGGTTGAGGTGCCGGCCAAGCTGACGACGGCGATTGAAACCGTCCTTGGCGGCCAGCTCCAGCAGCTGGTGGTTGACAGTCAGACAACGGGGAAGCAAATCATCCACTACTTGATTAACAAGCGGGCTGGCCGGGTGACCATCCTGCCGTTGAATACTCTGAGCTCTCGGCAGCCGGTGATGGTCAACCCGACGGTGGTTAACTTGTCAGGCTACATTGGCCGGGCAACCGACCTGATCAAGTACGAAAACCGCTACCAGATCATCGTTAATCACCTCTTAGCCAACACGGTCATCGTGGATAACCTTGACCATGCTACGGCGGTGGCCCGGGCTGGTCACCATCAGTTACGGGTAGTCACCCTGGATGGCCAGCTAATCAACGCTAGCGGGGCAATGACCGGTGGAGCGAACCGCCACCACCAACACGGTCTGCTGAGTCAGTGGCAATCGGGTAAGGAACTAGATGCCCTCTTGAAGCGCCAGCAGGACCAGGCTAAACAATTAGAAAAGCGGGTGGCGGCTTTACAGGCCTCCCACCAGCGGGGGCAGGCCCAGGTAACCGCCCTCCAGGAGAAGCTGCACAGTTACCAGGGTCAACTACAAGATGCCCAGGGGCAATCCAGAATCTTAGAAGACCAACGGGCGGAAATTGAAAGTCAGATTAGCACCTTGAAGCGTCAGTTTGCCCTCCAAGATGACCAACACCAGGACTTCCAGTCCGCCTTGGCCGATAACCAGGCAGCCCAGAAGACCACTGACCAGCAGTTGGCCCAGGTCCAAACGGATATCCAAGAGGTTAACCAGCAGATTCGGGCCCTTCAGACAGACGCCGATAGCCAGAGCGAGCGGATTCACCAGCTCAGACAGTGGCTCGCGGTGGCCAAGGAACGCAGTCAGCAGTATGACCGGCAAAAGCAGAATTTTGACCACCAGCTGGCCGAACTGAACGCAGCGGCTGAACAGCTCCGCAACCAACGCGACCAGCTCGCCCGGGAACTCCAATCGGCAGATGATACTACGGAGTCTACGGCGGCGGCCCTGGCAATGGCTAAGAAGAAGCTAACGGCCCACCAGGCCCAGCTAAAGAACTTAAACCGGCAGGTCAGCCAGGTCGAGGACCAGGTGGCGGCGGCCGAAAATGACCACCAGCGTCTCCAAGAACTCGATCGGGCGGCCAAGGATGACTTAAATGACTTAAACGAACGACGGGTTCGCAGTGAGGGCAAGATTGACCAGCTGCTTAACCGCCTGAACGATAACTATTCAATGACAATTGACGCGGCCCGTCAAAAGGTTGACAAGGAGATCAGCGATTCTCAGCTGGCAATCCGCTTGAAGCTTTTACGGCGGGGAATTGCCGAACTGGGCGAAGTCAATGTCAGTTCAATTGAAGAGTATGACCGGGTTAAGGAGCGGTATGATTTCCTGAAAGGGCAGCAGACCGACCTCCTGGAGTCTCGCAACCAACTCCAACAAACGATGGCCGAGATGGACGGCCAGGTCGAGCAGCGCTTTACCGAAACTTTTAAAAAGGTCTCGGCGGCCTTTAATGAGACCTTCCAGCAGATCTTTGCGGGCGGCCAGGCCAAGCTGGTCTTGACCGACCCTCACGATCTCTTGAACACGGGGGTCGACATTATGGCCCAGCCACCAGGCAAGAAGAACCAACACATGAACTTGCTTTCCGGTGGGGAACGGGCCCTGACCGCAATCACCCTCTTGTTTGCAATTTTGAAGGTTCGGCCGGTGCCGTTTGCCATCCTGGATGAACCGGAAGCGGCACTTGATGAGGTCAATGTGCAGCGCTTTGCCAACTATCTCAACCGCTTCGGCAAGACAGGGCCACAGTTCATCGTTATTACCCACCGGAAGGGAACAATGATGGGGGCTAACGTTTTATATGGGGTCACCATGCAGGAATCCGGGGTCTCCAAAATGGTCTCCGTTGATGTCGTTGAAAATTTGAATGAAGAAAACAAGGAGGAATAGTCATGGGATTATTTGATATTTTCCGCCGTCATAAAAAGAAAAAACAGGAAGAATCAGCGGCCACTAGCGCCCCAACCACACCAGTATCAGCGGCTAGTGCCCAGCCAACGAGCCCCACTAGCGAGGCGGCCCAACCAACGACGCCGGCACCTGCGGAAACGCAACCGACGCCTGCCGAAGAGGAATCAGCGGCCCAAACAACACAAACCACTTCAGCACCCACTGAGCCAACAACAGCTCCAGAATCGACCCAGTCGACGACCGTGTCAAGCAGTGTGGCTAGTGAGCAGCCACAGCCAACTAAGGCCCGCAGTGCCGAACCAACGACACCGGAACCAGCAGTGAGTGCGGCCCCAACCGCACCGCGTGAAGAACCAGTGTCTGCTAGCGAGACTGCGCCTACTGAACCGGTATCTACCAGTGTCCAGTCGACTGCCCCAGCATCGACGAGCGTAACCGAGCCAAAATCTGCCAGTGCGGCCCCAACCACTCCGGCATCGACAAGTACTACCGAGCCGGCACCGGCCAGCGTTGCACCAACTCAACCGACAACGCCCGAACCGGCGGCAAGTGAGGCCCCGGCAGCGGATACGGAAGACAGGACAGAGAAAAAGTATGACAAGGGATTGGAGAAGTCACGGACCGGTTTTGGTGCCCGGCTGAACCGTTTCTTGGCTAACTTCCGCCACGTCGATGAAGATTTCTTTGACGACCTGGAGGACATGCTGATTGAATCCGATGTCGGTTACGACATGGCGATGAAGCTCAGCGACGAGCTCCGCGAAGAGGTTAAGCTGGAGAACGCCAAGAGCAAGCAGGACGTTTCTAACGTCATCATCGAAAAGATGGTCGATCTCTACGACGAGGCCGGGAAGGACGAAAACCCAGACCTGCAGATGGCTAAGGAAGGCCCAACCGTGATTATGTTTGTCGGCGTCAACGGGGCCGGCAAAACGACCACCATCGGGAAGATGGCGGCTCTCTTCAAAAAGCAGGGTAAGAAGGTCCTGCTGGCGGCCGCCGACACATTTCGGGCCGGAGCTACGGAACAGCTGGATGTCTGGGCTAAGCGGGACGGTGTCGACATTGTCACCGGACCAGAGAACGGCGACCCGGCGGCGGTTGTTTTCGATGCAGTCCAAAAGGCGAAGAAGGAGGACTATGACATCCTCTTCGTTGATACGGCTGGTCGGCTGCAGAACAAGGTCAACCTGATGAACGAGCTGGCCAAGATGAAGCGGATTCTGACCCGAGAGATTCCGGACGCGCCCCATGAAGTCCTGCTGGTCTTAGATGCCACGACGGGGCAAAACGCCCTCAACCAGGCTAAACTCTTCAAGCATAGCACCGACGTCACGGGAATTGTCCTGACCAAGCTCGACGGGACGGCTCGTGGGGGGATTGTCCTGGCAATCCGGAACGAACTCCACCTGCCCGTCAAGTACGTGGGCCTTGGTGAAAAGGTCGACGACTTGCAGAAGTTCAACGCCAGTGACTTTGTTTACGGCCTCTTCAAGGGCCTGGTCGAGGTCGACTAGGGAGAAATCGCGATGGAAATTGAAAAGAACTACCGGATCAACTCCCTCTTTGAGTTTTACCAGCCGCTCTTGACCAAGAAGCAAAACGACTACTTGGAGCTCTATTATGGGGATGATTATTCTCTCGGCGAGATTGCCGAGAACTTTCACGTGAGTCGCCAGGCGGTTTATGATAATATCAAGCGGACAGAGAACATTTTGGAAGACTACGAAGCCAAATTGCACCTTTACGCCGAGTTTCAGGCGCGCAACAAGCAGGCGGACGAGATTCAAAATTACGTTCGTACCCACTACCCAGACGATACCAAGCTGAACAACTTGGTTGGCCATTTGGAAAGTTTGGAGGAAGAATAAACAATGGCATTTGAAGGATTAACTGAGCGCCTGCAAAAGGCGATGGAAAAACTACGGCGCAAGCCTAAGGTCACGGAAGCGGACCTCCGGGAAACAATGCGAGAAATTCGCCTCGCCCTCCTGGAAGCCGACGTTAACTTTAAGGTCGTCAAAGACTTTGTAAAGACAGTCCGGGAAAAAGCTGCTGGAGCTGAAGTACTGAAGGGGTTGAACCCTGCCCAGCAAATCGTCAAGATTGTTAACGAGGAATTGACTAAGCTGATGGGGGAAGAAGCCGTTCCCCTAAACAAGGCCAAGCATATCCCAACCGTTATTATGATGGTCGGACTCCAAGGGGCCGGTAAAACGACCACCGCGGGGAAGTTAGCCCTGCGCCTAAAGAACGAGGACCACGCCCGGCCACTGTTCATCGCGGCCGACGTCTATCGGCCAGCCGCCATCACCCAGCTGCAACAGGTGGCATCGAAGATCGACGTGCCGGTCTTTGAGAAGGGGACGGACGTTGACCCCGTGGAGATTGTCCGCGAGGGGATGGAAGTTGCCAAGAAGAACCATAATGACTACGTGATCATCGATACGGCCGGGCGCCTGCAGATTGATGAACAGCTGATGGACGAATTGGCCAACATCAAGAAGCTGGTCAACCCGAACGAAATTCTCCTGGTAATCGACTCGATGACCGGGCAAAATGCAGTCAACACCGCCGAAGGATTTGACGATAAGCTCGATATCACCGGGGTTGTCCTGACCAAGTTAGATGGGGACACCCGTGGTGGGGCTGCCATGTCAATCCGGGCGGTCACTGGGAAGCCAATTAAGTTCGTCGGTGAAGGGGAAAAGATGGAAGACCTGGACGTCTTCCACCCTGACCGAATGGCTTCGCGGATCCTGGGCATGGGGGACATGATGACCCTGATTGAAAAGGCTCAGAAGAACTTTGACGAAGAGCAGGCCCAGGAAACCATGGATAAGATGCGGGAAAATACCTTTGACTACAATGACTTCCTCGCTCAATTAGACCAGGTAACCAAGATGGGGCCGATTGAAAATATTATTAAGATGATGCCGGGAATGGCGAACAACCCCGCATTGAAGAATATTAATATTGACCCAAAGCAGTTTGCCCACATCAAGGCAATTATTCTCTCAATGACGCCTGAAGAGCGGGAGAACCCTGATTTGATGAACCCCAGCCGGCGCCGGCGGTTAGCTGCTGGTGCGGGGCGGCCAATTGTGGAAGTTAACCGGATGATCAAGCAGTTTAACCAGATGAAGAAGATGATGAAGCAGGTCACGAATGGCAATATGAGTGGTATGCAGAATATGTTTGGTGGCCAGATGCCTGGTGGTAAGATGGGCCAGATGGCAATGAACCGGATGGCGCGGAAGATGAAGAAGGACAAGGCCAAGCGGATCAAAAAACTGCGCAAGCTCCGCAAGAAGAGAAAATAATTTAGACTGTCAAGAAAAACTACTTTACATTCTCTTCTAAGACTGGTATATTATTACCTGTTAAAAGAATTCAGGGAGGTGCAAAAATGTCTGTTAAAATTCGTTTAAAGCGTATGGGTTCTAAGAAGCGTCCATTCTACCGGATCGTTGTTGCCGACTCACGTTCACCACGTGACGGTCGTTTCATTACTGCTTTAGGTACTTACAACCCATTGACTACTCCTAAGGAAGTCAAGTTTGATGAAGACGCTGTTATGGATTGGCTTCAAAAGGGTGCCCAACCATCCGACACTGTTCGTAACATGCTTCAAAAGGCTGGCGTTATGAAGAAGTACCACGAAGCTAAGTACGCAAAGAAGTAGTGATGAGTTATCATGACTGAGACAGATATAGAGGCGCTGATTCGTAGTTTAGTAACCCCACTTTTAAACCGTCCGGATGCCCTATCCATTACCCAAGACGATAGTGGCCGTTATCATCAGTACATTGTTGATGTTGACCCGGGGGATGTCGGTCGGCTGATTGGTCGGCAGGGACATGTTGCGGCGGCGTTACGTACCGTTGTTGAGGGGGCCCGTTCTCGGCGTTCCAACTCTAAAAAAGTCCGGTTACTGATTAATGATCATCGTCACTAATAAAAAGAGGCTGGGGAAAAACCTTGTGTTTTCTCCAGCCTCTTTCAGCTTTTCTGCACTTTGTACGATAAGGAGGCAAAAATTGGATTTCTTTAATGTTGGAAAAATCGTCAATACCCACAGCATCCGCGGTGAGGTCCGGGTCATGCCAACCACCGACTTCGTGAAGGAACGGTTCGCAGCGGGTCACCGGCTCTACCTGGACATGAAGGAGGGACCGCTGAAATTAACCGTTGAGAGGGCCCGTCAGCATAAGGGCTTTCTTTTAGTTAAGTTTGCGGGATATGACAACATCAACGATGTTCTGAACTTTCGGGACCATGAGTTAATGGTCACTGAAAAGGACCAGCAGCCCTTGGAAGACGGCCAGTACTATTACCGGCAAATCATCGGTCTGACCGTAAAGACCCTGGAAGGTGAAGAGCTGGGTACGATTAAGGAAATCATGGCGCCGGGAGCCAATGACGTTTGGGTTGTGGACCGGCCGGACAAGGCGGACCTCCTCTTGCCAGTGATTGACGACGTGGTTAAGAAGGTTGACCTTGAGAATCACCAGGTCCTGGTTGAATTGATGGAGGGGTTGGAATAATGAAAATTGATATTTTGAGCCTGTTCCCGGATATGTTCCAGGCTACCCTGGGCGAGTCAATCATTGGTAAGGCCCAGGAAAGTGGCTTCCTGGATATTAAGGTGACGGACTTCCGGGACTACACAACGGATAAACATAATCACGTTGACGATGCCCCGTTTGGTGGGGGTGCCGGGATGCTCCTCCAGCCGCAGCCAATCTTTGACGCCATGGCGGCAATCGATAAGGAGAACGCGGGTAAGTACCCTAAGGGCCGGGTTATCTTGATGGATCCAGCTGGTCGGCGCTTTGACCAGGAGTACGCCCAGGAGCTGTCACAGGAAGAGCACCTGACCTTTATCTGCGGTCACTACGAGGGTTACGACGAACGAATTCGCCAGCTGGTGACCGATGAGGCCTCCCTCGGTGACTATGTCCTGACTGGGGGCGAGCTGGCGGCGATGGTAATGATTGACGCTACGGTCCGCTTCGTTCCCGGGGTCTTAGGTAACATGTCCTCACCGATGGGTGATTCCTTCTCTAATGGTCTTTTGGAGTACCCCCAATACACCCGACCAGCTGACTTCCGGGGGATGAAGGTCCCCGAAGTCTTGACCTCTGGCAACCACCAGAAAATTAAGGAATGGCGGATGAAGGAGTCCTTGCGGCGGACCCTCCACCGCCGACCGGACCTCCTCAAGTCAGCGAAGTTGAGCCGAAAACAGCAGCTGATGCTCCAGGATATCAAGCTGGACGAGAACCCGGACGTTCCTGACTAATGGTGGTAGCGATGAGAAAGCTAATTGAACGACTATTTTGGAAACAGAACCCGGGTGTCTACCAGCAAAAGGATGCTAAGCTTACGCCGAGTCTGCGGACGATTGACCTAATTGGCCTGGGAACAGGGATGGTGGTTGGGACCGCCATCTTCACTTTGCCAGGGATCGTTGCCGCCGAGCACACCGGACCGGCCGTGCCGTTGGCCTTCATCGTGGCGGCGATTGGTGCGGGCTTGTCAGCCTTGGCCTACGCTGAAATGTCCTCGGTCTTGCCCTTTGCCGGGTCGGCCTTTTCATGGATTAACGTCCTCTTCGGCGAATTCTTTGGCTGGGTAGCTGGCTGGGCGCTTTTGGCGGAGTACTTCATCTCGGTGGCGTTTGTTGCCTCAGGCTGGTCGGCCTATATGCAAGGCTTCTTAGCCAGTCTAGAGATTAAACTACCGGTGGCTTTGACCGGGGGGGTTAACCCAGCGAAGGGGTCGTACGTTGACATCCTGGCGGCCATGGCCATTCTGGTGGTCGGCATCCTAATCTCACGGGGGGTTCACCAGGTGAGCCGGATCGAGAACTTCATCGTTTCCATCAAACTCCTGGTGATTATCATGTTTGTGGTTGTCGGGATGACGGCAATCCAGACGAAAAACTACGTCCCCTTTATCCCACCGCATAAGCCGGGCACGAGCTTTGGTGGCTGGCAGGGAATCATTGCTGGGACCGCCCAGATATTTATCGCCTATGTGGGCTTTGACGCAATTGCGGCCAATACGGCGGAGACGAAGAACCCGCAGAAGACGATGCCTAGGGGGCTGATTGGGACCCTGGTACTGGGAACCGGTTTCTTTATTGCCGTATCTCTCGTGCTGGTGGGGATGTTTAAGTACTCCCGCTACGCCAACAACGCGGAGCCGGCCGCTTGGGCCCTCCGTCAGTCCGGTCACTACCTGACGGCCAACTTGTTGTCAATCGTGGCAATTGTCGGCATCTTCTCGGCTTTGATTGCGATTTTGCTGGCGTCGTCACGACTGATTTACGCCTTTGGCCGGGACGGGTTGTTGCCGAAGACCTTAGGTGTGGTGGATGGTCGCCACGTGCCCAACCATGCCCTATGGGTGATTACCTTTTTGGCGATGATCCTGGGGTCAGTTTTTCCGTTTACCTTCCTGGCGACGTTGGTCTCGGCGGGGACCCTGGTGGCTTTCATTTTCGTCTCGCTGGGAATTTACGCCCTGCGCCCCCGGGAAGGGAAGGACCTGCCGGACGCGCAGTTTAAGATGCCCTGGTACCCGGTGTTACCGACGATTTCGGCCCTCTTTTCAGCGGTGATTTTCTGGGGACTGAATCGGGACGCAAAGATCCTGATGGTTGGCTGGTTTGTGGTCGGCCTGGTGATTTACTTTGCCTACGGGCTGCGCCATTCGATAATTAACCAGGAACATCGGGATTAACCCTTGAAAGTCACAGGGAAAGCATGTATAGTAGTTATTGGCTGTTTAGCTGTGAATAACGGTATTCCGCTGCCCGCTTGAGGACATGAATGTCGGCGAAAGGAAAGAAATTTTATGCGTCAAAATAAGTTAATCGAAAAGATTACGGCAAGTCAATTACGTGATGATATTCCAGACTTCCGTGCTGGGGACACTGTTCGTGTTCACGCCCGGATCGTGGAAGGTTCCCACGAACGTATCCAGATGTTCGAAGGGGTTGTTATCAAGCGCCACGGTGCTGGTATCAGCGCTACTTATACCGTTCGGAAGATCAGTAACGGTGTCGGTGTGGAACGGACTTTCCCAGTTCACTCACCACGGGTTGCTAAGATTGACGTTCTACGTCATGGTCGTGTACGTCGTGCTAAGCTGTACTACCTGCGGGCACGTACTGGTAAGGCTACGCGGATTGCTGAAAAGCGTCGCGACGAAGAAAAGTAATCTAATTGCAGTAAAAGAACCCTTGCTTAGGCAGGGGTTCTTTTTGGTTTAAAACTAAAATAAGGTAGATTGTCTATATACTCAGGTAGCGAGGACAGAAATCTAAGCAATAACATTTTATACTGTTGAACTAGCCACTTTTTATTCCAGCCAAAATTGGTTAAAATAGCCTCTGGTGATTTAAAAGTGAGAAAAAACGAAAATAACAAAATAGCTTCGCGTAAACAGATTCAGCAACGCCTCATCAGAATGAAGCAAAAGGGCGCTGCGGAATTTAAAGAACACCTTGATAATCTAAACGATGGGGTTATTGCCATCATTTTAACCGTGATGGTCCTGGAAGTACCGCTCCCGAACCAAGCTGGCGTTTCCTACCGAAATTTTATGGGTTCGATTTTTATCTTTTTGGTAAGTTTCTTTGTGGTGGCTAACTTCTGGTATGACCTTAACCGGATGCTTTTGGTTCTTAACCGTGTCACTAAGAAGATGATCATCACCGACTTTGTTTTCCTCGCAGCGCTTTCGGTGATTCCAATGCTGACGAAGTGGATGATGTTGGAGCCAACCGGGTTAGCCGTCTTTGACTATGGAATTGCCTACTTCATTGCCAACCTGATGAAGCTTATCATTTCTGCCACCGCTTGGGAGGAATTTTTCAATGAGGTTGAGGGAAGCCCGAAGATGTTCTCAATGCGGCTCGGTCGCCGGCTTGTGATCGTTTTAGTTATTAACTTCATTCTGATTTTTTTGGCCTACATAATGCCGCGCTGGGTCCTGCTGGCCTACCTCGTGTTGACGATTTATAACTTCTTTTATCCTGAAAAAACGGCTGTTGACCAAAAAGTTAAATGATTGTCCTGCTCCATAATTAATAAAGGCTGTTGAAAGAGCCATTACTCTTTCAACAACCTTTTTCTTTGTTCAGTGATCAGGTTATTATAATGATTTTACTGGACGTTGAATTATTGATATTTGGAGCACTAATTAGGATTCGATAAGCTCAATTGGTATGCTGGCTAAAGTTAATGAAAAGTCTTGACTATTTAAGCAAAATGGTGCATTATATAACCTGGATTTAGCAATTGGTCTAGTTAATATAATGCTGAAAGGAAGATATTTGTGACCACGCTAGCTTCAATTGGTATATTTATTGACCAGGTGGCGCCAAACGAACTCTCTTGGCGTGCTCAGCAAAACCTTAACAATGGGTTTAGGTTGAGCGTAGCGGGGGAGGAGGCACTTTCCCGCTTAAGGCGGTCAGAAAGTATTAATGTTAGTAACCGGGTAATTATCCCCACGGATGCCCAGACAATCGCGGGCGTTTGTCGACAGGCAGAGCAGCTGACTCTTCTCGGTGATAATGTCTGGGTTCAGGTGCCAGTGATGATTGGCGGGCAATTCTGTGGTCCTTTAATTCGTCACCTGTTGGCCGCGGGCGTCCCGCTGCTTGTGATTGGCATTGCCAGTAAGCGGCAATGTTACCACCTTTTGCAAGAGATCGCAGGATTTTCAACACCATGTCTGTTAGAATTAAGCCCTGCGATGGCCCGTTATGATACAATTGTCAGCGTTGCCTTAGCGCACCATTTTTCTCAAGTCCAGGTAATTGGTTGCGCAATGACTCCGGCAATGGTATGGGCACTGCAACATCTTCATTTTGATGGGGCAGTGATGACGCCTTTAGTCTATGCTCAGCTAACTTGCCTAAATCAACCATCAATTGGTCAGGCCTGCAGTGTTAAGACGCACAAGACCTATCAATTGGCTATTAACTAAAAAAAGAAGCCGAAGATTCGGCTTCTTTTTTGTTAGATTATGATTCTCGCCGCTTTTGCATGACGAACATGACAACAATGAAGTTGACTAGAAGTGTTAGTCCGGTAACGGCAAAAACCATCGGGTAGTCAAACAGTCCAGAAATTACCGAACCAATTATAGACCCAAGAACAGCACCGGCTGCCTGGAAGGACTGGTTGAGACTGAAAATCCGTCCAAAGGCTTCAGTCGGTATATCTAAAGTTAGGACCGTTTGGATGGCCGGGGTCAAAGCGGCATTGGCCAGGCCCAGGAGGAACCGCCAGAAGGCCAGTGACCATGGAGAATGGGTGAAGGTCATCGGGATAAATAGGACAAAGGCAACCGCCAGTCCGGTTCGCAAAACAACCTTAGGACCAATCTTATCCATCGTATGGCCGACCTTTGAAGCAGAGACCAGTGTCCCCAGTCCCGGGGTCGCAGCCACGATTCCCGCAACTAGGGTCACGTTTCCTTGGTTATGCATCAGAGACTTAACGTACAGACTGATGATTGGCGTAATGGACATTGATGATGAAATGACTACCATCGTCGTGAAAAACATTGTGATGATGGTTGCTGGGTTGTCCAGTTCCTGAAAGATCTGGCCAAGGGGCTTCATCTTCCCTTTCTTGATTGGGGTAAAATGTTCCGTCGTTAAAAAGGTCGTCCCCAAGAAGTTGAGGAACATCAAGATACCGGTGATAAAGAACGGGATTCGGTAACCAAACGCTCCCGAAAGAACACCCCCGAGGAGGGGCCCCACCAGGTTGCCAGCTACCCCTGCCGTGGTCATCGCCGTCATTACCCAGCCAGAGTGGGACCGCGGGGTTTCACCGGCCATCAGTGCGGTTGCGTTATTGATGTACCCGGAAAAGGCCCCCTGGAGGAAACGGAGGGCAATGATCATCCAGACATTTTGTGCCAGGCCAATACAGAAAATTGTACAGGCCATCACCCCGGCCGCCCGCATACACATTAATTTCCGCCCTTTCCGGTCCGCCAAGTTGCCCCACAGAGGTGAGACAATTGCCTGGCTG
Organism: Limosilactobacillus panis; assembly: GCF_019797825.1. NCBI lineage: Bacteria > Bacillati > Bacillota > Bacilli > Lactobacillales > Lactobacillaceae > Limosilactobacillus > Limosilactobacillus panis. The sequence goes on along the minus strand of NZ_CP081855.1, from coordinate 1,303,384 downwards.
ACGAAGGTGGCCCCAAATGCTAGCCCGGAGAAGATGTTCAACTGAAAGTGACTGAAGTTACCAAGTTCGTTGATAAACAACGAAATAAAGGGCATGGTCATTGAGTAGCCAGCCCCGGTAATGAAGGCTCCTAGCCAGAGAGTGTAAAAGGTGCGGTGCCGGCCCTGGGGGTACTGGTCATCACTACTTGTTCCCATTTTTCATCTCCTTTTGAAGTTAACAATTAGTTATTGTAACAGGAATTAGCGCCGTTTACTAATTTTTAGATAGTGAGCAAAGGTAAACATCATTAAGACAACCAGGAGGACGGTGATCCACATTGAGAGACGGATCCCGTCGATTAGGTTAGTCGGAATCCCCGCGATGACAACCAGCATCGTTACTGAAACGGCTCCGGAAACCTGACGAAGCGTGTTATTAAGGGCAGTCCCGTGGCTATTCTCTAATTGAGAAAGACCAGAGAACGCTTCTGATAAGGCCGGACTAAAGACAAAGGCGTTGCCAATCATCCGGACAGTGTAGGCCAGCGTTAAGACCAGGATTGACGAATGCGAAGAAATGGTAACGAAGGGATAAGAGGCAACGAGCATCAAGACCCCACCAGTGATGATCAACCACTTGGGACCATATTCGTCGTAGAGGCGGCCGATAAAGGAGGCCGCTACCCCATTACAAATGGCGCCCGGGAGGAGGATTAAACCGGACTTGAAACTCCCCATCCCCAGAACATTTTCACTGAAGATCGGTATTAGCTGTTCAGTTCCGAGAAGGATCATGAAGGCGAAGATCCCGACAAAGGTCATCAAGCGAAAGGACGGGTACCTGAAGATCTGCACCTTTAGCATTGGGTTTGCCAAATGGAGCTGGCGCTTGACGAAAAAGGCAATAATGACCAGTCCGCAGGCCAGCATTGCCCAGCCAATCCAAACGTTGATTTCAAAAACCGTTAGACTACCGAGGGCCAGGGCTGAACCAACGAGGGAAATGAGGACAGATATGTAGTCAATCTTAATATCCCTGGTTGCCGAGAAGTTTTGAAGCTTAAAATAACCAATAATGAAGATGACGACCATAAATGGTAAGACAGCAATGAAAAGCCAACGCCAGGAGAGAACTTGTAATAAGAACCCTGAGAGGGTCGGGCCAATTGCTGGGGCAGTTGAGATAACCAGGCTAGAAAGGCCAAGAATTGCCCCGCGCTGCTTAATGGGGTAGATGGAGATCATCGTTGTCATTTGAAACGACATCAGCATCCCACTAGCGGCGGCTTGCATTAACCGGGCTAATAATAAAGAATAGAAATTGGTGGCCAGGCAACCGATGGTGGTACCAACGATAAATGCACCGATTGTCCATAAGAAGACCTGGCGATTAGTAAATTTTTCGTACATATTAGAAGACAGCGGGGTAACGATCCCAATGATAAGGGTATAGCCAGTCGTTAGCCACTGCACAGCATTTAAGGAAACGTGTAACTCATGTTCAATTACCGGCAGTGCCGTAATCATCATTGTCTGGCTGGCTAGGCTGACAAAGGCTGATAAGAGGAGGATGGCGGTGATTAAGCGGCGGGTTTTAGTTGAGATAGTTGGACTAGACGATGACAAGGTATCCTTCCTTTCAAAACGATAATTCACTCAACCAGTTTAGCACCTTTACGACGAAAATCGCTAATGAAAATCGGGGTAAAAAGGTAATATACTATTAATAGGAATAAAAAGGAGGAATCACGGTTTGAAAACAAGAATTGCCGTTTTTTCGGATGTCCACGGTAACCTAAGTGCCTTGCAGGCGATGTATCAAGATAGCTTAAAACAGGGTGTTGACCAGTATTGGTTTATTGGTGACCTCTTGATGCCGGGCCCTAGTGTTACCCGGGTGTGGAAGCTCTTTGAAAAGATGAACCCAGCGGTTGTTGTCCGGGGAAATTGGGATGACTTGGTGGTCCGTGGTGCCCGGGGATTGATGGACCTGGACAAACCTTCCCACGTCTATTTTGCCCGCCTCGCTCAATATGTGGCGCGGCACGCGTCTGACCAGGTGATTGACAGTATTGCCAACTGGCCAATGCACGTTACCAAGCAAGTGGGGCCACTGAATTTTGGTATTTCTCATAACTTGCCCAATTTAAACATGGGCCAGGCCCTCTTCCCGACCCAGTCAACCAGTAATTTTGACAAGCTTTTCCAGGTCAAAACTGACCAGCCAGTCGACGTGGCAATTTATGCCCATGTTCACCACGAGTTGCTCCGTTACTCAAATGATGAACGAATTATCCTCAATCCGGGGGCGGTCGGGGAACCCTTTAACCACTGGCAGCCTTTACAAAGGGACCTGCGCGCCCACTATTTGATTCTAGAGATTGACGACCGGGGGATGGCCGAGACAAGTTTCCGTCATGTTGCCTATGACCGGACGGTCGAAAGTGACCGGGCAAAAACGGATGCCATCCCGTATGCCGAGTTATACCAGTTGATGATGAAGACTGGCTTAGCTTACACTCATGACCAGGACCTGCTCGCCCGTTACAATAAAAAATATAATTACGCGGATGAATATCGCCAATTTGCCCAGGAAAAGTTGAAGTAAGCCCTTTTAGTTGCTTTTGGTCAATAAATGTCAGATAATCGGTAATGAATGAATTCGCAGATGTTTAATGTTAGTTGTTTGTTGCATAAAGTAATTTCTAAATAAAAGGAGCGAAAGCAACTTATATGGCAAAAAAGTCAAAAATTGCTAAATTACACCACCAAGAAGCGTTAGTTAAGAAGTATGCAGCTAAGCGGAAGGCGTTGAAGGCCAAGGGTGACTACATTGCCTTATCCAAGCTGCCACGCAATTCAAGTGCGGTGCGGCTGCACAATCGTGACCGGTATGATGGTCGACCACATGCATACATGCGTAAGTTTGGCATGTCCCGGATTAATTTCCGGAACCTTGCCCATAAGGGACAGATTCCGGGTGTCCGTAAGGCTAGCTGGTAGAAAAAGGAGAACTACCGTTAGCCATACCTGGGCGGTAGTTCCTCAATTAAAGTTAGTTAAAGCAGGCGGGTGTTAATGGAACACCACGCCTGCTTTTTGTCTATAATTTTTTAGAATAATTCTAAAAAGGCCTTGATTAATTCCACAAGTTGGTTATACTTATAAGTGTAGTTAAGAATGATTCTAATTTAAGGAGAGGATATCTATGAATTTTGTTGGACACGAAATTGAAGACTTCAAGGTAAATGCATACCAAGACGGTGAAACAAAGGAAGTTACTAAGAAGGATGTTCTTGGCAAGTGGGCCATCTTCTTCTTCTACCCAGCTGACTTCTCATTTGTTTGCCCAACCGAATTGGAGGCTTTGCAAGACAAGTACGAAGACTTCAAGAAGGCTAACGCTGAGATCTACTCCGTTTCTGAAGATACTGAATTTGTCCACAAAGCATGGGCGGAAGCATCTGACAAGATTGGTAAGATCAAGTACCACATGCTTGCCGACCCTGCTGGTAAGTTAGCCCGGATGTTTGATGTCTTAGACGAAGATGCTGGCCAAGCTTACCGTGGTGTATTCATCGTGGACCCAGATGGCAAGATCCAATCCTACACGATCAACAATATGGGTATTGGCCGGAGCGCTGACGAAATTCTGCGGACCCTGCAAGCTGCTCAATTCGTTCGTGAACACGGTGACCGGGTATGCCCAGCTAACTGGAAGCCAGGTCAAGACTCCATCAAGCCAAGCTTAGACCTTGTTGGTAAGCTTTAATCCGAAAATGGGTGATTAGTTATGGCAGATGAACACTTATACGACCTGATCATCGTTGGGGCCGGGCCAGCAGGATTGTCTGCCGGACTGTACGCCGGTCGGGCGACCCTAGATACCTTGGTCCTTGAGGGCGATACCGTCGGCGGCCAGGTCACTACAACCTCCGTGGTTTACAACTACCCCGCCGTGGAAAAAGTCGACGGGACCCAGCTAATGAACCAGATGCAAAAGCAGGTGGCTGATTTTGGTGTCACCATCGAACACGACCAGGTTGAAAAGTACCAGCTGAAAGACGAAGTTAAGGTCCTGGTTGGTAATAGTGGCAAAAAGTACCACGCCCGCAGCGTGATTATCGCCACCGGTGCTAAGCCGCGCAAAGTGGGCTTTCCCGGTGAAGATGAATTCCGGGGACGCGGTGTTGCATACTGCTCGACCTGTGACGGTGAATTGTTCACCGGCCTGCAGATTTTCGTTGTCGGTGGCGGTTACGCCGCTGCTGAAGAAGCCGACTACCTGAGCCGGTTTGGTAAGCACGTTACCGTCCTTGTTCGCAGCGACCACTTCAAGTGCCCACCATTGATGGCGGCCCGGGCTTTGAACAACCCAAAGGTCTCGGTGGAATACAATACCGAGATCAAGGAAGTCAAGGGTGATGACTACGTAACGGAAGCCACCCTGGTCAACAACAAGACGGGTCGGGAGACAACCTACCACGTTGACGAAGGCGACAATACCTTTGGCATCTTTATCTACGTCGGGACCCAGCCAGCCACCAAGAACCTGCAAGGCATCGTTGACTTGGACGACCGCGGTTACATCAAGGCCAATGCCAATGGTGAAACCAACGTTGCCGGGGTTTATGCTGCTGGGGATGTTATTGTGAAGAATCTCCGCCAGATTATCACGGCGGCTTCTGATGGGGCCGTAGCAGCAACGGCGGCGGAGCAATACGTCACCACCCAAAAGCAAAAGCAGGGGATTCCAATCCATGCTGACGTGGCCAAGAAGGCCGCTAAGACAGTTGGTCAAACCACCAACCTGGAAGAGCAGGAAAAGGTAACGCCGCACGAAGGCAACTGGCTGAGTGCTGATATCGACAGTCAACTGAAGCCAATCTTTGACCGCCTGACCAAGGATGTCACCCTGGAAGTCAACACCAATGACAGTGATTTGAGCCAGCAGCTGGTCAGCTTTGCGACCGAGTTTGCCGGCCTCAACGACCACTTCACGGTAACGACAAAGAAGGGTAGCGGTGAATGCCTGCCACTGTTGAAGCTCCTGGACGCAGATGGTAACGACACCGGCTTGCACTATGTCGGGATTCCAACCGGTCACGAACTGAACTCCCTGGTTCTTGGGGTCTACAACGTGGCTGGTCCGGGCCAGACGATTGCACCCGAAATGGTGGATCGGATCAAGAAACTACCTGCTGCTAACATCAGAATTGGGGTTTCTTTGACCTGCCACTTCTGCCCAGACGTGGTCGCGGCTTGTCAACGGATGGCTTCGCTGAATCCAAACATTACCGCGACAATGATTGACCTCCAACACTTCCCGGAACTGCGGAAGAATAAGAAGATCATGAGTGTGCCAGCAACAATGATTGATGACTCACCGGTGATCTTTGGTAGCCAATCACTTGAACAGTTAGTTGCGGCTGTGGAAAAGTATCAATAGGTAAAATTAAAGCGAAAAGTTGCGAGATTGTAGCTCTTTGCTGAATATGAAGGCTTCATGCATGCGGATTCTTCCGGGTGCGTGAAGCTTTTTGTTTAAAACGTATATTTGCTGATAAACTGATTTCGATTCTTTCACCAGCCCCTTATCTGTTTTGACCGTAATTATATTTTGAAGATAAATGCTACGCAACTTTTTAAATAGTGGGGAAATAAATAATGCTTTACTTTATTAACTTTGGAATGCCAGATTATAAGTCCGGAATTGAGCATGCCGAACTCAAGCGTCTGCGTTTGTTTGAACAGCACGATTACCCGTGCAAGATCATTATTCATGACTGGAGTCGGGACCTTCACGCCACTGCGGCCCGGGCGGGGGTCGATGACCAGCACTTGCTCTCTATGTTTGACTACTTTCAAAAGACGGTTAGTGTCCCCCAACAACGGGTAACGGTCACGGATATTGATCTTGGTATCAGTAATCCACAACTGGTTAAGGATGGGCCCAACCACCGCTACCTCGTGTCGCGTCCGGACGGCCGGCTTTTGGCGCGGGTCAATTACGATGAGGAAAATAATGAGCAGGTAACCTCGGTTGAATTGTTTGATGGCTATGGCAACCTTTACCGGGTCGATATTTACGATTCCCGGGGTTTCCGGACCCTTTTGCAGTGGTATTCACCTGATAATAAAATTGACAACGAGGAATGGGTCACCCCGGATGGTCAAGTGGTGATGCGTGCCTTTCATAAGTTCAATGCTCAGGGTAAATTGGTCACCACTGGCTGGTGGCTACAAGACCACAAGCAGCTTGTCCACCAGTTTGCAACGCTGGACCAATTATTTGCCTACTTCTTGAATGTGGTTAATGAAAAGGGGCAAAACACCTTTATACTGGACCGCTCTTTACTTGCCGATGATGCCCTAATTCACCTTGACCGTCCAGCATATACGGTTATGCACCTTCATAATTCTCAAGCGGGCAATGCTCAAGACCCCCTCCATTCGGTTCTTAATGATAATTACGAATACGCCCTCGTCAACATCAATAAGTATTCGGCTTATATCTGTGCGACTGCTCGCCAAACAAAGGATGTCATTACCCGCTTTCACCCGACCTGTGACATGTACACGATTCCGGTGGGGATTGTCCCAGAAAGTCAGTTAAAAGCCCCCCGTGTTCCAGAAAGCCAAAGAATCTTTGGCAAGATTATTGCGGTTGCCCGGATTGCCCGTGAAAAGAACCTGGGGGCGTTGATCAAGGCAGTTAAGATTGCCCACGACCGGGTGCCAGAAGTGACCCTTGACCTGTACGGCTATCCTGATTCAGCCAATAATTATGGGGAAAAGCACAAGCTGACTAAGCTTATTCACGAACTGAACTTGACAGATGTAGTGACCTTTAAAGGTTACACCAGTAATGTGGAAGCCGTTGAAGACCGGGCCCAGATATTTGGCCTGACCTCGGTTATGGAAGGATTTAATCTCTCCATCATGGAAGCCATCTCCCATGGTGTGGTTGGTGTGACCTATGACGTTAATTACGGCCCCAATGATATCATTCAAGATGGCCAAAATGGGTACGTGGTTGACTATGGTGATTACCAGGCTTTAGGAGCCCGGCTGATCACCCTTTTCAAGGACCCCGCCTTAATGCAAAAGATTAGTGATGGTGCGTACGATTCTGCCCGTCGTTATTCGCCAGATAATGTTTGGCAGGGGTGGAAAAAACTGATTGATACCGCTAAAGAACGGTTGAAAGGGGTAGAGTAGATGATTTATCTGATTGGCGAAAATGTATTTAGCCTGAATTCGGGGACCGAGTTTTCCCAGTTTCAACGATTGCATGCCTTAAAGAGGGCCGGACATGAGGTAAAGATTGTCACCCGGAACTATAACCGTTTTCTTAGTCAGAACTTAAAGCAGCACGGCCTTGACCAACAAGATTCAATCAATATGTATAATTTCTTCCAGAAGGCCCTGAACCAGCCGCGAAAAAAGCAAGGTCTTCGCTACCTCGAGAGCATTCCCCTTCAGGACTACCATGTTGTGGGAATTGATAATAACCGGTCAGAAGTCCACTACCAGGGAAAAACAATTGCCAACATTCACGTGATGCCCGCAACAGTCGGCCTGGTTGGGGATGTTGAATACCTCGATGACCTGGGCCATCCTGCCGTCCGTGAGTACTGGGACTGGCGGGGATTCAAATCAATGGTTGAATCTTATCATCCAGACGGGACAATTGGGAGCCAGCGTTTTCTTGATCCGCACGGGCAGGTCGTTTTAGAGATTACCCACATGAATATTGACGGCCAGGTCCGGCCGTCAATGTGGAAGCTCCTTAATTACGGGGGACATAACCGTATTTTTGATTCCGAGTCGGCAATTTTTACCTTCTTTCTAAACGAGTTAAATCGTCAACGGCAAGGAACCTTTATCAGTGACCGGCGAAGCTTAGATGCCAATGTCTTAGCGGTTGATCAACCCGTTCAGACGATTGCGGTAATCCATAGTCAAGCCAAAAATAAGCAGGGAATTTATGCCGATTACCAGTTGGCGTTAAACGGAAATACAACCACTCACTTTGACAAGGTGGCCCTACCTACTAAGCAGGAGGAACGGGCCCTTCGCCGGTTCGTTACTTACCCTAACTGCTTGCATCATGTAATGGACTGCTATTACAAAGTGACAACTAAGGACCGTCAATTAAGTGCCAAACCAACGCTGGTCTACCGCGGCATGCTAACGGAAGTGAAGCGGATTTTGGACCTCATCTCCGCCTTTCAACTTATTCACCAGCAGTTACCAAATGCCCGTTTTGTCATGCAGGGCTACTTTACCGCTGGTTATCAATCGTCGGTTGAAAATTTGATTAAGCAGTCGGGCCTTAACGATAGCGTCGATTTACTGAATTACAAGGTGCAGCCAACCATCTATGACCATGCCGACCTCTTCATTAACGCCAGTGAGAATGAGGGGCTGGGGATGAACATGGTGGAAAGTATGAGCCACGGCGTCCCAGTGATCAGCTATGACGTTCCTTACGTAAATACTTTATTGCCAAATAATAATTTGGTCGCAAACGGGGACCCAGCAGCCCTCGCAAAGCGGGTAGTAGCCACTTTAAGTGATTCACAAGGGTACGCGGCTTTATCGAAAAAGGCCTACCAGATTGCAGGCCAGTATAACGAAACCGACTTTGTAAGGCAATGGGAAGAACTATTGGGTTGAAAAATATTAGCACCCGGAATTAACCTCTAAACGGGCGAGTTCGAAGCACTTATTTCCTGTAACGACTTTCTAACATTCGAAAAAAAGGGGCTGGTGAGAAAATTATTTCTCCCGGCCCCCTTGTAATTAAAATTATCAAAGGTTTTCATCTGTATTGAAGTTTAACGGCGAATAATCGGTCATCTTGGTGATCAGTTCCAGGACCAGCTTCTTGTAGGCATTCATGGTGTCGACCGCAAAGTTGTTGCTCTGCTGGGTCAGGTAGGCCGGCCGTTTGTCGGCCGCCAGTTTAGCAACAACGGCGTCCGTTTCCTGGATCATCTTAATGGCGGCACTCTTGCGCTCCTTTTGGACATCCCCTAAGAGGGGCAAGAAGTCATGGAGGTGGCTGTCAACGAGGACGCTGGCGTGCTTGAAAATCCAGTAGGCCGAGTTAAGTTGGGCGGGAAGCTTGCCCCGCTTGTAAGGCGCCGGAACATCGGTAATGCCGTTGAAGAAGGGCACGTAGGTACTTTGTGCCGCCACGCCCATTGCCAGCCAGTGGATATTAGCTCCCGGCTGCCGGTTCATCTGGAGAACGTGGGACTCTTGGGTCTTGGCCAGGCTGATTGGCCGGTACTTGTGGGCATCCGGGCCCTTACCTAGTGGGTCATAAGGGGTGCCTTCAAAGTGGTTGGCCAGGTACTGCTGGGCATCGAAGACTGACAGCTTCTTTTCCGGCTTCATGATGAAGGGGAGGTCGGTATCCTCAGGGTGCTCGTCCTTAGCAGCGTTAGGGCTGAACATCTGGTGACCAACCCAGACCCGGGGTTCACTGTAAATGGCGTCTGACCGGTCGGCGGTGCCGAAGATCTGCCGGAAGTTGAAGCCTTCCTTGGCCGGGTTGAGGTGGTTGGCGGCCACGAAGTCCTGGATTCCGGGGTGGAACATGAAATTATCCAAGTCATTAAAGTCAATTTCCTGGATGGCCAGCTGATTAGCGACCACCGCGTAGGAATCATCCGGGATCCGCTGGGCCACCCAGTAGTGCCCACTGCCACTCTCAAAGTACCAGGCTTCATCGTTATCGGCGAAGAGGACCCCGTTGGTTTCACCGGTCCCATATTTGGCAATCAAGTCCCCGAGCCGTTGGACACCTTCACGGGCAGTCTTAACAAAGGGGAGGACGACGGTGATCATGGCCTCCTCGTTCAGCCCATCCGGTACTAAGGGGTCGTAGCCCAAGACCAGTGGGTTGGCGTAGGCACTTTCGGTCGCACTCATTGCCACGTCGTATTCGTTAATGCCGTCTTCTTCAAACAGGCCTTCCTTGTCCGTCCATTCCGGGGTGGCCGTGTAGCGAGCGCTGTTTGTGGGCAGCTCCAGTTCAAACTTCGAGTCCTTGGAGATGAAGCGTTTGCCAAGGGCCCCGTGCTGGTGGACGACCATGTGTTTGGGCCAGGCGGCTTTGGCGTCTTCGTTTCGCCCAATCATGATTGTGCCGTCGATACTTGCGTTTTTACCAATTAAGATGCTTGTGCAGGCACTTAACTTATTTGTCATGGAATTTAGGAACTCCTTTTTTGTGATTATTAACGTTTATCAATTGTACATTGAAAATCACCGGAAGTCGACTGGGATGCTAGCAAAATAATTGTTTTCATTTAAAGGCGCCGATAATATAATAGTGAAGATAAAAGGTAAGGGAGCAAGACACTATGGAGCAAATCTCTGTATTAATCGTAATGGTAGCGGCGCTGATCATTCCAATCGTGATGGCCCGCTTCAAAGTTTCAAACGTGCCCACCGCGGTTGCGGAAATCGTAATGGGAATCATTCTCGGTAAAAGTGTGCTTAACATTGTATCCCCAAACGCAATCCTAAATATGATGTCGACCTTTGGGGTGATCATGTTGATGTTTCTTTCGGGAATGGAAATCAACTTTGACCTTTTCAAACGTCAGCCGGGGAAAAAGCGCGATAGCAAGTCACCGGTTAGTCTGGCGAGCCAGTCCTTTCTTGTAGTAATTATTACTGCAGTAATCTTGGGTTCAATTCTGCACTTCATCGGCCTCTTTTCGGACGTCTTCTTGGCCACCATCCTCTTCTCGACGGTGGCCCTCGGGGTGGTCATCGCTACCCTGAAGGAAAAGGAGATCCTTGGCCGGCCAGCAGGGCAGACTATCCTGTTGACGGCAGTGCTGGGGGAAGTTGTTCCGATGCTTTCCCTTACCATTTACGCTTCCATTAATGGTGGCAACGCTGGCCGGTTATGGCTGATTCTCCTCCTGTTTTTGGCCGCTATCGTCCTCTTACATCGGTTTAAGCAGCCCTATATCTGGTTCAACCGAATCTCTAAATCGACAACGCAACTCGATATTCGGTTGGCCTTCTCGCTAATTTTTATTCTGGTGACGATTGCGGAGACTGTGGGGGCCGAGAACATCCTAGGAGCTTTCTTGGCCGGGATGGTCATGAAACTATTGGAACCGACGGAGGCAACAAAGGATAAGCTGACCTCGATTGGCTATGGCTTCTTGATTCCGTTCTTCTTTATCATGACCGGGGTGCGCCTCGACTTACGGACCTTGGTTACTCACCCGCAAGCTTTAGCACTGATCCCGGTTTTGATTGCTTGCTTTATCATTGCTAAGTTACCAATCATGTTTATTTATAAGCGGCGCTTTTCACCCCGCAATTCCTTTGCCGGCAGCTTCCTGGTGGTAACCACAATTACCCTGGTCCTGCCTTCGTTAACAGTTGCTCGCAACCTCCACGCCATCACTAGTACCCAATCGGATGCCTTCATTTTGGCGGCCGTGGTGGTTTGCTTGATTGCACCCGTAATTTTCAACTCACTTTACAAGCTAGAAAAAGCCGACCTAATTAAGCAGCGGGTTGTCTTTGTCGGCACCAATACCTTTAGTGTGCCGGTTGCCCAGCAGCTTTCAAGGAATTGGTACGAAGTTCGGATGCTGACGGATAGTGCAGAAAACTATAAGACCTATAATAGCGAGGTTAGTGCCTTGACCTACCTGCCAGAACTAACTGAGGAAGCATTACAAAAGGGCCACTTCTTTGATACCGACGTGATGGTCCTGGCTTTCCCAAGTGACAAGAAGAATGCCCGACTGGCAGTGATGGCCAAGAAGGCCGGCGTAAGCCGGGTAATTGCTGGACAAAATGCGCCGGGACGAAACCGTGAAAAGGTTAGTGCCTTGGCCGATATCGGGGTGGAAATCTATAACACCTTTAACGTCCAGATTAGTGTCCTCCGTTCCCTGATTGAGACGCCATCGATTCTGGAAATGTTAACGGATACTGATGCTGGCCTATATGAAGCTGTGGTTCGCAACCAGCGGTTTTTTGGACGTGAGTTACACACCCTGCCGTTCATTGACCAGATTACGGTTAGCCGGATCTACCGCAACCACCAGGCAATCTCGCCCCATGGTGATACGGTCTTAGAAGAGGGCGATCACATGATCTATACTGGCGAAAGAGCAGCTGCTGAAGAAGCCCGTAGGCAGTTGCGACGGCGGAATTAATCGCTTTCAGGGATGTCTTTATTACTATATTTATGGTAAGATGAAGAAAGATTAATCGAGGAGGGTATTACTCATGCCATTGGTTCATATTGACCTGATTGAAGGCCGGAGCGAAGAACAACTCAAGGGCCTTGTTAAAGATGTTACCGCAGCGATTTCAAAGAACGCCAATGTTCCAGCAGACCGGGTGCACATTGTCTTAAATGAAATGCGTAAGGACCGTTACAGCGTTGGCGGGACGATGGTAAGTGACAAAAAATAACTAATTAAAAGCCACCCGGGGTAATGCCTAGGGGGCTTTTTTGCTGGAAAGGATGAACAACTTTGAATGAGCAACAGTATATAATGGCGATTGACGAAGGAACCACAAGTGCCCGGGCAATTATCTTTGACCACGCCGGTAAGAAGATTGGCATGAGCCAAAAAGAATTTCCCCAGTACTTTCCACAGCCTGGCTGGGTCGAACATGACGCAATGGAGATTTGGGATAGTGTCCAGGCGGTTATCTCCGACGTTATGATTAAGACCCAGATTAAGCCTTATAAGATTGCCGCAATTGGGATTACCAACCAGCGTGAGACCACCGTTATCTGGGATAGAAAGACTGGGAAACCTATTTACCATGCGGTTGTCTGGCAATCAAAGCAAACCAGTGCGATTGCGGAGCAACTGATCAAGGACGGGTATAAGGATATGATCCATGCGAAGACCGGCTTGGTAATCGACTCCTACTTTGCTGCTACCAAGATCAAGTGGATCTTAGACCGGGTTCCGGGAGCCCGGAAGCGGGCTGCCAAGGGTGAGTTGATGTTTGGGACCATTGACACTTGGCTCTTGTGGAACCTGAGTGGACGCCGGGTCCACGCTACCGATGTGACGAACGCCAGCCGGACGATGCTCTTCAACATTCACAAGCTGGAGTGGGACCAGGATATTTTGGACCTGCTGGATATTCCACGAGCCATCCTGCCGGAAGTCAAACCTAGTTCGGCTATCTTCGGTTACACTGGTGACTACCACTTCTATGGGGTCCAAATTCCAATTGCCGGAATCGCCGGTGACCAGCAGGCCGCCCTCTTTGGCCAGGCCGCCTATGAAAAGGGGTCAGTCAAAAACACTTACGGGACTGGGGCCTTTATCGTAATGAATACGGGGCTTGAGCCGACCCTCTCGGATAATGGCTTATTAACCACGATTGCCTATGGAGTCAACGGCAAGACTTATTATGCCCTAGAAGGAAGTATCTTTGTTGCCGGGTCCGCTGTTCAGTGGCTACGTGATGGCTTGCAGCTGTTTAAACATGCTAGTGAGTCCGAACAGATGGCCTTAGATGCCCAAACGACCGGTGGCGTTTACGTGGTCCCATCCTTCACCGGACTCGGCGCCCCATACTGGGACCAGGAAGTCCGGGGGGCCATCTTTGGCCTAACTAGGGGGACGAACCGTAAACACCTGGTCCGGGCAACATTAGAGTCAATTGCCCTCCAGACGCGGGACGTGGTTGATACGATGGTCAAGGACACCAAGCTCCCGTTAACTGCCCTGACGGTTAACGGTGGGGCATCCCGAAACAACTTCATGATGCAGTTTCAGGCAGATATCTTGCAGACACCAATCAAGAGGGCGGCCATGGAAGAGACGACTGCCCTGGGTGCCGCCTTTTTGGCAGGCCTGGCGGTTGACTTTTGGGCTGACCAGGATGAATTGCGCCAGCTTTCTAAGATTGGGGATAAATTTGATCCGCAGATGACTGTAGAACAGGCTGATAAAATATATGCTGGCTGGCAGCAAGCCATTAAGGCCGCACAGTTTTTCAGTCACGGTAAATAAATTAATAATAGGTGAATTTAATGGAACAAAAACAACCTAACCAGATGATTGCGGCACTCTGGACGTTTGTAAAAGAAAATCGGGAGGACCAGTTTGGTCCCCACGAGTCGTTATATGTCGAGATCTTAAAACAGTGGGAAAACCTGAATAGGTATTCCATGGCCTGGGCGGATCCTAAAAGTCAAAGGCTTGCCAAAGACTACTGGCGGGGGATGAACTCATGGTTTAAAAAGTTCATTCGCCAGCAGGATAAGGTCTTAGAACCACAGGCTTTTAATAACCGTGAACTATTCAACCTGTTTGACCAGACGGCTAAGCAAATGGCAATGGATATCCTGTTGATGTTGCCAGATGGTCAGACCAAGCAGCCGGTGGTTAAGATCAATGACTTTGCCTTCCGTCTGCGGACTGAACTCCTGGAATTTAACCAGTTGAACCGGGACGGTTTGACCCCTGCAGACTTTGAGCTCCTGCTGGAATACTGGCACGAGCTTTATCAGCTGGTCGGGCTGCAAGATGAAGAAGTGAATTAAAAAGCTGGAGGAAATTTTCCTCCAGCTTTTTGTTGTAGTGCGCCCGGCATGGGTATTAGCTAGGTGGTGAAAGTCCACTATGGGCCGTAGTAGTCGGAACCATGAGCCGAGGACAAGGGTGTCCGCTGTGAGGTGGAATCTGAAGGAAGTCTAAGGCAAAGTGCTGCACCGATGAACAAGAAGTAGCTATAAGGCTGAGAGTAACTGGATAAGGTTGCTAGACAAACTAAAGTCCAATACTACTCGAAGTTGCTTTCAGTAAAGCTAACGGTGACATGGTACGAAAGTTAATATTCTTACCCGGGGAGATCTGACCTACACGTTTCCGACAAGAGGAATGAATGAAATTCCACAGAAGCAAGCATAGCAGTGATGTTGTGTTGAGTAAGCCAGAAGTCAGCCGAGGTCATAGTAGTCTAATTAATTAGATGAAGGACCGAACGATAATAACTTATAACTTATATCGGAGGTGTAATCAGGTGCGACAATCGCAGAAAACAGAACCACAAGCTGACCGCTTGTCGAGGATAGGTTTGGAAAACCAAAAGTACACAAGGGCGCGTAGTACCGATTATGGTGAAGGTAAAGGTATGAGTGTCACTATCCAAGACCAAGTCTTGGACCGCAATAACCTGAACCAGGCTTATTTGCGAGTTAAGAGAAATAAAGGAGCAGCGGGCATTGATGATATGACTGTCGATGGCCTCCTGCAATATCTTAGAGAAAATAAAACGGAGTTAATCACCAACCTACGTGAAGGCAATTATAAGCCAGTACCGGTTAAACGAGTGGAAATTCCCAAGCCCAACGGTGGAGTGAGAAAACTAGGGATACCAACGGTAGTGGACCGCATGGTCCAACAAGCAGTTGCCCAAGTGCTCACGCCAATCTTTGAGCGTATTTTCTCGGATAATAGTTTTGGCTTTCGCCCTCATCGTGGAGCCCAAGACGCAATCGCAAAGGTAGTTAAACTATATAATCAGGGATATCGAAGAGTAGTCGACTTAGACCTGAAGGCCTATTTCGATAACGTCAACCATGATTTGATGATTAAGTACCTCCAACAATATATTAATGACCCGTGGACGCTAAGACTTATCCGCAAGTTTTTGACTAGCGGGGTCTTAGATCATGGGCTTTTCGCTAGGAGTGACAAAGGAACGCCGCAAGGTGGACCATTATCACCATTACTGGCGAATATTTACCTAAATGAGTTGGATAAAGAGTTGACCAGACGTGGCCATCACTTTGTACGCTATGCGGATGATTGTAATATTTATGTTAAAAGTCAACGGGCGGGAGAACGAGTAATGCGCAGTATTACCCATTTTTTCGAAAAGCAATTGAAGGTTAAAGTTAATCCAGATAAAACTAAAGTTGGTAGTCCCCTAAGATTGAAGTTTCTTGGCTTTTCACTAGGTGTAGACCGTAACGGTGCCTATGCCCGACCGGCCAAGCAATCACAAAAGCGAGTTAAGCAAGCACTAAAGCTGTTAACAAAGCGCAATCGGGGAGTATCCATTGAGCAAATGTTTGAGGAAATTCATCGCAAAATGCGGGGTTGGCTTCAATATTACTCAATTGGGAAACTGACTGGCTTTATTCAACGACTTGACCAGTGGTTAAGGGCGCGAATAAGGCAATATATCTGGAAGCAATGGAAGAAATTCAAAACTAAGATTACTAACTTACAAAGGCTCGGATTGTCTTATCGTGATGCATATGTCTTCGCTAGTACCCGTAAGGGCTACTGGCGAACCGCACACAGTAAGACTTTGAGTTATTCTCTAACAAATAGAAAACTGGAGCACCTTGGACTAATAAATATGTCCAAGACGCTCCAGTCAATTCAAAGTGATTAAGTTGTCGAACCGCCGTATACGGAACCGTACGTACGGTGGTGTGAGAGGTCGGTAATTGAACTAATCAATTACCTCCTACTCGATTTCGATATTAGTGAATGTGGCTAAGATGATGCTTGCCTTCTGCCTTACTTCATCTGGTCGTTTTGTGGATACTTCATTTCGGTCCAGGCACCGAAGCCTTCGTGAAGGGTCTTGAGGTCGTCAGACCGGTTAATTGGAATGCCCAGTTGCGGGGCTGAGAAGGTATCAATCAGCCCTTGGGTCAGGTGGCTTGCCTTGGCCTGGGCAGCGGTTAGTGTGGTGATAACCTCATCAGCATGGCCGTTTAAGACCTTGTCGGCAAACAGGGGGTCAATCAGGTTTTCCCGTCCGACGGCAACCAGGTCCGCGAGGGCAAGGGCCTTTTCGGCATCTTCCTTGCTGGTGATGCTACCGACAATGATTTCCTTAGCACCGTTCAGGTATGGCTTGAAGAGGGTTGCATATGGCTTAGCCGAGTCGTCGAACTTCTGGTCGGCTTGTTCTCGGTCCATCAGGAGGGCGTCCCCTGGCTTGGAGTCATACTTCAGCATTGATAGGTGGATATAATCCAAGTTGAATTCCTTAGTCAGGTGATCAATCAGCTGGGTAGCCTCTTGCCAGGTGTAGCCAATATTCTTGCCGTGAATTTCTTCGGGAGAGATTCGGTAACCGACGATGAAGTCCTTCGGAGCATACTTCTTGACAATATCCGTTACTGACTTAACGACTGCCACCGGGAAGTTCATCCGCTTCTCCAGGCTGCCGCCCCAGTGGTCCGTCCGCCGGTTAGAATACTGGGAGAAGAACTGCTGGATCAGGTAGTGGTTGGCACCGTGGATTTCGACACCGTCAAAGCCAGCTTCAATTGCCCGCTTGGCGGCAGCACCGAAGTCGGCGATGACCTGCTTAACCTGCTCATCGGTGAATTCGTGGACCTTGTACGGCAGGAACGGGAAGTCGATGGCGCTCGGTGCGTAAACCGGCTTATCCTGCATTGCCCGGTAGTTGGCTTCCCGGCCGGTGTGGGCAATTTGGAGGATCGCCTTGTTGCCGGAATGCTTGATTGCTTTAGCGAGCTTCTTCAGCTGGGGGATGAACTTATCGTCATAGACGGCCAGTTGTTCCCGGCCCCGCTTCCAGGTCATGGCGGGACCACCGTTTTCGCTGACGTAGTGGTATTCGGTGATGATCATTCCACCCGCCTTAGACCGGGCATTGTAGTAGTCAAGAGTGTCCTGGGTGGCGTAACCATCTTCACCGCTGTTGGTGAGCATTGGTGACATGACGAAGCGGTTGGCCACCGTTGCCCCGTTTGGAAAGGTAAGCGCATCATTCAAATTAGCCATAGCAAAAGCCTCCTAAAAAGCTTCAATATTTACTTACAATTAAATAGTAACTTAAAAACGCTACCGATGCAAACAAAAAGGTCGCTAACGAATTGTTAGTGGCCTTAAATTCTATTTAACCTCCCGCACCGCTAATCGATCAGGGACGTGGTAGATCTTGGGATGGGTCCATTCCAACATGTCGTCGGTCAGTTGGAGCTTGGTGGTGTCGCCCCGGTGGTAGGACTGGAAATAGTATTCCCGCCCCTCAGAGACCGTCACGGACCGGTAAACCGAGTAGGTCGGCTGGTGGCGGCTATTCTGGGGGACAGTCACGCTATCCAGCAGGTGAAATTCACTGGTGATCCCACTAGTCTTATCCTCGGGCACATCGGAACGCTCACGTAAATACGCCGCCCGAATGAAGCGGGCACTTGGTGAATAGTACCCCGGTGGGTTTGCCTTTCCTGAGAGGCGTCCGGTGGTCACCCGTGGCGTGTTTAAAGGGACTTTTCCGGCCTGGAAGGCGGGTGTAAAGTCAACGTATTTTTCCATCTGCTTGAGCTGGCGGTCATAGTCGGGACTATTGGTTACCACGCCCAACGGGTTCTCAATGATTCGCATCGGTTGGCTGGTTGGTTCCACGACCACGATTCGCCCAGTCCGGTCAGCCACGGCAAAGTGCATCTCCGACTTCCCAAACTTAATGTCGTTATGGACGTCGCTCATCAGATCGATTTCCCCGATGTGGTCCGCTAGGTCGGCCACCGACTTGAAGTTGCCCAGAATATAGAAGGCAAACTCGTACGCTGCCAGCTGCACCCGGGAGTCATCCGGCTGGTCAACCAGGGTGGCCCCGTTGTCAAAGGTCAGCTTCTGGGCCATCAAGCCGTACTCGTTGACCCCATCGGAAACGTCGACGTGGTGGGCAGAGAGGCTGCCGCCACCGACTAGGGCATACTTGTTCTGGTACACCCGCTGGTTATAGACCGACTGCCAGCGGAAGTTCCGGGGAACAAAGAGCGGGGAAACGGCCAGCACTGGCCAATCCATCGTTCGCGCCAGGAGGTGGGTCCGGTCGTCAGTTACTTGGTAAATGCTTGTACACATGGTTACCCCTCACTTTCATCTTAGGATTATTGTAAGGGAAAGCGTGCGATTACCAAAGCAATCTGCTTCAACTATGGCGCTTTAGCCAGGATTGCAAAAAAACACTGAGCTTCTCCACATCTCCCTTCTGCAGGGCAAAGGTGTCATCATGGCTTTCGTTGTTAAAGCCGGGGTTGCTAACGAGCAGGTCGAGTTGGTCCGCTGCGGGATCAGTGGACAGACTGAGCTCGTTTGCGCAGCCGTCGTCCCGGTCCTCACCCCAGTAGTAACAGTGGAACCAATCCTGGTCCCCATTAACTTGGTGTTTACTCATTTTCTCACCTCAAATTCATTCCCATTGTAGCTGAGCCGGCGGGCCTTTGCAATCAAGCCCGTCTTCCACTGGTGAACGGCGCTGGGGCTGACTTTATAATGGTCGGCAATCTCCTTATCGCTCCACTGTCGATTGAGTTTGGCATTTAGGTAGCGCCGCTGGTTAAAAGAGCAGTGGGCCGCCAGGGTAGTGAAGTAGTCGGCATTGATGAGGTGCTGCTCCTCACAAGCGGGCCGGGGGTCGACGACGAGCTCAACCGGGTCCTGGTCCGCATCGCTGAGGGCCACCTGCTGGGTGTGCTGGTTAGATTGCTGGAGAATATCGAGTAGGCGCCAGTAGATTCGCTGGTAGGCGTAGGCCATGAAACGGTCATCCAACTGCGGGCAGCCGGGGTAGGCAGCAAAGGCCTCACCAAAGGCTAAGCAGCCCTCCTGGAAGAGGTCATCGTAACAGGTGCTGTAGTAGGAAACATGCAGACGCTTCAAGGCACCGTACACAACGGTGATTCGCTTATCGCTAACCAAGAAATTCAGTCCGCTAGTAATTTTTTCACAATTCATTATTTACATCATTCCTGAGGATAAATTCTCAGGGGCCCTTGAGTACCATCATTTTATCTGGAAAGAGGGTGGGTAAACGAACGATAAAACAGACGTTTAGACCGGGAAAAAGGTGTTGACGGGGATAAAGACAATTGATATCTTAATATTTGTGGAAACGGTTTCATGCTTTCGGGAGAATTCCGTTATTTTTAAATTTGACTTGGGGGAATTTACGTGAATAAAATACGGGTTTTTGATTTTAGTGACCCAGCTTCATTAACAGTTGACGTGACAACGGAGTGCTTTCAGCCCCGTTTCGACAATACGTTGGCGATGACCGCCTACCAGAAGCAGACCTTGATTCTAACGACGGAGGGGCAGGTAGTGGCCCTCAAGCAGCCGCTGCGGGAGTGTTTGAAGAGTTTCTGCATCCAAAACGGGATTTACCAGTATGAGATGGACGCCTACTATGCTCGGGTTAAGTGCCGGACGCAGGGGCTCATCGCGGGTCATAACCGGCTCGTGCCCAGCCAGGGGACCAGCAACGCCCGGGTGGTTTACTACATGGCCCACTTTCTTGGTAACTACTGTTACTCGACCGAGCGCGACCGCCTGCTGGTATCATTTGAAGATTTTCACCTGCAGATATATATCGATGCCAGTCTGAAGTCCTTCAAGCGAATTGTCAATGCGGCGGACCGGGTGAGCGTCCTCCAGTTGCAGAATATTCAAAATAAGATTGCCCTCTACGGGATGTGGCGGACGGAAAGCAACCTAATTCGGGCCAGTGATACTTACTGCAGCCGGCAGGATGGCCTCCGCTTGAATCAAGATGTCCGCTTCCAGATGCTGCTCAATGCTGCCCGGGCCTCCTTTATCAATACCTTTGGCGAGGAGCCGGACGCCGACTTTCGGCACCAGCTGGAGCGGAGCGTTAACCGGCGCTTCCGTGGCTAATATACTAAAATTAAACATTTGTCTTTTAATCAAGTATAATAGGGGGTAGATAAGGAAATGGATTTTGGGAATGGAAGTGGAAAGATGACTGAAGGGAAGACTGAAAGTGGTTTGGCCTACACTCTTAATATCATGGCCAATCAATGGCAGCCAACGATGATCTATTGGTTAGGCTTTCGGCCATTGAAGAAGAAGGAACTGTTGATGCTACTCCCTAAGTTAAGTAACGATCAGCTGTCGGCAGAGTTACACACTCTGCAAAACCTCCGGATTGTAAATCCAGTCAAGAATGACGAGGACCAGTATTCACTAACGGATGACGGCGACCAGTTACGACAGTTGATTGTTTCGTCGAGTTTGTGGGGACTTCAGCAGCAAGACGATAATGAGGACCTAATTTCGGCAAACGTTGTTGAACCGGAGAATACAGCCAGTTTAAGGGACCTGGTTAAGTACAATGATACCGTGGAGAAGTACCTTGGTTAGTCCTTAACCGCAAAAGGACCTATAATAACCATTAAAGGAGGCCTGTTCATGAACAAGGTATTTATGACTGGTTATTATCAGGGAGTCGTGGAAGTGGCACCGGCTTCACTATCAGCAGCGAAGGTCGAGGAGCTTGCTGTAGCAATGACGGTTCAGCACCTGCGCCATGCGGGGGTAGCCATCACGACTATCCATGATTTCCTGGTCGACGATATTGGGGCAGACCAGCGGGTCGTCAACCGCTTCATCAATTTGACGGCGGACGAGCTGGAAAGCGCCCAGGCAAAGATTTTGGCGATTGCGTTTAATTAAACTGTTTAAACTAAAAAGAGGCTGGAAATTTTCCAGCCTCTTTTATTAGATTTGAGTATTAATTACTTACCCTGCTTTAGAACAATGTCGGATGGTTTAACTTCACTACCGAAGTATGGCTTCAGTTGGTGGTTGTAGTCCTGGGTGAAGAAGCCTTCCTTGTTCAGCTTAGTGATTTCCTTGTTACTCCAGTTGAGGAGGGAAGTGTTGCCCTTCTTAACTGCCGGGGCGATGTATTGGTGAGGGCCCACGCTCTTGATCCCAACGGTGTACTTTGGATTCTTCTTGACCCAAGCGTAAAGGTAGGAGTTATCGTCGGCCAGGGCCGCACCCCGGTTGTTCTTGAGGGCGTTAAACTGTTGTGTCTTGGAGTCGAACTTCAGGAGTTGGACGCCCCGCTGCTTCGTGGTGAAGTAGTTTTCGGCCGTAGTCCCCTTGGTAACGATGACCTTCTTGCCCTTCAGTTGGCTGATCTTGGTGATCTTCTTGTTCTTTGGTGATACGACCCCAACAGAAACCTTCATGTATGGCTTAACAAATGAAACGGCCTGCTTCCGTTCTGGCGTAACCGTGAAGTTAGCCAGGACGATGTCAGCCTTGTTTGAGTTTAGAGTGTCCACCCGGTTGTTGGCGTTAACCTGGACGAACTTTGGCTTAACGCCCAGGTCCTTGGCCATCCGGCGGGCTAATTCAACGTCATAGCCGACCCGCTTGCCATCCTTGTTGACCCAGCCGTATGGTGGCAGGTCCCCAAAGACAGCGACCCGGAGTTGGCCCCGCTTCTTGATTGCGCTCACTGTACTGGCGTTATCAGCGGCGTGAACGTGGGTTGGCTTAACAGCATTAGCGCCCACAAAGAGGGCTGCGGCGCCGGCGAGCACGGCACCAGCGGCAATGATTTTCTTCCAATTAAACTTCATAATTATCAATCTCCTTTTTAATTAGAAATCCATACTATTCAAGAACTCGGCTGCCCGGTCCGTCTGGGGGTGGTCAAAGAATTGCTTTCCCGGTGTCTCTTCTAAGATCTTGCCCTTTTCAAGGAAGAGAACCTTGTCAGCAATCTTAGCAGCAAAGTTCATTTCGTGAGTGACAATAATCATGGTCATGTGGTCCTGGTCTGATAGCTCCTTAATGATCTTGAGGACGCCGCGGACCATCTCTGGGTCGAGCGAAGCGGTAACCTCATCGAAGAGCATCAGTTCCGGGTGCATGGCCAGGGCGCGGACAATCGCAATCCGCTGTTTCTGGCCTCCTGAAAGCTGGCGGGGGTATGAATCCGCGTGTTTTCGCAGTTCCACCCGGTCTAACAAGGCCAGGGCTTCCTTACGCACTTCCTCCTTATCGCGACCCTGAACCTTGGTGGGGGCCAGGAGGATATTATCCATCACGGTCAGGTTGGGGAAGAGGTCGTAGCTCTGAAAGACCATGCCAATCTTTTGACGGAGGGCCTGCCATTCTTTAGGATTAGGGTCAACCTTTTTCCCTTGGAAGTAGATCGTACCCTTGCGGTAAGACTCCAGGCCATTGAGGGTCCTGATCAGGGTACTTTTACCAGAACCTGAAGGCCCCAGTAGGGTGACCACTTCACCCTTATTGATTGAAAAGTTAATGTCGTGGAGGGCTTGCCAGTCCCCATAGTATTTATCAAGGTGTTCAACTTTTAATATTTCTTCTGCCATCGTTTCACCTTCTCAATTAGTATTTCTGCTTGGCGGTTAAGTGTTTAGCCCACCGGGAAAGGGGGTAGTCGATGATAAAGTAGAGGATAAAGATTAAACCGTAGACCCAGAAGACCCCCGTTGGGTAGTTCTGGTTGTTAGCTTCGATGATTTGCTGACCAACGTTGATCACGTCCATGATGCTGATCATTAACAGTAGGGAGGTTGTCTTGATGACCCGGGTTGCCAGGTTGATCGTTGCCGGTAGTTCCAGGCGGATTGCTTGGGGAAGCAAGACGTAGCGGAAGAGCTGCCACTGGTTCAAGCCGAGGGCCAAGCCAGATTCCCGCTGGTGGACGGGGATGGATTCCAGCGCCCCCCGGACGATATCGCTAAATTCAGCGGATACCCATAGGGAGAAGGCCAAAACAGCCATCCAGGTTGCCGGCCAGTTAACGTTAAACTGGCGGGGCAGGATGTAATAAGCAAGGAAAAGCAGGACGACGGTTGGAACAATCCGGAAAAACTCCAGGTACATCAGGAGGATAAAGCGGATGACCTGGTTGTGCAGGGTTCGCAGCATCCCCAGGATGGTGCCGAGGGCCAGGCCGATTATGAGTGAAATGGCCGCAATCCACACGGCGGTCCAGAGGCCACCCATCAAGCGGGCGAAGTTAGTGCCTTCAAATAAAACGTTAATCCCCGAATGTGCCATAGCGAACCCTCCTTTCGAGCCAGGTTAAGAAGACAATTAGTGGAATCAAGATGATTGCGTAGGCGACGACCAGGACGAATAGGTATTCGTTGGATTGGTAGTACATCCCAATCAAATCCAATGCGGTATTGGTCAGTTCCGGGATGGCAATCACCGAGAAAATCGACGTTTCCTTGATTAGGAAAATGATGTTGGCTGCCAGGGCCGGCATACTCAGGGCAAATCCTTGGGGGAAGACGATGTAGCGGGCAAGCTGGAAATCGCTCATCCCTAGCGCCCGGCCACTGTCGAGTTGGCTTTTACTAACCCCGTTGAAACCGCCGGTAAAACCTTCTGCCATGTAGGCCCCACCGAGGAATATCAGACCGATAATCCCACAGGTCTGGGCCGCCATTTTAATTCCCATTACCGGGAAAGCATAATATAAGAAAAATAGCTGGATAAGCAAAGGCGTGTTCCGGGCGATTTCGACGTAGGCACCAACAATCTTTCCAACAACCGGAACCCGGAAGTACTGGCTTAAGCTGCTGATGATTCCAACAATGATTGCCCCAATGATCCCGACAAATGAGAGCCACAGGGTTAATTTGAATCCCTGGGCGAATTCAGGAAGACTTTGCTGAATCACTGTCCAATTCATTTACTTCAACCTCCTTTGATCATTAGCTAGTTAAAAACAAAAAAGCCTACAATTCAATCCAGAATCGCGGGCTTAGCTTTTGAAAAACCGGGCATGGACTGACCCAGTTATGCTTTAAACTAGCAGTACGAATACTGAATTTTCCCTATGCCAAAAGACACGTTGCAAGAAGAGCAACATGAACAACAAACTTGAGCTGGCATAGCAGAGTTCAGCATTAAATCGTACCCCTTTCGTAATGATTGCTTGTATTTTAATCCGTTTTTAATTTTATGTCAATGGCAATTGCTAACTTTTTGTTAGTTTATTTGAAAAATAGCAGTTTGACCGAAATTTTTAGAAGTAAAAAATAAATTTAATGGTAAAATATCTAAGGGAGCCATGGCACCCACGTCATAGTTCCCCTAGTAGAAGTATGTTGGCGAAGGTGATTGCATTATCACCTTCGCTATTATTATAACAAAATTTTTAGATAAAAGTTCATAAAATTAAATAAAATTGCTTATTAGGCGCTGTTATCAACTTATAAGGGGGAGGACGAACACTATGCGTACGAAGGTTTCACTGCTGCTTTTAATTATTGGAATTATTATCGCTGCTTTTTCTCTGACCATGAGTGGGCAGGGGAAAATGGCCACGCTTGTCTTGGGACTGATCATCGCCTGTGGGGGCTGCGTAATGATTCTGTTTAAGGACCAATTTATTCGTGGTCACCGCGGTTTCACCATTATTACCACGGCCTTGTTTGTTGTCCTAATTGTTGCGTACGTTTTTAAGATTCTGCACTAAACTTTGGGCACCGTCGATATACTGACGGTGCTTTTTTAATGCGGCGGTGTACTCCGACAAGAAAAAGCCGTCCCATTTGATCTTGCCGCGGTCATGATAATCGTATTTGAAAAAGTTATTTGCTACCGAATCGGCTTCAATGTCACTATAAATATGAATCATTGTCGATCGACCTTTCGATATAGTTGCTTTCGTTGTTCGCTCGTAAAGTTCGTGTAGGTAAACGTAAAGTGGTACGTTTGCCTAACTACCGTCAGAATAGCGAGTAAGTTGGTAAAACTGAGGTTGGGGTACCTTGCTAAAGGAATTGACCGCTGGTAGGTACCCTTTTTCTTGATGCTAAAAAAGAGACTGTAGCCCTTATCAGGTGCATAGTAGTTAATACCGACCTGGTATTCAGTTTGCGGAAAATTTTTAAAGAGTTTATTAATGCGGCTGATAATTAGGCGGCCCTGTTTCCTATTCCAGGCTTTGTCCGCCACTGTGGCCGCCAACAAGTCCTGCACGTTCAATAAAGGTCCCACCCTTCTTCAGATTGTTTGCCCGGATGATGGCTGTTTTACCATACCTTCTTCGAATAGTATCCATCGTTTTTTCCAGACTGATTGCTGACGGCTTGGGAACATTGAAGATATTTAATTGTTCACCATAACGGGAAGTAAGGCCCGTACAAGAGACGGCAACCGTCCGGACCGGTGCTTGCTGGTTCCAATATTTTTCAAAAATAAAGATAAGTTGGCGGTTAATGGTGGTTGTCTCCGCCGTTGCGTCACTCAACTTGAGCGCGTGGGCAAACCCGGTTCGCCCATCTGCATCTTCGACACCTAATGAATAGCCGATTCGCAGGTAGACACCGTGACACTGCTTGTTGTGGGCACGTAAGCGGGCCGCCACCTGGGCACCAATTTCTTTGATTACTACTTCAATTTCACCCTGCTCACAGTAGTCGCGAGGCAGTACCTGAGAATTACCCAGTGACTTGTCCTTATGGAGGATTTTTTCCTGGAGGCATGTCCGGTCGATTCCCCACGCCGTCGCGTACAGTTGAGTTCCAATGATGCCCAGTGCCTTTTTTAATTCATACTGGTTGCAGTGGGCAAGCTGGTCCATGTTATGGATACCAAGTCGGGCGAGATTCGCCTGGGTCCGGCGGTTGATTCCCCAAACGTCGGTAATTTGGGGGATGGTCCAAATCTTTTGCTTGACCGTCTGGTTCGTGATGACGCCGATAAACTCTTGGTTGTGCTTGGCGTAGATATCAAGGGCAATTTTGGCCTGGAGGGGGTTATTACCGAGGCCGACCGTAGTTACTAACCCTTGTTCTTCTTTTACCTGGTGCTGGATTTTCCGGATTACCTGGAGAATATTGTTACCGAAGAGGTGCCAAGAGTGGGTAATATCCAGGATTGATTCATCGATGGAATAGGGGAGGAGGTCCTCATCGGCACTGTACTGGTTAAAAATATGGTTGACCGCCAGGTTCTTTTCAATGTAGAGGTTCATCCGTGGGGGAACAACGATTAGGCGTCCATCATTGGGGATGTCACGCTTGCGGTTGACGTTCGAAATATGAAAAAGCTTTTTGGCCATGGGAGAGGAGGCGAGTATTAAACCTCCACGGTGTTGGCCGCCTCTGACATGACCACGAGCGGGGTTGTGAGGGGGTCAAGGCCCCGCATTGCACATTCAACCGTCGCGTAAAAAGATTTGTTGTCAATTACCAGGGAAACTCCCGTGGGTTCGTTTGAATAATCCATGTTACCTTCTCCAAACATTTGTTCGTTTAAAATATATCATAAGAACGCCTGTTCGTAAATAACGAAAAATAAAAAGAAGCCGAAAAAACAGCTTCCAATTTAAATCGCTAATTTAAAATAGCTTTGTAAGTACTTAGCTAATCCATTGTGGTCATTATCAACGGCGGTTACATCGTCCGCAACATTTAAAACGGCGGGGACTGCGTTCTTCATTGCAACTCCCCGGCCAGAAGCGTCGAGCATCTCCAGGTCGTTATGCTCGTCCCCGAAAGCAATAATGTTTTGCTTACTGATATTGTACTGCTTTGCGATGTAAAACATCCCGGATTCCTTATGGATTCCCCGATGAATCAGCTCTAGGATATTATAGGAACCACCCCAGACCCGGGGCTCGACAAAATCACCGTACTTCTGGTTAACGGCCTTGATAATCTTGTGCTCTTCACCAGGATGATATTCGATTGTGAGGGCGATTGGATCCTCAGTCAGGTTGTGGTGGGTCAGCAACTGGTCTTTGGTAAGGTGGTCCGGTAAGAATTCTGGGAGGTCCTTTGTCGGGTGGTTGGCCCAGACGTGGAACTTATCTTCAACGGTAATGGTCTTGATGCCGAGCTCCTTTTGGTGGTCAAGAAGGTCCAGGGCCAGTTCCCGGGTTAGCTCAATCTCATACTCACCGTTCCATGCTTCGTGGGGAATATGGGTAAGGGCCCCGTTGAAGTTGACCATTGGGGTTTTGATACCAATCTGGTCGTAGATGCGGCGGGCAATTCGGTAGGGACGACCGGTAATAATACTGACGATATGGCCGTCATTTGCCAAGGCCCGCAGTGTCCGAATTGTTTCTGTGGTCAGCTGGGAAGCATTATTAAGGGTGGTACCATCTAAATCAAGGGCGATCAAATGTTGGTCCACAACTTTCACTCCTTCGTTCAAAAATCTTTATCACCGTATTATACGCAAAATTATTGTGAATGTGAACCATTTATTCTGTGTGTTAGTGGTTGCGAGTGAAATACGGTATAATGTACGGAAGAAATGAGGAGTGAGCAATGCAATTACCGAGTGAATTTGTAAAAAAGTACCAGCGTTTGTTAGGGGATGAAGCACCAGCTTTTTTAGCATCCTTTGACCAGCCAAGCACCGGTGGTTTCCGGGTCAACCCGTTAAAAGCGGCACCTAAAGAAGCCTTGGCCCAGGCGACGGGGAAAGTGGAATACGTCCCCACCGGTTACCGGGGGCCGGTGGTCGGCAAATCCCTTGACCACGCCAGCGGGGCAATCTATAGCCAGGAACCATCGGCAATGTATGTGGGGGAAGTAGTTGATCCCCAGCCTGGTGAGCGGGTCTTGGACCTGTGTGCGGCTCCCGGTGGAAAGACGACCCACCTGGTAGCCAAAATGGGTGACCAGGGATTACTGGTCGCTAACGAGATTTTTCGCAAGCGTGCCCTTGTTCTAGCGGAAAATCTCGAACGGTGGGGTACCCGTCATACCATCGTCACGAACGAGAGCCCGGCTGAGTTGGAAAAACAGTTTCCCCATTTTTTTGACCGGATTTTAGTGGATGCTCCGTGTTCTGGTGAGGGGATGTTTCGCAAAGAGCCGGCAGGGATTGAGTACTGGAACCCCGATTACCCGGCTGAGTGTGCAAACCGGCAGCAAAAGATTCTCGCCTCTGCACTAAAGATGCTGAAGCCAGGCGGAATCCTGGTATATTCGACCTGCACCTTCGCCCCCGAAGAAGACGAGCAAAATGCCGCCTGGCTGCTTAAAACGTACCTGGACCTGGCGATGGTCAATATTAAAAAGTATCCGGGAATGGATAGCGGTCGACCAGAATGGGCAGACAACAATCCAGAACTGGCGAAGGCGGTCCGGCTTTTTCCCCACCATATTAAAGGGGAAGGGCACTTTATAGCTAAGTTTAAGAAGGCCGAAAGTGATACGTTAGCAGTGACCCCCAGAAGACAGCAGCACCGCCAAAAGCGGCGGCGTCAAGCGGCTGGTCAGCTGTCTAAGGAGGAGCGCCAACTGTTTTCTGAATTTTGTGCACGGCTATTGCCGGACTACCAGCCCAACCACCTCTTAACCTATGGCGACCAATTGTACGACCTCCCCGCCGGAATTTCGTCAGTGGAAGGGTTAACGGTTTTGCGGCCGGGCCTTCACCTGGGGACATTTAAAAAACGGCGTTTTGAACCGGCCCTGGCTTTGGCGTTGACAATGCGGCCGGCGGAAACGAAGTGGGCAATTGAACTTGACCATGACCAATGGCGCCAATATGTTCACGGGGATGTCATAAGAAAAGGAGAAAAGCGGCCGAATGGCTGGTACCTCCTTTATTGTCAGAACCTGCCCTGTGGCTTTGGTAAGCTGGTCAACGGGACGATAAAGAACTTCTATCCTAAGGGATTACGGTTTTAAGAAAGGAAGTTGAAGTTAGTGATGAAAGAGAAAAATGCGTTTCATATAAATGGCTACTTGGCCTTATTGCTGACGATTGTGGGGGCCCTATTAGGGGCTTGGCTGGTTTATATCGGTGCCCACCACGGTAGTTATGGTCCAATCATTGTTGGTGGAATCATCCTGGTGGTGGTCCTGATTGCGGCAACGTCACTGACCATTATCCAACCAAACGAAGCCAAGGTATTGACCTTCTTTGGAAACTACATCGGGACGATTCGTGACGCGGGCCTATTTTTAACGGTTCCCTTTACGGATAAGCAACGGGTATCACTACGGGTGTTCAACTTTAACAGCCAGATCCTCAAAGTGAACGACTCTAAGGGGAACCCAGTGGAGATTGCGGCGGTGATTGTCTACAAGGTGGTTGACACTGCCAAGGCCCTCTTTGCGGTTGATGATTACGAGCAATTTGTCCAGATCCAGAGTGAATCGGCAATTCGGCACGTAGCGAGTGAGTACCCGTATGACACGTTTGAGGACGAAAAGGCGCTGACCCTGCGGAGCAACCCAACGGAGGTGTCCGACAAACTGACGGCGGAACTGCAGGAGCGGCTGAATGTCGCAGGGGTCCAGATCATCGAGACCCGCTTGACTCACCTGGCATACGCAACGGAGATTGCCAGCGCGATGCTGCAAAAGCAACAATCAGCGGCAATCCTGTCGGCCCGAAAGATCATTGTTGAAGGAGCGGTCTCCATTACGGAGGACGCGATTGACCGTCTTGCTAAGGAGACTGACCTTGACTTGACTGATGCCCAACGTTTGCAGATCATCAATAACATTATGGTCGCCATCGTTAGTGAACGGGGCACGCAGCCAATAATCAATACGGGAACGAATAATTAAAGCTAAAATGGCGAAAATCGGGCAAGCTTGTTTCCCGCGATTACTGTGTAATATTTGGCGATAAAAGGGGAGCAAGTGAGCTAGTTTGTCTTTCGACGCGGAGCGAGCTTATAGGGAACTCACCTCGAAGCGAAGCAAGTCTTTAAAAAGCACAAAGCGGGCTCTAGTGTTCGGAGAATCCAACACTAGAGTCCGCTTTGTGTACTGTGCTACAGCATTTTCAATTATATAGGAGAATTATGTCACAGTCCCCCTCTATTTATTTTTAAGCCTTTAGGTGCCGCTGATTCGCGTAACTAAGTAACTGTGGACCGAGCACGTAATTGGCCTTGCGGAGGGCAGCATAATTGTTAACCCCCAGTAAGGTCAAAAGGCGGGTAGTTACTACCTTCCATTCATTGATGGTATGGTCAAGCGCATTAACGCCGCCTTGTGCCAGGACATTAAGAAAATATCCCGCAACTCCACAAGCCCGTGCGCCTAAGACTCCAGACTTAATTACATCTAACGGCGAAGTAATTCCACCGGAGGCGATAATTATGGTATCTTTTCCTGCTGCTTGGGCTTCTAATAAGGCTTCTGGAGTTGTTTGTCCCCAATCAATCATGGAATTAAAATTTGTCTGATGGTTACGACGATTTTCAATCATAGCAAAGTTTGTACCACCCCGACCACTGACGTTAATAATTTTGACACCAATTTTGCTTAATCGGGCCACATCCTCTTTATTCATACCGAAGCCAACTTCTTTGACAATTACTGGTATATTAAGAGTATTAACTAAATTCCTGATATTGGTTAGCCAGTAAAAAGCTCTGTCACCTTCCGGCATTATCAGTTCCTGAGCAGCATTAAGGTGTATTTCAATAGCGTTGGCCTCCAGCAAGTCAACAGCATCTTGAGCCTCACTAATGGTTGCCTTTGCGCTAAGATTAGCAATTACTAACCCGTCAGGATTTTCTTCCCTGACAACTTTAAAAGAGCTGCGATATTGTGGATTTTTAAGAGCCACGCTAACTGAACCGGTTGCCATGGCTAAATGATGTTTAGCAGCCAGATAGGCCAACTGCCGGTTGATTTCTTTAGCCTGGTTACTCCCTCCGGTCATTGCTTCAATGTAAAAGGGAGTTGTCAGCTTTAGTCCTGGAGCAAGGGCGGTCGTAAGGTGGATGTCGCTAACTGCCTTTTCTGGTAAGGCGGTGTGAATCAAACGAACCTGGTCAAAGGGGTGATTAACATGAGCTTGTTGATAATACTTGGTTGCCAGAGAAAGATGTTCGTTTTTGCGTTGCGCTTGTTGTGATTCCATGATTGCCAGCTCCTTATATTAATAGTAAAACGAAGAGGCTAGAGAAAATCTCCGGCCTCTTATTCTTTAGTGTAATGGTAAGTGTTTTTGAATCTTCTCTTTAACGTCTGCAATGAAGTGAACATTTAACGGTAGTTGTTCGATGTGGTTCTTTGCCCATGACTTCAGAACCCCTTTAAAGTTGTCGCCGTCACGGTCAATTGCCACGATTCCACAATCACCGCCACCAGCACCAGAAGTTTTGGCCGCTCCGCCGAATTGTTCTGCAATCTGACACAGCTGGTGGAGGACTGGCGTTTCAATGTTAACTCCCGAGTTGGTGCCTAGTTGTTTCAAAAGGTCACGATTATAGCGGATCTCACGTTTGATTTCCTCAAGGTCCTGGTCGTGAAAACCGTTAACCATTTGCTGGATGCAGGCCTTGCTTTCCTCTAAGAAGTGCCGGTACTCATCTTGCTGACGCGCCTTAAAGAGGGAAATCTTGTCAACTAACTGTGAAGTTGATGCCGGCTTACCCGTCCAACCAATCAGCAATTGGAGGTTCTTTGGCGCGTGCAAGGGCTCGATTCTTAAATCCGGCCAGGGGAGGTCAACCAGTGACTTGATGTTTAAGTATTTTCGCTGCTGAGCTAGCCACTGCCGGTCAAAGGAGTGGTAAGAAATCCAGCCACCGTAAACGGAGGCCGCCACGTCCCCCAAAGAGCCATTTCCTTGGACTTCAAAGTGGGCGATTGCCGCTAACTTGAAGATGGTGTCCTTAGTCACTGGCAAATTATAGAAGCGGCAGAGGGCCTTCACAGTTGCCACTGTCACTGCAGCTGAAGAACCGAGGCCATACTTACGACCGCTCTTATTATCCAACTGGCTGTCAATCTGGATATCATAAATGCGTAGTTCCCGTTCAAAGGTTCGGGCGTACTCCTCGGTTACCCGGATAGCAGATAGGATGTATGAAAATGGGTTATCACGTTTATCAACGACCATCTGATCACCCATTCGCCGCCATGACAACTGGTCATTATGGTACTGACGACTAAGAATTTGGCCCATCTCACGGGCGGATTCTTTGATCGTGCAGGTGACGAACTGGTCGAGGGCGACCAAGATTGCCGGGTAGCCATTTTCAACAACGGCGTATTCACCGGCGATGTAAAGTTTTCCAGGTGCTTTTTCTGTAATCAATTGCTAAATTTCCCTTCTCATCAAATTTAATCATTCCAAATTTTAATACCGGAGCCCGGCTTAGAAACCACTAGCCGTTCCTTGCCGAATTGCTTAGCGAGGGCATCATAGATTGGCTGACGGTTGCGTTGGTCATAAATGACCTTGACGTTTGGACCCGCATCAATTGTGAAGTAACAATTAATACCACTTTCGCGAAGTGTCCGAACAGCATTCATTGCCCGCAGCGTATCACTGTTAAAGTATGTAAACCCCGGGTCCGCTGATAGAGTCAGAGCGTGCATCCGGAGGGCATTTGTTTCGGCAATTTGACCGATGGCGTCAATGTCATGGGCCAAAATGGCCTGTTTGATGGCGACCATATCATGGGCAACAATTTCTGGCCATACCTTGTAGTAGGGGGAAGTGGCAACACTTTGTCGCATCCCGTAACGGCTTGAGACTTTCTTTTTCTTGGTATCAATTAGGATCGCAAGCATCTCAATGTTAAAGGAAACGTCTTCCATGATTGGATTCGCGTAAGAGGTCAGGTCATCGTCGCCTTTTCGCCACTCAACTAATCCCCCGTAGATCGACCGGGTGGCGGAACCGGAACCGCGCCGTGCCAAGCGGGAAAGATCCCGCCGGTCAAGTGACATCCCGGCCGCCGCGCTGGCTGCTCCAGCGAGGGCGGCAAATGCCGAGGCGGAAGAGGCAAGACCGACCGCGGTTGGGACGTGGTTATGTGACGTAACCCGGGCGTACGCAGACTCACCGCTACGTTGGCGAACTAGGTCAAGAAAGTTGCGGACCTTTTGACTGTTCTTTTTATCCAGCAAGCGGTCATTGATTGTTACCTGGTCAGCTGTTAACTGCTCATCAAATTCAACCGTGGTGGTTGTATAGAACTCGTCCAAGGTGAGTGATAAGCTATCGGTTTCCGGGAGAATCAGCTTTTGGTCACGTTTTCCCCAGTATTTGACCAGGGCAATATTTGTGTGTGCTCGCGCCGTTGCCATTATTCTTCCCCCCGTTGGTCAAACGGCTGAATCCAAGTATGTTTGGCGCCACTTTCTTTCAGAATACTAGCAAGTCGCCGGGCACCCAGGGCCGTTTGCATAATGGCAAACATACAGCCGCCCCGGCCCCCACCGGTCAGCTTAGCACCAAGGGCGCCGTTGTGTCGGGCGACCGTGATCAGATTATCAAGGCTTTTGTCACTCACGTTAAGTGCCTGCAGGTCTGCCTGGGCCGCATTTAGGGCTGTCCCTAATTTGATTACTTCATTATTTTTAAGGAAGTCCCGTGTTGCGTTGACTAAGTTACCCAAGTGTTCAATGTGGGCCTGGGCCTTGTCTGGTTGGGCCTTTAACAACTGCTGGACGCTGGCAATGGCTTCTTTGGTTGCGCCCTTGATACCGGTGTCCGCAATCACCATTGTCGCACTTAGGTTCATTTCAATTGCTTTACCCGCCTGGCCCTTAATGTAGTAAAGGGGATTAGCAGAGGAAACCGTTGCGGCATCGAGGCCGGATGGACTTCGGTGGGTGATCTGCTCTTCGATGTCGGCTAACTTAAGCAGCTCTTTTCGCGTTAACTTTTTTTCGTAGTAATCAAAAAAAGCGCGCACGATTGCAACTGCCGTCGCTGCTGAAGAGCCCATCCCGCGTTCTGCCGGAAGTTGGCTGTCAATCGTTAATTGCCAACCGTCTTCTTGACCGGTGAATTTGGTTATTAGGGCGTTGATTAATTTTTGAACCCCTAACATGTTGTTCGGGAGTTCGTTTACTGGTCCGTCAAAATAACGGCTGTTGACCAACTGTAATTGGTCAGCCCGCCGATCGATGGTTACCGTTAATTTAACGTTGGGGAGTGGGAGGGCAATTGCTGGTTGTCCGTAAACGACACTGTGTTCCCCAATCAAAATAATTTTTGCATGGCTCTTTCCAATCCCTTGTTGTTTCACCATCGTAACCTACTTTCTTATAGATAGAAATTCCATTCATCATCATAACTTAAATTGTAGAAATGTAAAAGGGTTGACTTCGACTTGTTACCAAATCTAAATAAATTGCTAAAGAGGCGGGCCACGACAACTGGGGGACGAATGGTGTATGATAATACTAGTAATTATGGAGAAATCCGGTGATAGTTTGAATAAAAAAATCCAAAAAAAGTCACGCAAGCGTGATAAGATGGCGCCTATCTATTCCGTAGTGGACCTGGAAACGACGGGAACCAGCATTAATCACGGTGACCGTATTATCCAAATTGGCTGCGTACTAGTCCAGGATGGTGAGATTATTAATCACTTTGAGACCAAGGTGAACCCGCGCACACGAATCCCACGTTCCGTTGTTCAGCTGACAGGTATTCATGACCAGGACGTCAGATCTGCGCCTTTGTTCGATGATGTTGCCGCGACCGTTTATAGTCTCCTTAGTAACACCGTTTTTGTTGCCCACAACGTTAACTTTGACTTCCCGTTTTTAAACGCGGAACTAGAGCGGGCGGGTTACCCCTCACTACCGATTAAGGCAATCGACACGGTCACCCTTAGTCAAATCCTGTTACCAACTGCCAAGAGTTACCGCTTGCGGGACCTGACAAGTTCTCTAAGAATCGAGCATGACCACCCGCACAGTGCCGTTTCCGATGCGGAAGCCACGGCTCACTTGCTAGTGGACCTTTTAAAACGGGTTCATGACTTACCGACAATTACTCTCCACCACCTGGTGCAACTAAAGTTAGCCCTGCCGCAGCAGACGGCGACGGTCTTTAGTGATGAGCTGGCGCACCGGGGTGATTGTCCCCAGCCGCTAAGTGAGGACCTGTACGTCAGCCATGGAATTGTCCTCCATAAGCAGCGTCCCCTTTCTGTTGAAAAGCAAAGCGCAAAGGTCCGCTACCCGAAAACGAAGCGGGCCAAGCAAAAGCTGTATGGTGACCGGCTGGAGTTTCGCCCAATCCAGGCCAAGATGATGAACAGCATCTACAATAACTATACCCATGATGAGCCAAAGAACATGGTCGTTGAAGCCGGGACGGGGAGTGGGAAGACCCTTGGCTACCTTCTCCCGCTAGTTTACGCGGCTTACCCGGATAAAAGGATCGTAGTCAGCACGGCGACCAACCTCCTCCAGGAGCAAATTGCCACGCAGGCGGTTCAGCAGTTAAATAACGTTTTGCCCTTTACGGTTAACAGTGTGGTGGTCAAGGGAAACCAACACTATTTAGACCTCGGTAAGTTTGTCCATTCGCTGAGTATTATTGAAGACTCCAAACTGGTCCAAATGCTGAAAGCCAAGATTCTTGTTTGGTTGACGACAACCACGAGTGGGGACTTAGATGAGCTTAACCTAACGACTGCCCGGTCACCATACTTTACGGAAATTCGCCACCGCGGGGTCCGGACGTTAAATCCTCATAACGAGTTTTACCAGGATGACTTTTTAGTCCGTCGGGATAAGCGTCTTGACCAGGCAGATATTGTCATTACCAACCACGCCTACTTGGTTGCCCATGCTCAAGAACTTGGCGATGGGACCCGCCGGCCCTACCTGGTAATTGACGAGGCTCAGCACTTGAGCAGTAGTATTCTTCGTCAATCGCGCCGGCAATTTAACTTCCCCCAGATCCGGGCAGCGGTCCACGTCCTAAGTGGTTTGGTAAATAATGGTAGTGACCGTAACCTAACGAGCATCTTTGCCACTCACGCCCTTGGGGGATATAACGTTGACCTATTACGAGAGGACCTGACCCATGTTGAAGCGGCCATTAATGACTTTCAACAGGCCCTGTTCCGGCAGTTTAAAAACCAGGTTACCGGAAACGTTGAGGATGAACTGATTGAACAGCCGCTTGATAACCAGCAGCTTCAAGAATTACTAGACGTGAGCGGGCCAACGATGATGGAGCTTGAGCAGGCGCTCGGTAGTGTTCAACTGCATTTTTTAGCCCTCCAGCACATCTTTACCCAGCAAGCAGACCGCTGGTTGCTCAGCGACCGTTACTTGATGAATCAGTTCCAAAGCCAGTTGGCTAAATTGGTGGACGCAGACACCACCCTAAATCAGTTTAACGAAACCCTGCGTGAACACGGGGATGAAGCGGCCTTCTGGTTGACGATTCGCCAATCAACGGAAAGAAGTTCTATGCGGTTGAGTGGGGGACTGCTGGCTGCCAACCACTTTTTGACGGAGAGTGTCTACCCGTACTTTGCCCAGCCGCTCTTCATTGGGGCCACCCTCTTTACCTCGGCCCGGTCACAATACCTTTACCACCAGCTCGATCTTCAGCGGCAGGAGACCCTTACCAAGCGCTTTAGTTCGCCGTTTGACTACCAGCACCATTCGAAGGTCCTGATTGCAAAGGATGCCCCCTTGCCGGGTAACCAGAAGAATGCGGACTACATTAACTACTTGGCATCAACGATTTACAAGCTGACCAAGCAGTCGAACTGCCAGACGATGATCCTCTTTAACTCGCTGATAATGATTGAACAAGTTTATAGCCAACTGCGGGAGACCGACCTCTTCGACCAGCGGGACATCTTGGCGCAGGGAATTACCGGCAACCGCGATAAAATCCTGAAGCAATTCTCGACGGGACAGAATGCCGTCTTGCTAGGCGCCACTTCCTTTTGGGAAGGGGTCGACCTGCCCCAGGCGGCCCTTGAGTTACTGATTATCACCCGGCTGCCATTCGATGCCCCGGATGAGATCATGAACCGGTCCCATAACAACCTACTTCGTCGGCAGGGGAAGAATCCCTTCTACCAGTCCGAGCTCCCCCAGGCAACCATGCGCCTGCGGCAGGGAATTGGTCGCCTGATTCGGACGGAAAAGGACACCGGGGTGGCCGTCATCCTGGACCCCCGCCTGGTAGCCCGGCGCTATGGTGAAACAATCATGAGGAGCATCAAGCGTGACTACCCGGTCGATGTCTTACCAACGGACCAGCTGGTCAAAACAACAAATAATTTCTTAAAAAAGGGGCATTAATTCCTGATTAAGTAAATTATTTGGTATAATCATAAAGATTGACATATCGAATATGGCAGTTAAGTGATACTAGATTGAGGAAGGGAAGAATAATATGCAAAGTCGGCGCGAAGTTCAACGGGCCCATGATCGTGGATCGGCCCTGCGAACGCTTCGAAACATTATCATTGCCATTTTGCTGGTCCTCCTGCTCGGCTGGAGCATTTTTGCAGTTAGCAACCAGCCGCGGGCAGAGGCCAAGCGGCAGGCAACCCAGATGGCTGAAAAGTATGCCCACTTGCAGCATCCACAGCACTTTTACATCTATAACCGGGAAAGCACCTTTTACACGGTTACCGGAAAGAACCGGAGTGGTCAACCCATTATGGTGATTGTCCCGCAAAAGGGTGGCAATATCCGGGTCCTGAAGCAAAACGCGGGGCTCTCTGCCCAGCAGGTTCGGGCAATGACCAGCCGCAACCGACGCCCAGCAGAAATTTTGAAAGTGGCACCCGGGGTGTTTAATGATAAGACCGTCTGGGAAGTTACCTACCGTAATAAGAAGGGTAACCTATGCTATGACCTGATCAACTTTAAGACTGGTCATTACGTTCAAGAAATTAATAATTTGTAGCTGAAGTTGGGAAAAAGTATTAGAGCGTTCCGTTTGGCTAGTATAGGAAGGTCGTTGGCACGGAATGAGCCGGCGATTGTCCTTAGCTAGACCTGGAGCGCACTTTTTTTCCGTGATTATTGTGTAATGAGGGGGGGAAGGCTGCGGTTCTTTTTCATCCTCTTCATTAATTTATGAAATAACTTTAAGGAGGGAGATTATGGCAGAAAATTCTCTGCAGCGGTATTTACAAGCGGGGGAGACCTCGGTGAGCAACATCCTGCTTCGCCACTATAAGGAAATTGGCCTGACCACGTCCCAGCTGGTCCTCTATTTACAGTTTAAGTCCTACCAGGACCGCGGCAATGCGAGTCCAGATATCCGGCAGATCGCCAAGAACCTGGCAACTTCCGAAGTCCAGGTGTTTGACCAGCTCCACCAGATGGTTATGAGCGGCCTGGTTGACCAGCAGATGCGCAAGACAAACGACGGTAAGGAAGAAGCGGCCTACGACTTTACACCGCTGATTAACCGTCTGGCCGTCTTTGATGACCAACAGGCTACCCAACATGTCGAGACGACGGCGGCAAATAGCCGGATGAAAACCTTCAACTCGCTGGAGGCCGAATTTGGTCGGCCACTTTCTTCGATGGAGATGCAAATCGTCAACGACTGGTTGGATAAAGACGGCTATTCGACCGAGATGATCAAGTTGGCCCTAAAGCAGGCGGTCTTGAATAGCGCCCTAAGCCTGAACTACATGGAACGGATCTTGCAGAGTTGGGAC
Source organism: Limosilactobacillus panis (assembly GCF_019797825.1). Classification (NCBI taxonomy): domain Bacteria; kingdom Bacillati; phylum Bacillota; class Bacilli; order Lactobacillales; family Lactobacillaceae; genus Limosilactobacillus; species Limosilactobacillus panis. Next base: position 1,264,175 of record NZ_CP081855.1, on the reverse strand, counting down.
CGCCAGGGTTTAAGAACCCGCCATGATATCGAGCAACACGAGCGTCAGTTTGAGCAGCGGCGGGGGCAGCAGGAAAGCGCCACCAGCAACAAGCGCCAGCGAAAGAAGGGGCCCAAGATCCCAATCTACAAGTTGGGCGAATAGAGTTTGAAAGGGGAATAAAATAATGGAGCACAAGTCATCACATGCGGTCATGAAGGGGATGGGCTGGGCCGGACTAGCCTCAGTAATGTGGGGGATTTCGGGGACCACCCTCCAGCTGATCTCCCAAAACTTGGCCATCCCAGCAACCTGGATGTTGTCGACCCGGACCTTGATCACCGGGTTTATCCTTCTGGTCCTGAGTTTTATTATTTACGGCCGGAAGACCTTTAACGTCTTCAAGTCACGGGATACGGCCATCTCGGTGGTAACCTATGCCATCTTTGGGTTAATGCTGAACTTACTGACATTCTACTTTGCGGTTCAGACTGGGAATGCTTCGGCGGCCACAATTCTTCAGTACCTTTCACCACTGTTCATCGTCTTGGGGAACATCTTTATCATGCGGCAGCGGCCCTTCCGAAGTGACATCATCGCCTTCGTCCTAGCGTTGATTGGGGTGGTAATGTGCATCACTCGGGGAAACCTGACGTCGCTAGCCTTGCCGTTTATTTCGGTTCTTTGGGGCCTGGGGTCCGGGATTACGGCAGCCTTCTACGTTGTCTTACCCCGGCGGGCATCAGCGAAGAATCCGCCCCTGGTGGTTCTCGGTTGGGGGACCATGATTGCGGGGGCCCTCTTTAACCTCTACCGGCCAATGTGGGTCAACCCGCCGCACATTTCCACGACCCTGGTCCTGTCAGTAGGGACCGTGATCCTCTTCGGGACGATCCTGCCATTTGGCCTGCTTTTGCACGCAATTAACTTTGCCCCATCCGACGTGATCAGTATTATGGATGCCCTCCAGCCAATCGTTACGTCAGTTTTGAGCGTAATCTTCTTCCACCTTCATTTGAACTGGGTAGAGATCACCGGGATTGTCATCGTGTTGGTTGCCATCTACATCCTGCAAGATGGACGGCGGCGTAAAGAAATTTAAATAAGAATAAGCTCCAGCCTTCGGACGCTGGAGCTTATTCTTTACGGTGGGTAAGGAGGAAGCTACCCTTTAAACCCAAAATGGGGTTGTGACAAAAGCCTCTGAATCAGAAGCTCCATTCGGAATTTAACAAAAATTCTGAATGGAGCTTTTTGATTATCTGAATATTTTGAGAAAATGAGCGGCCTTCCGGCCATTTTCTTCATGTTTAATGCCATTAAAGCAATCCCAATTTGTCTTTTGGCTTTCTTAAGACCACGTACTGTGAACCTTTTAAAACCCAAATAAGCCTTCAAGTTACCAAAAACAGTCTCTACATCGTACTTACGACGGGAGTAAGTGTTGGAATTTGAAAGCGACTCGCGAGCTTTCGACTTAAAATATTCCCACTGTGGGTTCACCATAAGGTACTTAGTGTTCCCATGTGGTGTTAATGCCTGAGAAATAATTTGATGATTCTCATCATACTTCTCTGCTTGATATACTTTGAAATCACGACGGAATTTGTATTTATCATTTCGGTATGCGTATCGTTTAAAGTTGAATCGGACGCCCTGTGGGTTTACATAAAAGTCATCAGCCTCATGATATTCCCAGTTCATTACTTTTCGATCATCAGAACGCCACTTACGGCTATTCTCTTTAATCATGGTGCTGTAAGGAATTAAAGCTGTACAATCAGGTAGCTCATCTTCGATATACTTATAATTGCGTTCTGATCCGTAACCAGCATCGGCAACAATTTCTCGCCCCAAAACTTCGTTCTGGGCGAGATGAGATAAGAATGGGATTAATGTTCTAGTATCGGTTGGGTTCTGCATGAGTTCATAACCCAGCACGTACTGTGAGCTAGTCATAATTTGAAGATTATACGCTGGCTTTGTTTGACCATTACGCATCGGATCTTCCTTTAAACGCATAAAAGTAGCGTCATGATCGGTTTTGGAATAGCTATTACGTTGGCCAGCGATCTGCGATTGGGCTTGGTATTCAAGATGCTTTTGACGACAATGGTCTAAAGCATGGAGATACTTTTTGGCATGACGTCGTTCCTGCTTGGCCGGATTGGGCGAAACCTTTGCGGTTTCGGCCACCCGTTGGTTTAACTCTTCAATCCGTTGTTCAAGTAAGGCAATAATCGTATCAAGTTGATCAATGTCAAAGCTATCTTCATCAACATCAATCTTAACTTCTGCTTGCTTAATTTCACGAATTAGTTTTTGAGCCTTTTCAACGTTTAATTCGCGATACTTAATGGTGCGTTTCTTCCAAACAAAGGAATACTTATTTGCGTTAGCTAAAATCTTAGTGCCATCAATGAATGAAGCCTCATCGATCATTCCCTGAGCCTTTAAATAGTCATGAAATTCCTTGAAACTACTCTGAATCATATCTTCCAATTCTTGGGAGACAATGAAGCGAGCAATGGTGCGGTAGGTTGGGCGCTGTTCTTGAGTCAACCACATCGCAACAATGTTTTCACGAGCAAAGCGTTCAATTTTCCTAGAGGAAATGATACCATAGCTGTAAGCCAGTAAAACTAACTTTAACAGCATTCGTGGATCATACTCTCTTGGTCGACCCATAATATTGGGTCGCCGCAGCGCTAAGCTTTCAACCAGCCGATTAATATAACGTGCTGGATGATTTAACTCAGGTTCATAAGCAGTAGGTATGTTCAAACTAAGTTGATTCATGTTATAATCAGGTTCCAATGTTTTTGTATCCTTTCGAGGGTATTTTGGAGGCATCGACGGTCAGGTCGATGTCTTTTCTTTTACTAATATTTTAAAGGAAAATGGAGTTAAATGAAATCCGAAGATTTCATCTAACTCCATTAATTATTTGGGACTTATGTCACAGCCCCATTATTTAATCTTCGGATAACGAGCGTCTGCAGCCTGTGGATTAGCGGCTGGCTGTTGGGCACCACCGCCATTAGTATTACCACTTTTACCAGCATTGCTGTTGGTATTGTTGTTGCCACTGTTGCCATTGCTTGAGTTACTATTAGCGGTTGTATTCTGGTTCCGGTTGTTACCATCCTGGTCTTCATTGCTAAAGACGGAACGCGAAGTAACAATCGAATCAATGGATGATGAACCACTGCGGTCGCTACTGCTGCGACTGCTGTCGTCGTCATCACTGCTTCCGCTATCATCATCGATTGCAGCGTATTGGAGGGCCCACTTAGAGTCCTTGATCACTAGCTGCCGTTTACCATTTACCCGGACCGCTTCAACCGTATCTGGCATCTTCCAGTCACTAGCATGGTTTTGACTATCAAGGTATTGCATCAGGTCCCTGTAAAGAATCTGGGCATCGGTTGTTGAGGATTCAGCAATTGGGCTTTCCGACATTGGGTGGTCATAACCAGTCCAGACGGCAATCGAGTAGTTCTTGGTGTAACCCGCCATCCAGGAGTCCATGACACCGGATTTGCCGCTACCACCTGGGTAGTTCGTTGTCCCGGTCTTCCCGGCCTGGTTGACCCCGTCCAAACGAGCAGCCGTGGCACTTCCTTGGGAGTTAGTGAAGACCCCCTTGAGCATGTCGGTCATCATGTAGGCCGTTGCCTTGTTCATTGCCCGGTGGCCGGTGGAACTGTAATGCTTGACCGCGCCATCCTGGGTGGTGATTGATGAAATGTAGAACGGCTTGTGGTAAATCCCACCGTTAGCGAAGGCCGCGTAAGCAGCGGAAACCTGAAGTGGTGAAATGTACAGGGCAATCCCACTTTGCAGGGTGTACGGTTTCTTTTGGGAGATGCCGAGACCCTTTAAGAAGGTCGTTGCCCGTTTGATCCCGACTTGTTGCAGGGTCCGGATAGCCGGGACGTTCCGTGATTGCACGAGGGCAGCCCGCATCGTCATCGTTCCCTTGTACTTGTTATCAAAGTCATGCAGGGCAATGTTGGTGCCAGGGTAGTAGAACTTGGTATCTGAGACGGACTTGAAGGTTGGCCACTGCAGGTATTCGATTGCCGGACCGTAGTCCATTAATGGCTTGGCAGTCGAACCGGAACTCCGGTTAGTTTGGACCGCCCGGTTAAGGCCGTAAATAACCTTACCAGTGTGACGGCCACCAAGCATGGCAACAATCTGACCATTGTGGGGGTCGGTAACGGCCACCCCGGCCTGCATTTGGGGACTCTGGAAGGAGACCGTGTTGTTGGCCAGGTCGTATAGCTTTTTCTGGGCATCCAGATCAAGGTTGGTGTGGACCTGTAAACCATCGTTGTACGGGTTGTAACCCTTGGCTTCTAGGTCAGCCAGGACCTGTTTGACGTAAGGGTCAACAACCTTTTCGTTAACGTTAACGTCCCCGCCGGAAGTGTTTCCATGGTGGGGGTCCAGGTCAGCGGTGATGCTGTCCTTAGCCGCGTTGTCGGCCTGCGATTGGGTAATGTACTTACTCCGCACCATTGCGTTTAGGACTTCGTTTCGCCGTTGGGTCGCCGCCTGGGTGTTGGTCGACAACGGGTTATAGTAGGTTGGTGACTGCGGCATCCCGGCAAGCAGGGCCAGCTGAGACAGGCTCAGCTCGTCCAGGTTCTTACCATAGTAATATTGAGCCGCCGTTTGCATACCGTAGACCCCGTTACCCATGTAAACCTTATTAATGTAGAAATCGAGGATCTGGTTCTTACTAAAGTGGCGCTCAACGTTGATTGCCAGCCAGGCTTCCTGGGCCTTCCGCTTGAAGGTCCGGTCCGAGGCCGCAGTGGAGAATACGGAAAGTTTAACCAGTTGTTGGGTTAAGGTACTTCCTCCTTGCATTCCGTCGGAGTGACCAAAGATGTTTGAAGTGGCCGCTCCCATGATCCGAATCGGGTCAATCCCGTGGTGTTTGTAGAAGCGCCGGTCTTCAATAGAAACCACGGCGTGCTTCAACGTTGCTGGAACCTGACCATCTTTGGCGTATTCCCGTTTTTGCAGACCAAGGCGGGAGATAACCCGGTTTTGGTCATCATAAATCGTGGTCCCGTTTTGACTAGCCAGTTCACTCTCGCTGATTTTTGGGGCACTAGAAGCATAGTAGAAGAAGAGGGCCGCACCGGCGACAATCAGTAAGACGATTATCCCGGCCACCCATAACAGGATCTTCTTGATTAAGCCCCCGCTACGCTCGTCATCAAAATCTTCTTGACTCGGTTGATGCCGGTCGCCACGGGTCGGTTGATCATTATTCGACATGATAGACTCCTTTGTTCTTCGCAGCGATTATCTGATCGACTGCTTTGAGATATGGTAGGCGGGGGTTCAACTGGTAGCCAATTTGAAAGCCCGCCTTTTGAATGTCGGTCAGCAGGATTGATTTCCGACTGCCACTGGCCTGTTCATCCCAGTACTGGAAGAGAATGCTTGCCGGCAGTAAGTAGACGAGGTCAAGCTCCGTGAACTTAATAAAGGCAAAACAAATTCCGCCCTGCTTAACACACTCACGCATATGATGAATCTGGTGAGGATGAAAGTTCTTCAAAGGAAAGGACTGCTTATTGCGGGTCTCCTTGGCATCGAAATCGATGTAATACCCCTTGTAGACACCATTGTAATCGGTCGTCGATGGGCGCCTGAAGTAGGCCTCCCGAATAACCGCCGCACTCCGCTTCGGGTAGTCGACTTTGACTAGCTGAATGGGCGTCGGCTTTTTATGAATAACTGCAATGTGACGACTCAAGTAGTACTGATTACTATGGTTGATTTCATCCTCGAGCGACATCCCCCGCTTGGCATAAATTGACTGGTGGGGGGTCGGTAAATCCCGCTGGGCGTGATATGATTGATGGGGATGCTGGCCATTGGGATAGTGAATAGTCAAGGTGCTCACTCTCCTAACTAGCAATATATTATACCAGAATATTGATAAACTGATTGATACAGAATTGTTACGGAGGTAATTTTATGCGCCGCTTGTGGGTAACCGGCTACCGTAGTTACGAGCTCAACACTTTCAAAGACGATGACCCTAAGGTTTTGGTAGTCAAACGGGTCCTAACTGCCCGGCTAAAAAGCTACTTAGATGAAAGCTCGGACGAATTTTGGCTGATCACCGGGCCCCAGCTGGGGACGGAGCAGTGGGCAGCAGAGTGTGCTCTGGACTTGCGGAAGGACTACCACCAGCTCAAGGTGGCCATTATGTTGCCGTTTGCTGACTTCGCTGGTAAGTGGAACGCCGCCAACCAGGCTAAGCTGGCCACCCTCCGCGAACGGGTTAACTTCTCTAAGGAGGTCACCACAAAACCGTATGAGTCACCGGAGCAACTCCGCCTGTACCAGCAATTCATGATTACCCATACCGACCGGATGCTGATGGTGTATGACCCTGACCACCCGGGGAAGCCTAAGTACGATTACCGCTTAGCGCAGAAGTATGGCGAAAGTCAAGACTACCCCCTGGACCTAATTGACTTTGATGAGCTTCAGGAAGCGGCCCTTGAATGGGGTGAGCAGGAACGTGAAAAGAAACTGGCGGAGAAGGGGTACTAAAAAAATCCTTGCAATCAAGGCAGGTTTTGGTAAGATAGTTATGTATTACGCAAACTAAACAATTGAGGTGTTCAAAGTTGGGTAACATAAATTATACTCCACAAGATATTTTGCATAAGCAATTTAAAGAACACAGCATCGGTAAGGGTTACGATATGGCTGATGTTGATGAGTTTCTTGATAATGTTATCAAGGACTACGACACCTACAACAAGGAAATCGACCGTTTAAACGATGAAAACGAGCGGTTAAAAGCTAAGGTTGACGAACTCAACCGGCAAGTTGAAGTTGGCGCCACGATGAATACCCGGTCAGCTAACCAGCAACCCGTTTCTAACGCCACCAATATGGATATCTTAAAGCGGCTTTCCAACCTGGAACGCCGGGTATTTGGTTCCCAACTGGGTGACAACAACGGCAACGACGATTCACACTTGCTTTAGTGTGCGTTATCAAATATAATAAGATTTTGCAAGCTTTGGGTAATTGAGCGCAGCTTTTGTTGCGTTAGGAAGGTCCATGCTCGCACAGGCTGCGATGCCTGTAGTGTTTGTGCTCGCTGAAAAAATAAGGCGGGGCACCGGCTTGTCCGGTGACGGCGGAAAAAACGGCTAAGGTTTTACTATGCCCGAGTATTCCTGAAAAGTGCCACAGTGACGATACAGCAGGGGAAACCTTGCTGGTGGAACGCGGTAAACCCCTCAAGCGGTAAACCCAAACTACGGTAGGGGAGCTTTGGATAGCAAATTGAAGCGATTCCAGGGGAGAGTTTTTTAACTCTGAGATAGATGATTACCTCGGTCCAACCATTGCCTGGTGGTTGGGCTACGACAAAACATGGCCTACAGATGCTTGCAAACAGGTGAGGCTGGGAGAAGACTTTGTTTTCTCACCAGCCTCTTTTTCATATCCGAGTGTTACACAGTAATCGCGGAAAAACCAATAGGCTTGCTCCGCTTCGAAGCGCGCTCCTAGTGTCTACCGCCGCGCAGCAAGTCCATTGATTACGGACAATCGCCGGCCCGTTCCGTGCCAATGATCGTCCCATACTAGCCAAAGGCGCGCTCTGATGCTTTTTTCCAGCTTCTTTTTTTAGTTTTAAATTTCTGCCAGTCCTTGACTTTTTTCACAAAACTGGTATCTTATAGTCAATCAATGTCCTTTAAGTTAGTCCCGTGAGGCTAGTAAGGTTCGGCTATAATAACGCGAGTACCAGATAAGACCCTGGTATTAGTGAACCCCTAGACGAAACGGCTTTGTCTAGGGGCTTTTCTTTTGGGGCATGATCAAAAGAGGTGTAATGATGAACAAACAGATTATTGACGCAATGGCAATGAAGCGAGCTTTGACCCGAATTACTTATGAAATCATTGAACGGAACAAGGGCTTTGACGACCTGATCCTGATTGGGATTAAGACCCGCGGTGAATTTCTTGCCCGGCGGATTGCGGAACAGATGGCCAAACTCGAGAATGCCCAGATTCTAGTGGTTCCCCTTGATATCACCGGTTACCGTGACGACTTGCAAAATGACCAGGTGGCAAAAGAAAGTAAAGTCACCACGAAATTGCCGGTCAACATTGATGACAAACAAGTCGTTTTGGTTGATGATGTCTTTTTCACCGGCCGGACAGTGCGGGCGGCAATGGATGCCCTGATGGACCAGGGACGGCCCCAAAGCATCCGGGTGGCGGTTTTGATTGACCGCGGCCACCGGGAAATGCCAATCCGGCCTGACTTTGTTGGCAAAAACGTTCCAACATCCAGTGAGGAAAAGGTTAAGGTCAACATGACCGAAGTTGACGACCAGGATGACGTTGAACTAATTAACTTGAATAAGTAACCATTAATTTTGCTCCAGAGAGGGCAGCATGGTTACTTCTCCTTAATATAGGTGGAGAAGACCAGACTGCCCGGAGCAAGAGCCCCAGGCTTTTTTATTAAGGAGAATCAAATCATGACTGAATTTGTTAAGTTACCACACTTTGTAAGTGTTGAAAATTTGGGTGTTGACCGGATTAATACCCTGATCAAGCGGGCTGAATATTTTAAGAACGGTGGTGCAAGGCCCCAGCTAAAAACGCCCGTCTACGTCACGAACATGTTCTTTGAGAACTCAACCCGGACGCATACCAGCTTTGCAATGGCCGAAAAGAAGCTGGGCCTTACCGAAATCCCCTTTGACGCCGCCCACAGTTCGATGAGCAAGGGCGAGACCCTTTACGACACTTGCCTGGTGATGAATGCGCTGGGCGTTAACCTGTCCGTCATTCGGGCAAGTCAAAACGCCTACTATGAACCGCTGATTAACCACCGTGCCGACCAGCACCTCAACTTGGGGATTGTCAATGCCGGTGACGGGAGCGGCCAACACCCATCCCAAAGCCTCTTAGATATGATGACCATCCACGAGCACTTCGGTAGTTTCAAGGGCTTAAAGATTGCCATTGTTGGTGACATTACCAACTCCCGGGTTGCCCGGTCCAATATGGAAATCCTGACGCGGCTGGGGGCTGAAGTTTACTTCTCTGGTCCCGACTACTGGTACGACCATGCCTTTGACAAGTACGGTAAGTTCTGCCCGCTAGACGACTTGGTGGACAAGGTTGACGTGATGATGCTTTTGCGGGTGCAGCACGAACGGCATGCCGGTGACGCTAACGAAAGCAAGTTTGACGCGGCTAAGTACCATGAGAAATACGGAATCAACCATGACCGTTATAACCGGCTGAAGGACCAATGCCTGATTATGCACCCCGGTCCGATCAACCACGACGTCGAACTTGCCGGTAACCTGGTTGAAGCACCCAAGTGTGCCTTCTTTAAACAAATGCAAAACGGCGTCTTCATGCGGATGGCAATGTTGGAAGCAGTTGTCCGTGGTCGTCACCTGGGAGGTTTGGAATAGATGAAAACTTTAATTCAAAACGGCACCGTCTACGTCAACGGTCGGCTGATTTGCGCCGATGTCTTAGTTGACGATAACATTATCGAAGCCATTGGCAATCTTCCCGACCTCGCTGACGAGGTTGGTCACATCATTAACGCCAGCGGAAAGCTGGTAACACCTGGCCTGGTGGACGTTCACGTTCACTATCGCGACCCTGGCCAAACGCAAAGGGAAACAATCAAGACCGGGACAGCAGCTGCCATCCATGGTGGTTTTACCACGGTCGGGGCAATGCCAAATGTTGACCCCACCCCTGATACCCCTGAACGGGTGGCCCACATGGTCAAACGTAACCAGGAGGAGGGCCTGGTCCACATTGCCCAGTTTGCAACGATCACAACCGGGCGGCAGGGTGACCAGCTGGTCGACTTTGCAGGCGTCAAGCGCGCCGGTGCCTTTGCTGTTTCCAACGACGGGAGTGGGGTGCAAACTGCGGGCACCATGTACAAGGCGATGGAAGGTGCCGCTAAGGCGGGTCTCCCGTTAGCTGCTCACGTGGAAGACAACTCCCTCCTTTTTGGCGGCGTAATGAACGAAAGTCAGCGGGCAAAGGAATTAGGCTTGCCCGGCGCACCGAGCGTGTCTGAATCAGCTCAGGTTGCGCGTGACCTGGTGCTGGCTAAGGCAACGGGGGTCCACTACCATATCTGTCACGTTTCAACTAAGGAAAGTATTGAAATGGTCCGCTTCGCAAAGCAGCAGGGGGTCAATGTAACCTGTGAAGCCACTCCGCACCACCTCTTGTTAGCCGACAAGGATATTCCAGCAGGTAACACCAACTACAAGATGAACCCGCCGCTGCGGCATGAAGAAGACCAGCAGGCGTTAATTGCGGGCCTGCTTGATGGGACGGTCGACATGGTTGCAACGGACCACGCTCCCCACACCGTTAGTGATAAGCCGAATGACTTTACTAAGGCAGCTAACGGCATCACGGGAAGCGAGACGGCTTTCTGTGAGCTCTACACGAAACTGGTCAAGACCGGAATCTGCCGCCTTACGCAGCTGCTCGACTGGATGACAGCCAAGCCGGCCGACCTCTTTGGCTTGAAGGATGCGGGACATTTAGAACCCGGTAAGCCGGCTGACATTGCAATCTTTGACCTTGACCACCAATTTGAGATCAAGCAAGAAGATTACCAATCCAAGGGGATCAATAATCCCTTTACTGGTGACAAGGTCTATGGTGAGACCGTCTTGACGATGGTCGACGGCAAAGTGGTTTACGAACGAAAGGAAGATTAATGATGGAACGCTACCTTGTACTAGAAGACGGCAGCGTCTACGCTGGTGAGGCATTTGGCGCGGACTGCTCAACGCTTGGTGAAGTGGTCTTTACGACGGGGATGACTGGTTACCAAGAGGCAATCACTGACCAGTCCTACGCTAACCAGATCCTGGTATTTACCAACCCCTTGATTGGTAACTATGGGGTCAACCTGGATGACTACGAGTCATTGCAGCCCCAAATCAAAGGAGTAGTTTGTCACCGGGTCGCCCGGCGCCCCACCAACTGGCGAATGCAAGATACCTTGCCAAATTTCTTAACTCAACGAAAGGTACCGGGAATTCAAGGCATTGACACCCGGGAACTGGTGCGCAAGCTTCGCCAACACGGGACATTGCACGGGGCAATCGTTGACAACGTGGCCGACCCGGACAAGCTCTTGAAGAAGATCCAAACTGCCCACCCAACCGCAGGGATCATCAGCCAGGTTTCAACCAAGTCACCGTACCCGAACCCCGGGACGAAGCGGAATATCGTCGTGATTGACTTTGGAATCAAGCACAGCATTCTGCGCGAACTGGCGGAACGGGAATGCAACGTCATTGTCCTGCCGTACACCGCCACGGCGGAGGAAATCTTGAACCTCAAGCCCGACGGTATTCTCTTGTCCAACGGTCCTGGTGACCCGGAGGAGATGACGGACGCCGCAAAGATGGTTGCCGAGGTAGAAAAACACCTGCCGCTGTTTGGCATCTGCATGGGGCACCAAGTCTTTGCCCTCGCTAACGGTGCGAAGACCTACAAGATGAAGTTCGGCCACCGGGGCTTTAACCACCCGGTTAGAAACATTGCTACCGGTGAGATTGACTTTACCTCCCAGAACCACGGGTACGCGGTTGATCCGCAGTTAATTGACCAGGACAAGCTGCTGGTGACCCATGTCGAAGTAAATGATGGCACGATTGAAGGGCTACGTCACAAGCAGTACCCGGCCTTTTCAGTTCAGTTCCACCCGGACGCTGCACCGGGCCCCCACGATGCTGACGGCTTATTTGATGACTTTATTAGCATGGTAGACCAGCAAAGGAGTGCACGAACGAATGCCTAAACGGACAGATATTCACAAGATTTTAGTAATCGGGTCTGGACCGATCATCATTGGTCAGGCGGCTGAGTTTGATTATTCTGGAACCCAGGCCTGCTTAGCATTACGGGAAGAGGGGTACGAGACCGTTCTCGTTAACTCCAACCCGGCAACAATCATGACGGATAATGAAATCGCTGACCACGTTTATATCGAACCCTTAACGGTTGAATCTGTCTCCCGGATTATTCGGAAGGAATACCCGGACGCTATTTTGCCAACTCTGGGAGGTCAGATTGGCCTGAACCTGGCCGTGGCCCTTTCCAAGACGGGGCTGCTAGATGAATTGCACATTGAGCTCTTGGGGACCAAGTTAGACTCCATCGATGAGGCGGAAGACCGGGAAAAGTTCAAGGAACTGATGCAACGGCTCCACGAACCCGTGCCGGCCTCCCAAACCGTGGAGACGGTTGACGGTGCCCTGAAGTTTGCCCACGAGATTGGCTACCCGGTAATTGTTCGGCCGGCCTTCACCATGGGTGGTACCGGTGGTGGAATGTGCCACAATGACGAGGAACTGAAGACGATTGCTGCCAACGGGTTAGACCTTTCACCAGCTACCCAATGTCTGATTGAAAAGTCGATTGCCGGTTACAAGGAAATCGAGTTCGAAGTGATGCGCGACGCCAGCGATAACGCAATGGTGGTTTGCTGCATGGAAAACTTCGACCCGGTCGGCATCCACACTGGGGACTCAATCGTCTTTGCCCCGAGCCAGACCCTTTCGGACCGGGAATACCAGATGCTGCGGGACTGTGCCTTGAAATTGATCCGGGCCCTCAAGATTGAAGGGGGCTGTAACGTTCAATTAGCGTTGGACCCGAATTCCTACCACTACAACGTAATCGAGGTTAACCCCCGGGTATCCCGGTCCTCGGCACTGGCTTCTAAGGCCACTGGTTACCCAATTGCCAAGATGGCCGCTAAGATTGCGGTTGGCCTGACTTTAGACGAGATCAAGAACCCGGTTACCGGAACAACCTATGCCGAGTTTGAACCGGCCCTCGACTATGTCGTTTGCAAGATTCCGCGCTGGCCGTTTGACAAGTTCACCCTGGCCGACCGCCGGCTGGGCAGTCAGATGAAGGCCACCGGGGAAGTCATGGCGATTGGCCGGGCCGCCGAAGAGACCCTGCAAAAGGCCGTGCGGTCCCTAGAAATCAACCAGAAGGGCCTCTTCTCTGTTCCAGCCCACAAGGCCACGGATACGGCCCTAGAAGACAAGTTGGTGCACGCCGAAGACGACCGACTCTTCTACATTGCGGAAGCTTTCCGTCGCGGTTACACGATTGACGATGTCCACGAGCTGACTAAGATTAACGACTACTTCTTGGACATCGTTCTCCACCTGGTCCAACTTGAAAAACAAATTCAGGACAAGCCGGCGGGCCTGGCAACTTTGCGGTTAGCCAAGAAGTACGGCTTTAGTGACCAGACGATTGCCAACCTGTGGAAGACGACGGCAGATAAGGTTCGAGCAATGCGGAAGGATAATGGAATCATCCCAGTTTATAAGATGGTTGACACCTGCGCGGCAGAGTTTGACTCATCCACCCCGTACTTTTACAGTACTTACGACCGGGAAAACGAGAGTCACCGAACTGGCAAGAAGTCAGTGCTCGTCATTGGCTCTGGCCCGATTCGGATTGGCCAAGGAGTCGAATTTGATTACGCGACTGTCCACTGTGTTAAGGCCCTCCAGTCAATGGGCTACGAGGCAATCGTCATGAATTCGAACCCGGAGACGGTTTCAACTGATTTCTCCGTTTCTGACAAGCTCTACTTCGAACCGCTCACCTTAGAGGACGTTATGAATGTAATCGACCTCGAACAACCAGTAGGCGTAATCGTTCAGTTCGGTGGCCAGACGGCAATTAACCTGGCGGCCGGATTGGACAAGAACGGGGTCCAGATCCTGGGAACCAGTGTTAAGGACCTTGACGCGGCGGAAGACCGGCGAATCTTTGATGAGATTATTAAGAAGCTTGAACTGAAGCAACCAGTTGGCCTGACCGCCACGACCCACCAGGGAGTGATTGAGGCAGCCGAAAAGATCGGCTACCCGGTATTGGTACGGCCAAGTTATGTCCTGGGGGGCAAGGCAATGGAAATCGTATACAACGAGGACGAACTGCGCCAGTACCTGAAGGAGAATGCTGACGTGGCCGCTGACCACCCAATCTTGATTGATGCCTACCTGGAAGGCCGCGAATGTGAAGTCGACGCCATTTGTGACGGGACCGACGTCTTGCTGCCGGGGATCATGGAGCATATCGAGCATGCTGGGGTCCACTCGGGGGACTCGATGGCGGTTTACCCACCACAAAGCTTTGACGACGACATCAAGCACCAGATTGTTTCGGCCACTAAGAAGTTGGCAATTGCCCTCAAGTGCAAGGGAATCATGAACATTCAGTTCATCATCCATAACCACGAGGCCTATGTTCTGGAAGTCAATCCACGAGCTAGCCGGACCGTACCGTTCCTTTCTAAAATCACCGGAATTGAGATGGCCCAAGTCGCTACCCGGGTAATCCTCGGTAAGAGCCTGGCTGACCAGGGTTACCACGATGGCCTCTACCCGGAGAGCAAGATGATCCACGTCAAGGCGCCGGTATTTAGCTTCAATAAGCTGGATGACGTTGACGCTTACCTGGGACCCGAGATGAAGTCCACCGGTGAGGTCATGGGGTCCGACCAGACCTTTGCCAAGGCCCTCTACAAAGCCTTTGCCGGGGCCAAGATGAAGCTGCCGGACAACGGGAGCGTCTTGTTAACCATCGAAGATAACGACAAGCAGACCATCCTGCCACTGGCCAAGCGCTTTGCCCTGATTGGCTACCGTCTTTTGGCCACTAAGGGGACGGCAGATTTCTTGAAGGACAACGGCCTACATGTTGAAACCGTTGGTAAGATTGGTGAAGATGATGGTGACAAAAACATTATCCGGGTCATCAAGGATAACAAGGTTGACCTGGTGATCAACACGATGGGTCACAACTATGCCAAGAATTCCGATGGCTTTATCATCCGGCAGACGGCAATCGAGCATAATATTCCTCTGCTGACGGCGCTAGACACGGTGGGGGCCCTTCTTTGGGCTTTGGAAAACCGGTCATTCTCCGCAACCGCCCTTTAAAATAATTAAAAGTGGTGTCACCGGACTTCAAGGGGTCATTAACGAAAGCCTTCATAAATAAAAAAGTCCTCAGTGGGGCTTTTTTACTTTATTGTTAGACATGTCTAATAACTTTAAGGTGGCTTTTAGGATCATGAGGAAGGCCGGGTTAACCCCAGTTAAAATTAATGATTTTTGCGCCGATTTTAGTTATACTGGATTAAACCTAATAGAGGAGTGACTTTTTCATGGAAATTACAATTAATGGTGAAGCAAGACAATTAGTTGGCAACCCGCCAGCAGTTGGTGAAGAATTTCCCCACTTCAAGGTTTATGACAAAAATGATGAGAAGATCAAAACGCGGCAACTGCTGGGAAAGGTCACGTTACTAAGCGTTGTGCCAAACATTAATACCCCCGTTTGCAGTATTCAAACTAAGCACTTTAATTCAACGATGGACCAGTTCCCAGACGTTAACTTTTTAACGATCTCGACCAACACGATTGAAGACCAGCAAAAGTGGTGCGCTGCCGAAGGTGTCAAACACATGCAGCTGGCTTCTGATAAGGACGAGTCCTTTGGCTATGAGTCCAAACTGTTGATCCCAGATGAAGGAATCCTTGCCCGGTCGGTCTGGATCCTCGATCAGAATGGCAAAATCGTTTACCGCGAAATTTTGAAGGAACTCACTGATGAACCAAACTATGATCAAGCGTTATCTGAGTTGAAAAAGTTAGTCTGACAATGAAAGCACCTGATAAAGGCAAGCTCATATAAAGGTACATTCAATGTTCGGATAACACCAGAACTTCATAGAGATTTAGTTAAATATGCTGACGATAATGAGGAAACGTTAAATGCGGCAGTAACGACTGCCATTGAGAACTTAATACAAGTTAACTGAAAAAAATTTAAGCAGCTCGCGCCGGTGAATTCGGTGCGGGCTGCTTTTTATAATCTGCTGAATAAACACATTGGGCTCACGGTTGGGAGTTCAATGTTAATACTCGCTGTTTGTAAAATTAAGTTAGAAAAAGGCCATTTGTGATAGACTTTTGAATAACCACAAACAAAAGTAAAGAAACATCACAAATGACCTATAGACATCTTACCACACGTGAATTAACCCTCATAGCTGATTTGGAACTAAAACCTATCAAACCGCCAAACTTCTCAAGCGTAGTCAGGAAACGATTTATCGAATTTATCGTTTCCTTAATGGCGGTAAAACCATTGAACAATATCTTGAAAAATACCAGCGTAATAAACGTCACTGTGGTCGAAAACAAGCTCAGTTGCCCCAAAATGAAGTTGAGTATATTAACGACCAAATTAAAGCTGGCTGGACACCGGATACCATTATTGGTCGTAAGGAACATGCCATTAGCTGTAGTATGCGGACTCTTTATCGGATGTTTGCTCGAGGACAGTATAATTTCAATGCTCAACAGTTACCGATGAAGGATAAACGTCACCCCAATGGCTATGTCGAACGACGTGGTAAGGCTGGTCAGCTTGGACGCAGTATCTATCAACGTTATCAAGACTTCCCTCATGACCAGGATGAGTTCGGTCACTTTGAAGCCGATACTGTTCAAGGCAAAGCCCATCGTGGAGCTGTCATGACCTTGGTAGAACGTCAATCCAAAGTCATGTTTGTTCTCAATGTTCATCGCAAAACTGATGAAGCAGTTAATTGTCACTTAGATAAATGGCTTTCAAAAATGCCCCGTCACTTGGTTAAGTCAATTACCTTTGACAACGGTAAAGAATTCGCTGGTTGGCGTGACATCGCTAATAAGCATGACATTCATACTTATTTTGCGGAAGTCGGGGCACCCAATCAACGTGGACTTAACGAGAATAATAATGGCATTTTAAGCCGTGACGGTCTCAGTAAACGATTAGACTTCCGCAACCTACCTGATGAATTAATTACCCAACTCATGTCATACCGTAATCGAATTTCACGGAAATCGCTTCACTATCGCACACCTGTTGAAGTATTCATGAAGAATATCACAGATGAACAGCTTTCAACATTTTTCTAATTTAAATTGACATTTCAGGAGTGTAAACCCTAAGGGGTATTGTACGGTCCGAATTCATTCGAATGCTGAAGGCCTTTTGCGTCTAGTGGGAATTGTTTCCGATTACTGACCGGATATGTTAAATTTAATAAAAAAGGTGGGACGAAAATGAAATTAGAAGTAACTGATCATGCGGCAAACTGGTTGAAAGGCCACCTGGGCCTCCATGAAGGAGACCAACTAGCCTTTGTGGCGGAGAAAGGGCCGACGGGTGTCAAGGTCAAATACCAAGTGCCAACTGAACCGGGTCAGGCAGTCGCAAAGGTGGTCAAAGCTGGGGTCACCTACTACATCGATTTTAGTGATGAGTGGTACTTTTCTGGAAAGGTGACCACCGTCGATTATGAAAAGCAAAGGGGGATTAGCTACCACTTTGCGGCGGAAAATGATGATTTGAAGATTGTCAAGGGCAACGTAGTTCAGGCGGATAGCACGACGGCGGCGTCACGGGACTTTGAAGATTTTTGGGAATAGGATGGTAATAATGAAGGAGGTTAAACTAAATAACGGGATTATCATGCCCGCAGTGGGGTACGGAACCTACCAAACGGCACCGGAGGAGACAACGAAAAATGTCCTCTTGGCCCTGCAGACGGGGTACCGCCTAATTGACACGGCCCAGTATTATGGCAACGAGGCTGAGGTCGGCGAGGCCTTGACTGAGAGTGGGCTGGCCAGAGACCAGGTCTTTGTCACCACCAAGGTGCAGACTAGTGGCTACGCGGCCACCAAGGCAGGCTTAGACGAATCGTTGCGACGGTTTAACCATGACTACTTTGACCTGGTGATCATCCACTGGCCGACCGGGAACGATGACGAGACCTACCGGGCACTAGAAGACGCTTACCAGGACGGCAAGGTGCGGCAATCGGCCTCAGTAACTTCAACGCTTCCCAGGGCCAAGCGATTATCGATGGAGCAACCGTGGCCCCGGCGATTGACCAGATTGAAACCCACCTGCTCTGGCAGCAAAAGCGGATGCACGCCTATTTGATGAGCAGGGGGATGGTTCACGAGTCTTATGCACCACTGGGTGAGAACCAGCCCGGCTTTTTGAATCAGCCGGTTTTGCAGAAGGTGGCGGCGCGTTACCATAGGACACCGGCCCAGGTTACCCTGCGCTTCTTAAACCAGGAAGGGATCGTTGTGATTCCAAAGACCCTGGACCCGCAGCATATGGCAGATAACTTAGCGATTTTTGATTTTACCTTAGCCCCGGCTGATGTGCGGCTGCTGGAAAGCTTGGATAAGCGGCAGGCAATTGTCGGCTGGCCAGCAACGATGCAGAAGGACCAGTATTAGCATTCTTTATGCTCATCGGGTAAAATAGGGTTAACATTGAATAACGAGGAGATTTGATTTTGCAAAAATATCAATTAATGGCAACGGCGGCGGCCGGGATTGAGGCCCTGGTCGGCAAGGAACTCCGCCAGTTAGGTTACGAAGCCAAGGTTGAAAACGGCCGGGTGCGCTTTACCGGCGACATGCGGGACATTTTAACCACCAACCTGTGGCTCCGGACGGCGGACCGGATCAAGATTATTGTCGGCGAGTTTCCTGCCCGGACCTTTGATGAGCTCTTTGAAAACACGACGGCGTTGCCCTGGGAAGAATTCCTCCCGGTCGATGCCGAATTCCCGGTGGAGGGCCGCAGTCACCATTCTCAGCTCCATAATGTTCCCAGCGTTCAGGCAATTGTGAAAAAGGCGATTGTCCAACGGCTGAGTAAGGTGTACCACCGGCGGACACGGTTGCCAGAAACAGGGAACCTGTACCCGCTAGAAGTTGTAATTAACAAGGACCAGGTAATGTTGACCCTGGATACGACGGGAGAGAGCCTGTTCAAGCGGGGCTACCGGAAGAATAAAGGGGGCGCTCCCTTGAAGGAAAACATGGCGGCAGCGTTGGTGATGCTTGCCCACTGGTTTCCTGATAACCCGTTTGTGGATCCGGTTTGTGGTTCAGGAACGATTCCAATCGAGGCCGCTTTACTGGGACATAACATTGCTCCGGGGATCAACCGGGCCTTTGCGTGTGAGCAGTGGGTTAACTTAACGCCAGCGGGCTTATTTGATGACGTCCGTGATGAGGCTGATGATAAGGCGGATTATGATGTCAAACTCGACATCCATGGTTATGATATTGACCAAAACATGGTGGAGATTGCTGAAGAGAACTGTCGGGCCGCTGGATTGACCCATGACATTACCTTTAAGCAATTGGCGCTAAAGGACTGGCGGACTGACAAGTGCAACGGGGTCATCGTGGCCAACCCGCCATACGGGGAACGGCTGAGTGACCATGCGGCTGTCCACGAATTGTACCGGCAGATGGGGGAGCTCTACCGACCACTGACGACCTGGAGCAAGTACATTTTGACCGCTGATTTGGAATTTGAGAAGTACTACGGGGCAAAGGCAACCAAGCGGCGGAAGCTGTATAATGGTGCTTTGCGGACCGACCTTTTCCAATTCTGGGGTCATAAGGACCGGAGTAAGTTTAGGACAGTGAGATGATATACAAATAGGAAAACCGGTTAGAAAATATGGAATAATTATTTTAAGTTAGCTTAACGGCTGGCTTTTTTGTATGCACCAAAAGATTACGTGGTAAGACATAAATTGGCATATTGAAGGAGTAATTTTTGCCTAGAAAGCCTCCTTATCGGACGTTAAATTAAATGAATTTTAAAAAATTTTGCCTTTTCTTATCAGTGGCGAGAAATTAATTTTGGCACCGTAGCAATATCATTTTAAGCCCGTTAGCATGATATTGCACCCACTTAAATAGGTAAAGTAATTTAATTATCAACTGAAATTGAATTTCAAAATACCCAAACTTTAAATTATTGGTGATTTGTAAGTCGTGACCAGGAGGAATAAAATATAAGTTGTTAAAAAATTATTAAAAGTGTTTTTACGTATACGAAGAAATTAGGAGAAGACAGTCGATGTCAGAGAACAATGATACTAAAGATGAATTAGCGGGTCAGCAGTCGTTGAATGAACAAGTTGTTCGTCATCACCACCACCACCGCCATCATCGTCACCACCACCGGCGACGGATATTGAAGAATATCTTTTGGTGGGCCGTGGGGATTCTCCTGCTTTTTGCAATTTTCTTTGCAACAATTGCATGGCGAAACCTGAAAGTCACGACGAATGACATGTACAACAGCGCCGGCATCACTAAACAGCGTGATGCCGATAAGGTGCTTGCAAAGCGGCGGCCGGTATCGATCCTCTTACTGGGGACCGATACTGGGGCCCTTGGGCGAAACTACAAGGGGCGGACAGATACCATGATGGTAATGACCCTTAACCCCAAGAAGAAGACGACCACGATTGTCAGCCTGCCGCGGGACATGAAGGTCGACCTCCCCGGTTACCCTGATGAGTCACCGGCTAAGATCAACGCCGCCTACACATTTGGCGGGGTAAAAGAGAGTGTCAAGGTTGTTCACCAGCATTTCAATATCCCAATCGATTACTACGTCCTGGTCAATATGGGCGGCCTGGAAAAGGCAATCAACCAGGTTGGCGGGGTCGATGTCAAGTCACCACTGACCTTCACATACGGTGGTGTTTCCTTCAAGAAGGGAACGACCTATCATCTGAATGGGAAGAACGCGTTGAAGTTTAGCCGGATGCGTTATGACGATCCGCAGGGTGACTACGGACGGCAACAACGGCAACGGTTGATCATCACTGCTTTATTGAAGAAGTCCATTTCTTATAAGACGGTCCTCAACCGACAATTTTTAAAGTCAATTGCTGACAGTTCACAGACGGACCTGACTTTTAAGAATATGGTCACACTGGCCAAGGACTACCGCCAGGCAAATGCCAAGGTGGTCCAAGACCACGCCCAAGGACGGGGCCAAAACGATGATGGCCAGGACTTTGAAGTAGTACCAAGTTCCGAACAGGAGCGGGTAACGACCCTGCTTCAGAATAGTTTGAATAATTAAGGAGTAGACAATGACGGATTCACAAAGCGAAGCAACGAATACGATTGACCTTCACCGGTTACTGGTGATTATTCGCAATAATTACCTGATGCTGATTTTATGGACAGTCTTGATTGCCGTGTTAGGCTTTGCCGTGGCAAAGTTTGCGGTAATTCCGAAATATACGGCTAATACAGAAATACTGGTTAACCAAAAGCACAGTAATAGCAACGGTCAGGCATATAACGACCAGCAGGCCGATGTCCAGATCATCAATACCTACAAGGACATCATCACGAATAACGTGATCTTGGAGCAGACCAGTAATGAGCTGAATAGTAGTAGTCAGGTGGCTAAGGAATATGGTCGCAATTACAATGTTCCCGCTAGTCAACTGAAAAAGGGCATCAAGATCAGTAACGAACAGAATTCGCAAGTCTTTTCAGTAGCGGTAACGACCGATGACCCACAGAAGTCAGCAGCAACCGCCAACACGATTGCGTCCGTCTTCAAGAAGCGGATCAAGAAGATGATGAGTGTCAACAACGTCACGATTGTGTCGCGGGCATCGGCACCATCTGCGCCGTCCTTCCCGAACGTTAAGTTGTTCACCCTGGCCGGGGCAATCTTGGGACTTTTAGCTTCCTTTATTTACTTGATTATCAAGGAACTGATGGATACCGCGGTTAACTCTGATGAATTCATGGTTGATGAGTTAGGGTTAACGAACCTGGGGCACATCGATCACATTCATCTTGACCGGAAAAAGGAAACACTTAACAGTAAACAGCGTTCAAATACAAGCGCAAGGCGTCGGGTTTAAGGAGGTCAGAAAATGTCTTTATTTCACCGCAAAAATAAGAATTCAACCGACACAATGGATAACGGGGTTAAGCTAATTACTGCTGTCCACCCGAAGAGTGTTATTTCCGAACAGTTCCGGACAATTCGGACTAACATTAGTTTCATGTCGATTGATAAAACAATCAAGACCTTAGCATTTACCTCGGCCAATGTTTCTGAAGGGAAGTCGACGGTCACTGATAATATCGCCGTGGTTTTTGCCCAAAGTGGGAAGCATGTTCTGCTAGTGGACACTGACTTGCGGCAGCCGACGTTGAGCCGGACCTTCGGGATTGATGGTCGGGAAGGCTTGACTTCAATCCTAAACAGCCAGGAACACTCGATTGACTTAGCGGGGATTATTAAGCCAAGTGAGATTGAAGGCCTCGACCTCTTGCCAAGTGGGCCAATCCCACCGAACCCGGCGGAATTGTTAGGCTCTCACCGGATGCAGACCTTCTTGAAAGCCGTCCGGGGAAATTATGACCTGGTAATTCTGGATGTGCCACCAATGCTGGAAGTTGCGGATACCCAAGTGATTTCCCATAGCCTGGATGCCGTTGTGATGGTCATTCGGCAGGGAAGTACTCAAAAGATGGCCGCGCGGCGGTCGGTTGAACTTCTGAAGATGGCCCATGCTAACCTGCTGGGCTACGTCATGAATGATGTGGTTAGCGATGGTAGTGCCGGATACGGTTATGGCTACGGATACGGCTATGGTTATGGCTATAGGTGATGATGGGGATGACAAATAATGGTCATGGTTGATCTCCATTGTCACCTTTTACCAGGAATTGATGATGGTTCTAAGAGCATGGCAATCTCACTTCGTTTAGCGCGGGAGGCAACGGAGAATGGGGTGACCCATGCTCTTTTGACGCCTCACCACATGAATGGTCGATATGTTAACCATAAGCAAGACGTAATTCGGGAGACGGCAGAATTTCAAAAGCAGCTGCAGGAGCACGATATTCCGTTAACCGTTTTTCCTGGGCAGGAAGTAAGAATTAATGGTAACTTATTAGAGGCATTGGATAATGATGACATACTATTTGCGGATGAAGGTGGTCGCTACCTAATGCTGGAATTTCCAGACGATGATGTACCACATTATACGAATCGAATGATTTTTAACCTGCAACAGCGTGGAATTATACCGGTAATTGTGCATCCCGAGCGAAACACGATGATTATGTCAAAACCGGAGCTGCTATATGGACTGTTAGAAAAGGGCTGTCTATCTCAGATTACAGCAAGTTCATATGTGGGAACATTTGGTAAGAAAGTGGAGCACTTCAGTCGGCAGTTAATTGGAGCCGGACAAGGTTACCTTTTTGCATCAGATGCTCATAACCTACCAGGTCGGAAGTATGAAATGCGACAAGCCTTTGATAAGCTACGACATGAATTTGGGGAAAGCTTGGCCGGCCAGTATCAGCAGAATGCTAAGTCCATTATTAATGGTGAGAATGTACCATTAAATAATTTACAAGTGCTAAAAAAGAAAAGAAAACGTTTTTGGTTGTTTTAGGAGGAAAATGAAATGTCTAAAGCATTAATTACTGGTGGAGCCGGTTTTATAGGATCATTTTTGGCTCACAAATTAGTTGCTAATGAAGACGAGGTTGTTATTGTAGACGATCTCTCTACGGGTCGACTTGAAAATATTGCAGACATTCAAGATAAAGTTACTTTTTATAAGCATACAGTTTGTGACGAAGACTTTATGCATGACTTACTTTTAAAAGAAAAGTTTGATTATATTTATTATTTGGCTGCGGTATCTAGTGTTGCCGATTCAGTAGTTCGGCCTTGGTACACTCATTTAGTTAATCAAGAATCAGTTGTTAATACTCTTGAGTTTATTCGAACTAATGAATTGCCTATTAAGAAGTTCCTATTTACCTCTTCAGCTGCGGTATATGGTAATGCTGCAGACTTTCCTAAAACGGAAGACTCACATATCGATCCATTAACTCCTTATGCAATTGATAAGTATGCTTCTGAGCGGTATACCATTGATTATGGTCACCTTTACAATATTCCGACGGTTGCAGTTCGGTTCTTTAATGTGTACGGTCCACGCCAGAATCCTAATTCCGAATATTCTGGTGTACTGTCAATTGTGACAAAGTGCCTTAAGGAAAACAAACCATTTACTCTTTATGGCAATGGATCGCAGACGCGAGACTTTGTTTATGTTGAAGACGTAGTTGATGCATTAATTAAGATCTCAACTGAGACGAATGAGCCAACAGTATATAATATTGCCAATGGTGATGAAACACCATTGATTGATGTAATTCATACTTATGAAGATATTGCGGGTATAAAGTTAAACATTATCCAAAAAGAGGCTCGTCAAGGAGACATTAATAAATCACGAG
The DNA here is from genome assembly GCF_019797825.1 of Limosilactobacillus panis. NCBI lineage: Bacteria > Bacillati > Bacillota > Bacilli > Lactobacillales > Lactobacillaceae > Limosilactobacillus > Limosilactobacillus panis. The sequence goes on along the minus strand of NZ_CP081855.1, from coordinate 1,239,895 downwards.
CTGATGTTTCTAAACTAAAGGGAATAGGTTTCAAGCCTCAATGGTCATTACATGATGGTTTAACTAATTATTGGAAGTATTACTCAGAAAACTAATGGGAGAATTATTTTGGGAGCTTCAGTAGAAAACACTACTACTACAAATTCAACTGAAAAATATTCATTCTTGGATCAGATTGGTGAACCTGTTCCTAAGTCGAAATTAATTGGTAAAAGAATTTGTGATATTATTTTTGGAACGGTTTTTGGGGTCGTCAGTTTACCCGTTATTTTAGTTTTTGGAATTTTAGTAAAAATGACATCAAAGGGACCAGCTTTTTTTAAGCAACAACGAGTTGGTTATATGGGACAACCAATTACAATTGTTAAATTACGTTCAATGAGAAATGATGCTGAAAAAAAAACAGGCGCTGTTTGGGCTAAAAAAGATGATCCACGCGTTACTAAAGTTGGTCATTTTATGAGAAAAACACGAATTGATGAGTTACCGCAATTTTGGAGTATTATCAAAGGTGATATGAGTTTAGTTGGTCCACGACCAGAGCGTTTTGTTCTTACTGAACAATTTTCTGAGAAATGGCCTGATTTTCCAAAACGTTTAAAAATTATTCCAGGATTGACAGGTTATGCTCAGATACATGGAGGTTACAACCTTAATCCCAATGAAAAGTGTAAATTAGATAATTATTATATTGAACATTATTCATTGGGATTTGATTTTAAGATTGCTCTTGAGACCTTTAGAATTATTTTTACTGGGGATGGGGCGCGATAAAATGCAAAATGAAAGGTTCTTTTCAGTAATTCTAAATACTTATAATAATCAAAGTTCTGTTGTAAATACCTTAAACTCAGTTTTAAAGCAATCATACAAAAATTTCGAACTTATCATTGTCGATGATCATTCCGCAGATAAAACATTAAAGCTGATCAAAGATAATACTATAAAATTAACGATACCTGTTAAGATTATTTCATTAACACGAAACCATGGAGTAGCTTATGCTAGAAATATTGGTGTAGAAAATGCTTCTGGAAAATTCATTGCTTTTATAGATGGTGATGATATTTGGAATAAGGATAAACTGGAAATTCAACATAATTTCATAATTAAAAAGAAAGCTAGGTGGGTATTTAGTAATTATTCTGTTATTAATAATAAATATAAGCAGATAGGGAAACGTTTAAGAGAAACTGGAATTTATAATTACAAAAAAATAATTTCAAATGGTAACCCAGTAGGAATGCTAACTGTTGTTATAGAAGCTAATATATTAAGAAAAAATCCGTTTAGAAAAGTTAAACATGAAGATTATGATTTGTGGATTCGGCTTTCCAAAAAAGGCATACTGGGTTATTTGATTTCTGATAATCTAGCTAAATACATGAAACATAGCAAGTCAATTTCATCAAATAAGCTTGCGTCTATGAAGTGGACATATGGTGTTTTTAGAATTAATAATCTTTCGATGAGTTATTCATTATTTTTAACTATAAAGTATATTGTTAATTATTTTAGACGAAAAAAATATATGAGGTGATAGCATGATTCCAAAAATCATTCATTATGCATGGTTTGGGACAAAAATGCCTTTAAAGATTCAAAATAGAATTGAAGTAATGGAATGAAAAGCTGCCCGGCTGGGAATTTATTTGCTGGAATGAAAATAATTATAATATTCATAAATTATCTTCTAAAAACTTATAGAGGAGAAGTTAATAAAAAATGTTTAATAATTCAGATAATTACACGAGTAATCCAATCATTACAGATATTTTTATTAAAAGATGGCCGTTATTTAAGTTAAATGGAAAAATGCAAGTACTTGAACCAGGTATAATTATCTTTCCTAAGGATTATTTTTGCTATATTAGTAAAAATAAAAATGCTAACTATGCTCAACATTTATTTGATAATAGTTGGGGTACTAAGAATAAAGGCCTTTATGGATTATTAAAAAGAGCTTTTGCTACATTATTTCCTTATAAGTTTGCGCAAATTTCTGCAAAAAGAGGCATGGAAAAATCAAAAAAGCAGGTAGACACATTTAAACTTCATTAGTAATCACCGAGGCAATAACGGTAAATATTATCTTTATTATTGATAATTAAACTTGTTTTACCATAAAATTTAAGAATGTGCGAGGAATATAATGTTTATATATCTTCTATTGTTTGGCTTAGAAATAGTTACTATACCTATATATGTGTATGAGAAAAAATTATATTTAATTATTAATGGTACTTGTTTGTGGCTTTTGATGGCTTATAGAAATTACAGTGTTGGGGTCGATACTTCTACCTACAAGTCCTTCTTCTATCAGTCCGGTATGTATAATGTAAACTCTACACTTAGAAATTGGTTTTTCCCTTTTCATGCAAGATTTGAAAATGGCTTTATTTTTTTAAATCATATTGTCTACAATATTAGTCCTAATTTTCAGCTGATGATTATGGTAACTTCAGCAATTATGATAGTTTGTTTTACTTTTTTTGTCATTCAATTAAATATAAATTATGTTATTGGATTAATTGCCTATGAATCAATTTTTATGGCTAATTGTATGAATTTGATGCGTCAAGGATTGGCAATTTGTTTATGTATGGTTGCTTTTGCTTATGTAATAAAGGGAAAACCATTTAGGTTCTTACTATTTACGTATATTGCAACTACAATGCATGTAACAGCATGGATATTTTTACCTATCTATTTTATTAGAAAAATTAAGTTGAACAAGAAAGGAATTATAGCATTTCTATTTGTTGCAGGAGTAATATTCTTATCATTTGAAACATTATATACAAAACTATCATCTATCATTGATGAAGCTCAAAGTTTTTCTGGTGATGTTGCAAATAATAATTATAACGGTTTGACAAATATAATTATATCATCAGCTATAGTAATATTCATTTTATATATATCAAAACAATTTAAGAATAATGATCTATTATTTATAGATTCACAGCTAATGTTATTATGTGCATTGATTATATATATTCTTGCAATTAAGTTTTCACAAATATCAAGAATGTCATTATTTTTTATGCCTGGTTTATTTCCAATTTTATCCTATGTGGTCGGTTATGATTTTAAAAAGAACAGAATATTGGTCACCATTATGATTATTATTGGCTTAATATTATATTTTGTTGTAATTCAAAAGTATCGTCCTGAATGGGCAGGAATTGTTCCCTATAGTTTTTCTTTTTAAGGGTGAAATATTGTTGAAAGTTTTACAAATTGTACCATCCGTAAGTAAAGGTGATGGCATCGCTAATGTATTAGTCCATTACTTTGAAAACTTAAATAAGGATAATATAGTATTTGATTTTTTGATTTTAAATGAAGCTTCCTTACATGATAAAAATAATTCATTTAAAGATGAAATAACTAAACTAGGAGGAAATATCTATTATTTGGGAAATCCAACTAGAATAAACGAATTCTCTAGAAAATGGAGATGTTTTTGTAGTAAGCATTATAAAGAATATGCATTTTTAGAAAACAATTTGATTTTTTTAGGCTTTTATTTTAAAAATGCAATTTCAAGATTAGGGGTAAAAAAAGTTATAACGCATGTTCATAATCCTGTATATGGAGATACAATGCTAACCAACCTTAGAAATGGTCTTTTTTATCATTTAACAGGTTCTCCTTTAGGAAATGTATTATTTTCAAGTAGTAGAGAATCTGGCATAAGTTTGTTTTCAGAAAATAGATTCAATAAACCATGGTATGTTATTAATAATGCATTTAAAATTGAAAATTACAAATTTAATAATGTATGGAGAACACGAATAAGAAAAAAAATGGGTTGGGAAGGGAAATATGTTATTGGACATGTTGGAAGGTTTTCTCCTCAAAAGAATCAGGAATTCCTAATAAAAGTTTTTGCTAAAACATGTGAGAAGAGGAAGGATGCTTTACTTGTCCTGGTAGGGGTTGGGCAAGATTTAACTAAAATAAAGCGAATAGTCTATAAACTAAATTTACAAAAAAAAGTTGTATTTCTGGGAACAAGAAATGATGTTAATAAATTATTACAAGGAATAGATTTATTTGCTTTTCCTTCTAAATTTGAAGGTCTCGGTTTAGCAGCAGTTGAAGCACAAATTTCAGGTGTTCCTTGTATTATTTCAAATAAATTACCATACGAAGCAAATATTGGACATTGTAAAGTATTAGAAGTAAATCATGGAATCGACGCATGGAGTAAAGAATTTATCAATTTAAAAGACAGCCCCAGAAGATTAGATGGTGTTGAATTAGCTCGCAAAAAGGGCTTTGATATAAATTGTGAAGCTAGAAGACTAAAAGAAATTTATATACATGAAATTTTGAAAAATTAAAGCAATGGTTGAGAATAGGGAAATTATATATGGTTAAAGTATTACAGGTTTTTAATAAATTAAACCAAGGCGGCATTGAACATGTTGTTATTAATCTAATGCAAAATATAGATAGAGATAAAATTGAATTCCATTTTGCTATGACGTCAGGTGAAAAGGGCCTTCTGGATGAGAAAGTGAAAAAGTTAGGTGGCTATATCCATTATTTTAATTCCGGAAGTAGGAATCCATTAAACGTTAAGAAAAATCTAGAAAGAATAATACGCGATAATGGTCCTTTTGATGTGGTACATTCTCATATTTATTTTGCGTCAGGTTATATTTTATATATTGCAAAGAAAATGGGTGTTCCTATAAGAATTGCTCATGCACATGATACGTATAAGGGTGAAAAGAAAACTCTTATTAGAAAAGTATATGAGTATAAAATGCGTAAAATGATTAATAAATATGCAAATTATAAATTTGGTGTTTCAAAGGAAGCAATTTTTCATCTTTTTGGTAATAAGGATCAGAATACTTATATCGTTAATAATGGTATAAATTTTAATGAATATGTAGTCAATGAAAATATACGAAAATATTACAGGAGTAGGTTTCATGTGAAGGATAATGAAACACTCCTTTGCAATATTGGTCGGTTTGAAGACCAAAAGGATCATAATTACTTAATAGATGTTTTCAATCGTCTATTAAAGATTAATAAAAATTATAAACTACTTTTGATCGGAAATGGATCGCTAAAAAAAGCAATAATAAGTAAAGTGGAAAAACTAGGACTTTCATCAAAAGTCGTTTTTTTAGAAAATCGAAATGATGTCAATAAAATTTTAATGGCAACGGATATGTTTATTATGCCGTCAAAATATGAAGGATTACCTTTGTCATTAATAGAAGCTCAGGCTTCAGGGATACCTTGCGTAATATCAAATAATATAACGGATGAGGTGAAAATTAGCCCAAATGTATATTCACTGGAGAAAGATAATTATAATAGATGGATTAATTTTATAATTCAGCATAAAAATGATCCACGATTAAATAATATTGAATATTTAGATAATGCTGGATTTAACGAAATAAAAATTGCAAAATTTGTTGAAAATATTTATTTATCATGATATGGTAGACGACTTTGTATCTTACTTTCATAAAAATTAAAAATTAAAAATAGAAAATAAATGTAAGGAAATATTTCGATGAGAAAAATAGCTATTATTATTCCGTATTTTGGTAAGTTACCACATAATATGAACACTTTTTTGATTACCTGTAAATTTAACGAAAAAATTGACTGGTATATTTTTACTGATCATTCTACAAGTAACTTTCTTAAAGTTGAAAATGTACATTTTATAAGATCTACTTTTAAAGAAGTAAAGCAAAGAATAAAAAGTGTAGTTGGTAATAGAAAAATTGTCTTGAATAAACCATATAAGTTATGTGATTATAGACCTTTGTATGGACTTGCGTTTCAAGATATACTTCATAATTATGATTATTGGGGGTATTCAGATCTCGATGTTGTATATGGTGATTTATGGAAGTTTATAAAAAAAGGAATTAAAGAAAAGGTCGATAAAATTGGGAAATATGGACATTTTATGCTTTTCCGAAATGATAGTGAAATAAATCAAAGATATAAATTACCAATAATGGTTGCTAATAAGAAAGTTTGCCTTTTTAATATTGCTTCTACAACCTCAGCTGCTTATCATTTTGATGAGGCTGACGGAATTAATAAAATTTATAACTATTATGGTTACTCGGTTTATAATAACCGAGATTTGCTTAATGAGCCTTATCCAGAAAATATGGATTTGATATCAATGGATGACCGATTTTTTAAGCTACCTGATGCTTACGTTTGGAAGAAAAATATTTGTCTTTTTGTTTATAAGAGGAATGGTAGAATTAATTATAAGGAATTTGGATATTTTCATTTCCAGAAACGACGTTTTAAATATTTCTTAAATGATAATGGTATAGATATGTTTTATATTGATACATATGGGTATCATAGATTAGATTCTTTCAGTGATCATATAGCTGAAAGCCTAATTAAGGAGAATACTCATTCATTTGCTGAGCGATTTAAATATTTACTATATAGTCTTTTTAAAACGCCATATTATTCTTCTAAAAGTTTTTGTGGTATAAGAATACCTATTATGCATGTCCTTATAAGAATCTATTCAGAGAAAAATTTCTTTGTTTAGTGAGTATTTACAATCTAAGTGCAATAGATTTAAAAACCCGGTTTGTAAAATTAAGTTAGAAAAACAAAAAAACCATTTGTGATAGACTTTTGAGTATCCCTAATCAAAAGAAAGGCAATCACAAATGACCTACAAACATCTTACCACACGTGAATTAACTCTCATAGCTGAATTTTATCGTCAAGACACTCGAGCTTATCGAGTTGCTAAATCACTAAAGCGTAGTGCTGAAACAATTTATCGAGTTTATCGTTACTTGGATACGGGCAAGACAATTACGCAGTATTTAAAGCAGTACCAACGGAATAAGCGCCGTTGTGGTCGTAAACCAATGACGTTACCTGATGATGAAGTAAGTTACATTACCAAGCAAGTTAGTCAAGGTTGGACGCCAGATACCATTATTGGTCGGTCAGAGAAGAAAATCAGTTGTAGTATGCGGACGCTTTATCGCATGTTTGCTCGTGGTCAATATGGCTTTGATGTTAAGCAGTTACCAATGAAAGGTAACCGTCACCCAAATGGCTACGTTGAACGGCGTGGGAAAGCTGGCCATCTTGGTCGCAGTATTTACCAACGTTACCGCGATTTTCCACATTACCAACATGAATTTGGTCATTTAGAAGCTGATACGGTTCAAGGGAAAGCTCACCATGGTGCTGTGATGACCCTAGTAGAACGGATTTCAAAAGTTGAGATTGTTTTGAATGTCCATCACAAAACGGCCGAGAGTGTGAACTATTATTTGGACCAATGGCTATCAAAACAGCCTCGTCATCTTTTTAAGTCCATCACCTTTGACAACGGTAAGGAATTCGCGGGCTGGCGTGAGATTGCCAATAAGCACGATATTCAGACATATTTTGCGGAAGTCGGTGCGCCTAATCAGCGAGGGCTAAACGAAAACACCAACGGTATTCTTCGGCGTGATGGTCTGAGTAAAAAGAAAGACTTCCGTAATCTCCCGGATGAATTAGTTACTCAGCTAATGTCATACCGGAACAATATTCCACGGAAGTCACTGCACTACCGCACACCCATTGAGGTATTCATGGAGAATATCACAGATGCACAGTTAGTTTCTTTCTAACTTAATTTGACATTTCAGGAAAATAAAACCATAGCGGGTAGAATATGTTTAACGACCAAATCAAACTATTCGAGGTAACCAGTTATGAGCTATATCCATCTTACTATAAAAGAATGTGAAATGCTTATGTGTTTATTTAAAGGCTAAAGAATTAACTATTCGCGCAATTGCCTTACATATGAAGCGCAGTCCAAGTACTATTTCTCGTGAATTAAAACGTTGTTCGGGTGAGTACTCTGCTAATACTGCTGAAAATGACTATCACGTAAAACGTCGCAACTGTCATAAACCACTGTTGCTAGATAGTCATCCACAACTACGCCGTAAAATTGTCATTATATTTTAGATTTACATTGGTCTCCCGAACAAATCGCTGCGCGCTTTGCGAAAGAACATCATTGGTGTGTCAGCTATAACATTATCTATCTTCATATTTATAAGCATAATTTAGGTGAAAAGTATAGATCTCATGGTGACACGAGGATTCAGCGTCACTTAAGGCGCAAACATCACACCCGTCATCCTAAAAATACGAAGAAACATCGTGAAGCACAGACAGGTTATATTTCGATTCATGAACATCCTGAATTCATCAATGAGCGTCATCACATTGATGATTGGGAAATAGATACTATGGGAAAAACCGGACATGCGGTTCTCTTGACAGTCGTTGATCGGCTGAGCAATTAGTATTGATCAAAAAAATCAATCATAAAGAAACAGCTGATATTAATCAGGGGTTAATTGATCTTTTAGGGGCTATCCCTAAAGAATTTGTTCATTCATTAACTCCAGATCATGGGCGTGAATTTCTTAGCTTAAACGATATTCAAGAACGTTTAGGAGTGAACATTTACTGGCCAGATCCATATTCACCAGAGAAAAGAGGAACTAATGAAAATACCAATGGGCCTAATTAGAGAATACTTTCCCAAAAGAACTGATATTGATGACTATACAGATAAGGACGTCAGTTTCTGCCAACATCAGCTAAACCGCCGTCCTCGAAAGTTGTACTTGGTTTAACAATTCGTCAGAAAAATGGTGAGAATTTGAAAAAAGTTAATATTATTATTCCTGTTTACAACAAAGGAAAATACTTAGATAGATGTTTGAAAAGTATATTAAAACAAAAGGGCAATTTTCTACTTAATGTCATTATTGTTGATGATGGATCAATGGATAATTCTGTAGAAATTGCATCGAAATATACTGAACTATATGATAATTACGAGTTGATTATAAATGATCATAAAGGAGTTAGTGAAGCTAGAAATACTGGTTTAAAGAATGCTAGTGGTGATTTTGTTTTATTTGTAGATGCTGATGATTCAATAAATAAAGATTACGTTTCTACCTTAGTTAATGCTTATGAAGAAAATGATGTTGATTTAGTTGTTTCTGGGTTAGTAAAAAAGACAAATAATAATATTGTATGTGGAAAAATACAATTGAATTACCAAAATCTATCTTTAAAGAAAAATGGGTATATTAAATTCTTTAATGATAAATCCTTATTTGAAATTGTATATACAAGATTATTTAACCTGAATATAATTAAGCAACATAATATTACATTTAAGGATCAGCAGTTTGGAGAAGATACTTTATTTATGATGGAATACCTTAAATATGTTGATAATGTTCTACTTCTTTCATATATTGGATACAATAACTATATTATAGGTCAAACATTGTCTAGGAGACGTTTAAATAATGTATGGGAAGAAACAGTTATAATGGCAGATAAATCAAATGATTATTTTCATGACAATTATGGGAGAGTATGGCATTATTTATATTTAAGGTCGATAAAGTTAACATTATTAAATAATATGAGATCATATGCCTCGTTTAAGAAAATATGTGAAAAAATTACTACGGATTGGCGATTTAGTAATATAAAAATATCAAAATTTTTCAAAACCAAAGATAAAATTTTTACTTACTGTTTAAAGCATAGATTATTTTATTTGATATATTCGAAATATAAAATAATGACTAAGGAATAAGTTGTTTTTAGCTATGAGAACCCTATCTAATTTGGATAGGTGAGTCAATTACTGTGACAAGATATATTACCGAAATTTAATTGGGAGGTGAAGCCATGCGTCACGCCATAATGGCTATGGGATCTGGAAATGATGCTAGAGTCCTTCAAAAAGTAATCAATCATTTAGATGATTCGGATATTGATTTTTTTATTCACTGGGATTTAAAATACAAAATTCCTAAACTTGTGTCTCAAAAGTCACATGTTTTTTTTACACCGCGGATAAAGGTTTATTGGGGAACTAGTACCCAGATATCTGCTGAAAAGATTTTGCTAGAAAGTGTCTGGCATTATAAACAAAGGTATGATTATATTCATTTGATTTCTTCTAATGACATTCCTTTAATGACTACACAATATTTCAAAGAATTTTTTAATAAGGATCTTTATTTAGGATATTCACCTAGGAATGAGGAGAATACTCAGAGGCTTTCTTTTTATTACCCTATTGATCATTTTAATATTCGAGACCATTTAAATCTTATTCGGTTTATTAAATTAGCAAATACATTATTACATGTTAACCGTTTGAAGAAAAAAATATAATTGTTGAAAAAGGGCCTAATTGGTTTAGTATTCGGAGTACATTTTTACCTATTATTTTGAGTTATAAAAAAATGAAGATTTTTAAGCATTCATTTTTAGGCGATGAAACATTTTTACAAACAATTCTAAGTAATTATCGTCCTAAGCAGTTAAAAGATGATAATGAAATGGCAGCTAGGTACATTGATTGGCAAAGAGGTAAACCATATACGTTTACGGAAAAAGATGTATTGGAATTGGCCAAAATAAAAAACTTCTTAAAAAGTTAATTAAGGAGAAAATATGGAGCATAAACAGAATAATGACTTCTTTAAAAATACTATTAGGGTTATTATAAGTAATTCTGCTCTTTTATTGAGTAGTATATTAGTGGGCCTTATCCTTCCCAAAATATTAGGAGTAGAACAATATGGATATTATAAATTATTTATGTTGTATAGTGTCTATGGTGCACTACTTCATTTTGGGTTTGTTGATGGTATATTATTACATTTTGGTGGAGAAAATTATTGTGAAATTGATAAAAGAAAGCTTAGATGTATAACACGTTTCTTTATATCTTTGGAGCTAGTTGTAAGTTCAATCTTAGTTATTTGCAGTTTGTTCATCCCTAATGATATATATAGATTTATATTTATTGCTGTGGGAGTCTATTCTTTTATTTTAAATACCTTTACTTATTTTCAATTTTTTACTCAAGCTATAATGGATTTTGGCTTCTTATCCAGAGTAAATATGCTTCAAGCAATCTCCACTTCAGTCATAATTATAGTGTTATTATTCTTAATTAAGATTAAAGCAATAAATTATGTAAATTATAGGCAGTATACTTATTGCTTTATAATTACGTATTTGATTATTTTATTTACTTATATGTTTAGATATCATGATTTAGTATTTGGTGAAGCTTTATCCTTAGGAAAAATGAAAAAGACGATTCTAATGCTATTTAAAATTGGCTTTCCGGTTACTATTTCTTACCAAATAAGTAATCTAATTTTAAATTTGGATAATCAATATATTTCTATATTTTTTAATAATAAAATATTCGGCGAGTATTCTTTTGCTTATAGTTTAATATCACTAACGACAACAGTTGTAACAGCTGTATCAACTGTAATATTTCCCTATCTAAATAAGCAGGAGATATCAAATGCTATAAAAAATTATGGATTAAACATTAGCTATATTCTTGGATTAATGTATTTTTTAATTGCTATATATTTCCCTGTACAAGTTTTTGTAAGAATTGTTTTACCTGAATATATAGGTTCACTTGCTTTTTTTAGAATATTGTTACCTGGGGTAGGAATAACTAGTTGTATTTCTTTAGTTATTTTTAATTACTTTAAGATAACCAATAATTCTATGAAATATTTGGCTTTAGGGATTGGTGTTTTAATATTAGCTATAGTTCTTAATTATCTTGCTTATTTTATTTTTAAGGATCCATATGCTATTGCAATATCATCTCTTGTAGTCCTATTTATATGGTATTTATTAAGTAATAGTTATTTGTATAAAAGATATACTATAGAGAGAAATAAAAACACGTTTTATATGTTATTAATGACTTTGGTATTTGAATTTGTTACTTTAATCAAGAATCCAATTATATCTTTGATACTGTACTTGATTGTATATTTTGGAATAACAGAGTTGCTTGAACATAAAGTAGTTGAATATATAAAAGAAAAGATTAAGATATAAAATCTGTTTTTAAGATGCAATAAGAACAGTTAGCAAGTTAAAAAATCTTATTAAAAGCTTTTATCTGTCAAGGGCGGTTCAAAAATGTTATAAAAAGGCGAAATAAAATTGTATGATTTGGGCGGTTTAGGAATTGGCAGTTGCTAGTCGATATGACTTGCCTTTGATCTTAATCACATGTGAGTGGTAGACTAGACGATCTAAAATTGTCTCTGTCGCTGCTTGATTATGTAGTACCGTAAGTAGTCAATAACGATACGTCTAGGCGCGGTCGACCAATCCCAGCCTTGCGGCCGAGGTTGTGAAGGCTGTGGTGCATTATGCTCATTAACTGGCACGATCCAGACCACGTTTATCTGGTTTGCGGGAAAACTGATTTACGTAAAGGAATTGATGGGCTGGCGATGGTTATCGCGGAAAATTATGGACTAGAGTTATACGATAATTCTCTGTTCCTCTTTTGCGGGTCACGTAATGATCGGTTCAAAGGGTTACTTTGGGACGGTAAGGTTTTATTCTACTCTATAAGCGTTTTGAGAATGGTCATTTGAGCTGGCCAAGACATAGTAGTGAAGCTAAAGAGTTATCAGCTAGGCAATTGGATTGGTTATTGAAAGGTTTAAACCCGTTGCCAGTTCGTCGGATCAAAGCTGCCCAACCAGGTACCTTTTATTGAATTACCTCTGTTTAAAATCGTTGTTCTTTGATATAATTACCGAAGAATAATTTAAAGGGAGGTGACGTACTATGAGTAAGAGTTTAGTAGAAGAGAATCGAGAGCTTAAGCAGCAGATCAAAGCTTTGAAGGATCAGGTTAATAAGTTGACAGCGATTATTAAGCTTCAGCAAAACCAAATGTTTGGGAAAAAAACTGAAGTAATTGAGTCCGTAGTTGATGGTCAGCAATCACTGTTTAGTGATGATGAACTAGCTCAGCTGCAAGATTCTAATGTTTCAATCACGGAAGTGATTGAAAAGCAGACAAAACAAGTGGTGCGTCACCGGAAAGCCAAGTCTTCTGGTCAGCGGACCGCTTTTTTGGATGGTTTACCTCAAGTGGATAAGACGATTCATTTAACTAATATGAATTGTCCAAAGTGCCATGAACAGATGAAAAAGATTGGTAATCATTTGTATAGCCGCGAAGTCCGGCTGAAGCCAGCCGAGTTATATTGTGTGAATTTATACCAAGAAAGCTATAAGTGTAATGACTGTGACGAAGATGGTAAAGATATCATCATTAGTAGCGAGATGCCACAGTCGTTATTACCACACAGCTATGTTTCTAGCAGTATCTTGGCTAAAGTAGCTGAATATAAATTTGCCTTAGCTTTACCCTTTCATCGACAAGTAAAGCTCTGGCAAGCCGTTGGTTTGCCAGTTAGTGGTCGTCAACTCGCAACTAATATCATTACAGTTAGTCAAACATACTTGAGGCCACTGTATGACCGGCTAACCCAATTAATGCAAGGTGAAAACGTAATTCAAATGGATGAAACGCCATTTAAGGTCATTGATGAAGCTAAAAACACCAGCTATTTTTGGGCAACCAAGACGACGAGCGAATTTAGTCGTCATCATATGGTGATTTTTCACTATCGTAATACACGCTCAGGAAAAGTAATTGGCGATATTATCGGACAGGACTATCCGGGCTTTATCATGTGTGATGGCTATGGCGGTTACAGTAATCGTTTATATCCCAATGCCCGATTTGGCTCATGCTTGGTTCATATTCGTCGGGAGTTTATTCGAATCACTAAATTACTGAGTAAGGAGCAATTAAAGTATTCGAAAGCTCTCCATGCGGTAAAACTACTCGGGGCCGTTTTCCATAAGGAAAACGGATTAGTATATCAAACTGAAGAGGAAAAGCGGCAGCAAAGAATTACTCATGTGAAACCGTTGCTTGATAGGTTTTACCAGTACTTGGGAAGTATCACTTCACCACAGGGCCGGCTATGTGCAGCCATCAAGAATGCCTTAAAGCTTCGGACAAGAGTATATCGGATTTTTGAAAATGGACAAATCCCCCTAAGCAATAACTCGCTAGAAGGAGAGATCCGTTTTACAACCTTGGTTCGTAAGAACTGCTTGTTTGCGAAAAGCATTCGTGGAGCTGAAGCCAATGCGATTTATTACACGTTAGTGGCAACAGCGAAAATTAATAAACTAAATGTATATAAGTATTTCAAATACCTGTTTGATCGACTACCCAACCAGAAAAGTAGCAACATTGAGGTTTTTTACCATGGGCAGAAGAAGTGCAACGAGTATGTCGTAACTAAAGAAAGGGCGTGAACCGCAAGAAGCCGCGGCTCACGCCCTTTCACTTGTTTTCAATACGTATCGTTATTGACTGCTTACAAACTAGTAGGGGAAATAGATATAGACAAAAGAGTCAGGAAACTTATTTGGACGCTAATTGGAGTGGCCTTGCTACTGTTTAGTAATTGTTTTATCAGCAATGAGATACTCCAATCATCAACATTATTGGTTGCTTGATTCTCTAAGGAAATTAATGTGAACCTCCAATCCCGCCAGAGGTAAAGCGCTTGTATGAGTAAATTTAGGTGTAGCCACTTTTTTGATGATGGAAATACTAATTAATCTAATTTTGTTAGCAGTGGTAATAAAGTAACGAATATAATAATATTCCTTACTAAGATTTGATAAAAACTAATTGAATGGCCATACGTACAATAGGAATATGGTGAGGTTTTTTACGTAATACTGAAACTTGAAAGTATGAAGACAGACTGATCCCTTGGTATCACAGGGCATATTTTAATTAATTTAACCATTTAGCTTGCTGTTAACAGCGAAACTAACCGTTTCGGCAAAAATGTGAAGAACTGATTCATCATCTGAATAATTTGGGCTCTTCTTGCATAAACTTCATGATTAATAATCGTTTTTAACGAATTTAGAAGCCATACCAGTGCTTGAGACAACTCAATATCTGGCATGGCTTCGTTCATTATAAAGAATAAATCCCCAATGGTGCGATCATCCTGATTTTGCCGTTCCTGCCAAGCTAATAGGTCATAAGTCATCATGACAATTGCTAAATGGCCACAAAGCCCGTCATAATTTTGAACTTGTGATTTGTCGAGCCGCAAGTATTGCTTGGCAACTTTAAAGTAATTCTCAATTTGCCATCTTCGGGCGTATAGTTGAATGATCGCTTGTGGCTGAAGGCCTAACTGAGTCGTTGCCAGTACTAGGTAGTCATCTTGACGGGCCCGATTAGCCACAAATACCAAGCGAAGCTTGAATTTTTGGTTCCCGACGTGCGCTTCGACAAAGCAGCTGTATTGATAAGCTTGCTTGGGTTGATATTTTGAGGCCTGCAGTCGCTTGTATAATGTTTTAACTGAATATTGCCGTCCGCGATATTGATAGTAAATTTTGCTGGACCGTTTAAGCATGCCCACGCCGTTTAATCCCAACTTGGTTAATTCATAGAACATTTTTGGTGAGCTATACCAGCTATCAAATAACACATAGTCAGCCAGAACGCCATTTGCGAGGGCTTGCTTGACAAGTTGCAATGAAACGAGGTTCATTTTTTGCTGTGCTTGGCGACGTCTCCGGCCAGCAATTGTTCGTTGATCGGTTGTTTTAGCTGATTTTCCAAGGACGTTTTGTGGCTTCTTGGAAGACATTAATGCAAAGTTGATCGGTAAGAATGTATTGGCGTCACTCCAACCCAAAGTTAAAGCCCGGTATCCCTTAATATATAACTGTTTGTCATGGTCAAAGACTCGCGCTAGTAATTCGGTTTGGGTGGCGTACTCACGGGAAAAGAGTGTATCGTCAATGATCAATGCTAACCGCCGCCGGCGGTCAATAAACGGTCGTAAATGCTTGATTAAATGACTCCCAACTTGACAAATCAAGCGTTGCCAATTGATCCGGCCATCGTTCAAATTATTTCTGACGGTGCGACTGGTAAAGTTAGGTGTTTCATGGGCTCGATAAAGCGAGCGTCCCAGGAACTTTGTCGTGAGCAGCCATTCAATGACCTTCATCAAGCTGATTTCTGAATTCCGGCGATAATTCACCAACTTGGTGAGTTTAGATAGACCAATGAGGGAAGTAAATTGATGAACAATATTGTGAAGCTCGTTTTCTGTATTTTTTTGTCTTATAATATTCATGACGTAAGTCTCCTTTGTATCTTGGTTTTGGTCGACTAAAGTATACAACGCAGGAGAGCTTGCGTTTATTTTTTTGCCAAAAAAGCCAATAACCACACGCCTTTGGCGTGATTATTAGCTTTCAAGTTTCAGGTAATACAATAAGTTTGTATATTTTCTTAGGTAGTTGATCCTTAAAAGCATTTTTAAGGGTTTACATTTAAAACGTGTTTCAAGTAGGTTATGATAATTATGTTAGTTAAATATGTCACTTATGAGAGGAGTATATTTGGTGAAAATCGATGATAGACTGAATTTTTTACTTAATATTATGCCAGATAGAAACTTTATAAATATTATCAGAAATTCTGGTGGGCAATTAGGGTCACCCTCAAAAAAAATAAATGCTCAATATAGAGCATTTTTGATAAATAAAAAAATTCAAAATAACGTAGCACCCAAAGTGCTTAAGGCAATAATTAGTGAAGTAAGTACTATTGGTAATAATAATTCCGAAAACAATGACACTATTTCTCTACTATGCAGAGCTTACCTAAAAAAAGATAGTGAGACATTCAATTTGTACAAAAGTAAATATATTAAATCAAATAGCAAGGAAATATCAAATGATACAGGGCAAAAATCAGTTAAAAAAAATGATAACAAGCACTTAGAAAAGGTTATTGAAAAGCAGAAAGATAAAATAGTTAGCTTAAATAATAAATATCAGTCTGAAGCAGTAGTTGTAAAAAAGATGCAGGTAAAAGTTGATCAGCTAGAAGGTATAAATTCAGAGAATAGTCAGCTTATCACTAGCCAAAATGAGCAAATCAAAAAAATGGCTGATAATATATCTGACTTAAAATCTAAGTTGACTTTGAAAAATAGCTCAAGGAATGTTAATGGCATATATATAAAAGAAATCACATCACTAAAGTCAAAATTAAAAGTAACTCTAAGAAATGAGAAAACTTTAAAAGAGGAAAATACTAATTTACGAGAAGAAACTGTGAAACTTCAAGAGCAAATAGACCGGTTGGCGGCTAGAAATTACATACTAATTGGTATGCCGATTGGATTTAAATATGGTTCAATAAAAATTCCAAGAACAGCCAGGCTACAAATTGCGGTTAATAGTACATATATGAGCGTAAAAGATAGTCAAATAATAAGCTATGTATCAATTGATAATTTGATTTCAAAGTTAGATGATCCATTAACTGCATACGAAAAAATTATTATTTTTAATGGTGAAGTGACTAGAAAAGATATTATAGAGCTAATTAATAAAGCTGGAGAAAATCACTTAGCTTATATAGACAACATAAATGAATTAGAACAAATGTTAAATGGAAATGAGGAAAAATAATGAGTCAACTATTTATCGGTGCATGGAATCATGCAGATAATTATGGGAATATTTCCGATGATGGAGGTGTCTTTTTGATAAAAATGAGGATATAATGTTTAATTTACGGATACTAAATTCATTGGAAAAAGAATATCAAAACTCTCAGATTCACGTATATCCTAATGAACTTGAAAAGTTAGGCTTCCAAGATAATTTTTACGATGACAAGGATACCAGAAGAGAAACCTTAGAAGAGTACTTAAGAAATAAACTTTTCATTTTTAAAATTAATAGTACTGACAAGAAAAATTTATTTGCTTACGATATTAAGACTCATATTAAAAATAGTGACTTTTCAGTAAATGATACTTTTGAGGAAGTACCAATATTATCTGATGAGAGAAATAACTCTAAGAAAATTACTGATAAATTATTAGCAGGAGAGACAATCTTGTCTCATACTGTAAGTATGATAAGTAATAAAAAAGATAGTATTAGTTCATTTATGGTTTCTGAAGATAGTAATTCATCTTTGATGCTATACGAAGATGTCACAGCGGTAAGTACTGATGGTATAGAGAGTATTCAATATCAAACGCCCAACAAAAATAATCCAATTACAGTACGTAAGATTAATCGAAATTCTAAAATGGATAATTACTATTACGATAATGGTGATGGCGATACAAGACATAATATTATGTTTATTCCAACACGGTACTTAAGGGAGGAAGAAAATCAGCTAGAAAATTTTGCAAGTTTTACAACTCTATTAGTTGGAGAAGAAAGTGATGCGACTGATACTAATAAGACCCAAGATACGGATCTATTATTTTTAGATCAATTTAATAGTGTGATTAGGTCATCTAAGTATCACCTTCTTCTTGATGAAGATGACATTGTTAACTTTCACACATCTATTAAGTCGAATCTACTAACTATTCTTGCAGGGCTTAGCGGTACAGGAAAGTCCAGAATAATTCGTGCATATGCAGAAGCATTGGGGATTGATGAAGCCTCTGATCAATTTAAGTTTATATCTGTGAAGCCATCATGGCAAGATGATGCTGATTTACTTGGCTTTGCTGATACAATGAATAATAATTATCGCCCAAGTGATTCTGGATTAGTTGATACATTACTGAAAGCAGAGAAAGACAGCAATCAGATTTATCTAATTGTCTTAGATGAAATGAATTTATCAAGAATTGAGTATTATTTTTCACAATTCTTGTCTGTCTTAGAAAGAGATAGCAATGAGCGATATCTAACTTTATACAATAAATATTTAGAAGCCAGATTATACAATAGTGCAATATATCCACCTAAACTTTTAATTCCTGAAAACGTAAGGTTTATTGGAACAATGAATATTGATGAGTCAACGTTTGAATTGTCGGATAAGTTGTTGGATAGAGCTAATGTTATACAATTAAAAACTCTTCCGTTTTATAAACGTGAAGATATGAAGGTAGAGAATTTAAAACAAAAACAAGAAGAAAAGTCTTGGCGAAAGTTTCCAGTGAAGCTGCTAAATTACTCTGCTCATGGGGTAAGCTTAAATAAAGAACAGTTAGAATTCTTCTGGGATCTACACAAGACTATAAATCAAGTTCTTCCCAACGTTGGAATCAGTTGGCGAAATATAAAGTCAATAGAAAACTTCTTAAATAAGTTGCCTTCTAACTATTATGATAAGTTAGACAAAGCAGTGGATTGGCAGACCTCTGAACGAATACTTACCAAATTACGTGGGACAGATACTATGCTTTCTCCATTAATGTCTCTTAATGAAAAAGATCAAAAATTAAAAGGGAAAATTATCGATGTCTTAGACGAATATTCTGATTTATCTGATTTTACAACATGTCGAGAGACATTATTGGTTAAGGTAAGGGAATTAGTAGCAAATGGTTATGCAAGATAATATTTTTTTAGAAGGAAAAGACCAACCTAAAAAGCAATTTTTATTTAGCGATGATGAACTAAATAGTAGTTATTTAACGATTAATGAGAATTCAGAATGGAGTTTGTTCTTCAAGGAGCCCAGCAATGGGAAACTATATATGGATGGGCTTGACCTATTGTTAGATGAACGTATTAACCACGATGATGGTGGATTATTTATCCAAGCAAGCGATAGGCCATACTATATTTATGATCACAGACAAAATGATAAAAAATACTTACCCGGACTGTATAGATTAAAACTGGTAACGCCTGAAGCAATTAAGTATAGTTGGTTAAAAATAGTGCCGAAGTTTCTTTCAGAAGGTTCTCTGGAGTTAATGCGGCAAGATGTAGAGAATACAGTGAAAGGATTAGCTCGTTCGTTTCGTGCTAATGTTAATGGAAGTTTATCTAATTATTCAGCTTTTATATCTTTTGAAGAGTTGCAGGCGTTAAGTGTTTTAAATGAGAATTATAAGAAGTTTAACTCAAATTCATATTTCATATCACAATCGCCAAGGGTTAAAACTACTCCTTATTATGCGTGGTCAAGAAATGTAAAGCGCTCTATTGACAATAGATCCGTGATAAAGATGAGTATGCAGAAGAGGAATAACGCACTGTATTTGAAAAATTATAAGTTAACAGCTAATACTTCCGAGAACGGGGTTCTAAAGCGAGAGTTAATTGATATTCTGAACATTGTAAACCACATACAGAGTAATCTTTTAAATATTGCTGGTAAGGTAAATAGTTCTTCAATACAAGAGGATCTGGATTTAGTTAATAGGTATAGGTTAAAGATAAACTATATTCTTAGTAATACATGGTTAAAAGATGTTAAAGCTGTATATGATATTGGTGGAGCAGCTAATGCTTATTTAGATCATAGATATATTTTTTTCAGGGATCTTCAATGGAAGTTATTACATGTCTCTAATTTTCAGCCTCGATTTGAAAGACAATATCAGTATTATTGGCATAGAACTGATCTTTTATATGAGATATGGGGATATATAAAGGTGCTTGAAGCTTTAAATAATTTAGGATTTAAGCCTCAGAGAGGTTGGATATATGATAATAAGAACCTAGATTTTAGTGGATTAAAATCAGGTACTTGTGTGTATATGTGTTGTACTAAGGATTCAAAATTTAAATATCATATGAACTTAAAGGTAAAGTATGACAGTGTAATTAGACCAAATGAAGCAAATAAGGTAACGCCCTCTGATCCACTATGGTATAGTTCTAGTCATAATCGGCCGGATATTAGGATAGAAATTTACGATCAAGATATGATTTTCCAAAATGCCATTATCTTAGATACTAAATATAGGCGACTTAAAGATATTAACTCTTTTAAAAAAGGTGGGGCATTAGGACAACTTAACTCTTATCATGATCAAATTTTCAGTCCCTACCCATTTGAAACTGCTAAATATAGGAAATATAAAATATTTCATTACAAAGCGACTAATTCAATTTTAGACGTGGGAGCTCTTTATCCAGGTGATTACAGAAATGTTAGCGATCAATCTGATATTTTAAAAGCAGGTAGGGCAAAATATATTGTATTAAATCCTAAAATTTTAAGAAGTGATGCTTTAATGTCTTTTCTTAGAGATTGTTTTGAAAAACAGGAGCAGCTTTTTGAAAGATTTGAAAAATGGGATAAATTACTGGATGGTAATTTTAAGTAGTCTGGGTATTAGTTATCAGTTAATATAGAAGTATTCTGTAAAAAGATGACCGATAAAATCTCAGCCTTTTGCTTACATAGAAATCACTTCCATCTTACAGTCTTGGCCGAACTAAATAGTCGCAAGATGTCATCAGCTTTGTTTTCTACCTGGTGTCACACAAGAGAATACATGACCACTTAAACCATTCAAATCTATAGTCTGCCATTATTAAAAATATTAGTGAGGTGAGTTAGATGTCTATTTTTGGGAATGCACATAAAGTAAGTATAAAAGATGAAGCCTTAAATACAAAGAACTGGATATCTGATGAGGAATTAGAAAAAATATTCTTTCCTGATGATAATGATGGCGTAATTAATGACATAAATAGTTTAGTGCAATCAAATACACCCCAAACTGATGATTTAATATCAGTAAAAACCAATGCTAGTTACAACATGATTAAGGCAAAAAAATTAAGGGTTGCTTAGCATGAATACTAAAGACAATAAGAGCATTATCCAATTTACTAATCCAGAATTGGTTGAATCAATTTTTATAGATAATCCTAACTATGATGGACAGCTAGATATTCACCAAAATATGAAAATTACTTCAGCACATGACAAAGTATTTTCTAATGGTAAAAATAAGCGAAGTTCGACTGTATCACTAACTGTTTCAAACTTTAATCAGATTGATTTTTCCACTAACAGACCATTTTTCCTTAGAATAACGATGAGGGCTAAATTTACCTGGTACAGTGGCCTAAACGATAAGGAAGAGGAGAATTTTCTGAAGGTAAATGCCGCATCACTATTGCTTTCCTATATTAGGCCACATGTTTATAGCATTACAGCACTTTCTCGCTTTACCGAACAAAATATTCCCTTTATTGATTTTACCAGTCAAATTTAGGGACTAATCATTGCGTTATTTATTAAACTAATCAGATATAATAAGGCCTGATGAAGAAATCTTGTTGGTTCGGCGAAATGTTTTAAAAATCAGTATGTTTTAAAAACGAAAGCAACAATTAATTGTTTGGCCTTTATAAAATGCAATAGGATACAATGGAGATAAAAATTATAATATTCTGTAAAGGCTGACGACAATAATCGTTAGCCCTTTTTGTAAGTGGATAAGAATAACGCGTATTGGAAACAGTCTAATATGAATATACTTCTTGGTAACTTAAAGGTGAATAAGTATTTTGTAGGTAATAATATTTAACCATTTAGAGATTAAGGGAAAATGCTTCTAATTATTATTTTATAATACTGAGGGACATTAATTTACTAGCATATTGTGGAATTACAATATGGCTGTTAAAGAGAATGACGTTAGCCTAGCTGAGCGTAAGTGAATACATGAGATGGAATTATTTCTGATAATTTGTTCCTAAGGGAACAGTATTAAGGTAATTATCATGAAAAAAGTAAATCAATAATTTCTTTGATATTAATTTATACGCAATGTGTTCTGAAAGCGTGAGAAAATTTGGGCCTAGAATAAAAAGTGTACAAGTTAAATAGAGACTCTGATTTAGTATAATTAAGGAAGTAAATTGGAGGATCAAATAATGACGAAGCACAGTTATGACAAGGAATTTAAGATTAACATGGAAGCAAATCATGAATATAGGTTTCAAAATGGTGATCGAGTTTTCATAAAAGGTCAATTTCACCATTATCTAACGCACCAGCCTTATTATCTAATTAGGAATCAGAATGGTAACAATTATATTCTAAGCCAAAATGAGTTTAAAAATCTTATTGCTTCGGAAAGAAGTACGAATGAGAAAATTGATCTATATTTCCAGTATTTCAGTGGTCGCTTAGATGTTTATGCTCAGAAATGGAGTAATGGTAAGGGATATAGTCCAGCTCTAAAAAATTGGTGGGCATTTTATCAAACGCGAAATGATAAAGTGGCACAGGAAAAATTGACCAAAGAATATGCTCCCTACACAAGGAAAGTTGTATATGACCAGATTATTTCTGATGATTGTTATCATCATTATGGAATCTATCCACTAACAGATAATGATTGTACGAAACTCCTCGTTTTTGATTTTGATAAACATGGCGCACCGATTGATCCAAAAAAAGCGACGATGGCTGTTCTAGGAACTTGTCAAAAGTATGGTATTAGTTGTTTGCCCGAAATTTCTTCGTCAGGTGATAGTTACCATATTTGGTTATTTTTTTGTCAACCAATAAAAGCTTGGATCGCTCGTCAGCTTGGCAAGTTAATTTTGGTTGAAACAATGATGAGTAGTGATAATGTTGATATCTCATGTTTTGATCGTATGATTCCTGCACAAGATAGTTTGCCCAAAAATGGTTTTGGAAATTTAATTGCATTACCCTTAAAATGGTCCGAAGTAAAAGAAAAACGGTCAATTTTTACTGATAAACGATTAAATCCCTTGTTACCTACCCAGCTGTTTGATTGTTTAGCAAGCATTAAGCGATATACTTCTGATGAAATTAATCAACTGGTTAATAGAATTATGAAAGATATGCAGTTAATGAAAGGACAAAACAAGTCATTCGCTTTGTCTAATATTACCAATTATCCAGCTGAAATTAGGGGTTATATAAGTGGCGAGATTTATATTAAGCGACAGACATTGACTAGACGTGAGCAGCTTAGTCTTTTGGGCCTAGTGACTTTTGATAATCCAGAGTTTATTAAAAAACAGAGAATGCGAATGCCAGTGTGGAATGTCCCGTCAGTTTTAACTTCTGGACGTATTGATGGAGAATATATTTGTCTTCCACGAGGCGTTTTAAATATATTAAAGAAGTACTGTTCATGTCATTTAGAAAAGCGATTTGCATCTCCAGACAAGCTTAATGCGACCTTCAATGGGAAGTTAAGAGAAGAACAGCTATTGGCTGTAAAAAATCTTGGCGACCATAACTTAGGAATGATATGTGCTCATACAGGTTTTGGTAAAACAGTTGTTGGCTGCGCACTGGCTGCCTGTCGTAAAGCAAGAACCCTTATTATTGTCCCAACAACCAGCATTGCTAAGCAATGGCAAAAGGCCGCATTTAATTTTCTTAAAATTAAAGATAAGCCGTTTATTGAGTACACAGAAAAGGGGCATGTTGTTCGTAAAAAGAAAGTTGAAATAATCAGTGGGTCACGTAATCGCCCATCAAGGCTAGTTGATATTGTTAATATTAGGAAACTTACACGGATGAGTCCAACAGAAAGAAGGGATTTTTATAAACATTATGGCCAGATAATTGTTGATGAGTGTCACCATATATCAGCAGTTACTTTTGAAAGCACTTTGGTTCAAGCTAATGTTCCCTATATAGTTGGTTTAACAGCTACACCAGAACGCAAGGACGGCCTAGAACAGTTTATGCATTATCGCTGTGGGCCAATTTATTACCAGGGTAATGAAGAGGCTAATTATTTAATTCGGCGCTATATTTATCCAAGATATACTAGTTTTGCTGAAGAAAGGACTTTACAAATTAAAGATAATTATTCTCAGAGAATTAATCATTTAGTAATAAATAAAGACCGGAACCAGTTAATCGTTGATGATGTACAACGTGTAGTGTCTGAAAATCGGCACATACTTTTATTAAGCGGAAGGGTTAACCATTTAAAAATATTACAAAAAAGTATTCTCGAATTAGTTGGTAAAGGACAGGTTTGTTTAGTTACTGGTGGTGGAAATTCTACAATAGATATTAAGGATGAGCACTTACCATATGTGATCCTCTCGACTAGTAAATATGTAGGTGAAGGCTTTGATATGCCAAGCCTTGATACACTTTTTTTAACAACTCCTTTCTCTTGGAAAGGAAATACTAAGCAGTACTTAGGACGGCTCGAGAGAGGGTTAAATAAGAAAGATGAATTACGCGTTTATGATTATGTTGATTTAGAAGATAATACTTTTATTAAAATGTATCAGAAGCGGGTAAGTGTCTATCGTAAATTAGGTTATGAGTTTGTTAAAAGTAAAAAATGGAATCGCTATGATTCGGTTTATTATACAAGTCAGGATTACTTATCAGTTTGGCAGCATGACATTGATTGTTCATCAAGTATTTTTATGAAGGTAAAGCAGTTAACGAATCAACAAATTGTTTTGTTGACACAGTTAATGAGAGAGGGAAGAAATCTACATATAGAAGTAGAAAGCTTACCCAGTGAGTATAAAACGAACTTACCCTTGAAAGCATCTAAAGGGAAAGTGGGCGTTAATCTTTGTATTATCGATAATAAGATTTGTTGGTATGGTAACCTGAACCTCGGTGGACGTTCTTATGTTCATGCTTCGGGAATTAGGATTGTAAGCCGTAATATAGCAAAAAAAGTAATAGAAGAAAGTGGCTGATACAGGACGACTAAACATTACAATTTATACAAAGTTGTGAGCTTATCAGCTAAATATAAAAAGAAAGCTTCTCAAATAAACCTTTTCGGAGGTGATCCCCCATCAACTTCACCAACCCCTATTTACCAAGTAACATTTATATTCCTAACGGTGAACCAAAAGTCTATGGTAATCGCGTTTACCTATACGGTTCCCACGACCTGCCCGGTACCCGCTTTCCGTGTGAGGGTGATTACCAGTGCTGGTCGGCCTCCGTTGATGATCTCAGCCATTGGCGAAGTGAAGGAACAATTTACCGCCGACTCCAAGGCCCCTTTATCAGGCGCCACCAGCATGGCCTTCGTCCATTTAGCAAGTACCTCTTTGCTCCCGATGTCGTGCAGGTTGGCGCCCGTTGGTATCTTTACTATGGGGTGGGGATGTCTGGTGCCGGGATTGGAGTCGCCGTTGCGGATTTGCCGACGGGTCCCTTCAAATTCCTTGGACGGGTCACCTGTCCAGATGGTACGATTCTTGGGCACGGTCGGCCGCTATTTACGATGCCGCTAGGGATCCCAATTTTTCATAAAAAGGGTTACCCGTATGACCCCGCCGTTATCTACACGGGTGGCCGGCTGTTTCTTTACTTTGGCTATGGTCACTGCTATGTGGCGGAACTATCGACCACAGACATGCGGACCATCATCAAGGCGCCTGAAACCGACCGGTTCATTTCTCCAGACCTTATTCCAACGAAAACTGCCTGGCGGATGCAAAATGCCCCTTCAATCCGTCAAATTGGCAAGCGCTTCTTCCTAACTTACTATGCTAAAAAGGGGACCAACAACGCGCTTTGCTACGCGACCAGCCAATGTCCATTTGGCCCGTTTAACTTCCGCGGAGTATTGGTCTCCCTTGGTGACGGTGGCGTCTTTGGCAATCAAGCGGGAACTGCCTACCAGGGAAATACGCACGGCGGCCTTTTCTGCGCTGGTGGTCACTACTACCAGTCCTATCACCGGCAGACCGGTGGCCGCAATCCTAACCGTCAAGCATGCCTGGTAGAATTATGCCGCACCAAAGACGGCCTCTTTAAGACGGCCCACTTTACATCGCAGGTGCAGGCGAGCGGCGGCTTGCCCTGGGCCCAGACCTACATGGCAAACACCGCCTGTGTCTTAGTTGACCGGCATGGCTGCTGCCGTAAGCACCGGGCCCCATATTTCGCTCTGCAAAATAACCAGCAGGTAGTAACTAACCTCCGCGCAGGGAGCCAGGTGGGCTTTAAGTACCTTGACTTCAAGGGCGCAAGTAAAAAGCAGCGGATAACGGTCGAGCTCACCAACAGCCGTCCAGGGGAAATCAGGGTGCTGGTTGACGACGAAAAACAGCTGGTGGGGACCATTAAAACCACCAGCGGCCAGCGACGCTTTGTGGGCACGACCAAGATCCCGGCAGGGCGGCACGCGGTTTATTTCGTGTTTAATGGGCTCAAGCGGGCAAAGCTTGTGGCATTTCGGTTTGGGCCTGCATGAATGTGGAGGACAGAGCGGCTTTAATAAGTCCTGGGACAATACGAACCGATATCGCATCAATTATATAAACAGTTACTGGAATGTGTCTGCAGGCTTTTGAACGTGAAGGTGTAACTTAAGCCAAGCTGGGAGCTAACTCCTATATCGCTAACCTTAAGCCGCGTTGGATTGACTTCGACGCCGGCCAGTTGATGAATGAATCGATGGATGACTTGGCAGCGAAGTTCATCCAGTACATCATCGACGTGGCCAGTGGCAAGAAGACCAACAATGAAAAGTATGATGTTCACGGAATCGCCATCTTCAAGACCGGCGTAACGGAATAGCATTTTGTATGTAATAACTGAAACTTGAAAGTATGAAGACAGACTGATCCCTTGGTATCACAGGGCATATTTTAATTAATTTAACCATTTAGCTTGCTGTTAACAGCGAAACTAACCGTTTCGGCAAAAATGTGAAGAACTGATTCATCATCTGAATAATTTGGGCTCTTCTTGCATAAACTTCATGATTAATAATCGTTTTTAACGAATTTAGAAGCCATACCAGTGCTTGAGACAACTCAATATCTGGCATGGCTTCGTTCATTATAAAGAATAAATCCCCAATGGTGCGATCATCCTGATTTTGCCGTTCCTGCCAAGCTAATAGGTCATAAGTCATCATGACAATTGCTAAATGGCCACAAAGCCCGTCATAATTTTGAACTTGTGATTTGTCGAGCCGCAAGTATTGCTTGGCAACTTTAAAGTAATTCTCAATTTGCCATCTTCGGGCGTATAGTTGAATGATCTCTTGTGGCTGAAGGCCTAACTGAGTCGTTGCCAGTACTAGGTAGTCATCTTGACGGGCCCGATTAGCCACAAATACCAAGCGAAGCTTGAATTTTTGGTTCCCGACGTGCGCTTCGACAAAGCAGCTGTATTGATAAGCTTGCTTGGGTTGATATTTTGAGGCCTGCAGTCGCTTGTATAATGCTTTAACTGAATATTGCCGTCCGCGATATTGATAGTAAATTTTGCTGGACCGTTTAAGCATGCCCACGCCGTTTAATCCCAACTTGGTTAATTCATAGAACATTTTTGGTGAGCTATACCAGCTATCAAATAACACATAGTCAGCTAGAACGCCATTTGCGAGGGCTTGCTTGACAAGTTGCAATGAAACGAGGTTCATTTTTTGCTGTGCTTGGCGACGTCTCCGGCCAGCAATTGTTCGTTGATCGGTTGTTTTAGCTGATTTTCCAAGGACGTTTTGTGGCTTCTTGGAAGACATTAATGCAAAGTTGATCGGTAAGAATGTATTGGCGTCACTCCAACCCAAAGTTAAAGCCCGGTATCCCTTAATATATAACTGTTTGTCATGGTCAAAGACTCGCGCTAGTAATTCGGTTTGGGTGGCGTACTCACGGGAAAAGAGTGTATCGTCAATGATCAATGTTAACCGCCGCCGGCGGTCAATAAACGGTCGTAAATGCTTGATTAAATGACTCCCAACTTGACAAATCAAGCGTTGCCAATTGATCCGGCCATCGTTCAAATTATTTCTGACGGTGCGACTGGTAAAGTTAGGTGTTTCATGGGCTCGATAAAGCGAGCGCCCCAGGAACTTTGTCGTGAGCAGCCATTCAATGACCTTCATCAAGCTGATTTCTGAATTCCGGCGATAATTCACCAACTTGGTGAGTTTAGATAGACCAATGAGGGAAGTAAATTGATGAACAATATTGTGAAGCTCGTTTTCTGTATTTTTTTGTCTTATAATATTCATGACGTAAGTCTCCTTTGTATCTTGGCTTTGGTCGACTAAAGTATACAACGCAGGAGAGCTTGCGTTTATTTTTTTGCCAAAAAAGCCAATAACCACACGCCTTTGGCGTGATTATTAGCTTTCAAGTTTCAGGTAATAACCTCATGAAAAAGGCAAAGTACCATAAATTATGGCACCTTGCCTTTTTCCAGTGCGCCCGGCATGGGTATTAGCTAGGTGGTGAAAGTCCACTATGGGCCGTAGTAGTCGGAACCATGAGCCGAGGACAAGGGTGTCCGCTGTGAGGTGGAATCTGAAGGAAGTCTAAGGCAAAGTGCTGCACCGATGAACAAGAAGTAGCTATAAGGCTGAGAGTAACTGGATAAGGTTGCTAGACAAACTAAAGTCCAATACTACTCGAAGTTGCTTTCAGTAAAGCTAACGGTGACATGGTACGAAAGTTAATATTCTTACCCGGGGAGATCTGACCTACACGTTTCCGACAAGAGGAATGAATGAAATTCCACAGAAGCAAGCATAGCAGTGATGTTGTGTTGAGTAAGCCAGAAGTCAGCCGAGGTCATAGTAGTCTAATTAATTAGATGAAGGACCGAACGACAATAACTTATAACTTATATCGGAGGTGTAATCAGGTGCGACAATCGCAGAAAACAGAACCACAAGCTGACCGCTTGTCGAGGATAGGTTTGGAAAACCGAAAGTACACAAGGGCGCGTAGTACCGATTATGGTGAAGGTAAAGGTATGAGTGTCACTATCCAAGACCAAGTCTTGGACCGCAATAACCTGAACCAGGCTTATTTGCGAGTTAAGAGAAATAAAGGAGCAGCGGGCATTGATGATATGACTGTCGATGACCTCCTGCAATATCTTAGAGAAAATAAAACGGAGTTAATCACCAACCTACGTGAAGGCAATTATAAGCCAGTACCGGTTAAACGAGTGGAAATTCCCAAGCCCAACGGTGGAGTGAGAAAACTAGGGATACCAACGGTAGTGGACCGCATGGTCCAACAAGCAGTTGCCCAAGTGCTCACGCCAATCTTTGAGCGTATTTTCTCGGATAATAGTTTTGGCTTTCGCCCTCATCGTGGAGCCCAAGACGCAATCGCAAAGGTAGTTAAACTATATAATCAGGGATATCGAAGAGTAGTCGACTTAGACCCGAAGGCCTATTTCGATAACGTCAACCATGATTTGATGATTAAGTACCTCCAACAATATATTAATGACCCATGGACGCTAAGACTTATCCGCAAGTTTTTGACTAGCGGGGTCTTAGATCATGGGCTTTTCGCTAGGAGTGACAAAGGAACGCCGCAAGGTGGACCATTATCACCATTACTGGCGAATATTTACCTAAATGAGTTGGATAAAGAGTTGACCAGACGTGGCCATCACTTTGTACGCTATGCGGATGATTGTAATATTTATGTTAAAAGTCAACGGGCGGGAGAACGAGTAATGCGCAGTATTACCCATTTTCTCGAAAAGCAATTGAAGGTTAAAGTTAATCCAGATAAAACTAAAGTTGGTAGTCCCCTAAGATTGAAGTTTCTTGGCTTTTCACTAGGTGTAGACCGTAACGGTGCCTATGCCCGACCGGCCAAGCAATCACAAAAGCGAGTTAAGCAAGCACTAAAGCTGTTAACAAAGCGCAATCGGGGAGTATCCATTGAGCAAATGTTTGAGGAAATTCATCGCAAAATGCGGGGTTGGCTTCAATATTACTCAATTGGGAAACTGACTGGCTTTATTCAACGACTTGACCAGTGGTTAAGGGCGCGAATAAGGCAATATATCTGGAAACAATGGAAGAAATTCAAAACTAAGATTACTAACTTACAAAGGCTCGGATTGTCTTATAGTGATGCATATGTCTTCGCTAGTACCCGTAAGGGCTACTGGCGAACCGCACACAGTAAGACTTTGAGTTATTCTCTAACAAATAGAAAACTGGAGTACCTTGGACTAATAAATATGTCCAAGACGCTCCAGTCAATTCAAAGTGATTAAGTTGTCGAACCGCCGTATACGGAACCGTACGTACGGTGGTGTGAGAGGTCGGTAATTGAACTAATCAATTACCTCCTACTCGATTATTCGCACTAGGTAACTATTTTTGCTGACTACCACTTGCCGGCTTGTCAGCGGCCTTCTTGAGTTGGGCGTTGGTCTCCTTCAAGCGCGCATTCTCCTTTAACAGGTCCTTGACCTGGCCCTGCAGCTTTTGCAGTTGCTTAGGGTCAACCTTACTAGCCCGCAACTCCTTGAGCTCCTTATCTTGCTTCAGGTGAGTTGAGAAGGAGAGGAGGTAGATGATTAGGGCCCCAATTAAGAGGCAGACAAGGATTAAGAGAATTAATGGCATCTGGAACTTGGCAAACAGGAGGTTTACCACCACGGATGCCGTGTTAGCAACCGCAAAAATGGCAATGATGATAATTAGGATAATTGAAATAATAGTAGTTGATTGTTTCTTCAATGTTCTTCCCCCAAACTAAATTTACATTTATTGTATAACTTGTTTTGTTTGGCGCATAGCCTTAGAACACAGCTTTTGGTCGTTTCTGAAACTTTTGGTATACTAATAGCGGTATTATTCCAGACTCTTCAAGGCCTGGTTAGCGAGGTGGTGGGCACCCGCATTTTGACTGTCGGGAACCCACTGGGTAACGACGGTCGGGAAGTGGTCAATTAACCGGTTAAGGGTATCGAGTTGCGCTTGGTAATGTTTTGTATAATTTTTGCCAACCGCGTCACTAAGCAAGCGGCTATCGGTGTAGAATAAAACTGTTTGTTCGCTAGCAAAGTGATCACAAAGGTACTGGAAGCCAAACGTGGCGGCCGCAAATTCGCCGCTGTGGTTATCGGCTTTGGCAAGTGTTTTCGTCAGTTGGTACTGGTGGTGGTTGAAAAGGATCAGGACTCCTAAGCCGGTTGGCCCCGGGTTACCTTTTGTTGCCGCATCAGTATAAATTTTGATCATTAAAAATCACCTCATCGGAAGGATGTTTATCATAAATGGAAGAAGAAATACGCTATTTTTATCAACCGGACCTGACTGGGACCATCATTTCCTGGTGCTGGACCTTTATTATTTTCTTGGCGGGCCTGATCATCTGGTTGGAGATCACTCATTTTCAATGGATCACGGCCGTCCTATTCCTTATTTTTGCCGTCCTGGTTTTCTTAGAAATCAAGCGGCGGACCGTGGTGGTGACGCCAACTAAGATGACCTTTAGTCGTTTGTTGCAGAAAGACTACCTGGTAATTCCGCTAGCTGACATCCGCCAACCTCATTTTACTAAACATACGATGTCAATGACAGTCAATGGTGAGATCCTCAACTTTACTTTTACAAACAAGGCCATTCGTCGTTTGCAGGACTTGCTTGAACGTCAGGAAAAAGAAGGGGCCCGGTCATGATGGTGATTATTTCCTTCGTCCTGGTCCTTGTCCTGGTCGTTATTGACCAGCTAGTGAAGCACTGGGTGGTTGCTAGCGTGGCTTTAAACACCGCCCACCCTTTACTTCCCCACGTCTTGGCCCTGACGAACCTGCGAAATAACGGTGCCGCGTGGAGTATCTTAGAAGGGCAGCAGTGGTTCTTTTCACTGGTGACGGTGGTGGCTTTAGCAGTCATCCTCTACCTGTTCTACCGCTGGCGACATAACCCGCGCCTCCTGTTGTCATTGAGTTTTATCTTAGCGGGGGCGGTTGGCAACTTTATCGACCGCATCCAGCACGGCTACGTGGTTGACATGTTTGAAACCCTGTTTATGAACTTTCCCGTCTTTAACGTAGCAGATTGCTGCCTGACGATTGGCGTCATTTGGTTGGTTATTATCATCATTCGTGAGGAAGAGGAATAATATGGAAGAGAATTTACGGTTAGTGGTTAAAGAGGGGATGACGGGGC
The DNA here is from genome assembly GCF_019797825.1 of Limosilactobacillus panis. Classification (NCBI taxonomy): domain Bacteria; kingdom Bacillati; phylum Bacillota; class Bacilli; order Lactobacillales; family Lactobacillaceae; genus Limosilactobacillus; species Limosilactobacillus panis. The sequence goes on along the minus strand of NZ_CP081855.1, from coordinate 1,207,220 downwards.
GCATCGATAAGCAACTGGGTCACCACTTCAGCCAGTATTCCCGCTCACAGATTCAAAAATGGATCGGTGACGGTAACGTGAAGGTTAATGGGCACCCGGTCAAGCCTAAGTATAAGCTGACGGTCGGTGACGAGGTGACCATCGCACCGGAAAAGCCCCAGAAAATTGACCTAGAACCGGAAAATATTCCCCTCGACATCGTTTACGAAGACGATGACGTGGTGGTCGTAAACAAGCCTCAGGGAATGGTGGTCCACCCGGCACCGGGGCACCCTGACCACACCCTCGTTAACGCCCTTTTATACCATTGCCCACTTTCGACGATCAATGGGGAATTTCGTCCCGGGATTGTTCACCGGATTGACAAGGATACCTCAGGCCTTTTGATGGTGGCCAAAAACGATATGGCCCACCATTCCTTAGCCGCTCAGTTAAAGGCCAAGACCAATAAGCGGGAGTATGTGGCGCTGGTTCACGGTGTTATTAAGGATGACCAGGGGACCATTGACGCGCCGATTGGCCGGTCAAGAAAGGACCGCAAGAAGCAGGCCATCGTTAGTGACGGGCGACACGCGGTCACCCATTTCAAGGTACTAAAGCGTTACCGTCACTACACCTTGGTTTCCTGCCGTTTGGAAACGGGCCGAACCCACCAGATTCGGGTTCACATGAAGTCAATTGGTCACCCCCTTGCTGGGGACCCCCTGTATGGTCCGCGGAAGACCCTTCCGGGGGCGGGCCAGTACCTTCACGCCCGGCTACTTGGTTTTAAGCACCCCCGAACGGGAAAAGAGATGGTGTTTACGACGCCACTGCCGGACTACTTTCAGAAAATGCTGGATAAGTTGGAGAGGACGGATTCCAATTAACAGAAAGTACTAAGTCGTATATAATTGGAAGAGTGAATAAGTGAGCAAAAAGCAATTTGCTCAAGAGGGGGATTATTAATGGCATCACGATACCTCATATTTGAAGATGGGTCTATCTTTGCCGGCGATGGTTTTGGCGCCCCGGCTGTGACCTTTGGCGAAGTAGTTTTTAACACCAGCATGACTGGTTACCAGGAGATCATCACCAACCAAATCTACAATAATCAGATTTTGATTTTTACCCAGCCGAATATTGGAAGCTATGGGATTCAGCGTAACATTTATGAGACGATTGTCCCAACAATTAAGGGCGTTGTTGTCCGGTCGCTATCCAACGTGGCAACTAATAACGTCCGCCGGCTGACCCTAGACCAGTACTTAAAGCAGATGAACATTCCGGGAATCAGTAACGTTGACACCCGGGCAATTGTTCATAAGCTCCGTGCTGCCGGAAAGCCGTTGAAGGGGAGCATCGTGCCTGTCCCTGATGACCACGCCTTTGACCAGCTCCACGCCACGGTCCTAACGAGCCAGCAGGTGGCTCAGGTGGCCACGCCCAAACCCTACCCGAATCCGGGAGTGGGGAAGAGCGTCGTTGTCATTGACTTCGGCCTGAAGAACGGGGTTCTGCGGCAACTGAGCCGGCGGAAGTGTAACGTCACCGTCCTGCCGTACACGGCGACAACGGATGAGATTCTCCGTCTAGACCCAGACGGGGTTGTCCTGTCGACCGGCCCGGGTGACCCCAATAAGTTGAAGTCATCGGTCCTGAAGATGATTCGGGAGGTCGAAGCAAAGGTACCCCTCTTTGCAATTGGACTGGGCCACGAGCTCTTTGCGATGGCGAACGGCGCCCGGGTCAAGCGCCTGCCGGTTGAGCACCACGGGATGAATCACCCCTTACATGAGATCGTAACGGACCACATTGTCTACGCGACCCAGGGTGGGGGCTTTCAGGTAGACCGGACAACGATTGACCGCTCCAAGCTCTTCATCACCTATGTTGATATGCTGGATAACAGTATCCAGGGCCTTCGTCACCGGCAGTACCCGGCGTTTTCCGTCCAGTTCTTCCCGGATGGGGCGCCCGGCCCGGACGAGACAAACGGCCTGTTTGATGAATTTATCGAGATCATGAACCGGAGGGAGGCGCAACGGTAATGACAAAAGAAGTTCGTTCCGTCCTGATTATCGGGGCCGGGGCCAATGACATCCAGCACGGGGATGAGCTCGATTCAGCCACCTACCAGGTAGCCACCGAATTTCACCAGCTAGGCATTCACACCATCCTCGTTGATGACAACCCGTTTTCGGTTAGCTTAGAAAGCAGCGACATCATTGACCATGCCTGTGTGGGCCCGCTGGAGGTCGACAACCTCATTCGAATCATTGACCAGTACAAGCCCCACGCCATCCTTCCGACCTTGGGGAACCGGCGGGCCTTTGAACTGGCCCAAAAACTGCTTGATAAGGGAATCATCCAGGAGAGAAATATCCGCCTGTTAGGTATTCCGGAAGGGACCATTCGACAGATCAACAACCCGGTCCTCCTCAGCCGGACCCTCCACGCCATGGATGCACCGACGAAGGCAATTGTTACCGTCAATACCTACCAGGATGCCTTGGAAGAGGCCCGCAAGATTGGCTACCCGGTTATTATCCGGTCGGTCCTTCCCAAGAGCAGCAGCACTCGGCAAATTGTCCATGACCAGCGGGAGTTGGCGACGGCCGTCCAGAAGTGCTTAAAGCAGTCGCGAGCCGACCAGGTCTTTGTTCAGCAGAGCCTGGCAGGCTTTAAGGAAATTGAGGTGGTTGTTCAGCGTGACCAGTCGGGGACGATGATGATGCTTTCGATGGTTGAAGATATGGACCCAATTGGTATTCACGCCGGCGACTCGATTGCCTTTAATCCTCCGCAGACGCTCCTGGATCGGCAAATCCAGGACATGCGAGATACCGCCTTTGCGATTACCCGTAAGTTACGGATTGTGGGGGTCAACCACGTCCAATTTGCCCTTAACCCGGAAAATGATAAGTTCTACGTAATCAAGAACAGTGCCTATTTCGACCGGATGACGGCCTTTGTTGCCCAGTCCACCGGATACCCAATTGCAAAGGTCTGTGCCCAACTATATGCGGGCAAGCTTCTTCGTAATATTGACTTGGGAGTAGGCTATGTTAATCACGCTGCCCTAGTTGAACCGACGATGGACCATATCGCAGCCCGGGTCCCGATGTGGGGCTTTAATGCGGTTCCCAAGGCCGACCAGCAGCTAACAACCGAGAAAAAGTCGGTGGGGACAGCCTTCGGGATTGGCCGCAGCCCGATTGAGGCCCTCTTTAAGGCAATTGAGTCCCGCTATAAGGAACCAACCGACTTCCACCTGTTAGCCCAGGAGAAGCTCTCCGATGATGAGCTCGTAATGAAGCTTGTCCACCCGGCTGCGGGACGGATCTTTGTCCTGATTGAGGCGATGAAGCGGGGCTATTCGGTCGATGAACTCGCCGAAATGACGAAGATCGACCCCTTCTACTTTGACCAGCTCAACCGGATGCGGCTCCTGATTGAAGAGGTTGTTAGTCACCCCCAGAAGGAGCCGGTGTTAATCAAGGCCAAGTACAACGGCCTCAGCAACCAACTGATTGCTCGCTTGTGGAAGACAACTCCAGAGCAGGTCTACCAGATGTATGAGGACCACAAGTTGATGACTAAGTATAAGGAGATTGAGCCCTCAGGTGGGGAGTTCACCCAGCACACCGGGAGCTTCTATTCCGCCCTTGAGTTTGAAAACGAGGCCACCAAAACGGCCCAGCCCAGTGCGGTGATTATCGGGACTGGTGGCCTGCGGTTGGGGATGAGCAACGCCGGGGACTACTTTGTCGCCATGCTTATGCGCCAATTAAAGGCCGACCACTTCCACACGGTAGTGGTCAATTCCAACCCCAGTTCGGTTACCCTGAGTTACTCGTTGGCTGACAAGCGCTACATTGAGCCGGCCACAACGGAAAACATCCTGCAGATCCTGCGAATCGAGCAACCGCAGTTCCTGTTTGTGCCTGCCAGTTACAGTGAACTCTTGACCGCACTGGAGCAGGACCAAGTTGAAAGCCAGCTCGTGGTGATCCCGGATGATGACCTGTCAATGTTGGACGACTATTCTAACCAGCTCGTTTCCTTCAACTTTCTCTACGATGGCAAGTATGCCTACCCACTGGGAACGATCACCAACCTGCTCTCCGTCGACCAGCTGGAATACGAATCAACAGCTATCCGCTATCCGGCGGAGCTGGCCAATGTCGATAACCAGAAATTGAATGATCAAAGCATGGCAGCCATTGCGGGGCAGTCTGGTCCAGGCCTTTACCAGGTAATTTTTGAAAAACAGGCAAGCGGCGGCTTCAAGAAGGTCGGTGTTCAGCCGATTCCACTGCCGGAAATTGCCTTTTTGGCCAAGGCCCTGGGGTTAAACCTCACCGCCATTTTGACCCGGATCCTTACTGGGCGGGCACAGAGTGCGGATATTAATGAGTTCTTGAAACACGAGGGTCCATCTGGCAGTGCTACCTACCGGGCAACTTTCCCATTCAAGGCGCTCCATGTTAAAGACGGTGTCCCGGCGGTTGAGAAGATTATCGGCGCCCGGATGCAGTTTATATAGAAAATAAAATTAGGTACTGATGCTCTTTACAGAGCACGGTGCCTAATTTTTTGTTAATATTTGATGAGTTTTTGAAAAATGTTCATTAAGTGTTATAATCGTTCTTGAAAGCGGTTACCTAGCGCTCATTCGCGAATGCCGCTTGATCAAAGACTTTTTAAGGAGCGTTTTTTAATATGGAAAGTTTAGTATTACTTTTAGGTTTTGCAATTGAAGCAGTGGTTCTCTTAGTTATTAAGCAAATATATTCTTAGTTCGAAAAAATTAAATTTATTCTTGACATTCATTAACGTGGATTATACAATAATGACAATCAAATTAAGAAACGCTTAGAAAAGATGAGTAGTGTTCTAATGACTTTACAGAGAATCACCGGTGCTGAGAGGTGACGAGTCGGCGGCTCACGAAGATGGTCTTGGAGCAAGTTGTGATTGCGAGCTACGGTAAGTAATCCACGGTTGACGACCGATAGCAAGTCTAGGTTTACCAGATCGGTGTACCTATTGAGGGTGGGGATGTGAGTCCCTACCAAATTAGGGTGGTATCACGTTAATGAATTTCTAACGTCCCTAGGAAAGACTATTGCGCCTTTCCTAGGGACGTTTTTGCTTTTAACCATCTTCTCATTTAAGCGGGAAAGGGAGAATTGAACATGAGTGAAAAATTACAAGCACCATACCGTTATGACATTGTCGGCAGTTTCCTCCGACCGGCTAAGTTAAAGGATGCCCGGGCTAAGTATAAGGCGGGTGACATTGACGAAGCCACCTTAAAGGCAGTCACCGACGAATGCATCACTGATCTGATCAATAAGGAAAAGGCGGTGGGCCTTCATGCGGTGACCGATGGAGAATTTCGGCGGAGCTGGTGGCACCTCGACTTTCTTTGGGGCCTGAAAGGGGTTGCCAAGTATGACTACCAGAAGAGCTATAAGTTCCACGGCGCTAAGACCCGGACAGACAATGCCGAATTAGCCGGGAAGGTGGCCTACAACCCTGACCACCCATTCTTCGCGGCCTTCCGGTTTGCCCAGCAGGCCGCTGGTAAGGGGACAGTAGTCAAGCAAACGATTCCATCGCCAACGATGCTTTTCCGGGATAACCGGTCGGACAACTGGCCAGAGTTTTATGACCGGCGGGCTGATTACCTCACTGACTTGGCAACGGCCTATAACAAGACCATCAAGCATTTCTACGAGCTGGGTTGCCGCTACCTCCAGATTGACGACACGACCTGGGCCTTCCTCATTAGTAAGCTCAATGAAACGGCTGACCAAAAAGCCGAACATGCCAAGTATGTTCAACTGGCCGAGGATGCGGTGACCGTTATCAATAAGGCCCTGGAAGGGTTGCCGGCTGACCTGACCGTAACGACCCACATCTGCCGGGGGAATTTTAAGTCGACCTTCCTCTTCTCCGGTGGGTATGGACCGGTGGCCAAGTACCTTGCCCAACTCAACTACGACGGCTTCTTTCTGGAGTATGACTCCGACCGGGCAGGGGACTTCTCACCACTGGCAACGATTTGGAATAAGCGGCCGGATGTCCGGATCGTCTTGGGACTAGTTACTTCAAAGTCCGGCGAACTCGAAGATGAGGGAAAGGTGGTTAAGCGAATTCACGAGGCGGCCGAACACGTTCCTTTGGAAAATCTGTGTTTGAGTCCCCAATGTGGGTTTGCATCAACGGAAGAGGGTAATATTTTAACGGAAGAACAAGAATGGGCAAAATTAAGACTGATTAAGAAGATTGCAGAAGAAGTTTGGAACTAAGAAATTTATAAAGGAGATCATTATTATGGCTAAAGTTGAAAGTTTTACGTTGGATCACACTAAGGTAAAGGCACCATACGTTCGTCTGATTACGGTTGAGGAAGGACCAAAGGGTGATAAGATTAGCAACTACGATTTACGGTTGGTACAACCAAACGAGAACGCCATCCCAACCGCTGGTTTACACACGATTGAACACCTGCTGGCTGGTTTGCTGCGGGATCGGTTAGACGGGGTCATTGACTGTTCACCATTCGGTTGCCGGACCGGTTTTCACTTGATTACCTGGGGTGAACATTCCACCACAAAAGTTGCCAAGGCCCTGAAGTCATCACTAGAAGAAATCGCCTACAAGACTAAGTGGGAAGACGTTCAAGGAACCACGATTAAGACCTGTGGGAACTACCGTGACCACTCCTTATTCTCCGCCAAGGAATGGTCCAAGAAGATTTTGAGCGAGGGAATTTCCGACAAGCCATTTGAACGGCACGTTGTTGACTAGTTTAAAGAAATAAGAGAGGAAGGTTGACTATGTGCAAGAAGAGAGGACGAAAGATTTGGTGGTGGGTGATTGGAATTGTCGTTGTCTTAGCAGCAGCGTTCGGCCTGGGCGTTGCCAGCAATGGCGGCCCACTGGGAAACAGGGAGATCACCATTGGGACAATTGGTCCGGATGTCCAGGTTTGGCAGCACATTGCTAAGAGTAAGGAGGCCAAGCAGGCCAGGCTAAAGATCCGGGTCAAGGACTTTACCGACCCGGTTGCTCTGAATAAGGCTACGGCCAATGGTCAGATTGATGTCAATGCTTTCCAGTCCTGGTCCTACCTCCAGGCTTATAACAAGGAAAATAAGAATGGCCAGTTAGCGGCCCTCGGGACGACCTACCTGGAACCAATGGGGATCTACTCCGACCGTTACAAG